>JBFWNN010000102.1:0-16111 GCA_050251035.1 Parvibaculaceae bacterium
GCCGCATTGGCGACGTCGGCGGGCGTCCCGAGCCGTCCCAGCGGGATCGAGTCCTCCATGCCCTTGATGAAGGCCGGCGAGCGGTGCTGGACCACGGCTTCGGTCAGGATGTTGCCCGGCTCGACGCCGTTGACGGTGATGCCGTAGCTTGCGAATTCGAGTGCCGCCGCCTTGATGAAGCCGTTGATGCCGGCCTTGCTCGCCGAATAATGGCCGTGGCCGGGGCTGGTCACGCGCGGACCGGTGATCGAGGAGGTGAAGACCATGCGCCCGTATTTCCTGGGCTTCATCACGGCGAGCGCGGCGCGCGCGGCGAGGAAGGTGCCCTTGAGGTTGACCGCCATTACCCTGTCCCATTCCTCGGGCGCGATGTTCTCGATCAGCGTCCACGGATAGATGCCGGCATTCTGCACCAGTATGTCGAGGCCGCCGAAGCGCGCGACAGCAAAGGCGACGGCGGCGTCGGCATCCTGGGCGTGGGCGATGTTGGTCTCGATGAAGCCGGCGCCGAGGCGCTGCGCCGTGGCCCGGCCGGCCTCGACCTCGCTGTCGGCAAGGACGACCTCGGCCCCTGCCGCGATGAAACGCTCGACGACGCCGGCGCCGATGCCGCGCGCCGCGCCGATGACGAGCGCGCTTCTGTTCTCCAGGCGACGTGTCATGCGAGCTTCTGCCGGATCGAGAGCTTCACCGTGTCGAGGAGAACGGCGGCGAGCACCATGCCGCCCAGGATCATCTGGGTGTAATGCGCCGGCAAGCCCATGAGATTGATGGCGGTATGGATGGAATAGATCAGGAGCACGCCGGCATAGACGCCGGGCAGCTGGCCGATGCCGCCCTTGAGACTGACGCCGCCGATCACCACCGCGGCGAAGGCATTGAACAGCATGCCGACGCCGAGATTGGCGGTGGCGCCCGAGGTTCTGATCGCCAGCAGCCAGCCGGCAAGTCCCGAAATGGCGCCGGCCAGCACGAAACTGATCGCGACCAGCCGGTCGACGCGAATGCCGGCGCGGAACGTCGCCACGGAATTTCCGCCGATCATGGTGATGTGCCGGCCGAAGGGCGTCTTGCGCATTATGAAGGTGAAGACGACGAAGCACAGGATCGCGATCCAGGCGATGAGCGGAATATAGAGGAACGTCTGGATGGCCATGAAGCGGATCTCGGGGGCGAGGTCCTGGGCCGAGCGGCCGCCCGAGATGGCCACCACCAGGCCGCGCACCCAGATATAGGCGGCGAGCGTCACGATGAAGGCGTTCATCCTGAGCTTGACCACGAGCCAGGCGTTGATGCCGCCGATGACGGCGCCGACCGCGATCGCGATGGCGAGCGACAAGGGCAGCACGAACCATCCGAGTGTCGCCCCGAAGCCCAGGCCGATACCGTGCGAGGCGAAGAAGATGCCGGTCACCATGGCGGCGAGCGCCGTCGTCGATTCGATCGAGAGATCCATGTTGCCGGCGATGACGACGATGGCGAGGCCGATGGCCATGACGCCGACGAAAGTCGACTGCTCGACGATATTGGCGAAGATGCCGATCTGGAAGAAATTCGGAATGGCGATCGAGAACACCACCAGCACGATGGCGAGCATGAACCAGACCAGATTGTCGAGCACGAATTCGATGAGCGCTCTCTGCTGGGAACTGATCATAGGAAACTCCGTAGGGGCTCTTCCCTTCTCCCGCACGGTACGCATGGGAGAAGGGGGCCGAAGGCCGGATGAGGGCTCTTCAATCAGCGGACAGGCATACAGGCAAAGAGCCCTCACCCGCCCTTCGGGCACCCTCTCCCATCCTGCGGACGGGAGAGGGAAGCATTTTTATCCGTCTATTCGACGGGCTTCACCGGGTCGGCCGGAGCCTTGAGATTGCCCCAGAAGCGCGCCTCATCGACATTGTCCTTGGTGATGGCGGCGCCCGGGATCTTGAGATTGGGACCCCAGCTCTCGATGGTGAGCGTCGACTCGAGGCCGAGCACATTGTAGGTGCCGGCTTTCAGTTCCTGCTTGTTCACCACCTTGTCGGCGAACATGGCGATCGCCGCGGCCTGCGCGTAGAGCGGCTGCTCGACTTCGACATTCTCCCAGCCCTTGCGGATGAGGTCGAGGCCGACGGGAGCGCCGTTCGACGAGACCAGCATGATATCGCCCGGCTTCTTGCCCTTGGCTTCCATCGACGCGACGGCGGCGACGGCGAGATGCGCCGCGTGGACGAAGATCAGGTCGATGTCGGGATTGGCGACCAGCTGATCGGCGACGATGGAGCCCGCATTGGAGGCTTCCCACTGCATCGCCGGCAGCGAGATGATCTGGACACCCGAGAACTCCTTCATTTTCTCCTCGAAGCCCTTCTGGATGTCGAGCGTGTAGGGGTCGGCCGGGTCGCCCAGCACCTGAAGGATCTTGCCCTTCACGTCGCCTTTCTTCTCCTTGAGCAGGCGCTGGATCTCGCCCGCCGCGACATAGCCGATCTCGACGGTGCCCGCGACCGAGGTGAAGTCGGACGGCGTCGAGGTGATCTGCCGGTCGAAAATCATGACCGGGATGCCGGCGGCGCGGGCTTTCTCGATCGACGGCTTGAGTGCGTTGAAGTCGACCGCGGCGAGCACGATGGCCGCCGGCTTCAGATTGATGACGTCGTTCATCTGACTCTGCTGCAGGTCGGTCTTGTTGTCGGCATTGAGGGTCACCGCCTCATAGCCGACGTCGGTGACGAACTTCTCGATCGCCTTGACCGACTCGGTCTGGAACTCATCGAGCAGCGTCGGCACCATGTAGTAGATCTTGCCCTTCGACTGCGCGAAGGCGGGCGCGGTGAAGGCGATGGCGGCGACCGCCAGGCCGCCCAGCAAGGCACTCAACAGACGTTTCATTGTGACTTCCTCCTTGGTTTGTTCAGGCAACACTGTTCTCACCCTCGCCCCCGACGGGGGAGAGGGAGGGGCCCAATGCGAAGGCATTGGGAGGGTGAGGGGGAACGGACGGCAATCGTTCTGGCATTGCCTCAGAATCTCTCCGTCGGTTCCCCCTCACCCTGACCCTCTCCCCCGCAGGGGGAGAGGGAATTTTGAGTTGTGCGATCATCCCGCGGCCCTCGCCTCCTTGGTCCGACCGATCAAGGCCTCGCCGGTGATCATGCTGATGACCTCGTCCGGCGTCGTCTGGTCGCGCGCCACGTCGCCCGCGACCTTGCCCTGGCGGATCACGACCATGCGGTCGGCGACCTGGAAGGCCTGCGCCATGATATGGGTGATGATGACGACGCCGATGCCTTGCGCCGCGACACGTTTGATCATGTCGAGGCCGCGCCGCGTCTGCTCGACGCCCAGCGCCGCGAAGGGCTCGTCGAGCAACACCAGCTTGCCGCCCCAATGGACGAAGCGATTGAGCTCGATCGCCTGGCGCTGGCCGCCGGAGAGATGCTCGACATTGGTCCTAAGCGAAGGGATGCGCGTGCCGGCGTTGCCGAGCGCCTTCTCGACCGCGTCATACATGGCCTTTTCCTGGATGACCGGAATGCCGAAATAGCGCTTCACGATCTCGCGGCCCATGAAGAAATTGGCGACGACGTCGACATTGGTGCACAGCGACAGGTCCTGATAGACAGTCTCGATGCCGGCCGCCTTGGCCTCGGCGGGGGACGAGAACTTGCGCTCCTCGCCGTCGAAGATCATGCGGCCCGAGGTCGCTTCGAGCCCGCCCGAGATGATCTTGACCAGAGTCGACTTGCCGGCGCCGTTGTCGCCGAGCAGCGCCACCACCTCGCCGCGGCCGATGTCGAAGCTGACCCCGCGCAGGGCTTCGATGGCGCCGAAATTGCGGGTGATGGTGTCGAGGCGGAGGAGCGGGGTGGTGTCGGTCACGCGGCTTTCTCGTCCTTGGGTCTGGGCATGAGGGGATCCTTGTCGTCATCGCCGCCGGCGCCGATGCGCGGCTTGAGCACGTTGGAGAAGGCGAGCGCCGCGGCGCCGCGCAGGAGCGCCGCCTTGCCGGTGATCGACAGAGTGAGGCGCGGGATGCCGCGGTCGCGCCGCGCGGCGACCGAGGGCAGCAAAGGTTCGGCGGCGCGCGCCAGCTTCTTCATGACACCTTCGGGGGCGAGGCCGCCGAAGATGATCGTTTCGGGATCGAACATGTTCTCGATGGCGAGGATCGCGATGCGCAGCATGGGGGCCGCTTCCGCGATCCAGCCGTCCTCGCCGACGATCTTCGAGCGCCGGTCATAGGCCTCGACCGAAAGATAGCGCTCGAGGCAGCCGCGATTGCCGCAGGACGGGCACAGCTCGCCGTCGGGGATGAAGGGCACATGGCCGATCTCGCCGGCATTGCCGCGCACGCCGGTCAGCACCTGGCCTTCATGGACCAGCCGGCCGCCGGTGCCGAAGCCGAGATAGAGATAATAGAACTCATGCAAGGCACGCCCGGCGCCGTAGAGCCGCTCGCTCAACGCCGCCGAGGCGACGTCGCCGCCGACATAGGCGGGAAGGCCGGTCGCGGCATGGAGCCGTTCGGCGATCGGCACGTCCTTCCAGCCCTGGAGCGTCGTCGGCCCGACGAAGCTCATGGCTTCGACGTCGAACGGGCCGGGCATGGCCATGCCGAGGCCGAGCATGCGGCCCGTGGGGCGCAGGCGGCGCAGCTCGGTCGCGGCGGCGGCGATCGCGGCGAAGGCGACATCGGGCTCCGGATTGACGATCTCGCGTCCGATCTGGCCGATGATGTCGCCGGCGAGATTGACCAGCGCCACGTCGAGGCCGATCGGCGAGACATTGGCGCCGATGGCGAAGCCGCCTTCCGGATTGAGGCTGAGGGCTGTTGCAGGATAGCCACGGCCCTTCGGCTCCTCGCGGCTGCCCAGGATGAAGTCCTGGAGCTCGAGCTCGCGGATGATGGTGGAGACGGTCTGGACGGTGAGGCCGACCCGGCGGGCGATCTCGGCCCTGGCGACGGGGCCGTGCAGCCGGATCGTCTCGAGCACGATCTTGCGGTTGTACGGCCGTCCCGATTCCTGATTGGTGCCTCTGAGCGCCATGGACCAGCGTTTTTCCCTTCCCCTGGGACTGGAGGCTACACCTGTGGAGGAATAGGTCAAATGGTTTTCAAAAAACCTCTGGTTTCAGGGAATATCAGGGATTATCAGGGAATTTTCGTGAAAACGAGCCGGCCTCAGCAATATCAAAGGCTTGACGGGTCCACATGTTCTGGACCAGGGAATTTTCTCGTGCTCCACCGCTGTCAGCATCGAACCCATTCTCTACTTTTCCCGATATCAGTCACCTTGTCATAGGAACAAATATAGAACAAAATGCAGGCCTCGGTAAAGTGGAAACGAGGTGATCCGATGACGCAGGACCCGACTTCACAGACTTATCCCGCCGGCGTGGGCTATCGCCGGCCGCCGCAGGAGACACAGTTTCGCAAAGGCCGGTCCGGCAATCCCAACGGCAAGCCCAAGGGCACCAGGAGCAGGCCGCGGCCGCCGGCCGAACGCCTGGCGTCTCTCATGCTGGAAGAGGCTTACAGGCCGGTGACGGTCAATGAGGACGGCCGCGAGGTCACGCTGCCTATGGCCCAGGCGGTCTTCCGGTCGCTGGCGGCCGCCGCATCGAGGGGTGAGGCCAGGGCGCAGGCGATGTTCCTCAAGCTGGTGAGCGCGTCGGAAGAGATCGAGGCTGCGGCCGAGGAGATGCTCGAAGACGTTGCGGATAGAAAAGAAACAATCGAGATCGTGATCGTCGATCCCGTCGATGGCAGCAGGACCCCTTATCGTCACAGTGGCGAAGCGGCGGCGAAAGACGGCAACAGCCGGTCAGGGACGTAGCCCAGACGTCGATGCAGCCATCGTCGTCGTCATATGGCCTGGAGCAGTTTCACGAGACAGCGGTCGCGCTTGCGCAGGGCTTCCTGAGGAGTTGTGGACCGGGAAAGCGCATCGACTTGTTCAGCGACAGTTTCGATGAGACTCTCATCGACGTCGACGGGTGTGATCGAGGCGAGCACATTGTCGCGGTGGGATTTGTAGCGGCGCAGCGCGACGCCCAGACCCTCCTCTCCGGCGGAGAACGCGGTCAAGGCAAAGGGACCATAGAGCGCCCAGCGCAGGCCCGGCCCGTTGATGAAGGCTTCGTCGATCTCGGCGACGGTGGCGACGCCGTTCTTGACCAGGCTCAGGGCTTCCTGGAGGACGAGAGTCTGGAAGCGATTGACGATGAAACCCGGCACATCCTTGCGCACATGCGCTACTTTCTTGCCGATGCTCCGGTAGAAGCCGAGCGCCCATGCGACGGCGGACGGGTCCGTCGCATGGCCGCCGGCGACCTCGACGAGAGGGATGAGATGCACCGGGGTGAACGGATGCCCGACGACACAGCGCTGCGGATGGCGGCATGCGTCTTGGATCCTCGACATGGGAATGCCGGACGTGCTGGAGGCGATCACGACATCGGGCGGCGCGAAGCGATCGAGTTTCTCGAACACGGCGCATTTGAGCGGCAGTTGCTCCGGGCCGTTTTCCTGGATGAAGTCGGCGCCGTGCACAGCGGCTTCGAGGTCGCCTTCGAAATGCAGGCGGCTCTGCCAGTCGTCTGCAATCGGTCCGAGATCGCCGAGATCGGCCATGCTGGTGGCGATCGCCGGGAGAGCGCGATCGAAGGCGGTGCGGTCGACATCGGTGGCCCGCACCCGGAAGCCTCGCGACAGGAAGAAGCTCGCCCAGCTCGCTCCGATCACGCCGATGCCGACGCAGGTGATCGTCTTGACATCGGCACGGCCGATTGCCGGCAATGAAGTCGCACAACTCGCTTGGATCATGACAAGGCGCGCTGTGCGTAGAGATCGAAATTGCCGCCGCGAATGGTGATTTCCGAAACCCCCAGCACGTCCAGCCGCGGCAGGTCGGCGAGCATGTTCACGATGCGATATTGCGTCGGCATGTCTTCCCAGCGTGGCCTGTGGAAGGTGAGCGTTCCGGTGCCCTTGCGCGCCGTGGCGACAGTGCCGTCGGCGACCGGCGGCGTCAGGGTCGCATAGGCGACGTCGGCTTTGCCCCATTCGCCGGTGCGCGGAAAATATTTGAAATGCAGCAGATTGCCATCCGTATCGGGCCCCGGGTCCAATCGCTCCCTTGCCGGATCGACATCATGCAGGCCTTCCATGGTCAGCTCGATGAAGCGGAAGCCGCACCAGGAGGCTTCGCACTGAAGCTTTCCCGGCGTGGCGCGCGGCGGCGGAATATCGCAATAGATCTTGGCGACGCCGAGCTCTTCCCGCCCGGTGATGATCGGATCGGCCATGTTCTCCCACAGGACGAGGCTCAAGCTGCCGATGGCCGTTTCATGGACTCCGACATAACGGGCCGGGATGCGGACACCCAAGGTGTTGTAGCCGCGGCCCGCGAGCCAGGGCAGGTTGCGCAAATAGGCGAAGCTGATGGTGACGACCGGGTCCTCATGAAGCTCGAAATCGGGTGGCAGCAGGGCCTCGAGGGCAGACCGCTCGGAGCGGAAATAGAGGCTCAGCGCGTCGAATTCGTGCAGGCTCCAGTCATGGCGCCCGCCTTTGGGGCCTTGGCGCGGACCCAGTGTCGGTCCGAAATGCGTGGGCATCCGGTACATGCGGTTGGCGAGAAATTCATATGTCATGATCGATTTCCGTCGTGGGCAGCTTAACGTGATGGACTGAAGATGCCGGCGAGCTTGACCTTGCCGCGGCGCATGAACAGGACGGCGGAACAGGCCAATCCGACGGTGAACAGGCTGAGCGCGGTGCTGAGTGCCGCGATCGTCGGTTTCAGCTCGTATTTAAGCTCACCGAGAATGGTCAACGGCACGGTGCGGATGCCGCCGCCGACGAACAGCGCCAGCACCAACTCATCGAAGCTGCTGACGAAGCAGAGCAAAGCGGCCGCGATGACGCTCGGCATCATGTTGGGAAGCAGAATGCGCCTGAAGATCGTCCAGCGGCCGGCGCCGAGCGAGAAGGCCGCCGCCTCCAGCTGCGGGTCGATGGCGCTGACGCCAAGCCCGCAAATGATGAAGACAAAGGGCATCACATAAACGATGTGCGTGATGATGATGGCGAGGATGGTCCCGCCGATCTGCAGCTTGGCGAGCAGGAGATACTGTGCGGCGGCAATGGCAACGGTCGGCAGCAGCAACGGACTCAAGGCCAGGGCCTCGACCAGTGGCTTCCCTCTGACACCGTAGCGCACCGCCGCATAGGCGGCGGGCACGCCGAGGGCCAATGCTCCCGAGGTCGAGAACAGGCCGACGACAAGGGAATTGCCGAACGCTTCGCGCCACTGAGCGTCAGAAAACAATGTCGCATACCAGCGCAGCGACAGTCCGCCGGTCGGGATGGCGAAGCTTTCACCTGCCGTCAGCGACACCACGAACACCACGAAAACGGGCATCAGGACGAAGCCGAGCACGATGACGCCGAACAAAGCGAGATTGATGTCGAAGAGCGTCCCGAGCGGTGGGACCACGCTTCGTCGTGAAGACGAGGTCGGCCGGCCCGTCATGACGGGCGCCTCGCTCTATGCGGCGTGCCACCGAACCGGCGCGCCAGCCCGATCGAGAGGATGAAGACGACAAGGAGAAAGACCGCCAGTGCCGAGCCCGGCCCCCATTCGCCGCGGCGATGGATCAGGAGCTCGATGAGATTGGGGGCGAGGAGCACCTTGCCGCCGCCGAGCACCGAAGGCGTGATATAAAAGCCGGTGGCAATGGCGAAGATCATGATCGCCGTGGACATCGTCGCACGGCGCACCAGGGGTAGGAAGACGCGCTTGAATGCAACCCGGCGCGAGGCGCCAAGGCTCTCCGCGGCCTGAAGGAGCCGCCTGTCGACCTTGTGAAAGGCAGCAAGGAGCGGCAAGGCGGCGACCGGGAACAGGACATTCGCGGTTCCAAGGACGACGGCGGCAGGATTGTAGATCAGCGCCAATGGCGCATCGACCCACCCCAGTGTCAGGAGCACCCGGTTGAACAGGCCGTTGAAACCGAGGATCGGGATCCAGCTCAAGGCGCGCACCAGATAGCTGATGAAGAACGGCAGCACGATGCCGGCCACGACGACGAGTTTCCACCACGGCGGCAGGCGCAGCACCCACAGCGAGAACAGGAAGGCCATGGCGGTGGTGACCAGACTGACGATGACGCCGAGAAGCACCGTCATTCCGATAACCTTCAGGTAGACCGGCGACGATATGATCTCGGCATAGTTGGAGGTGAAGTGGGGCTCCGCCTGGAAACTGACGGTGATGATGCCGACAAGCGGTATCAGCAGGGCCACCGCCAGGAACAGGACGAGTGGCGCTGTGAGTGCGATATAGCTCCTGACCGAAGACGAGACCATGAAATCCGCTTGCCCGATGCGAGGGCAAGTCTAAAGGCTTGCCCTGAATGCCGTCCACCGCTTGTCGACGGCGGCCCGATTCTTGGTCCACCAGGCGGAGTCGATCGGAATCTGGACGGCGCGGTTCTGGGCCGAGGACGGCAAGGTCTTGCGCTGCTCGTCGTTCAGGAGGGCGTCGAGACCAACGCTCGGACCTGAATAGGCGATGGTCTCCACGGCCTTCAGTTCGTTCTCGGGCACGGTCATTTCATGGAAGAACTTCATCGCGGACGCTTTCGTCTCGGCATCGAGGCCCTTGGTGATCGCCAGATAGTTGAGAACGCTGATGCCTTGATTGTAGGTCATGCCGGCGTCTTTGCTGTAGGCCACGCGGCCGGAATAGATGAGAGCGTAGTCGACCTCGCCGGTCGTCACCAGTTCCGCGGCCTGCGAGCCGCTGTCCCACCAGACGGCCACTTTGTGCTTGTTGGCTTCAAGAAACGTAAAGGCTCTGTCGACATCCAGGGGATAGAGCTTGTCGGCGGGAACCCCATCCGCCAGGAGCGCCGCTTCGAGCTGAGCATAGGCATCATAGGACATCATCGCGCGCCGGCCGGGGAATTTCTCGGTATCGAAGAACTCCGCCCAGGTGGCGATCGGCTTGGCCTTGCTGTTCCAGGACATGACATATGAATAGTAATGCCGTCCGATCGCCTTGGCTTGCCTGGCTTCCGGGAAGATGGGCTCGGGCGCGATCGCATCCCAATCGAGGTCGTCGAACAGTTCGGGCTGGGAGAGGACATCGGCCAGCTCGACGTCCCAGACATGCCGGTCGGTGGTGCCCGATTGAAGCATGGCCTTGAGCTCGCCGAGAGCGGATTCGAGCCCCACGAAACGAACCGGGACACCGGTCTTGGCGGTAAACGGCGCGGCATAGGCGATTTTCAAGGCTTCGCCGGCCTGTCCACCCGACTGGGCGATGACGAGTTCCGCCGTGGCGGCGCGAGCGGGGGAGAGGAGCGCCGTTGGCGCTGCGGCTGCGACAGCCGATGAGCCGGCAAGTTTCATGAGGGTTCTGCGGGATAGGGCCATTGTTCCTCTCCAGGGCTGTCTATTTGGCTTGTTTGTACTCATGTATACATGTACACCAAAACTTCGGCACGTCAAGCATCGTCGCCGCGCTACAAGAGGGATCGTGGTCGAGGGAACGATGATGAAGCAGTCGCTGCCAAAAACGGGCGTCGAGATCGCGGCCCTGAAGTCGCGTCCGGAGCTTGCGCCGGTATTCGCGAGCTGGGTCTATTTCGAGTGGTCACTCCCCATGCGCCGGAACTGGGCGGATACATGCGCCCGCTATGATCCGGCAGATGATCCCGACAAATTGCCGGCGACCTTTTTTGCCGCCATCCAGGGCGCCCCTGCAGGCCTGGCGTCATTGCGCGTCAGCGACAGCTACGATTTTCTGCCGGGCGCCACGCCCTGGATCTGCAATGTCTATGTGCACGAGAAAGCTCGCGGCCTCGGCCTCGCGGGCAGTCTGTGCCGGCATCTCTGCGGCCATGCCCGAAGGCTCGGCTTCGACGAAGTGTTTCTGGCGACGGCGGTCGGGGAGAATTCGCTCTATCATCGGCTCGGCTTCACGGAAGTCAGCCGCGTGGATTACTTCGGGCCGAAACATGTATTGCGGCGTCACCTCGCGGATTGGGCGCAAGACTGATGGATCACGCATGAACGACAAGCTTGTTTTGACGGGACTCTCCAAGCGCTACGGCGACTGCTTCGCGGTGGATGACTTCAATCTGCAGGTGCAGGAAGGCGCCTTCGTCTCGCTTTTGGGACCTAGCGGCTCGGGCAAGAGCACGGTTCTCAACATGATCGCGGGGCTGACCAAGCCGAGTGCCGGACGCATTCTGATCGATGGCGTCGATCTGACCGGTCAGCCGGCAAATGCCCGCAATATCGGCCTGGTGTTCCAGAGCTACGCCCTGTTCCCGCATCTCAGCGCCAGGGACAATATCGCCTTTCCCCTCGAGGTGCGCGGCCTCGCGCCCGAAACTGCGGCAGGCAGGGTCGATGACGTGTTGCGGCTCGTGAAGCTCGACGGCCTGGCCGACAGGCTGCCGTCGGAGCTCTCGGGCGGTCAGCAGCAGCGCGTCGCGCTGGCGCGCGCCATCGTGTTCGAGCCGTCGCTCCTGCTGCTCGACGAGCCGCTCGGCGCTCTCGACCGCCAATTGCGGGAAACACTGCGCCAGGAGCTGCGCGCATTGCAGCGCGCCATCGGCATCACGACCATCATGGTAACTCACGATCAGGAAGAGGCTTTGTCCATGTCCGACTACATCGTCGTCATGGCGAAGGGGCGTGCCGAGCAATCAGCCTCGCCATCGGATCTCTATCTACGGCCGCGCAATCGTTTTGTGGCGGAATTCATGGGCTGCGCGAATGTCATCGCCGGTGAGAGCGTGCGCCGGAACGGCATGCCGCATTTGCGGGTCGGCGATATTGCCGTGCCGCATGGCGAAGAAGGTGTCGAGGATGGCTGCCGCCTATCTTTCGCCCTGCGCCCGGAAGCGGTCGCCTTTGTCGCCGGGAACGGGTCCGGCGGGCTGCTGGGCACGGTTGCCGGAATCGAATATTGCGGCGAGTATCATCGTGTTCGCGTTGACGCCCATGGCTTCGGCATGATTACAAGTCATCTGCGGACGGCGGCGCCCCCCGCGCTCGGTGACACGGGCGCGCTTCTATGGAGTCCACGTGATATGCACCTCCTGGCGCAAGATGATGGGAAGCCGAGATGAAGTGCCGTTTGCGCGTTGTGATGTGATAACGGAGAGTCATTGAATGCCTGCGAAGAAAGTCGGCCGGAAGACGTCGCTTCATGCGCCGGCGGGCGAAAACGACCAGGCGATGAAGCTCGACCAGAGCATGGGGAGCGCCACCCTCTCGGCCCAACTCTATGAGAAGGTGCGCGACCTGATCTATCTGGGCGAGTTGCCGCCCGGAACCCAGGTGACCGAGCAGGGCCTGAGCCGCCAGTTCGGGGTTTCGCGAACGCCCATGCGGGAGGCCCTCCGGATGCTGGAATCACGCGGCTTTGTGGAGATAATCCCCAACAAGGGCGCCCGCGTGGGCGTCATCGACGATGAAGAATACCATACCGGCCTGCGCATCGTGTCGGCGGTCGACGACATCCTGGCCGAGCGTATCTGCCGAGAGGCCACTCAGGATGACATCACCGAGCTCGAAATCCTGGAACTGAGGCTCACCAAGGCCTATCAAAGCGGCGACAAGGTGCGATATCTTCGCACCAACTATCAGATCCATGAACGGCTCGAGGCCATTGGCGACAGTTTCTTCCTGCAAACGATCCGCTCCTTCATCGCGGCCAGGCTCACGTCGCGAACACATGTCCTGTTGGGCGATCCCACGATCTGGAAGCGCTTCTATGAAGAACACCTTGCCATGACGGAAGCCGTGCGCAACCGCGATGTCGCGGCGCTGAGACGCGTTTTCCGCAACCACAACCGGCCCATCGAGTGAGTCTCGCATGCAGTTCGAATCTGTCCTGGGCTCCCGCCGCTTCAAGCTGGGCGAAGGCCCGTTCTACGATCATGCGGCGCGTGTTCTCTACTGGGCCGACATCATCGCCGGCGAAGCCTGGTCGCTGGATCTTGCGAGCGGGGAGACACGCGTCTGGCGCTTCGGCGAGCCGGTGACCGCCGTGGTGCCGCGCGAGCAGGGCGGCCTCCTGGTGGTGAAGGCGCATAGCCTCGTCTTTTTCGATCCCGAGACCGGCCGGGAGGAGCGTTTCGTCGTGCCGGAAGAGAATGTCCCCGGCAACCGGTCGAACGAGGCGCGCGTCGACGGTCAAGGCCGCTTCTGGCTCGGTACGATGCAGAACAATATCGGTCCGCGAGGCGAAGACGTGCCGATCACGGACGCGACCGGCGCCCTCTATCGCATCGCGCCCGGCGGCTCGGTCACCCGGATGGTGACGGGTGTCGGCATCTCCAACACGCTCGTCTGGGACGAGGTGCGTGGACGCCTTTATTTCGCCGACAACCGGGCCGGCGTGATCTGGGTCCATGACTGGGACAGAGACAAGGGCGAGATCGCCAACCGCCGCGTCTTCGCCGACACCAAAGACCGCGGCGATCCCGACGGCTCTGCTCTCGACAGCGAAGGCTGCCTGTGGACTGCGCGCTGGGGTGCCTCCTGCCTCATCCGCTATGCGCCCGACGGCAGCATCGACCGCGTCATCGACGTGCCGGTGCAGCAGCCGACCTCCTGCGTTTTCGGCGGCGACGATCTGAAGACGCTCTATGTGACCTCGGCGCGCTCGGGGCTCGGCGACAGCGTCACGGACTGGGACGGCGCCCTGCTGCGCAGCCCCGTCGATGTCGCGGGGCTGCCCTGCACGCCTTTCGCCGGATAGCTCGTATCCGCTGTGCGAAAGGGGTCGAGTCGACGACGGCGCAATTCATGGAAGTTTCGGGATGCAGCGTAGCAAGTCTGCCACGTCGTCCTGACGCTATGTAAAATCGATCACGACGCACCAGTCTGTTGACGGGCGGGCACGGGCCGGCGACAGTCCGCGACATGGACGCCGACTCGAGATCCCAGCTGATCGACCATATCTATGAAGCGGCCTTCGTGCCCGAGCTCTGGCCGGATGCCCTGCAGATCCTGTGCGATGCATCGAACTCGGCATCCGCGACGCTCCTGGCCCTGAGAGATGGCGGCGAGGCGAGATTTCTCGCGACTGACTATTTTCGTGACACGCTCGCGGCGTACCACGCGCAAGGTGGTCTGCGGCAGAGCGCGGCCATCTCCTATTGCCTGACCGCGTCATGTCCGTCTTTTGTGCATGAGGCGGATTTCATCCCGCGGGACGTGCTGGAACGGGATGGCGAGCGCCGGCAGATGATGGAAGCTGCCGGGCTCGCCGGTCAGGTCGGCACCATCATCCCCATGCCGACCGGCGAGTTCGTGACCATCACCTTTGAACGCTGGCGCGACAATGACCGGCCCGCTTCGGCGGTGCTGGCTTTGCTGGACGGCGTCCGCCCGCATCTGGCGCGCGCCAGCCTGATAAGCGTCCGGCTCGGCCTCGAACGCGCCCAGACTACGGTCTCGGCGCTGGAAGCCATCGGCTTGCCGGCGGCAGTCTTGAGCGCGACCGGCCGGATCCTGGCGGCCAACCGGCTGTTGGAAGGGCTCGATCGAAGCTTTCTGGCCGCCGCCCATGGCCGGCTGACATTGGCCAATGCGGCCGCAAACGGGCTCTTCCAGGATGCGCTTGCCGCAATCGATCATGCCGGCGAGCCCGTGGTGCGCTCCATACCGGTTCCGGCGCATGACGAGGAGGGGGAGGCGGCCGTCCTGCATGTGCTCACCCTGCGGCGCGCCGCGCATGACATCTTCTCGGGCGCGAATATTCTCGTCGCCGTCACGGCCGTGGCCGCCAGCACGCTGGTGCCTTCGCCAACCCTCCTCACCGGCCTCTTCGACCTTTCGCCGGCCGAGGCGCAGCTGGCCTCGGCGCTGGCATCGGGCATGACGCTGAAGGAGGCGGCGGTCGAGCGCGGCATTTCCATCAAGACCGGCCGCGGCTATCTCGAGCGTGTCTTCGCCAAGACCGGCACGCGCCAGCAGAGCGAGCTCGTGGCGTTGCTGAAGAGCGCCGGCCCGGTGAAGCGCATGTGACGGACAGTCGTCGCGCGCGGGTCCTGTCAGCCCCGCCAGATGGCGCCGGTGCGCGAATGCACGTAGAAGACATGGGTGCGCCCGTTCCGCACCGCGTAGAAGGAATAGACCGTCGACAGGCAGCTCTTCACCTTGACCGTCTTGTAACCCAGCTCGCGCACCTTGTGCCGCGCCGTGTTGCAGGAGAGCTTCCAATTGTCATGGCGGTCCTTGATGCGGACACGGACCTTCGCCTCGGCGCCGGTGTCGGGGGCCAGGAACGCGAAAAGCACCGCGGTGGCGGCGAGGACGGTGACGGTCTTCATGGTCGTAACTCCAAAAGCTTGTGACGCCTGAGTTTGTTTACGTGCGAGATCTGTTTTCGAACTCGACGCCGAGCCCATTCACGAAAATATCATATATACGGCCTCAACGCACTTGGCGTGGTGCCAGGTCAACTGAACAAAAGGCTAAACTTTTGAATTCATCATCTTACCGTATTGCAGCAAGCAGGTGCTAGCAATCGCACTGATACCGACTTGCATTGTTTAGTGATAGGCGGTCTAATAAACAAAATTACTAAACAGGCGGATGCGACCAGTGCTATGTGCGCGCCGCCCGATACGCCGTTCAAATCCGGCGATCAGCTGGCGGTCGCCGTGCTGAAGCCGCTCTATTTCGATCGTGCGGGCCTGAGATTGAGGATGGACTGAATGACGCTGGATCTGGGCCGAGTGCTGGACGAAGTGGCGGACCGCATCATCACCCATGCGGAGGAGTTGACGGTGCTCGATTCCGCCATCGGCGATGCCGATCACGGCCTCAATATGAAGCGCGGCTTCGAGGCCGTTCTGGCGGACAGAGCGGCGATCCTGGCGAAGCCCCTGCCGGAGGCGCTGAAGGCTGTCGGCATGACGCTGGTCATGAAGGTGGGCGGCGCATCGGGCCCGCTCTATGGAACCTTGTTCATGACGCTCGGCAAGGAATTGCCGGCGGAGCCGACGCTCGCCGATGCGGCGCGCGCGCTCGCCGCCGCGGTCGAGGCCGTCAAGGCGCGCGGCAAGGCCGATTTCGGCAACAAGACCA
>JBFWNN010000103.1:0-16058 GCA_050251035.1 Parvibaculaceae bacterium
CCGCGGCGCGAACCCCAGACGCTGTCTGCGGGGCCATCGCAGACATCCTCAGAACCATCACCCCAAACGAGTGCGCAAATTACTTCATGCACAGAGGGTATAAACTATCCTAATCCCATCACGCTCTCGCACCTCAGCATGAAGTGTTTGAGGGGGCGATCCTTTCAGCTCACAGAACCGGCGGCAGCTCGGTGAGTTTCACCGGTCCCCAATAGAGCTTGCCGTCCTTGGCGATGAGGTCGAGCGTGACGTCGGTGGTCTTGCCGGGCTGCAGGAGGCCGATCATGGTGGTGAGCGCCTGCGCGTCCTTGGCGCTGAGGCCGAAATTCTGCTCGAGCTCGGCGACCAGGAGATCGAGGCGGTTGCTGGTGGTGACGAGGCGGCCATCGACGAGGCCCGCGGCGCTGAGGCCGATCTCGCCCTTGGCTGTCACGACGAGATCGCCCTTCTTCAGGCGTATCGAGTCGATTCCGATCTTCTCGCCGCTTCCCGCGAGCGCCGCCAGGAGATCCCGGCCGATGATCTTGCGCGGCAGGTTCGCGGCCAGCGCCGCTTCGTCGAGCTTGAGCAGATGGCCGGGACCGAGCAGCATTTCCGCCGCCGTCGCGTCGAGCGCCACGTCGAGACGGTCGCCGCCCGTGTCGCGGGCCGAGAGCAGCAGGCGTTCCGCAGCGCCATAGGCGGGCGCCTGCAGCTTGGGCAGCTCGAGCGAGGCCTGCCAGTCGCGCATGCCTGAAAAGCGCGCGCTCGCCATGGCGCGCTCATGGGTGACGGTGAGGCCGGAGGCGGTGGTCACCGGCCCGTCGATCAGCGCCACGGCGCGGTTCGGCATATAGGCCTGGAGCACGAGAAGCAGGTTCTTCGCTGCGATCGTCTCGCCTGCGGCCGCGAGCGTGGGCGCGATGCAGTCGCGCTCGAAACGGAAGGGAAAGCCGCTCCACTGCGCCGCCTTGCAGTCGAAGGCGATGCCCCGCCGGGCGAGCTCGGCGCGCTCGCTTTCGAACCGGTCGCGCAGCAGGCCCGAGGCGATGACCCAATAGGCGCACCACAGCACCACGAGGAGCACGATGCCGATGAGGGTCAGGATGATGGGCCAGGGCCGGCTCCGGCGTTCCGCCATTGTGTGTTCCGCTTTCCAGCGCGCATCCCGGCGAAGTGGACTCACTTCGCCGAAAGGATTCGCGCTAAATCAATATATTGGAGCAAATCCTTATCGCCAAAGTCTGCAACTTTGGCGGGATTTGCTCGGTTATAGACAGGGCGCTCCATGCACGAAAATTGGGTGTTCGGCTACGGGTCATTGATGTGGAATCCGGGCTTCCGCTTCGCCGAGCGGCGGCGCGCCGTGATCCATGGCTATCACCGCAGCCTGTGCATGCTCTCCCACATGTATCGCGGCACGCCCGACCGGCCGGGGCTGGTTCTGGGTCTCGATATCGGCGGCGCCTGTCACGGCATCGCCTTCCGGGTGGCGGACGCGGACTGGGCGGAGGCGTTGCAGTATCTGCGCGCCCGCGAGCAGGTGACCAACATGTATCACGAGCTGGTCAAGCCGGTGCGGCTGGTGGAGCGTTCCCCGTCAAAGTTGCGCGACTTTGGCGAAAAGGGAACGCACGGAGAAAAAGCCGAGCCGGCCGCGGCTCGGCACGAGGAGGCGCGCAAGGTGCCGGCGCTGTTCTTTGCGGTGAACCGCACGCACCGGCAATATGCCGGGCGGCTCGGTCTCGAGGACCAGTTGCATCACGTGCGCCAGGGCCATGGCCAGTCCGGCTCATGCGCCGACTATGTGCTGAACACGGTGCAGCATTTGCGCGAGCAGGGCATTCGCGATCATCCCCTGGAGAAGCTCGCGCATGCGCTGCTTAGGCTAGGTCCCTGAAGTCGCGGATTCCATAAGCCAGATCCGCACGTCCCCGCCAAGCGCTTCGCACTGCCGCACCGAAACTACGCCGGCGTAATACCAAAAAAGGAGAAGAGCGGGACGTGCACATCCCGCTCACCAGAGCCTTCCCACTCGGATCATAGATCCGAGTGGGTGAAAAGGCTCTGGCTCATAATTCTGGAGCGCTTCCTTATCGCCAAAGTCGAGCAACCCCGGATCGAGTCCGGGGCTGGCTTTTGGCGGGAAGCGCTCCGGAGCGTACGCAATACACAACTTACGCGGCCAGAGCGCCGGGTGTCCTTGCCGTGTGGCCCCGGCGCGCGGGCTCTTGTTTTCGTTCCAGCCGCGCGGGCTCTTCCGCGGAGACGGTGACGCCGACCGCGAGCGCCGCCCTGAGATCGGCGGCGATGCGGCGCGCTTCCACCTCGTCGCGAGCCAGCAGATGGACATGGATCTCATTGGCGCCGAGGCTCGCCCAGTGAGCGGCGTTGTCGGCGGGGATATTGACGTCCCAGAGCCCGGCGAAACGCCCGGCGCCCAGCACCGTGCGCAGATTGCCAAGGCTCTTCACCGCCAGAAAGACGGCGCCCGGCAGCGGCGGACAGGTCTCCGGCCGGTAGACGGAGTGGATGTAGCGGTGACCGGATGCCCCATGCCAGTACCAGAAGCGGGGCTCGGTCTCGGTGCCACCGGAGAACGGGATTTCGAGGGGTGTTCCATGAATCAACATAGAACATAATTAGAACATTAATCGAGAGCCGTCAACTGCATTTCGAATAGCCGCAGCTCAGGCAGGTGGCGCAGCCTTCCTGGAAGACGAGCGCCGCCTCGCCGCAGCGCGGGCATTGCGCGGCGCGCGTGCCGTCATTGACGGCGAGCGCCAGCGCCGGCTTGGCGTCGGCCTTGAGGAAGCCGGTGTCGATCATGTGGCGCTCGATCACGCCGCCGATGGCGGCGAGCAGGCTCGGCACATAGCGGCCCTCCATCCATTGCCCGCCGCGTGGGTCGAACACCGCCTTCAGCTCCTCGACCACGAAGGAGACGTCGCCGCCGCGCCGGAACACCGCCGAGATCATGCGGGTGAGCGCCACCGTCCAGGCGAAATGCTCCATGTTCTTCGAATTGATGAAGATCTCGAACGGCCGCCGGCGCCCGTCCTGCAGGATGTCGTTGATGGTGATGTAGATGGCGTGGTCGGAATCGGGCCATTTGAGCTTGTAGGTGAAGCCCGGCAGCACCTCATGGCGCGCCAGGGGCTGCTTCATGTAGACGACCTCGCCCTGGTCGCGCAGCAGCACCGGATCGCGCACCGCCTCGAGCGGCAGCGCCGCCTGCACCGGCTCCGGCGTCTCGCCCAGCGACAGGACCGAGCCGGTGACGGCGTTCGGCCGGAAGGTGGTGCAGCCCTTGAGCCCATGCTCATAGGCTTCGAGATAGACCGCCTTGAAGTCTTCGAAGGAGAGGTCGGGCGGGCAGTTGATGGTCTTGGAGATCGATGAATCGATATGCGGCTGGATCGCCGCCTGCATCACCAGATGCTCATGCGGCGAAAGATCGTTGGCGGTGACGAAGGCGGGCGGCAAGGGCGCATCGGCGCCCGCGCGGCCGCGCCATAGCCGCGCCGCATAGTCTTCCACCTTCTCGACGCGCCGCTCGCCGTCGGGCTGCAGCACCTTGCGCTCATAGGCGATCGAGAAGATGGGCTCGATGCCGCTCGACACGTTGCCGGCAAAGAGCGAGATGGTGCCGGTCGGCGCGATCGAGGTGAGGAGCGCGTTGCGGATGCCGTGTTCGGCGATCGCCGCCTTGACGTCGTCGGGAAGCCGTTTGACATGGCCGCCTGTGAGATAGGCGTCCTTGTCGTAAAGCGGGAACGGCCCCTTCTCGGCGGCGAGCGCGGCGCTGGCGAGATAGGCCCGCCGCTCGATCTCCGCCATCCACTTTCCCGCCTGGCGCGCCGCCTCGTCGGCGCCGTAGCGCAGGCCGCACATGGCGAGCGCGTCGGCAAGCCCGGTGATGCCGAGTCCGATGCGGCGCTTGGCGAATGCCTCTTTGCGTTGTTCCTCCAACGGGTAGTTCGACACGTCGATGACGTTGTCCATGAAGCGCACCGCGAGCGGCACGATACGTTCGAGTTCAGCCTCATCCAGGCGCGCATCATCCGTAAACGGATCAATGATGAGGGCGGCGAGGTTGACCGAGCCAAGGAGGCAAGCGCCGTAAGGTGGCAGGGGCTCTTCGCCACAGGGGTTCGTCGCGTGGATCGTCTCACAGTAAGAGAGATTGTTCTCGCGGTTGATGCGGTCGATGAAGATCACGCCGGGCTCGGCATAGTCGTAGGTCGAGCGCATGATCTGGTCCCACAGCGTGCGGGCGCGGATCGTCTTGTAGGTCTTGCCGGCGAAGACCAGCGGCCAGTCTTTGTCGTCCTTCACCGCCGCCATGAAATCGTCGGTGACCAGCACCGAGAGGTTGAACATGCGCAGGCGCTTGGGATCGGCCTTGGCGGCGACGAAGTCCTCGATGTCGGGATGATCGCAGCGCAAGGTGCCCATCATGGCGCCGCGGCGCGAGCCCGCCGACATGATGGTGCGGCACATCGCGTCCCACACATCCATGAAGCTCAACGGCCCCGAGGCATCGGCGCCGACGCCCTTCACCGCCGCACCCTTGGGGCGCAGCGTGGAGAAATCCATGCCGACGCCGCCGCCCTGCTGCATGGTGAGGGCGGCTTCCTTCAGCGCGTCGAAGATGCCGGGCAGCGAATCGTCGATGCGGCCCATGACGAAGCAGTTGAACAGCGTGACATTGCGTTCCGTGCCGGCGCCCGAGAGGATGCGCCCGGCCGGGAGATAATGGTAATCCTGAAGCAGGCTTTCGAAGGCCTTTGCCCATTTGGCGCGATCCTTCGGCGTCTCGGCTTGCGCCACCGCCTTGGCCACGCGCCGCCAGCTCGCTTCCACCGTCTGGTCGACGGCCGCCCCGTCGGGACGCTTGAAGCGGTATTTCATGTCCCAGATCTCGGCCGAGATCGGATCGAGGGCATTGGATGCGGATGCGGACATGGGTTACTCGCTGACTGAAAGACCTCGTCCAATATATAGTATTGTTCGCTTTTTGTACATCCAGGTCATGGGGGATTATATACTTCGCAAACCAAGGAACCCATGATATGAAAGCGCTGCGCTGGCGTCTGGAGGGGTTCTGTGGCGGACGAAAAAGAGAATTTGAAGCTTTCTGGCGAACAGAAAGAAAAGGCGCAAGCCTGGCTCAAAGAGCGCGCGCCGTCCATGGCCTGTACGACTTGCAGGTCCAGCCAATTTCAGATGGCAGATCACCTGGTATCGCCAGTCATCCTGAATCCGGGTTCTGGGGGCGGTTATGTTCTCGGAGGCAGCACCTACCCACAGATCATGCTTGTCTGCATGAATTGCGGAACAAGCGTTTATGTCAATGCCATTGTTGCCGGGGTTCGGGTGAGAAAGGAGCCGCCAGAGAAAGAGGAGGTCACTACGGACAAGTCCGATGGCAAATAGCCCAACCACATCAGGGTTGGATGTGGCGGAAGACGCCATTGAGGCGACTATCAGCGTGGGGCCAGCCATGAACCTCACGCTACCGGAGTCTATTGTTCTCTACACGATTTCAGATGAGCAGCTTGAGCTGGTCTGCAGAGGAGGAAAGGACAGTTCTTTGGATTGGTGTCTCGGCCTAGCTGGCATTGGTATCGGCTTCACGCAGAACATTATCAACTGCGTCGGGGCATTGAACGAGAATAAGATTCCGTCCTATTGGGATATCGGACTGGGGATTGCTTCAATCGCGTTGCTTGCTATAGCCGCCACGAAATTCTTTGAGCACTGGAAAAGCTCTACCAGTGTGGAGGTGCTGAAAGCGACGATCAAACAAGGAAAGCGATTTGTTCTCAAAGGGCAGGGTTAGCCCTTTTTATCCTTGCCGGCGCCTGCTTTGCCGGGTGTTGCCCTACCAATCTTCTTCAAAGCCTCATCAAACGCCTTTTCATCATCAGAACAGTCGGCCTCTTTGGCGGCATTAATAAAACGCTGGCGCTGGGATTGACTCGACTCTTTTTTGAGTTTTGTCTTTTTGCTCATGCATTTTGTCTACATTGATGACTCTGGCGATGGCACTGTAGCCTGTTTTTCGGCTTTAATCATCCCGGCCGACCAGTGGCGGCAGTCGCTTAACCATCTAATGGGCGCACGAAAGCACATGCGCGAGTCAGATGGAATTCGAATGCAACAGGAGATCCACTCGACTGACTGGCTAAGCGGGAAAGGCGCGCTTGCCAAACATCCAATATCCAAAGAGCGGCGCGCCCGACTATTCGATTTCTTCTTGTCCTGCATCGCATGTCTACCTTCGGCTCAACTTATAAACGCCTGCGTCCCGCTGGCGGACCAAAATCGTGGCTTCCAGTATTTGCTCACACGGATCGATATGAACATGAAGGTTGCTGGTAGCCAGGCTGTTGTGTTCTGCGATGAAGGCAAGAGCTACGATTCCATCCGCCGCAAGATAGGTGTTTACAATTACATTCCCAGTAAGATGGGCACATGGGCTGATGGGAACGCCGCCAAAAACATACCGACTGACCGCATTCTGGAAGATATCGTCTACCGGGATTCTGCGAGATCGATCTTTATTCAAGCTGCAGATGCTTGTGCTTACGCACTTTTGCGACGGGAACGCCCTATACCTAGCAAGACAGCGTTGGGCCTCGATCAATCGTTTTTCATCTGCGAAAAAATCTTGGTGAAGCAGGCCCACCGTAACGATCAGTACGGCATCATAAGATAGCCCCACCTGTTGAGGGCGGGGCTAGCCTTTTGCTGCCACGCCGGTGGCCGCCTTCGCAGCTCCTAACGCAGCAGCCATAATATAGTCGATTCAATCAGCAGAATCAAGGATTTAGACCGATTCCTAGGCCCTTGATTTATAACGTTTATTACGCTTCCGGAATGGAAGCCTAAGCTGCCGGTTAGCCACTCTGGCACTCCAATCATGAACCAGACTGTTGATAGGTGAGGCGCTTGCCGACCATTCCCGACAGCGCCTTGACAGTGCGCTGGGCATCCTCAACACCGAGGGCCTTGCGGTTGTTATAGCGGAAGTCAAATTCCGCCAGATAGCGGTGCAGGTGCTTCTCTGAGCAATGCTGATACGCCCTTCATACCGCGCTTGAACACTGAGAAGAAGCCTTCAATCGTGTTCGTGTGAACGTGCGTCTGGCCGTAGAGGACAACGCCATACTCACCAATGCTATGGTTGACCGTGCCGTGCGCGACGAAGTGCTTGCCGGTTTTGATGTGATAGCGAGCCTCGTCCGTCATGATCTCGGTTTCGGCATTCACGTTCGCCCGCACAATCGGGAGAATTTCGCCAACCGAAGCATTGCCGATGTGGAAGCTGCGAGCCTCACCAGTGGTGCGGTTCACAAGGCTAAGCACGGCGTTCTTATGACCGTAGCCGCCAGTCTGCTTGGGCTGGTCGGGCAGGTTGCCGATAAAGGTCTCATCGATCTCGACGGTGTGGCCAGCGCCTCCCATCGGGGCCAGATTGCCAGAGCGCATGGCTTCGCGAATGCGATGGGCCAAGAACCAGGCTGACTTGTAGGTGATCTCCAGTGTGCGGTGGAGCTGATGGGCGCTGATGCCCTTCTTGCTGGCGCACATGAGATAGACGGCCTGAAGCGTCTTGTGGAGCGGGATATGGGCGCTCTCAAAGACCGTGCCGACCGTGACCGTAAACTGCTTCCCGCAATCGACGCATTTCTTCAGGCCATAGCGCACCTTACCCGGCTTGCCATCCTTGCGGGGACGGCTACGAACGCCCTCAAGGGAGTAGGGCTTGGCCGTGGAACCGCAATGCGGGCATACACTACCGGTGGCCCACAGAACCGCCTCTAGGTGCTCGTAAGCGGCCTTTTCGTCATGGAAGTAGGGGCGGTTGAACATTGGCTAACTCCTTGACCTGTAATATGGAGTTTGCCAGTTGGTTTGTCAAGTATATAATCCCCAGGTTATGTTAGTTTAGCCTCTGAATATATGGAAGGACGATGCCAGATCTTGACCGGAACAAGCGCACCGTACTGGCCTTCTATGACCTGATGTTCAACCAGTGCCGGCCGCGCGAGGCGATCGCGCGTTACGCCGGCGCCCGGTACATCCAGCACAATCCGGGCGTGGCCGACGGCAAGGACGGCTTCATCGCCTATTTCGAGGCGGCGGCGCGCGACTATCCGGGCAAGCGTGTCGAATTCATGCGGGTGGTCGCCGAAGGCGATCTCGTCGTCCTGCATTGCCGCCAGGATTGGCCGGGCGACCATGTGTGGGCCGGCATCGACATCTTCCGCCTCGATGCGGCGGGCAAGATCGTCGAGCATTGGGACGTGCTGCAGGTCGTGCCGGACGAAGCCGCCAATCCGAACGGGATGTTCTGACGCCCCCCAGAAACGCAAAACCCCGAGCCGAGGCCCGGGGGTTGCTAGCGGCGTACCGCATTGCGTTGACGGCGTGATATATACGGGACTCAGAACCAAAAGTCAAGGCTGACGCGGCATGCTGAAAGCGGCATTCTATTATGACGGCTTCAATTTATACCATGCAATCAGTGACTTAGGCGAGTCCTACCTCAAATGGTGCAATCTCTGGGAGCTGGCCGAGCGGCTGATCCCGAAGCAGACGGAGGAGCTGGTCAAGGTCGTCTTCTGCACTGCCTTCTATCCGGGCGACGAGCGCAAGAAATGGCGCCACCAGCAATATCTGAACGCCTTGGAGAATGTCGGGGTGACGACGGTCAAGGGCCATTACGTCCATGAGGCGCTGAACTGCAGCAAGTGCCGTAAGGCCTGGGACAGGCCGACCGAGAAGGAAACCGACATCAACATCGCGCTCAGCCTGGTCATGGACGCCCAGGACGACGTTTTCGACCGGGCCTATCTGGTGACGGCCGACTCGGACCACGCGGCGACGGCGCGCGTGTTCAGGGACCGGTTCCCGCAGAAGCAACTGGTCACGGTGGCGCCGCCGGGGCGCAATTTCTCGGTGGACATCGCCCGCTATACCGGCGGCAACCGGCTGGCCATCACCAAGGACCATCTCGACTGGACGGTGTTCCCGGCCATCGTCATGAGCGGCACGCGGCCCTCGGGGCGCCGGCCGCGCGAATATGACCCGCCGGACTGGTGGGTGCACCCGCGCGATCGCGCCCCGTCAGCGTGATACGCCTTCGCTCACCAGCTTCGCGGTCGCTGTTTCGATTACGGTTTCGAGTCGCTGCGAAAACTCGCGGCGCTTCAAGCCCGCTTCGATCATAGGCAATATCTCGACCACGATGGTGCCCGGATAGCGCAGGAATTGGCGCCTGGGCCAATAGAGGCCGGAATTGAGCGCGATGGGCAGGCACGGCAGGCCGAGCTGGAGATAGAGCGCCGCGGCGCCCGGCTTGTAATCGGGCGCGGCACCCGGCGGACGCCTGGTCCCTTCCGGGAAGATCACGATCTGGCGGCCCATCCGGGCGGCTTCCCTGGTGCGCCCCACCATGGCCTTGAGCGCCGCCGCACCCGACGAGCGCTCGACCGGGATCATGCGGAATTTCGGGATGAACCAGCCGAAGAGCGGGATGAAGACGAGCTCGCGCTTCAGCACCATGGCCGGATCGTCGAACAAAGTGAGGAGCGCGAAGGTGTCCCAGGCCGACTGATGCTTCGCCGCCACCAGCACCGCGCCTTGCGGGATGTTCCCGGCGCCGCGGATCTCGTAGCGCGTGCCGCAGATGACCTCGAGCCACCACAGGCTGGCTTTGGCCCAGGCCTGCAGCGCCCGGATCGACCATTTGCGCGGCGTCAGATAGAAGGGCGAGCCCAGCACCAGGAACAGCATCGTGTTGACGTAGAAGACGACGTTGAACACGAAGGAGCGGAATGCGATCACCGGAGGCTCTTCAGGATGCGCATCAGCGTCACGCGCGACGTGATGAGGCAGATGAGGGTCGCGACCAGCGGCACCGCGGCAAGCACCAGGTAGTTCTGCATGAGCTTGGGGCTCGCCAGCGACAGGAACTCGCGCGAGATGGCGGCGAAGCTTTCCGGCGCCGCGCCCGCGGCGAGGAAGAAGGTGAGGAGGCCGAGGAGGAGGCCGATGATGCCGGCGGTGAGCCCGGTCTTGAGGAACCGGCCCCAGACCTGGCGGGCGATGAAGCTGTCGCGCGCGCCGACGAGATGCAGCACCTCGACCACCTCGCGATTGGCCTCGAGCGCGGCGCGCGTGGCGAAGATCACGATGGCGACGGCGCAGACGCCGATGAGCACCAGTATGGCGTAAGCGAGCGTCGTCAGCACGCGCGCCATGCGGGTGAGCTCGGCCTGCCAGCGTTTGTGCGTGTCGAGGCTGACCCCCGGCACTTCGTTGCGCAATTGGGTCTCGAGGGCGGCGAAATCGGGCGGATGGTCGGGATCGATCTCGACCGCGATGAGCCGCGGGACGGGCAGGTCCTCGAGCCCCTCGATGCCGCCGATCCACGGCTCGAGCAGGTCGATCGCCGCCTGCTGGTCGAGCACGGTGACCTTCAATATGCCGGGCGTCGCCTTGAGGATCGCCGCCGCTTTGGCGAGGTCGTCCTCCATGTTGCGGCCCGGGATCTCGCGGATCTGCACGGTGATCTCGCGCGCCAGATCGCCGGTCCAGGCCTCGACCGAGCGGTTGATGAGGACGAGCCCGCCGGCCGCGAGCACGGCCAGATAGCACATCACCGCCATCGCCATCACCAGCGTGCGCAACGGCGCCGCATGCGGCGGGATGATCGGCTCGGGACGGTGCGAGGCCTGATCGCTCATGCGGCGGGCCTGTGATGATTACCCTCGCCCCCAACGGGCGAGAGGGAGGGCCCCAATGCGCAGCATTGGGAGGGTGAGGGGGAAAGGACCGTGAAGCTCCTCCGCATCATGCCGATGCTGCTCTGTCGGTTCCCCCTCACCTTAGCCCTCTCCCCCGCGGGGGGAGAGGGGATGGCGAGCGAGCCCATGGGCGATGTGCTCATTGGGCGAGCCTCAGCTGGCCCTGCTCGAGCAGCATCACCGGCATGCGCGCCTGGGCGATGAGCTGCGTGTCATGGGTGGCGATGAGCACCGTGGTGCCGAGGCGGTTGAGCTCGAGGAAGAGGCGCAGGAGGCGCTTGGCGAGGGCCGGATCGACATTGCCCGTCGGCTCGTCGGCGAGGAGGAGCTGCGGCTTGGCGATGACGGCGCGGGCGATGGCGGCGCGCTGCTTCTCGCCGCCCGACAGCACCTGCGGCATCACCCGCGCCTGCTCGGCGAGCCCCACCCATTTGAGGAGCTCCATGACATCGGCTCGATACTTTTCCTCGGCGAGGCCGGCGACGCGCAGCGGCAGAGCGACATTCTCGTAGGTGGTAAGATGGTCGAGCAGGCGGAATTCCTGGAACACGATGCCGATGCGCCGGCGCAGGAGCGGCAGGTCGCCGCGCCCGATCTGCGTCGTGTCCTGGCCGAAGACGCTCATGAAGCCGCGCGTCGGGGCGAGCGACAGGAACAGGAGCCGCAAGAGCGACGTCTTGCCCGCTCCCGAAGGGCCGGTGAGGAAACGGAACTCGCCCGGCGCCAGGACGAAGGAGATGTCGCGCAGGACCTCCGGCCCGTGGCCGTAGCGCAGGCCCACATTCTCAAGCCGAACCATGCTCGCGTCCTGAATCCGGTGTTGGCGTCATTCCAGGTTCTTTCAACAGCACGCCCCTTAACGCCGCCTTAACCCTGTTCATCGTTAATCTTCAAGGCCATGCGGGACTTAGAGTCTTGCCAAAGTCGAGCAACTTTGGCGGGAAGCGCTCTAAGTCCCGGGGCTCGAATCGCTTTCGACGGCACGTACAAATGATAGTCGCCTGCCCTTCCTGCGCAACACGCTATGACTTCCCCGCCGCGCGCTTCAGCGCCAGCGGCACCATGGTGCGCTGCGCCGAATGCGGCCACAATTGGATCGAGAGCCGGCCGGCGGAGATCATCGACCTGTCGCCGCGCGCCCTGCCGGCACCAGACCCGGCACCGCTGCCGGCGGTGATCGCCGCTCCAGAGCCCGACGACGACCGCGAGATCCGCCGCCTGACCGAGGCGGCGCGGCTGGCGCGCGATGCGTTCAACCTCGCGCAGCGGCAGCGGCGCAAGCAGCTCTATGGCTGGGCGGGCTTCGCCGCGGCCGTTCTCGCCCCCTTCGCCGTGGCGCTGCTCGCGCCCGAGGCGACGGTGCGCCTGTTCCCGGCCAGCATGCAGGCCTTCGACCGGCTGGGCATGGCGGTGAACATCTATGGTCTCGAGGTGCGCCGCGTCGAGCAGCAGCATGTCGTCATCGAGGGCACGCGGGTCATCTCGATAAAGGGCGAGATCGTCAATGTCAGCGACCGCGACCGCAAGGTACCGTCGCTGCGCTTCACCCTGCAGAACAATGCCGCGAACGACGTCTATGCCTGGACGCTCGATTCCGGCATCCGGCCCTTGCGTCCGGGCGAGATGACGACCTTCACCACCCGCGTCGCTTCGCCGCCGCCGATGGCTGAAAACGTGCAGATTCGCTTTGCCCATGCCGATGAAATTGGCGTAAATCGCGGGGATGAGTCACATTGAAATCGACGGCCACCGCATCGCGGTGCTGTTTTCCGAAAGCGATATCTCCGAGCGCATCGAGGCGATCGCCAAGGCCATCGCGGCACGGCGTCCGCACCGCCTGCTGGTGGTGCCGGTGCTGAAAGGCAGCTTCGTCTTCGCCGCCGACCTCATCCGCGCCATGCACCGGGCCGGCCTCTCGCCCGAGGTCGATTTCATGATGCTGGCGAGCTATCGCGACAAGACCAGGTCGTCGGGCCAGGTCGAGGTTCTGCGCGACGTCGAATCGCCGATCGCCGACCGCGACATCCTGCTCATCGACGACATCCTCGAATCCGGCCGCACGCTGGCCTACGCCAAGGACCTGCTCGCGGCGCGCGGCGCCAAGAGCGTCGCCACCGCCGTGCTGCTCGAGAAGCCGGGCCACCTCGCCGCCGACATCGAGGCCGATCACCGCGGCTTCATCTGTCCCGACAAGTTCGTCGTCGGCTATGGCATGGACATGGCGCATCAGTTCCGCGAATTGCCCTTCGTCGGCCATGTGCTGACGGCGAAGTGATTTTCGTTTGCGCATCGGCCCGAAAAAACTTCAAAAATGCGTGAGATAGCCGCCGTCGACCACCAGCGTGTGGCCGGTGACATAGGATGCCGCGGGTGATGCGAGGAAGACGACGGCGCCCGTCACCTCCTCCGGCCGGCCCCAGCGCCCGAGCGCCGTGCGCTGCCTGAGCCACTGGCCGATCCGCTCATCCGCCGCCAGCGTTTCATTCGCCTCCGTGGCGAAGAAGCCCGGCGCCACCGCATTGACGGTGATGCCGTGGCGGCCGAGCTCGGCGGCGAGCGCCCGCGTCAGCGCCGCGAGCCCGCCCTTGGCGGCGGTGTAGACGGCATCGCCGTCATTGGCGATGGGGCCCGCGATCGAGGTGATGTTGACGATGCGGCCGCCTTGCGCCCTGGCGATCATCAGGCGCGCGGCGCGGCGCGCAAGCTCGAAGGGGGCGATGAGATCGGCTTCGAGCAGCGCCCGCATGTCGGCGAGGTCGAATTCAAACAGCGCGCGCCGGTCGCGGCGTCCGACATTGTTGATGAGGATGTCGAGACGGCCGGCGTGCGCCTCGATGCGCGCGAAGGCCTCGGCCACGGCTCGGGCGTCGGTGACGTCGAAGGCTCGCGCTTCGGCCGAGCCGCCGGCGGCGCGGATCGCCGCGGCCTGCGTTTCGAGCGTGTCCCGTGTGCGGCCGTTGAGGATCACATGCGCACCGGCTTCTGCCAAGGCTTTCGCGATGGCGAGGCCGAGCCCGCGGCCGGCGCCGGTGACGAGCGCCGTCCTGCCGGCGAGCGCGAACGGATGCGTCACGAGCGCTTTGCCGTCGCCGGCGGGGCGAGCGCCGGCCGCAGGCGCGGCAGCATGCGGCGCGAGCGCTTGCGCGCCGAGACCGCATAGACCTGCTTCACCGCCTCGACGATGATGACGCCCGAGAAGGCGGGCGAGGTCCTGAGGCCCAGCCGCTCCCAGGCGGGCGCCGATTTCAGCATCAGGCTGCGTTCCGAGGGCGGCATGAACAAGGCCTGCGACCAGCCGACGGGCGAGAACTTCGCCTCCTTCAGAATCTGCTGCAATTGCGAGCGCGAATAGGGCTGGCCATAGCCGAAGGGAGTGAGGTCGGAGCGCGCCCACAGGCCGCGGCGGTTCGGCACCACCATCACCAGCCGTCCCTGCGGCGACATGACCCGCCAAAGCTCGCGCAGCATATCGGTGGGCTGGTCGGTGAGCTCGAGCCCATGCACCACGAGCGCGAAATCGACGGTGCTCTCGAGCAGCGGCAATTCGCATTCCTCGACCAGAGCGGCGGCATTGGGAGAGCCTTCCGGCCAATGCATGACGCCGCGCTGCGCCATCATGAAGACGAGGCTGCGCTCGGCGCCGTCGGCGGGGGAATCGAGATAGGGTGCGGCGAAACCCAGCCCCAGGACGGTCGCCCCGGCGAGATCGCCGAACCGGTCGCGCAGGCGGTGCGCGATGATGCGCCGGCTGGCCTGGCCCAGCCGGCTCCCGTAAAATTCGCGTAGATCGGCTACATCCATTGTGGGAAAGATAAGCATTCGGGGCACGAGGCGCCAAGCCGAATTTGTCTTGGGATAAGCTTATGCCGCAATTAACATTTACGATCGCGACGGTCACCTGCGACGTTAACTGAAGGAACACACTATTGCCGAAGCTCGACCTCCATCATTTCATCTGCCGCCAGGACAATTACGGCGTGCTCCTGCATGACCGCGAGACCGGCCTGACCGCCTCGATCGACGCGCCCGAAGCCTCCGCTGTCGAGCGCGAGCTCGCCGTCAAGGGCTGGAAGCTCAGCCATATCCTCACCACTCATCACCATGTCGACCATGTCGAGGGCAATCTCGCCCTCAAGCGCAAATGGAACGCCAGGATCATCGGCCCCAAGGCGGAAGCGAGCCAGATCCCCGGCATCGACCAGCAGGTCGCCGACGGCGAGACCTACGACTTCGCCGGGCGCGAGGTGAAGGTGATCGCGACGCCGGGCCATACCAAGGGCCACATCGTGCTGCATCTGCCGCAGGAGCAATTGCTCTTCGCCGGCGACACGCTCTTCGCCCTGGGCTGCGGCCGGGTGATCGAGGGGACGCTCGAGGAGATGTGGGCCTCGCTCGACAAATTGCGCAAGCTGCCGCCCGCGACGGTGTTCCATTGCGGCCATGAATATACCGAATCGAACGCCCGCTTCGCTCTCACCATCGAGCCCGGCAATGCCGCGCTCGCGGCGCGCGCCGAGAAGATCAAGGCGCAGCGCGCCAAAGGCGAGATGACCTTGCCCGGAACCATCGGCGAGGAGCTGGCGACCAATGTCTTCCTGCGTCCCGAGAGCAAGGAGGTGCGCGCCGTGCTCGGCATGCCGCTCGCCGGCAAGGCCGACGTGTTCGCCGAGATCAGGAAACGCAAAGACTCGTTCCGATGACGCGATCGCTCGCCGCCGCGGACGTCGTCCGCCTGCTCGATCTCAAGCCGCATCCCGAGGGCGGCCATTACCGCGAGACCTGGCGCGCCGACGGCGCGCTGGGCGAGCGCTCGGCCGGCACCGCCATCTATTATCTCCTGGGCGAAGGCGAGATCAGCCAATGGCATCGCATCGATGCCGACGAGATCTGGCATTGGCATGCGGGCGCGGCCCTCGATCTCGGCCTGTCGCGCGACGGCCGCCATGTCGACATGCATCGCCTGGGGCCCGACCTCGCAGAGGGCGAGCGGCCGCAGGTGATCGTGCCGCGCTTCTGCTGGCAGACGGCGCGCTCGCTCGGGGGCTGGACGCTGGTCGGCTGCACCGTGTCGCCGGCCTTCGCGTTCGACGGCTTCGAGATGGCGCCCGAGGGCTGGCGGCCGGGTTAGCAAACTACCCTCATGCTTGTTTGGACCGGGGACATCGCGAACAGGTGTATGAGGACATCGCGAACAGTTTGGCATGTTAGCTTTGCCTGGTGTTGAGGTCGAGGGTGGTGATTTTCTGATGCCGAAAGAAA
>JBFWNN010000104.1:0-15932 GCA_050251035.1 Parvibaculaceae bacterium
CGGCGGGAGATTTCCGGGGGTAAGGATAGCGCGCCAAAGTCTTCAACTTTGGTGGGATTTGCTCTAAGCAATGGCCCATGTCGCACAACAGCTTCGGCCATATGTTCAGGATGACGACCTTCGGCGAGAGCCACGGGCCGGCGATCGGCTGTGTCGTCGATGGCTGTCCTCCCGGGATTGCGCTGAGCGAAGCCGATATCCAGGCCTATCTCGACAAGCGCAAGCCCGGCCAGTCGCGCTTCACCACGCAGCGGCGCGAGCCCGACCAGGTGAAGATCCTGTCCGGCGTGTTCGCGGACGACCGCACCGGCGGGCAAGTCACGACGGGAACGCCGATCGCGCTTGTTATCGAGAACGTCGACCAGCGCTCAAAGGACTATACCGCCATCCGCGACAAGTTCCGGCCGGGCCATGCCGACTACACCTATCTCGCCAAATATGGGGTGCGCGACTACCGCGGCGGCGGACGCTCCTCGGCGCGCGAGACCGCGGCGCGGGTCGCCGCCGGCGCCGTTGCCCGCAAGATCATTCCCGACATCAGCGTGCGCGGCGCCCTGATCCAGATCGGTCCGCATAAGATCGACCGTACCCATTGGAACTGGGACGAGGTCGATCACAATCCCTTCTTCACGCCAGATGCCTCGGCGGTCGAGCCGTGGTCGAATTATCTCGACGAGGTGCGCAAGGCGGGATCCTCCTGCGGCGCCGTCATCGAGGTGGTGGCGAGCGGCGTCCCCCCCGGATGGGGCGCGCCCGTCTACGGCAAGCTCGACCAGGACATCGCTGCGGCGATGATGAGCATCAACGCGGTGAAGGGCGTGGAGATCGGCGCCGGCTTCGCGGCGGCGCTGCTCAGCGGCGAAGAGAACGCCGATGAGATGCGCGTGCGTCACGGTAAGACCGAGTTCAGCACCAATCATGCCGGCGGCGTACTGGGCGGCATCTCGACCGGCCAGGAAATCGTGGTGCGCTTCGCCGTCAAGCCGACATCGTCGATCCTGTCGCCGCGCAAGACGGTTACGGCGACGGGCGAGAACACCGACATCATGACGACCGGCCGCCATGACCCGTGCGTCGGCATCCGCGCCGTACCGGTGGGCGAAGCCATGCTCGCCATCGTCCTGGCCGATCACTTCCTCAGGCATCGCGGCCAGATCGGCGCGTGATTGGACCATAGCGAACAGCCTTCCTGCCTGCAGCGAATAAGATGATGAAAATAGTTGCTCTGATGCAACAGACGCCAGAGTTTCCGTGCATTGCGCGCATTCCTGGTTGAACTGCCGCAGGCCTGCGTCTATTCCCGTCACGGGCGCAGTGAATCGTAGCAGACGGGGAATTATATGGCCGTTGGAATGAAACTGCTCGGCGGCGGGGCAATCCTGGCGCTGGCACTGATGACGTCGCCGGCGCGCGCGGCCGACTATGCCGAGCCAGGCTGCATCTTGTCGGGCGCGGTCACAGCCGGCTTCATGTTCGACTGGCAGGAGCAGGATTTCGACGGCGACGGTAGTCTCGACGTGGATTGGACGACGCCCTTCGGCGAAGGCGCCGGCCTCGTGACCTGCGGCACGCTCAATATCCAGGCCGACCTCGCCTATTACGCCCATTCCGGCGAATTCGAGTTCGACGAAGAGGATACGGACCAGACGAACTCGCATATCGGCGGCGCCCTGTTCTACCGCGACCCATCGAGCTGGGCCGGCGGCGCCCAGGCGTCATGGATCTCGCAGTCCCTGTTCGGCGGCGACATGGATGTCTTCCGCGCCGGCCTGTTCGGTGAGTTCTATCTCGATGACTCCTTCACGCTCGGCGCTGCCGCCGCCGTCTATTTCAGTGACAATCTATTCGGTTCCCTGGACGACGATGGTGTCGAGCTCGCCCTCTATGGGCGGTACTATCCGACACCGGATCTCGGTTTCGAGCTGCGCGGCGATCTCCTGTTCGCGGATGTCGAAATCAATAATGACGGCGATATCGACGGCTTCGCGCTCGCGGCGGCGGCTGAATATCTCGTTTGGGACCAGGGCCTGTCGCTCTTCGCCGGCGCGCGCTATGCCGAGCGGACCGCCGATTTCGACGGCGGAGGGGAGTTCGATACTGACGACATGCAGGTCTTCGGCGGGATCAAATTCCACCTGGGCCAGGGCGGCACGCTGGTCGAGCGGCACCGGACGGGCCCGGTCGACAATACCAGCGTGTTCAAGGAGAAGCTCCCCAGCATCCTGCTCGATCCGCGCTCTTAGCCGCGCAGATAACATCGCATGACGGCGGCGGCATTCTTTGTCATAGTGCCGCCGGCGTTCCCGCATCCAGGAGAATTCAGATGACCGTTTCCGTGAAGCAGCTCATGGCCGACGCCAATGCCGCCGTGCCGAAGATCAGCGTCGAGGAGGCGCGCCAGCTCGTCGCCAAGGACGGGGCGCTCCTCGTCGATGTCCGCGACGGCACCGAACTTGCCAAGAGCGGCAAGCTCAAGGGCGCCGTGCATGTTTCGCGCGGCATGATCGAGTTTCGCGCCGATGCCGACACGCCCTATCACGATCCGCAGTTCCGCAAAGACCGGCCGGTCGTGCTCTATTGCGCCTCGGGCGGACGTTCGGCGCTCGCCGGCAAGGTGCTGAAGGACATGGGCTACAGCAAGGTCCACAATCTCGGCGGCTTCAAGGACGCGGCCGACGGCGGCTTCGAGACCGAGCCGGCTTAGGGAACAGGCGCGCCCGCCAGAGCGTTGCCTTCGGTGATCTCCGGAGGCGCCTGCCGCATGTTCGATGGTTTCGAGAGCGCCCAGATCGGCACAAGCGAGACGACGATCTTCCTGCGTCGGTCCGGCCATGGACCTCCACTTCTGCTGCTGCATGGCTTTCCACAAACCCATCTGATGTGGCGCGCGGTCGCGCCCTATCTCGCCCGCCGCTTCACCGTCATTTGCGCCGATCTGCGCGGCTATGGCTCGAGCTCCTGCCCGCCGTCGACGCCAGATCATGCGCCCTATTCGAAGCGCGCCATGGCGGTCGACATGGTCAGTGTCATGAAACGCCTCGGCTTCCCGCAATTTGCCGTCGCGGGCCACGATCGCGGCGGCAGGGTGGCCTATCGACTGGCGCTCGATCATCCCGAAAGCGTGACGCGGCTGGCGGTGCTCGATGTGGTGCCCACCGGCATGGCCTGGGCGCGCGCCGATGCCGACTTCGCGCTGAGCTTCTGGCCGTGGTCACTCCTGGCGCAGGACGAGCCGCTGCCTGAACGCATCCTCACGAGCAATGCCACCGACATCGTCGCCAGCGCGATCGACCATTGGGGATCGGCTTCCGAAATTTTTCCACCCGACATTCGTGCGGCCTATGCCGAGGCTTTACGCGATCCCGCGCATGCCCACGCTATTTGCGAGGAATACCGCGCCGCCGCCGGGATCGACCGTGAGCATGACGCGGCCGACGAGAAGGCGGGACGACGGATCGCCTGTCCGGCGCTGGCGCTCTGGAGCGGCAAAGGCCCCCTCAACAACTGGTACCAGAAGGAAGGCGGCCCTCTCGGCCTATGGGGGCAGATCGCCGATCAGGTCCGCGGTCAAGCCGTGGACGGCGGACATTTCTTTCCGGAAGAACTGCCGCGGCAGACGGCAGACAGTCTCGCTCGCTTCTTCTTTAAGGGTCAGAACAGCGTCAACTGATGTGTCTCTGCCGTTGGCGGCTTTGGCGGCGGCGCGCGGCGCTCGAGCTCCACCGGCTCGACGATCAAAGTCGGATCGGGATGCGACTGCACCGCGGCGAGCATATCCCCCGCATCGACGCTTTCATTGGCGAGCCATTCGCGATGGAGATGCGGGGCGACGACCACCGGCATGCGCGGATGGACGGCGGCCATGGGCGGCAAGGCCGCCGTGGTCACGATCGCCGCCGTCTCGAGCTCGCTGCCGTCCGGCCCCTGCCAGTGCTCCCACAGGCCGGCGAAGGCAAAGGGCTGGCCGTCGGCACGCGTCACCTGATAAGCCTGCTTGCGCCCCTCGACGCCCGACCACTCGTAATAGCCGTCGGCCGGGATGAGGCAGCGACGACGACGCACCGCATTCTTGAACGAGGCTTTCTCGAGCAGCGTCTCGATGCGGGCATTGGTGAGCGGCTTGCCCGGCGCCACTTCCTTGGCCCAGGACGGAACGAAGCCCCAGCGCACCAGAGCCAGATGCCGTGCGCCGCGATCGTTCCGCACGATGGCGATCGGACTGCCCGGCGATATGTAGGCGCGCGGCGGGAAATCGTGATCCTCCATGTAATGGAGCAGTTCGCGCAGATGATCGGGCCTAGCCTTGAGCCGGAAAAGATTGCACATGCGTCTTTGTTGTCCGAATGCGGTGAGTCTGTCAAAGCCCGGTCACGGACCAGTCCTGGCCCGCAAGCCGTTCAGCATGGTCTTCAGCGCCTGCACCGACCGTTTCGACGCCCGGTCCTGATCCGCGGCATTGGCGATGAAAAGCGCCGCGAAGAGCGTGGCGCCGCTGATCATGTGGGCCATGGCCTCGGGATCGACGGCGATGATCGTCCCCTCCTCCGCCAGGGCCTTCAGATTGGCGCTCATGATGCGGATGCATTTGCCCTGCTCCGGCCATTGCGAGGGATCGCCCAGGACGGCCGGGCCGTCGCGCAGCATGATGCGCCGGATCTCGGGCTCGAGCGCCATCTCGACATAAGCGACGCATTCATCGACGAAGCCCTGCCAGCGCGACGGGGCCTTGCGGGACGTCTCGGTCAGCCGCGCCGACATTTCCGCGTCGATCTCGGCGACGACGGCGCGCAACAGCCCCTCCTTGTCGCCGAAATGGTGATAGAGCGCGCCTCGGGTCAGGCCCGCTACCGCGGTGAGGTCGTCCATCGACGCTTCGGCATAGCCGACCGTGCCGAAGGCCTGCCGGGCGGCCGTCACCAGCTTGGCCCGTGTTTCGGCAATCATCTCGGCGCGGGGTCTGTGGGCCATGGCTCCTCATGAATTGACATACGGCACGTATATTATTTGACATACGCCTCGTATGCAATTATATCACTCACATACGCACCGTATGTAAGTCATTTGGACGTGAAAATCCAGGAGTTTGGGATGGCCAATCCATATCGCGAGATCTTCCGGGTGCCCGGCACCATCGGCTTCGCCTCGGCCGGCTTCATCGCCCGCCTGCCGATGGCCATGGTTCCCATGGGGCTGGTGGCCATGCTGTCGCAAACCCATGGCGAATACTGGCTGGCGGGCGCCGCCTCTGCCGTCTTCGCCCTCACCAATGCGTTGATCTCGCCGCAGGTTTCCCGGCTGGTCGACCGCCATGGGCAGCGGCGCATCCTCGTGCCGGCGACGATCGTCTCGGTCCTCGCCTTCATTCTCCTGCTTGCCGCAACCCATTTCCGCTGGCCGAGCTGGACCTTGTTCGTCTTCGCCGTCCTGGCCGCCGTCATGCCCAGCATGCCGGCGATGATCCGGGCGCGCTGGACCGAGATCTATCGCAACACGCCCCAGCTCAACACCGCCTTCGCCTTCGAATCGATCGCCGACGAAGTCCTCTATATAACGGGCTCGGTCCTGTCGGTGGGCCTGAGCGTCGCCTGGTTCCCGGAAGCCGGACCACTCATGGCGACGATCTTCCTCGCCATCGGCACCGCTCTCTTCGTCATCCAGACGAGGACGGAGCCGCGCGCGCATCCGTTGATCAGGACGCAGGGCGCGTCGGTGCTGAGCTCGTGCCCACTGCAGATCATCACCTTCACCCTCATCGCCATCGGCGTCCTGTTCGGCACGGCCGAGGTCACGGTCATCGCCATGGCCAAGATGTTCGGGGCGCCCGCCGCTGCGAGTTTCCTTCTCGCGAGCTATGCCGGAGGCTCGCTGGTGGTGGGCCTCGTCTTCGGCCTGCTGAAGCTCAAAGCAAGCCTCGCGCGGCAATTCGCGCTCGCCATCTTCGGCGCCGCGGTGACGACCCTGCCGCTGCTCTTCATCGGCAACATCCCGATGCTGGCGCTCTTCCTGTTCCTCGCCGGCGCTTCGATCTCCCCTGCCTTCATCACCGCCTTCGCGCTCATCGCGCAGCGCATTCCCGCCGCCAAGTTCACCGAAGGCATCACCTGGGCGGTGACCGGCATCGGTATCGGCATGGCGGTCGGGTCTTTCGTCTCGGGCTATGTCATCGACGTCTTCGGCCCGGCGAGCGGCTTCTGGGTGTCGGTCGCGGCCGGCACCATCGCGCTCATCACCGTGACTCTCGGCTATCGCTTCCTGGCCGGCGAGCAGAAGGCTTCAGGCGCTCTCGGCGCGCCGGCGCCAGGCGAATAGACCGGACTGTCAGCGGACCCGCCGGCGAGCCCTTCGCGGGCTCGCCGCGTGTACGCGTCAGCCCTTGCTGCGCTTGCCGGCTTTCTTTTTGGCCGTCTTCCTGGCGGCTTTCTTGCTCGCCTTCTTGGCGGTCTTCTTGGTCTTCTTGCTTCTCTTGCTCTTCAGCACTTCCGCCGCAGCGGTCAGCTTCTTCCGGCTGTTTCCGACCTGATCGATGAGACCACGCGTATCCTCAGCCGAGATGCCCTGCTTCTTCGAGAAATAGGCCACCTCATAGGCTTCGCCCTTCGCCACCTTCGAGCGATCGGCCTTGCCGCGGGCCTTCTTGTTGTCAGCCATAGTCGTCTCCTCGTTGCCTCTCCAGGGTAAGCGCCCTGAGTCGCCCGCCAAAGCTAATCCATCATCATCGTTGCGTCACCTGTCGCTTCGCGACCTGGCTTGTGAAGCCGACCCAGCCGGCTAGACTGTCCCTATGAGCGAGCAAAAGCCCTTACCGCGAATCGGCGTCAGCGCCTGCGTGTGGCGCCAAGGCAAGGTCCTCCTGGTCGAACGCGGCAAGGAGCCCTGGAAGGGCAAATGGAGCCTGCCGGGCGGCGGCCTCGAATTCGGCGAGACCGTGCGCGAGGCGGCGCGGCGCGAGCTCGCCGAGGAGACCGGCATCGAGGCCGATCTCGAAAAGCTGGTCGACATCGACGATGCGATCATGCACGACGCGGCGGGCCAACCCCTCGCCCATTATTCGATTGTCTGCTTCACCGGCCACTGGCGCCGGGGCGAAGCGGAAGCGCGCGACGATGTGAGCCAAGTGCAATGGGCGACGCTCGACGCGCTCGACCGTCTCGACATGACGCCCAGGACGGCGGCCTATATCCGCCAGGCGTGGCAATTGTTAACGACTTGAGTCAAAAAAGGACGCTGGCGTTAACCCTTTCCTAAGGATGGGATAGTCCCGCCACATTGCTCTGATAAAGATCAAATTGTTAGTGATTCGGTTGGTGGGCCAGCCGGCGCCGGTGGAACAGGCGTCGGCATTCCGGATGGATGGGATGGACAAAGAGACTGTGAAATTGCCGGCGTCCGAGCCGCAGGCCGAACCCAAATATGCCGCCCTGCGCTATATCATGGAGGCTTGGGAAGAAGCCGTCTATGACGGCATCGACCCCGATTGCGTGGCAACGGCGGCGATCTTCGCCGCCATGTCCGACCTCATCACCACCTATGGCGAGGAGCCGGTTGCACGCATGGCCGAAAGGCTGCCCGAGCGCATCCGCGCCGGCGAGTTCACCATCAACAAGACCCGGCAATAAGCCCTTCCTTAGTGCCGCCGCCTGCGGGCATATAGCGCGTGATGCGCTATAGGATGACCATCGAATATGACGGCGAACCCTTCGCCGGCTGGCAATTGCAGGCCAATGCGCCGACCGTCCAGGGCGCCATGGAAGACGCCTTCTTCACCCTGACCGGCACGCGGCCCACCGTCCATGCGGCCGGCCGCACCGATGCCGGCGTCCATGCCAGGGGCCAGGTGGCGCATGTCGATCTCGACCGCCAATGGGACCCGCGCGTGCTGCGCAACGCGATCAACGCCCATTTGCGCCCGCATCCGGTCAGCGTGCTCGCGGTCGAGACCGCGGCGGACGACTTCCATGCCCGCTTCAAGGCCATCCGCCGCCACTATGTCTATCGCATCGCCAACCGGCCGGCGCCGCTGGCGCTCGACCGCGGCAAGGCCTGGTGGCATCCGGTCGCCCTCGATCACCAGGCGATGCACGAAGCCGCGCAGGCGCTCGTCGGCAAGCACGACTTCACCACCTTCCGCGCCGCCGAATGCCAGGCGCAGTCGCCGGTGAAGACGCTCGACCGCATCGCCGTGACCCGCGCGGACGACATGATCGACGTCACCGTCGAGGCCCGCTCGTTCCTGCATCATCAGGTGCGTTCGATGGTGGGATCGCTCAAGCTCGTCGGCGACGGCAAATGGCCCATCGGCGAAGTGAAGGCGGCCCTCCTCGCGCGCGACCGCACCCGCTGCGGCCCGGTGGCGCCGCCGACCGGCCTCTATCTCATGCGCGTGGATTACTGAGTTCGCGGCTGCGCCTGGGCCTTGGTTGTCATCACGACGCCGACGACAGTGATCGCAGCACCTATCCACGTCAGGAACTGATAGTGCTCGCCGAGGAAAATGACACCTGAAGCGAGGCCGATCGCCGCCGCGACATAGCCGATCTGGCTCAGATAGACCGGACCGCCCACCGCCTGCAGGCGGAAGTAGACGGCGAACATCGCCGCGGCCGACACCACTTGCGCCAGGACCAGAAGCGGCATGCCGGGGAGCAATGCCAAAGATCCGGCATGGCCGGTCGCGGCGAGCCCCAGCAACAGCATCGCCGCGGAGGCGAGATGGCTGCCGGCCGCAAGCTCGATCGGGCCTGCATCCTCGGGCCAGTCATAGGTGCGGTAGATGTTGCCGACAGCGAGGCTCACCGGAACGAGGAGGCCGATCACCACCCAGAAGATATCCGCAGGTCTGCCCGCTTCGCCCCTCGTCAATGTCACGATCAGCGCGCCGGTGAAGCCGACGAAGATACCGGCGATGCCGAGCACGTTCGGCCGCCTGACACCGAGGAGAAGCGACAGGACCAGCGTGATCACCGGCGAGATCGTGTACATGATGCCGGTATAGCCGGCGCCGAGATGCGGAATGGCTGAAAACAGCAGGAAGTTCGGCACGGCGTAGGAGACCGCGGCGGCGACGACGAAATAACGCAGCCGCTGCGCCGTCAAAGGAAGGCGCTGCCGGCGCAGGAAGAGCACGACGAGAAGCACGCAGCCCGCGCCGCAGGAGACAACGAAGGCCCACAGCATGCCGGGGACACCGACCTGGGTCGCCATCTTGCCGAAGGGCAGCATCAGACCGAGAAGCGCGCCGGTCGCGACCAGGAGACCGAAGGCCGAATTCCACAGTGACTTCATCTTCAACTCACCGGATCAAGGCGTCGAGCCCGTAGGTGAGGGCAAAATCGGCGAGCAGGAAGGCAAAGGCAACCGGTGCGGTGGTCGCGAGGCCCACTCTGGCGACATACCAGCTCACATAAAGCAGTGCGATGAAAACGCCTTGCGCCAGGACCAGAGGGAGGAAGATGGCGCTCCCCGCCAGATGAAGGAGATGCGGGATGACGGCGAGCGTCAGCGTCGGAACTGCCATCCAATTGTAGATGATCATGTAGCGCACATAGTTCGGCGCCACGCCCAGAAGCCAGGCCAGGAGCGCCGCGACCAGGGGCCAGGCCACAACACCCGACAGCAAATAGAAATAGCTGGTGCCGAGCCGCAATTCGGGCGGGCTGTCGCCGGCCTCGGCCAACTCGAGGCCGAATCTGTGGTCCGAGACGAACAGCGGATAGGCCAGGACGACCACCGGCACGACCATGGCAAAGGAACGCCAGAAGCCTTCGATGCTGAAATTGAAATCGTCGAAGGCGCCCGGATCGCGCCGCAGCAGGCGCCAGCACCCGCGCATGGCGATGAGCCCTTCCTCGACCAGCGTCACGCGGGCGCCCGTCCGAGATAGGCCTCGATGACGGCGCGGTAGATGCCCGCGAGATCGCGCAGGTCGGCGATCGTGATCGCCTCGTTGACCTGGTGGATGGTGGTGTTGGGCGGACCGAATTCCAGGACCGGGCAAAAATCCTTGATGAATCGGGCATCGGACGTCCCGCCCGAGGTCGAGAGCTTGGCGTGGACGCCGGTCTCCGCCTCGATCGCGTCGATCATCACGCCGACGAAGGCACCGGGCTCGGTGATGAAGGCCTCGGCGCCATGCGTGAAGTCGAGGGTGAAGCTGCCGCCCATCTCGCTCGCGACGCTTTGGCAGATGTCCTGCACGACGGCCATGAGCGTCTCATGCGTCTGCTCGGTGTTGAAGCGGATGTTGAACCGCGCCTGGGCCCGCGCCGGAATGACATTGACGGCGGGATTGCCGACATCGAAGGTGGTGAAGGCGAGCGTCGTCGGATCGAAGCGGTCATTGCCATCGTCGAATTTATGGGCCGAGAGCCGGTCGACCAGACGGGCGAGCTTGGGGATCGGATTGTCGGCCTTGTCCGGATAGGCGACATGGCCCTGGGTGCCGGCGATCGCGACGCCGACGGTCAACGAGCCGCGCCGGCCGATCTTGATCGTGTCGCCGAGCTTCTCGGCGGAGGTCGGCTCGCCGACGATGCAATGATCGGGCACATGGCCGTTCTCCTTCATCCAGGCAAGGACCTTGCGCGTGCCGTTGATCGCCGGGCCTTCCTCATCGCCGGTGATCAGCAAGGAGAGCGAGCCGGTGAAGACGCCCGATCGCACCGCGTCGGCGGCGGCGGTGGCGAAAGCCGCGATCGAGCCCTTCATGTCGGCGGCGCCGCGGCCATAGATGAAGCCACCCTCCTGATGCGCCGAGAAGGGCGGCGCCGCCCAGTCCTCCAGCCGCCCCGGCGGCACCACATCGACATGGCCGGCAAAGCACAGATGCGGCGAGCCTTTGCCGAAGCGGGCAAAGAGGTTATCGACATCGGGCGTGCCGCGCTCGGAAAAGACGAGCCGCTCGCACTGAAAACCGGCGGCGGTGAGATAGGCGGCGAGACAATCGAGCGCGCCGGCTTCGGCCGGCGTGACTGAAGGGCAGCGGATCAGGTCTTCGAGAAGCGGGAGAGGGTCGGTTTCCATCGGCGCAATCTAACCACAAAGAGAACGCCCGGCCAGAAGGCCGGGCGCATGAAAGGAATGACTTGTCGTAGGGTGATCGGCCCTATTTCGCCAAGGGATCGGGGCCGTGCTGGTTGGGACCATCGGTGCCCTTGAGAATGCCCATCTCGACCAGGGCCCAAATGCCGACGGCGAGGCTGGCGAGACTCAGTACCCATCCCAATCCCGACTGCGTGGGAATGGCGACGCCGCCCATGTCGGTCGTGGTCATGGTGAGGCCAAGAATCCCGCCGAGCACGCCGAGCACGGTGGGCGCCCAGAAAATATAGGCGAAGTAGCTCGGCCGGTCGCGGTCGTTCAGCCGCTTGATCCACATGGCGGTGGTCGGATAGGCGATGATCGCCAGAAGGATGAGCTGAATGATGGCGGCGGTGCGCATGAAGGACGAAAGCTGTGCCGGATCGGTCGGCATCGAGGCGCCGAAGATGGCCGCGAGAATGAAGTAGAGAATAATCGCGGCGATGATCAGAATGATGGTCCCGATCCACCATTTTGCGCGGTTGATCCGGCCGGTGAAGCCGGTGAAGATCGACATTATATCCATTAATCCCTCCTGAATTGAGCCCCAGCGACTCACGCCCCAAGGCCCAACTATCTGAGATAATTCCGCATGGTCAAAGGGAATATTACAGGCCGGTAATGTGGCCGGTTGGTGCAGAATTGGTGCGAGATCAGTCGGCTAGACGCGCTTGCCGAAGACCGGACGCCCGTCGGTATAGGGCGAACGCGGCCGCGGCGCCGCGGCAAGGGCGACGGGCTGCCCGACCGCAGCCGCAACGGCAGGCTTGTAGCCGGCCTGGCTGCGCATGGCGTCGATGTCGTCGGCGACATTGAAGCTGTGGGCTGGATCGGGACCATAGTCGTTGGCGCCCTCGGTGCCGCGCAGCAGACCGAGCTCGATGAGCTGCCAGATGGCGCCGACGATCGGAACGAGGGCGATCAGGATCCACCAGGCGGATTTGTCCCGGTCATGATAGCGCTTGGCCATGACGGCCAGCGCCATCCACAGCACGACCGGCGCCAGGGCGATGGGCACGAGCAGAAGCGCGATGTTCTGGTTCTGCTGGCCGGTGAGGACACACATCCAGGCCAGCGCCGCCAGAGCGAGCTGGACGAAATAGCCCAGCCAGTACTGCGCCCGGCCGATGCGGCCGCCGAAGCTGAAAAGCACCGCGAGAATGTTCATTACCCGTCCCCCGCCTGTTCGAGGACGGCATGCTTAACAGAGGGACTTTAAGACCGACGTAAGGTGACGTCTGGAATTTTGCTCAATCGCGCAACAATTCGTTAATCGCCGTCTTGGAGCGCGTCTTCTCATCGACCCGCTTCACGATCACCGCGCAATAGAGGCTGGGGCCCGGCTCGCCATTGGGCAAAGGCTTGCCCGGCAGGCTGCCCGACACCACCACCGAATAAGGCGGCACGCGGCCCAGGAAGACCTCGCCCGTGGCGCGGTCGACGATCTTGGTCGACTGGCCGATATAGACGCCCATGCCGAGCACCGCGCCTTCGCCGACGATGCAGCCCTCGACCACTTCCGAGCGCGCGCCGATGAAGCAGTTGTCCTCGATGATGGTCGGGCCGGCCTGCATCGGCTCGAGCACGCCGCCGATGCCGACGCCGCCCGAGAGATGCACGTTCTTGCCGATCTGGGCGCAGGAGCCGACCGTCGCCCAGGTGTCGACCATGGTGCCCTGATCGACATAGGCGCCGAGATTGACGAAGGACGGCATCAGCACCACGCCCGGCGCGACATAGGCGGAGCGCCGGACGACGCAGCCCGGCACCGCGCGGAAGCCCGCTTTGCGGAACTGGGTGGCGCTCCAGCCGTCGAACTTCGAGGGCACCTTGTCCCACCATTTGGCCTTGCCCGGGGCGCCGCCGATGAGCGTCATGTCGTTGAGGCGGAAGGACAGGAGCACCGCCTTCTTGAGCCACTGGTTGACGACCCATCGATCGTCCTGCTTCTCCGCCACGCGGGCCTTGCCCTGGTCGAGCATGAGCAGGACCTGGTCCACCGCCTTGCGCACCTGGCCCTTGGTCTTCGGCGTGATCTTGTCGCGACCTTCCCAGGCGGTTTCGATGATGGATTCAAGATCGGCCATGTCGGTCTCCCCTTGGACGCGGTGACTATAACGTGCCGCCCATTCAACACCCTCATGCTGAGGTGCGAGCGGAGCGAGCCTCGAAGCATGATCCAGGTACAAGGAGTTCGCCGCTCGCCACCCTTCGAGGCCCGCCTGCGGCGGGCACCTCAGGGTGAGGGTTGTGGACGTCTTAACTCATCGTGCTCCGGCGGGGGCGCAAATTAGCGGTCCCCAACGCGAAGTCAATCGCGATCGACGGCGAGCTTCGCCAGGAAGGCGGCGAGATCGTCGGTCACGTGATGGACATGCGTCTCGCCCGCCCCGCCATGGAGCCGGTTCAGGTGCTGGGCGTCCGTGTTGTCGGGCGAGGTCACGAGCACCGTGGTCATGCCGAGCTCATGCGGGGCCTCGAGATTGCGGGCGATGTCCTCGAACATGGCCGAGCGGGTCGGATCGATGCCGTGCTGGGCGATGAACTTGCGATAGGGGCCGATGGCGGGCTTGGGGATGTAGTCGGAATGGACGATGTCGAAGATGTCGCCGAAATGATGGGTGACGCCGATGCGCGCCAGGACCTTCTGCGCATGGGCGACGGTGCCGTTGGTGAAGACGAGCTTGCGGCCGGGCAGCGCATGCAGCGCCGCGTCGAGCGCCCGGTTGGCCGGCACCGGCGAATGATCGATGTCGTGCACATAATCGAGGAAGTCGTCCGGCACGATCCGGTGCTCGCTCATCAGGCCGCGCAGCGTCGTGCCATATTGGTAGAAATAGGCCTTCTGGATGCGGCGCGCCTCGGTCGCGTCGATGCCGAGCAGGTTCGAGACGAAAGCGCCGATCTTGACATCGATCTGGTCGAACAGCCGGCAGCTCGCCGGATAGAGCGTGTTGTCCAGATCGAAGATCCAGGTGTCGATATGGGCGAAGCCTCTGGTCAAATGCTCCTCCAGCTTCCCCTTCTCCCGCTTGCGGGAGAAGGTGGCCGACAGGCCGGATGAGGGTATCCTTTCGCGCAGCGCGCAAGAGACTCGAAAGAGCAGGCGATGCTGAAGCATACACCCTCACCCGCCCTATCGGGCACCCTCTCCCGCAGGCGGGAGAGGGGGGAAACTGGAAGCTCTGTCCTCTTCATCGCATCCCTACATGCCCGAGCGCGAGACGCGGGTGCCGACGCCGTGCGGGGTGAAGAGCTCGAGCAGCACGCTGTGCGGCACGCGGCCGTCGAGGATGATGACGCCCTCGACGCCCGATTCGACCACCGACACGCAGCTTTCGATCTTGGGGATCATGCCGCCGGTGATGGTGCCTTCAGTGATGAGCTTGGGGATGCCGGCCAGGGTCAATTCGTGGATGAGCTCCTTGTTCTTGTCGAGCACACCCGCGACGTCGGTGAGCAGCAGGAGGCGCTTGGCCTGGAGGGCGGTGGCGATGGCGCCCGCCGCGGTGTCGGCGTTTATGTTGTAGCTCTCGCCGTCCATGCCGACGCCCACGGGTGCGATTACCGGGATGGCGTCACTCTTGATGATGGTGGTCAGGATGTCGGTGTTGACGCGGTGCGGCTCGCCGACATAGCCGAAATCGATCTTCTCGGTCTTGCCGGTCTCGGCATTGACCTTGGTCTTGGTGAAGCGCTCGGCGATCAGGAGATTGCCGTCCTTGCCGGAAATGCCGACGGCGCGGCCGCCCGCCGCCTGGATGAGACCGACGATCGACTTGTTGATCGAGCCGGCCAGCACCATCTCGACGACTTCCATCGTGTCCTTGTCGGTGACGCGCAGGCCCTCGCGGAACTCCGACTTGACCTGGAGCTTGTCGAGCAGGCGGTTGATCTGCGGGCCGCCGCCATGCACCACCACCGGATGGATGCCGCACAGCTTCAGCATCACCATGTCACGGGCGAATTTGCGCGCCAGCTCGGCGTCGACCATGGCGTGGCCGCCATATTTCACCACCACGACCTGATCGTCATAGCGCTGCAGGAAGGGCAAGGCTTCGGAGAGGATGCGGGCGGTTTCAGAGGTGGAGAGTTCGGACATGGCTGCAAAGTCCCGGCTTAAAATCCGAAGCGCTTATACTTCAATTGTGGGCGCTCACAAGGCCCGCGATCTCGGCGCGCAACTCGGCGAAGCCGGCGCCCGAAACGCTCGAGGTCAGATGCACCTCGGGGAAGGCGGCAGGGCGCTTCTTGGCGACGACGCGGGTCCGGTCGAGAAGCGCCGCCTCGTCCGCCTTCGCGATCTTGTCGGCCTTGGTGAGCAAGAGCTGGTAGGTGACGGCGCTCTCATCGAGCAGCGTGAACATCTCCTCGTCGGCCTTGGTGACGCCATGGCGGCTGTCGATGAGGACGAACACCCGGGTGAGGCCGGGCCTGCCCCTGAGATAGGTCTTGAGCAGCCCCTGCCATTTCTTCACGTCGGCCTTGGGCGCCTTGGCGTAGCCATAGCCCGGCATGTCGACGAGCATCAGCCGGCCCTGGCCGATGTCGAAGAAATTGAGCTCGCGGGTGCGGCCCGGCGTGTTGGAGGCGCGCGCCAGCTCCTTGTGGCCGGTGAGCGCGTTGATGAGCGAGGACTTTCCGGCGTTGGAGCGCCCGGCAAAGGCGATCTCGATGCCTTTGACCGCCGGCAACTGCTCGATCTTCGCCACGCCCATGACAAAAGCGGCAGGTCCCGCGAAGAGGAGCCTGCCTCGTTCAAGCTGATCGGCCGTCCACTCCGCCGTCACCCCGTCCCCGTGCTGCTCTTGCGTTTGAGGAAGGGCAGGCTTTCGCGGATATTGCCGAAGAAGTTC
>JBFWNN010000105.1:0-15531 GCA_050251035.1 Parvibaculaceae bacterium
TCAGGACAGGATAAGTTTCGTGAGCTGCCGGCCGTCGGCGTCGAAATTCGCCGGGTCGAGCCATCTCTGATAGCCGGCCCTGAGCGCCGGCCAGTCGCGGTCCGTCATGGCGAACCAGGCCGTATCGCGGTTCTTGCCCTTGACGACCATGTGCTGGCGGAAGACGCCCTCGAAGGCGAAGCCGAAGCGCAAAGCTGCCCGCTTCGACGGCTCGTTGAGATTGTTGCATTTCCATTCGAAGCGGCGATAGCCCAGGTCGTCGAAGACATGGCGGGCAAAGAGGAAGAGCGCCTCGGTGGCGACGCGCGTGCGCGCGATCGCGGGCCCCCACAGAATGTTGCCGATCTCGATCACGCCGTGCCCGGGATCGATCCGCATCAGCGTCTGACGACCCTCCGCCCTTCCGCTGCTCTTGTCGATTACGGCGAAGAACAGCGGATCGGTGGAGGCGGCCACCTTCTCGAGCCAAGCTGCGAAAGCCGTCTTGTCGGCCGGCGGCTCCTCGAACAGATAGCGGAACCGGTCATCGGCGCCGGGCGCCTGGCTGGAGGCGAGGAGATCCGCCCCATGCCGCGCTGGGTCAAGAGGCTCGAGGCGCGCATAGCGGCCATCGAGGAACGAACGCTCGGGACGCGACACGCCTCGCCAATTCGAAAGGTCGGCCGCGGAAGCAAGGTCGGGCAAGGCAATCTCCACTATTTCGGGCAAGATGGGGTCGCCCGTGGCGCATCACTGTGGTCACTCGGCCGCTTGGATGTAAGTTCCCCTTTTACGGAAAGCGTACGGACCACTTTGCTGGAAGCTGCGTGGCGACAGCGGCGGTCGGGCTTATCCGATTGCTTGCAGTGGCATGCTCGACGAGGCTCGGGCCAGCCGCTAAATAGTGGTTAAGGAACGCAAATTCGACGTGAGGGCGGAATTGCCTCTCACGAATGGCAGAGGCCGGAGCATGGAAGGGGAGCTTGCTGGCGCGGTAGGTCAGCGCGTCACCGTCCGCAAGACGGTGTCGGAAAGCGATATCTACCTCTTCTCCGGCATCACCGGTGACTTCTCGCCCAGCCATATCGATGAGGCGTTCATGCGCGGCACGCAATATGGGCGCCGCATCGCGCATGGCGCCTTGCTGGCCGGCTATATGTCGCGCGCCTCGACCATGATCGTCGAGACGCTCACCGGCGAGGACGCGTCGGTCTATCCCGTTTCGCTCGGCTATGACCGAGTCCGTTTCCTGAAGCCGGACAAGCGCCACGATCGAGGCCGTGAACCAGGCGGGCGAGGTCGTCGCCACCACCCATATCATGAAGTGGCTGCCGCGCTCGCCAGCCTGAGCTTTCGCCGATCACCCAGCCCGGTACTGGAAGAATTGCAGGAACATCTCGCGCTCGGTGGTGATGTCGAGCTTTTCATAGATACGCCGGCGGTGGTTCTTGACCGTTCCGACCGTAATGGCGAGCCGCGCGGCGATGGTCGCCGTGGGGTGCCCGCTCAGGATGAGCTGGGCCAGCTCCTTCTCGCGTGACGACAGCTCCGGCCACAGCCCGTCGGGAATGCGCGGCTCGCGCTGCGGCGCGCCGCCCTTGTTCAAGGGTGCCGCCGTCCGCCGGAAATCCGGGCGGCGGGCCTTGATGTCGAGCGCGTGCAGGGCGGCGAAGACGGGCAGGCGCTGGGTGAGCAGGGCGACCTCGGTGTCCTTGAAGGGCTGGCGCGCCCGGTCGAGGAAAATCCCGAGGCACCAGTCGCCGCCATCCTCGAGCAGGATGCCGACCTCGTCGCAGATCTCGGATTGCGCGAGGAATTCGGCGATATATTTGCCACGCTTCAAATCCTCATCGGCCAGGGCCTTCAGCGGCACGATGCCGAGCTGCCGCCTTTCCCGCCAGCGGGCGTAGAAAGGATCATAGACATAATAGCTTTCGAGATAGCGGCGGATCATCTCGTCGGAGAACCGCCGGTGCTTGACGAATTCGGGCTTGCTGGTCGCCGAGTAGCGGGTGACGGTGACGAGGTCGTGCGCCACGGTCGAGCCGATGACGTCGATCAGGCGGTCGACATGATCGTCGGTGCCGGTCGCCGCGATCGCTTCCGCCAGGCTCTGCCAGACTTCGCCCATCGCGTCAGTCATGGGATTGTCCCGCGGAACCGTCATTGTGTCTTTTGGCATATGGCGCCTCTCCTCGTCCGCCAATAGCCTTGGGCCCGGAAATCAAGACCAATGGAGGATCGGGCCATGGATAACCCCATCGTGATCGGCATCGATGCCGGCGGCACCATGACCGACACCATTCTTGTCGACCAGCACGGACATTTCAAGATCGGCAAGTCGGCGACGACGCCGCGCGACGAGGCGGAGGGCTTCATCACCTCGGCGGCCGACGCGGCCGAGGCCTGGGGCATCTCGCTCGAAAGCCTGTTCTCGGGCGTCAATGTCGTCCTCTATTCGGGCACCGGCATGATCAACACGCTCCTGTCGCGGACGGGGCGCAAGCTCGGCCTCATCACCACCAAGGGCCTCGAGGACATGATCCTGATGGGCCGTGGCCTGCAGGCCTGGGCGGACTATTCCTATGCCGACCGGCTGCATGCCGTGACCCATCACCATCCGGATGCCCTGGTGCCGCGCCGGCGCACCCATGGCGTCACCGAGCGTATCGACCAGTTCGGCGATGTGATCCTCCCGCTCTACGAGCATGAAGCCGTCGCGGCCGCCCAGGCGTTGATCCGCGACAAGGTCGAAGCGATCTGCATCATGACCATCTTCTCTCATGTCAACCCCGAGCATGAGAAGCGCATTGCCGAGATTTGTCGGGAGGAGATCGCCAAGGCCAAGGCCGATATCCTGGTCTATGCCAGCCACCAGGTGCGTCCCGTCATCCGCGAGCAGTCGCGGCTCAACAGCGTGCTGATCGAGGCCTATGCCACGTCGCGCGGGCGCCGGCAGCTCAAGGGCATCGAGGACGCCTCGCGCAAATACGGCTTTAAATACGGCGTGCAGACACTCCTGTCTTTCGGCGGCCTCACCTCGATCAACCATCCGCGCCTGCATGAGACGATGATCTCAGGCCCCATCGGCGGGATCCTGGGCGCCGCCTATGTCGGCAAGCTCATCGGCAACGACTCGCTCATCTGCTCCGACATGGGCGGCACCTCCTTCGACATGGGCGTCATCACCCGCGGCCAAACCCGGATCGAGAACGAGCCGCTGATGGATCGCTTCAAGCTCAACGTCCCGACGCTCCATCTCGACACGATCGGCGCCGGGGCCGGCATGATCCTCAAGGTCGATCCTCTGACCCGGAAAGTGAGCCTTGGCCCCGAAAGCGCCGGCTCCGATCCGGGGCCCATCTGCTTCGACAAGGGCGGAACCGAGCCCACCATCGCTGATTGCGACGCCATCTTGGGCCGCCTCAATCCCGATTATTTCCTCGGCGGCAAGGTCAAGCTCAAAGTCGACAAGGCACGCCAGGCCTTCAAGCAGAAATGTGCCGATGTGCTGGGCGTTGGGCTGGAAGAGGCGGCCGAGGGCATGATCAACATGCTGGAGGCCGACGCCAACAATGCGCTGCGCCGGGTGATCTCGGGGCAGGGCATCCATCCTTCCGAATTCACGCTTCTCTCCTATGGCGGCTCGGGCCCCTTGCATCTCGCCGGCTGCTCGCGCGGCATCGGCTTCCGCGACATCATCACCTTCCAGTTCGCCGCCGCCTTCTCGGCCTTCGGCTGCACCACGGCCGATTACATGCGTCGCCATTCGGTCTCGACCCAGATCGACATAGCGGCGAAAGCGGACGATGCGGCGCTCGAGGCCTTCGGAACACGGGTGAGCACGGTATGGGCTGACCTCACCAAGGCCGCGGTCGAGGAGATGATCGCCGACGGCCATCGCCGGGAGAAGATCTCGACGACGCCGTTCCTTATGATGCGCTATACCGGACAGCTCGAGGACGTGGAGGTGATGGCGCCGATCGCCGCGGTGGCGACGGCCGACGACATGCGCCGGATCATCGCCGAGTTCGAGACCGTCTACGCCAAGGTCAACCACCGCGTCTCACGCTATGGCGAGGCCGGCTTCTCGATCACCGAACTTGGCCTGATCGCGACCGCAGACAAGGTGAAGCCGGTGCTGGTCAAGCGGTCGATGGGCAAGTCCGATCCGGCTGCCGCCCACAAAGGTGTGCGCGAGGCCTATATCGGCGGGCGCTGGCACAAGGCCGATCTCTACGAGATGGACCTGCTGCAGCCGGGCCATGAGGTGGTGGGCCCCGCAATCATCGAACATCCCGCCACGACGCTGGTCGTTCACCCGAAAGACCGGGTGACGGTCGACGAGTGGACGCTCCTTCACTACAGCCACGCTTAGGAGGCGACAGATCATGTTGAACCGGCCGGCCTCGTCAGCGCGCTTACGCGAAAGACTGCTCGACTCCGAGAGACTGATGGAGGAGACGGGTTGCTATGACGGCATAACCCGGCTCGAACTGCGCAACCGCGACCCACTCAAATTCGAGACCCTGCACACCAAGCTCCGGGCCTTCTGCGTCTCGGCGCGCGAGATGGCAAGGCGCATCTCGGCTTCGCCGGGGGTGCGCGAGGTCGGCGAGATGGTGGTGGCGATCTACACGCCGGAAGGCGACGCCATTGCGCTCTCCAACGGCATCATGGTCCATGTCCACACCATGAGCCGGTTCATCAAGTGGATGATCCGCAACGAATACGAGGACAATCCCGGCATCCGCGATGGCGACATCTTCGCCAACAACGATGCTTTCATCGGCACCGTGCAGGTGCCGGACGTCATGGATGTCGTGCCGATCTTCGTCGAAGGAACGCTGGTCGGCTGGGCAGGCGCCGTCTGCCACGAGCTCGAAGCGGGCGGCATCACGCCGGGCGGCGACGTCTGCCTGGCGCAGGAGCGCTTCACCGAAGGGCTGTTCGTCTGCGCCGAAAAGGTCGGCGAGAACGACGAGTTGCGCCGCGACTACATCATCCGCTGCGAGCGCAATCTGCGCATGCCGATCTATTGGGTGCTCGACGAAAAGGCCAAGGTCGCGTCCTGCATCGACATGCGCGAGAGCGTGAAGGGGCTGATCGAGGAGGTTGGGCTCGATTACTGGATGCAGGTCTCCAAGGAGTTCATCGAGGAGGGGCGTCGCGCCCAGCTTGCCCGCACGCGCCAGCTCACCGTGCCCGGCAAATATCGCGGCCATACGTTCTACGGCCATGTGACCGAGGGCAAGCCGGGCTTCCAGCCGCTGGGCGATCCGAACTGGCTCTACAACATGCCGATCGAGATGGAGATCAAGAGCGACGGCAAGATCACCATGGATTTCGAGGGCACCCAGCCCTGGGGCTATCATTCGATGAACTGCACGCCGGCCGGCATGGATGGCGGCATGTTCGTGACGCTCACCCAGCACATGAATTTCGAGGGCTTGGTCAATGACGGCGCCTGGATGGCGACCGAGCTCAAGCTGCCGGAAGGCACCTGGACCAATCCCGACAACGAAATGGTGGCGACCGCAACCTCCTGGGCGCTGCTGCTGCCAGCCTATGGTGTGTTCCAGCGCCTGCTGTCGCGGGGCTTCCTGGCGCGGGGCTTCATCGAGGAAGTGTTTGTCGGCCAGGTCAACAGCCCGATGATCGAGATGGGCGGCGAGAGCCAGTACGGCACGCCCTTCGGCATGGCGCATTTCGAATGCGCGGCGGCGGGATCGGGTGCGCTCGCCATCAAGGACGGGCTCGACACCGCCTATGTCGGCTGGAATCCCGAATCCGACATGGGCAATATCGAGATCTGGGAGCAGAACATGCCTATGGTCTATATAGGTCGCTCCATCGTCGCCAATTCCGGCGGCGCCGGCAAATATCGCGGCGGCTGCTCCTTCGTCTCGACCTGGCTCATCAACAAAACCTCGCACCTGCGTCTCGTAACCTCGGAGCATTCCTCGCGCGTCTTCGACAATGGCGGCATGTGCGGCGGCTATCCGGCTCCCACCTGCCAGAAGCACCGCGCGGTGCGCAATTCGAACATCCGCGAGCTTGCCGAGAAGAGGCTGCCGTTGGCGCATGCGCCCGGCACCGATCCCAACCGGTCCGAACTCGAAAAGCGGCTCGGCGGCAAGCATGAGATCGTCGAAGGCCCCTATATCACGGCACCGCACAAGGCCGGTGATATTTTCACCCATTCCTATAATGGCGGCGGCGGCTATGGCGACGTGCTCGAGCGCGATCCGGTCAAGACCGCCTGGGATGTCGAGAACGGCTTCCTGACGAAGGAAGCCGCCGAGCAGGTCTTCGGCATCATCCTCGCGGACGATGATGACGACTATCCGGTGGCCGACCTCACGGCGACGAAGGAGCGCCGCGCCACGATGCGCCGGGCGCGGCTCGACAAGGCCATACCGGTGGCGGACTGGATGGCGGAAGAGCGCCAGCGTGTCGTGCAGCAGGATTTCGCGCCGGAAGTGCGCAAGATGTATGCCAGCGCCATGAGGCTCTCGCCGCGCTTTTCCCGCGAATACCGCGACTTCTGGCAGCTCGATCCCTCATTCACCATGGCGGCGGAGTAGGCCCATGACCTCATACAGCAAGGACGTCATCAGCGAGCTCGTGGCGGGCACGCTGCCCTGGCGCCAGACCAAGCGGATCATGAGCGCCTACAAGGACGATGAACGTTTCTTCACCTATGTGGCGGTGCTGCAGGACCGGGTCGGCTGGACGGACCGGATCCTGCTGCCGATCAGCGACCATCTGTTCATCTGTCAGAGCGGCGACGAGCGGGTGACGAAATGCGAATGCGGCCATTCCTTCGGCGATTACCGCAAGAACTGGAAGCTCGAGGCCAGCATCCATGTGCGCAACAGCGCGGCGGCGCTGGCCGAGATCTATCCGAACAGCGACATTCCCGATCCCCAGTGGATGGAGATCCGCGAATTCATCTGTCCCGCCTGCGGCACCTTGCATGAGGTCGAGGCGGCGGCGCCCGGTTATCCGATCGTGCATGATTTCGAGCCAGATCTCGAAGGCTTCTATCGCGACTGGCTCAAGCGACCGCTCAAGGAAACCTAGCTCGAGGAGGCTCCATGACCAAGGCCCGGCCCAATATCCTCATCCTGATGGTCGATCAGTTGAGCGCAAGGGCGCTTGCGGCCTATGGCCACCCTCTGGTCAAATCACCCCATATCGACGGGATCGCCGGCCGCGGAACGGTGTTCGAGAACTTCTATTCGAACTTTCCGCTCTGCGCGCCAGCGCGGCTCGCCTTCATGACCGGCCGGCTGTGCTCCACCATCGGCGCGTGGGACAATGCCGCGCAGCTTCCATCCGACATCCCGACCTTCGCGCATTATCTGCGCCTTCTCGGCTATCGCACCTGCCTGTCGGGCAAGATGCATTTCATCGGACCCGACCAGCTGCATGGCTTCGAGGAACGCGTCACCACCGATATCTGTCCGTCGGACTTCAACTGGACGGCCGATTGGGACGATCCGTGGCGCACCATGGACTGGTTCCATGATCTGAAGAATGTCAAGAACTCCGGTATCGCCGAGCGCTCGTTGCAGCAGGATTATGACGAGGAGGTCGCCTACAGCGCGGCACGCTGGATCTTCGACTGGGCGCGCGAGCCCGAGAAGCGGCCTTTCCTGATGGTGGCCTCTTTCACCCACCCGCATGACCCCTATGTCACGCCGAAGCGCTTCTATGACCTTTACCGCCATGACGAGATCGACATGCCGCGCGTGCCGTTCATACCGCCGGAAAAGCGCGACCCGCACAGCCGGCGCCTGTTCGAGCAATATGACCGTGGCGAGATCGGCATCAGCGAGCAAGACGTACGCACCGCGCGCCATGCCTATTACGGCAGCATATCCTATGTCGACGAGCGGATCGGGGAGGTGATCGACGCCTTGCGGCGATCGAAGCTCGTCGACGACACGATCGTGATCTTCTGCGCCGACCACGGCGACATGATCGGCGAGCGTGGCCTCTGGTACAAGATGAGCTTCTATGACTGGTCGGCGCGCGTGCCCCTGATCATGGCCGGGCCCGGTGTCACCAAGGCGCATCGCATCAAGGCCAATTGCGGCCTGGTCGACATCCTTCCGACCCTGGTCGAGATTGCCGCCGGCGACAACTGGCCGGGCTATCCCGACCCGCCCGACGGCCAGAGCCTCCTGCCACTGTTCACCGCCGACGACCCTGGCCGCGTCGCGGTGAGCGAGCTCATGTCGGAAGGGGTTGCGGCCCCCTATGTCATGATCCGCAAAGGCCGCTTCAAGTTCACTTTCGTCGAGCACGATCCGCCGCAGCTCTTCGACATGGAGGCGGACCCCGACGAGATCAATGGCCTGGCGGACAATCCCGCCTATGCGCCGGTGCTCGCGGATTTCCGCGCCGAGGTGGAACGACGATGGGATCTGGACAGGCTGAAGGGCGAGATCGTTCGCAGCCAGCGCCGGCGCCGTCTTGTCTATCAGGCGCTCAAGGTGGGTGAGGTCACGCCCTGGGACTTCCAGCCGTGGCAGGATGCCTCCAAGCGCTATTACCGGGGCTCGCGTTCCTATCACGAAGCGGAGCAGAGGGATTTGCTGCGCGATTAGCTCAACGATAAAGACAGGAGGAAGCAGATGACGCTCGAACGGTTGAAGACGCTTACCAAAGCACGGCGCCTGTCGCGGCGTGAATTCATCCAGCAGGCGATCGCAGCCGGGGTCACTGTCGCCGCCGCCGAAAGCCTGTTCACCGCGATGGCGCGAGCCGAGCCCAGGAAAGGTGGACGTTTCCGGATGGGAGTGGGCAGCGGCTCGACCAGCGACACGCTCGATCCGGGCAGCATCCCGGACACGTTCAACCAGGTCGTGGCCTGGGGGGCGCTGCGCTCGAGCCTGACCGACGTGACGCCTGAGGGCAAGATCGTCCCCGATCTCGCGGAAAGCTTCGAATCCTCGCCCGACGCGAAACAATGGGTATTCAAGCTGCGCAAGGGCGTCGAATTCCACAACGGCAAGAGCGTCGATGCAGATGACGTGGTGGCGTCTTTCCAATATCATCTCGGGGGTGACTCGAAATCGGCGGCAAGGCCTCTGTTGGCCGACCTCGCCGAGGTGAAGGCCGATGGCAAGGACACGGTGGTGTTCACGCTCGCCAATGGCAATGCCGATTTTCCCTTCGTGACCTATGATTTTCATATTCCGATCATGCCGGCAGCCGATGGCAAGGTGGACTGGCAGTCGGGCGTGGGCACGGGCCCCTATGTCAGATCGAGCTATGAGCCCGGTGTCAAGTTCACAGGCAAGCGTTTCGCCAACTATCATGGGCAAACCTGGTTCGACGAGATCGAGGTGCTGTCGATCGTCGATGTCGCCGCGCGCATGAACGCGCTCATCACCGGCGACATCGATTTCGCCGATCGCGCCGACCTCAAGACGCTGCCCATGCTGCAACGGAATCCCGGCATCAAGGTCTCGGAAATCGCCGGCTTTGCGCATTACACCGCGCCGATGAACTGCACGATCGCACCGTTCAATGACAAGAATGTGAGGCTTGCGCTCAAATATGCCGTCAACCGCCAGGAGCTGGTGGACAAGATCCTGCTCGGGCATGGAACCGTCGGCAACGACAATCCGCTTGCCAAGGGCGTGCCGTTCCACGCGGAACCGAAGGTCCAGCATTCCTATGATCCCGACAAGGCAAAATTCCATTTGAAGGCGGCCGGGATGCAATCCTTGGCCGTCGATCTGTCGACCGCCGATGCGGCCTATGCCGGTGCGGTCGATACCGCTCTCCTGATGAAAGAGCAGGCTGCCAAGGCCGGCATCGACATCAAAGTGGTGCGCGAGCCCAATGACGGCTACTGGTCCAATGTCTGGCTGAAGAAGCCGTGGTGTTTCTGCTACTGGAACGGCCGCACGACGGCCGATGCCATGTTCACCACGGCCTATGTGACGGGTGCGGCGTGGAACGACACGTTCTGGTCGAATACGACTTTCGACAAGACCCTGGCGGCCGCGCGCTCCGAGCTCGACGCCAAGAAACGCGCGGAGATGTATGCCGGGCTTCAGGATCTCGTGGCCGAGGACGGCGGCGCGCTGGTCCTCATGTTCAACAACCTGGTCAATGTCCATTCGGACAAGCTTGCTCACGGGCCGGTCGCGCCGAACTACGACGCCGACGGCATGAAGATCACGCAACGCTGGTGGTTCGCGTGAGGACGCCATGAGGTCGCTCCAAGGGAAGAGTGCCGTCATCACCGGCGGACTGACGGGGCAGGGGCTTGAGATCGCCAAAGCGCTGGCCGAGGCCGGCGCCGGTGTCGCCGTCGGCTCCTTCGTCAGCGAAGCGAGCGGGCGCAGAGGCGATGCCGCGGCCTATCCGGACCCCGCGGAGATCGCCGGCGTCCGCAAAGCGCTGCAGGCCTTCGGCGGCAAGGTCTTCGCGGGCCATCTCGACGTGCGCGAAGCAGGGGTGATCGACGCGTTCATCGCCGCCGCCGAGAAGATCTGCGGTCCGGCGGACATCCTCGTGAATGCCGCCGGCACCACCGCCGAACAACCGGTCTCGGGCCATTCGGACGAGCTCTGGCTCAAGATCATCGACACCAACCTCAACGGCGCCTTCCGCATGACGCGCAAGCTCCTGCCGGGCATGATCGCGCGCGGCTGGGGCCGCATCATCAATATCGGCTCGACCGCGGCGACGGTCGGCTGGAAGGACAATCCGGCCTATTGCGCCTCCAAGTCGGGGCTCCTCGGTCTCACGCGCTGCGTGGCGCTCGAGGGTGCTCCGCACGGTGTCACCTGCATCATGATCAGTCCGACCTGGGTCGAGACCGAGCTCATGCGCCGCAACGTGGCGCAGGTCGTGGCACGCGAAGGCCAGGGGCGGACGCTGGAGGAGGCGATGGCGGATATCGCGCGGCAGAGTCCGCAAGCGCGTATCATCCAACCGCAGGAGATCGCAGCGCTCGCCGCCTTCCTGTGCACGGACGCGGCGCGCGGCATAACCATGGAGAACATCCAGATCACCGGCGGAGCGCTCTGGTAGCGCTCCGCCCCGTGCGACCAAGAAGAAGCATCCAAGGGAGTAAAACATGACGAAACTACTTTATGCCGCGATCGGGTTCAGCATCCTCTGTGACGTTCCCGCTGTGGCGGCCGACAGCGAGACATGCAGGAAAGTGCGCTTCTCCGATGTCGGTTGGACCGACATCACGGCGACCACGGCCACCGCGTCCGTCATCCTCGAGGCGCTGGGCTATCAGCCGGAGACGCAAGTGCTGTCGATCCCGGTGACCTATGCCAGCATGAAGAACAAGGATGTCGATGCCTATCTGGGCGACTGGCAGCCGAGCATGGAGGCAGACCGCAAGCCTTATCTCGACGACAAGTCGATCGAGGTGGTGGCGACCAACCTGACGGGCGCCAAATATACCTTCGCCGTGCCAAAATATGTCGCCGATGCCGGCGTCAAGGACTTCGCCGATCTGCAGAAGTTTCCTGACCGCTTCGAGAAGAAGATCTATGGCATCGAGCCGGGTAATAATGGCAACCGGATGATCCTCGACATGATCGGCAAGGGTGATTTCGGCCTGAAGGGCTGGGAGCTCGTCGAGTCCTCCGAGCAGGGGATGCTGGCCGAAGTGGAACGTGCGGTGAAAGCGCAGAAGTGGGTCGTCTTCCTGGGCTGGGCGCCGCATCCGATGAACACGCGCTTCAAGATCGACTATCTCGCGGGCGGTGATGCCTATTTCGGACCCAATTACGGCGGCGCCGAGGTGCTCACCAACATCCGTAGCGGCTATGGGACGGAATGTCCGAACGCGGCGAAACTCGTCACCAATCTGCGTTTTACGCTCGACATGGAGAACGAGATGATGGGCGCCATACTCGACGGTGGCAAGGATCCGAAAGCCGCCGCCGGTGAGTGGCTGAAGTCGCATCCTGATGCGGTCACGCCATGGCTCGCCGGGGTCACGACCTTCGACGGCGGCGACGCGTCGGCGGCGGTCAGGACGAAGCTCGGCCTGTAATTCAGATCTGCTTGGATCATCAGCCTGCATAAAACTGCACCACCGCGAACACACCTCGCACGACTTCGGCCATGCGGCGGTAGTCGAGCTTGTCATAGGTGTCGGCGGCCTGGTGATAGTCGGGATTGCGATAGAAGGCCGTGTCGGTGATCATCAGTGCGGGGTAGCCCGCGCTCCAGTAGTTGAGGTGGTCAGAGAAGTCGACGCCGGGGATCGCAGCGAACGTGTTCATTGAATAAACCGGGAGATCGTCAACGCCCATCATCGCCGCTTTCACCTGCCGCGTGTGAGCCCACTCGCTGAAGCGGCCGACGATCGCAATGAAATTGGCGCGGTCCGGATAGAGAAGCCCCATGCCGGGCACAGGATAGGTTTGGCTTCCCGGTGCATCGCTGAACCAGCCGATCATTTCGAGCGCCAGCATCAGCGATACTTCGCGGCCGGCGGCGCGCAGCGACGCCGCGTGATGAGCGCTGCCCATCGATAGGGCCCGGAAATGCGGTGGCTCCTCCAGCGTGTAGGCGACGAGCTCGACCGGTCGGCGCGGCGGATGACGGCCTAAGAGCCCGGCGAGCTCGATCAGTCCGGCGACGCCGCTGGCATTGTCATCGGCGCCGGGCGTCGTCTCGAAGGAGTCGTAATGAGCACCAATGACCAATAACGGTCCATCCACCGGGCCGAAACGGGCGATCACATTGCGATATTTCTCGCCGCCATCCTCGAACCATTGATCAATGACGACGGCGCCCGAGGCGACGAATGCGGCATGCACATAATCGGCCGCAGCCTCCAGCCGCGTCAAGTCTTCGACACTGCGCGGATGCAGGGTCTCGCTCAACATCCGCACATGAGCCTCGAGGCGATCCGGCGAGACGGCCGGCACGGCCGCCGTGACCAGCCGGACAAGCGGCTGGGTGGTTACGAACACGATTGCGAGCAGGACCAAGGCGATGCCGGTCAGCGACCCGAAGAAAGCCGTCTTCATTTCTCCCCTGTGCGGGCCGTCTGAGGCGTTTCAGAAGTCCGACGCGATACTTGTCCCTGGACGGATGGCAATTTGATGGCCGAAACATCGCATATGCGAAAAGCGAACACCGGTCGTTGACTTCACCCGCCCCTTTTCTCTAGTCTGAATTTGGTCGAGCAGGCGACCGACGGTCCGCGTGAAGGGTTGAACCCGCCTCCACAGTCGATGTCATCCACATCTTCTTTCCGGCCCGAGCCGCGGACAGCGGGCCCTCATGAAAGAAGGTGTCACATGGCTACGCTTCCCGCCCATCCCGATCTCGACTGGCTGAAGAAGACCGCCAAGCAGCGGCTCAAGGAGCTGCGCGCCGGTGATCCTGGGGCCAAGCTGCATCAGGCTCAGCTCGCCGTCGCGCGCGACCATGGCTTCGCCAGCTGGCGCGCGCTCAAGGCGCATGTCGACAAAGAGAGCATCGACGGCCGGATCGCCGCCGCGGCCATGGGCGGCAAGGCAGCCGAGCTCGAGCGGTTGCTCGCCCTCCATCCGGCCAAGATCGCCGTCACCGGCGGGCAATGGAGCATGCCGCTCCTGCATCTGGCCGCGCATGGCGGGCATCTCGACTGCGTGAACCTCCTGCTCAGGCTCGGCTTCGACGTGAATCGGCGCGACAAGTTCGACAAGGCCTATGCGCTGCATTGGGCGGCGGCGGAAGGCCATCTGGCCGTGGTGAGGCGCCTGGTCGCGGCGGGCGCCGATGTCGACGGCCAAGGGGACGACCACGATATGAGCGTGATCGGCTGGGCGACGAGCCTCCAAAAGGTCAACCGCGAGGTGGCCGATTATCTCCTGGCGCAAGGGGCTAAGCCCACGATTTTCGCCGCGGTGGCGCTCGACCGCGCCGACCTGGTGCGCCGCCTCGTCGACGGTGACCGGCGGCTGCTCGGCCGGCAAATGAGCCGCTTCGAGCATCGCCGCATGCCCCTGCATTTCGCGGTCCTCAAGGATCGGCCCGAAATGGTCGCCCTGCTGCTGGAGCTCGGCGCCGATCCCGCCGCCAAGGACGACCGCGGCAACACACCGCTCAACTATGCCTCGCCGAAGACCGATAAGCGCATCGGCGGATATCTGGTGAAGGCAGGCGCCGATCCCGGCGAAGAGAGCGCCAATCGCTTCGAATCGGCCGTGCCGATCCTCAATGTGCGCAACGTCCCGGCTTCCATCGCCTATTATGTGGAGAAGCTCGGCTTCCACAAGGAATGGGACTGGGGGTCGCCTGCGACCTTCGGCTGCGTCTATCGCGACGCGGTGAGGATATTCCTGTGCGAGGGCGCCCAGGGCGGACCGGGGGCGTGGATATCGATCTTCATCCACGACGTCGATGCGCTTCATGAGGACTATAAGAAGCGTGGCGCCATCATCCGGCAGGCCCCGGCCAATTTCCCCTGGGGCCTGCGCGAGATGAATGTCGAGGATCTCGACGGCCATCGCCTGCGCCTGGGAAGCGACGCGACGGGGCCCGCCGACGGCGTGGCGCTCGCGGAGGCGCCGTGATAGAGGCTTCTCCGGCAAGACAATTCGGGAGAGCATGATGGATCTGGGCATCGCCGGACGCACCGCTGTCGTCTGCGCATCGAGCCGGGGGCTCGGCAAGGCCTGCGCCGTCGAGCTGGCCAAGGCCGGCTGCACGCTGGTGATCAACGGCCGCGACAAGACGGCGCTCGAGGAAACGGCGCAGGAGATCACGGCCGGCACCGGCACCAAGGTCATACCCGTCGTCGCCGATGTCGGCACGAAGGAAGGCCAGGCCAGGATCCTGGGCGCCGTCCCGCAGGTCGATATCCTGGTCAACAACAATGGCGGTCCGCCCTATCGCGATTTCCGGCAGGTCGACCGCGAGGCCCAGCTTGCCGGCCTCATCAACAACATGGTGAGCCCTATCGAGCTCATCCAGGCGGTCATCGATGCGATGGTCGAGCGGCGCTTCGGGCGCATCGTCAACATCACCTCGGGCTCGGTCAAGGCGCCCCTTGCCGGCCTCGATCTATCGAGTGGCGCCCGCCTAGGCTTGACCGGCTTCCTCGCCGGCGTGGCGCGCTCGGTGGCGCATGCCAATGTCACCATCAATTTCCTGCTGCCCGGCTCCTTCGACACGCGGCGGCTCACCGAGGGGCTCGCCAAGGCGGCGCAGGCGCAAGGCGTCGGGCTCGACAAGGTCAGGGCCGATGAGGAGGCGATGATCCCGGCGAAGCGCTTCGGCACCCCGCGCGAATTCGGCAAAGCCTGCGCCTTCCTATGCTCGGCACATGCCGGCTATATCACCGGCCAGAATCTGCTGATCGACGGCGGCGCCTATCCGGGCGTGCTGTGAGGAACGCGGGCAGAAACCGCTTGATCATGGTTGCGCTCCCGGCCCAATCTCCACCCCTCGGAAGGAGCTGCCGATGAGTGTCGAAGCGTTGCGGCGCGGCAATGTCGCCGTCATCACGGGTGGCGCGTCCGGTATCGGTCTCGCCGCCGCCCGGAAGTTCCTCGATCTCGG
>JBFWNN010000106.1:0-15409 GCA_050251035.1 Parvibaculaceae bacterium
GCGTCGAGCCGGGCAACATCCTGACCGAAGCCGTGGTCCAGCACCGCTCGCCGGCCTTCATCAAGGGCATGGAGGACTCGATCCCGCTGGGACGGCTCGGGACGCCCGCCGACGTCGCCAATGCGGCTCTGTTCCTCGCCTCGGATGAAGCGTCCTACATCACCGGCACGACCATCATCGTCGACGGCGGCCAGACCTTGCCGGAGGGCAAGGATTTCCGCATACATCCTGAATAGGTGATGTCATCTTAGAAATTTCGAACTCTCCATGGGGTATCTGACCGACCTCCTCCAGCACCTTGCCAAGCGCAAGGCGGCCATTTCAGAGCTTCCCGTCCCTTGGGATCCTGAAAGGATCAGCGTCTACGACTTCCTGCAGCGGCATCTCACGAAGTCCATCGATGCCCAGCCATTCAAGGATGTCGACCTGCCTGATGAGGAACACCTCTATGCGGGAGAACCCGTCAGATGGGCGCCAGGCGCCAGAGATGGGGTATTTGGCCATCACATGGCGCCAACTGAGGATGACGGCGCGGGAGAACTCGTAAACTGTCTCAAACGTGTCTCCGTTACTCCAACCGTACAAAATGTCGAGGCTCTCTATGCACAAATGATGGGGCAATATGCGCTCGCCGCAGCCGACCAGCTATCTCATCTGTTGGTCAATGACCGCGCAATCAATCCTGGCCGGCTGTCCGAGCTCGCCGAGCGGATCGTGCGGGAAAGCCCTGATCGGGAGCCGGTCAAGCTGGCGATCGTGCTGCTCGGCATGTTTTCGGATGCGACCCGGAAGGACCTAATCTTCACTTTCGGCCATCATGACGAATTCACAGTGTATGCATTGGTGGCGCTGGGAAGGATCGTTCCAGACAATGAACGCGAAGCCATTTGGTGGGCGCTCGCGAAAAAAGTCAGCGGATGGGGCAGGATCCATATTGTCGAGCGGTTGGCTGATACAACCAACCCCGAGATCAAGGCGTGGCTGTTGCGCGAGGGTTATCGCAACACGATCATGAATGAGTACCTCGCTTTTGCCTGTGCCAAGAACGGCAATCTGGTCGCGGCACTGCGCAAAGGCCCGATAGATGATGCTCTGTTGCGCGGCGCCGGCGACATTCTGGAGGCTCTTGCCTATGGTAGCGGACCGGCCGAAGGGATGGAGGACTATGGCGAAGGGATGGAAGCTTGCCGTCTTTACGTAAAGCATGTGTCGGAAATGCCTTCGGTGGATATTGAACATTGCGTGTCCCTGCATTCGATCAAGAGGTTTGCCGACGACAAGGACCGGGATTGGACCGCGGCGACGTTGAAAGGCTGGACCGTGGCAGCAAGAGAGGACATATCGGTCGCCATTGATCGGATCATCGGGCGGCCGGATTGGTATGCAAAGGTCGAGCAGGGCCTTTCAGATGAAGATGATAAACATTTCGAGGCCGCCGCCATTGCCGCAAATCTGTTTGGAATCGATCCCTGGCCTTATCGCTTTGAGCGGCAGAGGTTGGGCAAATCCGATAACTGGTACGCCCTTATGGTAACGAATGATCCCGTGCGCGTGGATCACGTCTTGGACCTGGCGCTCACGCAATTCGATTTGGCTGCTCTGGCGAGTGGGCCTGCCCTCGATATGGTCCGCCTGCCCGAGTTTCGCCGGCACGGTGAGCTTGATTTTATACTGCAGGGACTTAGTGGTTTCCCGGGCAAAGGCTGGGCGTTCATCAACGCCGGCCTGCAAAGTCCGGTCGTGTCCAACCGGTGGAATGCACTTAGGGCGCTGAGCGCCTGGGGCAGGCCACAATGGCCGGATGACTGTGAGTTCACATTGTTCCGAGCCCAGTCGCGTGAGCCTGATGAAGACATCAAGAAGAACATGAAACGGGTGCTCGATGGCCGCCCACTGGATTGAAAGGGCAGGACAATGAGTAAATCTCTTGCGGGTCGCGTCGCTCTCGTCACCGGCGCGGCGCGCGGCATCGGCCTTGCGGCGGCGCAGCGGCTGGCCGAGGACGGCGCCAAGGTGCTCATGTCCGATATCGATGCCGATGTGCTCGAGACGGCGCGGGCCGATCTCGCCGGCCGCGGACTCGCCGTCGCGGCCACGGTGTGCGACGTCGCCGATCCTCGGAGCGTAGCGGCGATGGTCGCGACCGCGGCTGCCGCCTGGGGCCGCATCGACATTCTCGTCAACAATGCCGCGATCTCGGACGACACACCGATCGAAGACCTGAGCGAGGCGCATTGGCGCCATGTGCTCGCCATCAATCTCGATTCGGCGCTGCATGTCGCCAAGGCGGCGCTGCCGCACCTGAAACAGAGCCCATCGGGCAGCATCGTCAACATTGCCTCGGTCCAGGGCATCCGCGGCCAGCCGCATGCCATGGCCTATGCGACCGCGAAAGGCGGCCTCGTCAACCTCACCCGCTGCATGGCGGTGGATTTCGGCCCCTTCGGCATCAGGGCCAATGCGGTGGCGCCCGGCTATATCGACACCCGCATGGCCGAGCAGAAGCACGACACGCCGCATGAGCACCAGACCGACTGGTTCCAGGACATCTACTTCAAATATGGCCGCATGCCCTTGCGGCGCGCCGGCAAGCCCGAGGACGTCGCCGGCCCCATCCTCTTCCTCGCCGGCGACGACAGCCTCTATGTGACCGGCACCGTGCTGGTCGTCGACGGCGGCTTCACCGCCACTTATTGACTTGAGGACGGCCGCGGTCTGTGGCCCAATAGCGTATTCATCCCCCCAGCCAGAGACAGTTCATGCATATCCTCATCATTGGCGCCGCCGGCATGGTCGGCCGCAAGCTCACCCAACGGCTCGCCCGCGACGGGCGCATCGGCACGACGCCCATCGATCAACTGACCCTTGTCGATGTCGTCGCCGCGGACGCGCCGCAGGGCTTCGGCGGCAAGGTCGTGACGCAGGCCGCCGATCTCGCCAGTCGGGGCGTGGCGGAACGCCTCGTCGCCACGCGGCCCGACATCATCGTCCATCTCGCCGCCATCGTCTCGGGCGAGGCGGAAGCCGATTTCGACCGCGGCTACCGCATCAATCTCGACGCGACCCGCGCTCTGTTCGAGGCGATAAGGCAGGAAGGGCTCACATCGCCCTATGTGCCGCGCCTCGTCTTCACCTCCTCGATCGCGGTCTTCGGCGCCCCCTTCCCCGACAAGATCGGCGATGAGTTCTTTTCGACGCCGCTCACCTCCTACGGCACGCAGAAGGCGATCGGCGAGCTGCTGCTGTCCGACTATTCGCGCCGCGGCTTCTTCGACGGCATCGGCATCCGGCTGCCGACCATCTGCATCAGGCCCGGCAAGCCCAACAAGGCGGCATCGGGCTTCTTCTCCAACATCCTGCGCGAGCCGCTTTCAGGTCAGGAAGCGGTGCTGCCGGTCGATGACAGTGTGCGCCACTGGCATGCCTCGCCCCGCGCCGCGGTGGGCTTCCTCCTCCATGCGATGACGATGGATCTCGTCCAGCTCGGCGCCCGGCGCAACCTCACCTTGCCTGGGCTTTCGGCGACCGTGGCCGAGCAGATCGACGCCTTGCGCCGGGTGGCGGGCGAGAAAGCGGTGCGCCTCATCCGCCGGGCACCCGATCCGGTGATCGTCAAGATCGTCTCCGGCTGGCCGCGCGAATTCGACGCAAAACGTGCGATGGCGCTGGGCTTCGAGGCGGAGACGACCTTCGACGAGATCATCCGCATCCATATCGAGGACGAGCTCGGCGGAAAGATCGGGTAGGAGCGATCATTCCCGCGCGGTCGCAGGACTGCAACCTTGACGCCGTGCGACAAATGTGGTATTGGGAAATATCAAAATCGGAATGTGCGCCCGGAGGAGAAATCTGCCGGGCGCATTGTTTTTGAGGCGATCACTGGCGGAAACGGCCGCTTCGCATCACGCCATCTTCGCCCTCAGCGCCTCGAACTTGCCGAGCTGGCCCGCGACCAGCTCGCGCTTGTCGTCGCGCGGCACGAAGACCTTGAACATCGCCTCGCCTTCGCCATTGATGAACTGGACCGAGCAGGAGCGCCGGCCATGGAACAGGCGGTCGATGAAATAGATCGCGGCGCAACGGTCGGCCTTGATATGGCCGCCGATCGGGCTGTCGCCGTGGATGTTGAAATAGCCCTGCGCGCTGGTGCCGCCCGGCAGCGGCCCCTTGCATTCGAGCACGATGTCCTTCGTATGCACGATGAACAGCACCTCGCCCCACTGGGCCAGATCCTGCCACAGCTCCTCGAAGCGGCCGCCCGGCACGCGCCTGGCGGCACCGTCCGGCAATTCGTCGAAGACGCGGGCCAGCGGCACGCCGCATTGCGCGGCGACCATTTCGAGCACGCCGTCTGGTTTGACGGCGAGCGCCTCCTTGACCGAAGGCGCCTTCTCCTTCAAGGCGACATTCATGCCGCGGCTCCGCGCGGTGTCGCGGTCAAGGTCTGGACCGCCTCGAAACCTTCGAACTGCGGATGGCCCAGGAACAGCTTCTTGTTGGAATTGTCGCCGGCGCGGGCATGCGCCTGGCGGAAGGCGTCGGATTTCGTCCAGGCTTCGAAGTCGGCCTTGGTACGCCAGACCGTGTGCGAGGAATAGAGAATGTGATCCTCCTGCTCGGGGCCGCGCAGCAAATGGAATTCGACGAAGCCCGGCATGTCGTTCAGGTGGCTGTCGCGCTTGAGCCACACTTGTTCGAAATCGGCGCCGGACTCCTTCGGCACCTTGAAGCGGTTCATGGCAATGAATGTCATCGGCGTTTTCCTCGAGCCTTCGGGGTGAGCAACAGGGATAAGCGCTGGACCGCTCACGGCCCGGCGCTTCGTGGATTTCATCGCTCTGGCTGGCTGGCTCGCCGTCTCGATCAGACGGGCTCGCTTGCGGGCTGGCACATCCGGGATAGCGCATTTCTTCGTCCCGGAAAAGCGGCTAACTCCAGATGATGCTTGACGAATAGCAATATCCGACTTAATTAGTCAACTATTCTATCGACACACAACAAGCCTCGGAACTAGCTGATCGCCACGTTCCGCAATTTCTCCTGCGGAGTGGTGCCAAATGATAAATCCTGCCCCCCATAACGAACCGGCCCCGCAAAAGACGGGTGCCGCCTATGACGCCGAAGCCCAAGGCGAAGCCGTCTATTCCTCGCGCGACCTGTTCCGCGACAAGACCGAGATCCGCATAGAGCATCAAGGCGAGCTTTATCGCCTGCGGATCACCCGCTCCGGCGGACTCCTCCTCAACAAGTGACCCGTCCGGCCATGCGTAGCGTTTCCCGCCGCCGGCTGCTGTCGGCCGGTGCCGCCGCCCTCTTCGCCGCGGCAGCGCCTTCTCCTCTCCTCGCCCGCGCCGTCAAGGACGCAACGGGCGACGACGTCACCATCGGCAAGATCGACCGCATCCTCTCGATCGGCGGCGATGTCACCGAGATCGTCTTCGCGCTCGGCGAAGGTAAGCGCGTCATCGCCACCGACACCACGAGCGTCTACCCGAACGACGTCATGGCCCTGCCGAAAGTCGGCTATATGCGCGCCCTTTCGACCGAAGGCGTGCTCTCGACCTCGCCCGATCTCATCCTGGCGAGCGCGGGTTCGGGCCCTCCGGAAGTGATCGCCGCCTTGAAGCAGAGCGGCATCCCGCTGGCGCTGGTCGACTACCGGCCCGGCGCCGAGGCGATCGCCGACAAGATCGCTCTCATCGCCGACATCCTCGACGTGACGGAGAAGGGGGCCGCGCTCACCAAGAGCATCGATACCGAGCTCTCCACTCTCGCCAAGTCGCTCGACGGCGCGGCGCGTCCGCGCGCGCTGTTCGTGCTGAGCCTCAGCGGCGGACGCATCATCGCCGCCGGCCATAGATCATCGGCCGAGGAGATCATCACGCTGGCGGGCGGCGTCAATGCGGTCCAGGGCTTCGACGGCTACAAGCAGGCCAGCGCCGAAGCGATCCTCGCGGCCGCGCCGGACGCCATCGTGATGATGCATCGCGACGGCGATATCGGCGCCGACGACCTCTTCGCCATGGACCCCTTCGCCAAGACGCCGGCCGCGAAGACCAAAGCTCTGATCCGCATGGAGGGCTCCTACCTTCTGGGCTTCGGACCGCGCACGCCGCATGCGGCGCGGGCGCTCGCCAAGGCGCTGCATCCCGGCCTCAGCCTGTGACGACGCTCGAAACCGACGCGGCGGCGCCCATGGCCATGGCGGGCGACCGCAGCGGGCGGGCGAAACTGGCAATCGTCCTGTTCGCGATGCTGCTGATCGCCACGAGCCTCGTCTCGATCATGACCGGCCCGGTGCCGCTTTCGGTCGCGACCGTGCTCGATACGATCTTCGCACCCGACACCGCCGATCTGCGCGATCTCGCCATCGTGTGGAGCGTCAGGCTGCCGCGCACCGTCCTCGCCATCCTGGTCGGCGGCGCGCTCGCCTTCTCGGGCGCTCTGATGCAGGGCCTGTTCCGCAACCCGCTCGCCGATCCGGGCCTCATCGGCGTCTCGGCCGGCGCCACCTTCGCCGCCATCACCGCCATCGTGCTGGGCGAGACCCTGTTCGGCGCCGCGGCCCTGATCTATCTCCTGCCGATCGGTGCCTTCCTCGGCGGCCTCGTCGCCACCATCACGCTCTATCTCATCGCCACGCGGCGCGGACGGACATCGGTCGCGACCATGCTCTTGGGCGGCATCGCCATCGCCGCAATGATGATGGCGGCGAGCGGCATCCTCATCTTCATGAGCAACGACCAGCAGCTGCGCGAGCTCACCTTCTGGAGCCTGGGCAGCCTCGGCGGCGCCAGCTGGCCGAAGATCGTCGCTATCCTTCCGTTCATCGCGGCCGGCCTTGTCCTGGCGGGCGGATTCGCCGGCGGCTTCAACGCGCTGGCGCTGGGCGAGGCGGAAGCCCGCCATCTCGGCATCCCGGTGCAGATCCTGAAGCGCATCGCCATCGTCGCGGTGGCGCTGCTCACCGGGACGGCGGTCGCCGTGTCGGGCTCGATCGGCTTCATCGGTATCATCGTGCCGCATCTCCTCAGGCTCGCCATAGGTCCCGATCACCGCTATCTCCTGCCGGCATCGATCCTGTTCGGCGCCGTGCTGCTCACCGCCGCCGACATGGCGAGCCGCACCATCGTGGCGCCGGCCGAACTTCCGATCGGCATCGTCACGGCGCTGCTCGGCGCGCCCTTCTTCCTGTGGATACTGCTGCGCAACCGCAATCTGGTCGATCTCTAGATGTTCGCTGCCGAGCATATCTCGATCCGCCTCGGTAGGCGGTCCGTCCTCAGCGACGTCACCCTGACGCTGGCGCGCGGCGAGCTCGTCATCATCCTGGGCCCCAACGGCGCCGGCAAATCCACTTTGCTCAAGGCTTTGACCGGCGATCTCATACCCGATGCGGGGACCGTCAGCTTCGACGGACAACCCCTCCATCAGATACCGGCCCGCGACGTCGCCTGCGCGCGCGCGGTGCTGTCGCAATCGATCAGCCTCAATTTTCCGTTCACGGTGCTCGAGGTCGTGCGCCTCGGCCTCGAAGCGGCCCGCGGCGGCATCGGCAGGGCGGATGCGGCGCGCCTGCTCGCCAAGGCGCTCGGCGCCGTCGGCCTCGCGGGCTTCGAGGGCCGCCTCTATCAGGAGCTGTCGGGCGGCGAGCAGCAGCGCGTGCAGCTCGCCCGCATCCTGTGCCAGGCCTGGGCCGGCAAGCCCGACGGCACGGCCTTCCTGCTTCTCGACGAGCCGGTGTCCAATCTCGACATCCGCCACCAGCTGCAGACGTTGGAGGCGGTGCGCCGGCATGTCGCGGCGGGCGGCGGCGCGCTCATGATCTTGCATGACATCAATCTCGCCGCTCTCTATGCCGACCGGCTCGTCATGATGGCGGAGGGCCGCATCCGGCGCGAGGGGGCGGCGCGCGACATCCTCGACCGCGCCGCGATCCGCGACGTCTATGGCGTCGACATGCCGGTCGCGATCGCCGAAGAATCGGGCCGGCCCCACGCCGTGCTCAACCGGCCGGCCTAGCCCTCGTCGCTGCGACGCTGGCGCGGGCCTCGTCGCATTCCGCGCACGCCTCGTCCGGCCGATGCAGGAACCGCAGGGGATCGCGCGTCAGCCGGGCGACGGCGAGACGCACCAGGTCGCGTGAGCGCATGAGCCGCGCCTGTGCATGACCGATGAGGCCCTCACTCTGCAGGCCCTCGCGGCGCAGCCAGTCATCGGCGAGCGCGAACCGCGCGCAGCAGTGATTGTTCTCGCCATAGTCGATGCGCCGGCGCCGGCCGTTCTCCAGGACGGTGCAGTAGCTCGGTGAGCGATAGGGCACGTTGGCGATGAGCTCGGCAAGGTGGAGTGTCGTATTGGCGTCATGGCCGACGCCCATGAGCAGCACCTTGCCGTCGTGATCAAACACGCGCCCGACCGGACTTGCGGGAATATGGGGCGGCAGGGGCAGAGGATCGGCGAGGATCGCGGCGGCCGCCGGACCGGCGGCGGCGAAAGCCTGGAGATGCCCGCTGCGCCTGACATCCGACAGGCGCCAGAACAGGTCGGCCGTAACCCCAAGGTCGGACGATGCCGGTGACGTCGCGGGATCGAAGGGCTCGTCATCATCGCCAGACCAGGACGGCATCACCAGCGTGCCCTGAGCTCCCAGCGCCTCCCTGAGCGCCGCGATCAGGCCGGGCGGCCCGCCCGCGACCGGCCGCACCGCGCGGAAGGAGATGTGCACGAGGAGCACGTCACCGGACCGGACACCGAGATCACCGAGCTGCCGGACAAGGTCGGCCTGCGCATGCTCAGGCATGCGCGGCACCGTCAGGAAGCCGAGGTAAAGGGCGCCGGATCGGCAAAGCGCTGGAGCACGTTCCAGCAGATCCGCGAGACATTGTTGTCATAGTTGTTGTGGGAGAGCGACCCGCACCAGGCGATCGACGACGTCGCGAACAGGGCGCCGCCCGACGGCGTCTCGCCGAAGGCGAGGTCGGCCCTGACCCTTTCATTCTGATCGCCGCCGAGATTGGGCGGCACGATGGTGAATTCCTCATTGACGAGCATCATCATGGAATTGTGGTTCTCCGATGACGCGAGCCGCAGCATGTTGGGCGGCGAGCCGAGATTGGTGGTGATGCAATCGAGTTCGATGCCGGAAGCGCCGCCGCCGATGAGGCCGAAATCGCCGATGATCTCGTCCGGCACGTCCTTGAAGATGAACTGCGCGCGCGGATTGTCGGCATCGGGCGCGCGCCGGTAGTAGGACGAGACATCGAACCCTTGCGCGATGAAGCCGACGCCGCAGATGACGTTGGGCGCCCGTCCGATGCGCCGCCACAGGCCGCCATATTCGCCGGTGAAGGAATGATGATATTCGCCGGGATCGGCGGCCCAGGTGCGGATGCCGTCCTCGGCGCGGCGCACTTCGATGACCCCCGGCAGTTCGTCATGGAAGGCGATGCGCCAGTACCAGCCATTGCCGCCCATATACATGAGCCGGCCGCCGCGATCGATCCACGCCTTCATCGCATCCCACATGGGCGTCGAGTGATATTCGGGATGGGTGCCGGTCACGACGACGCGATAATCGCGCAGCAGCTCGTAGCCGTCGTCATGCAGATCCTCATCGGTGATGAGATCGTAGTCGACGCCCTTGTGGTCGAGCCAGTCATAGAGATGCGTGTCGGCATTGTATTGATAGAGCGCCGAGCCATGGCCGCCGAGCCAGGAATGATACTGGGCCGAGAAATTGAGGTTGGGACGGAGCCTCGAGGAATAGCAGACGCCCGAGCCATCGGCATGGGCGTCATAGAGCGAGCCGCCGAGCTCGGGATGGTCATACATATAGAGATCGGTATGGCCGAAGGTGAGGAGGCGGCCCATCTGGCGCTCGGCGCCGCGCGCCGTGATGTGCTCGCCGTGATTGGCATAGGCCAGGTAGGACGCGGTCGAGGCCAGCACCAGGACTTTCGGCCGGTTCCGGCGCTCTCTGCGCTCCCGCGGCGGGCGGACGAAGAAGGCGATATAGTTCTCGCGCGTCGCCTCGCGGTCATTCTCGCCGCATCTCACATGCAGCGCATAGGGTCCGCTCTTGATATCCGCCGGAATGGCGAACTCGACCGAGGTCTCCCAGCCCGCGTCATAGATGTCGTCGCTGTGGAAGTGGATGGCGCCGTAATGTTCCGGTTTCCTGACCCAGCTGTGCTCCTCGCCGGTCCAGTTCCAGCCCTTCATGCCGCGCGCCGGCAAATGCACGATGCGGCCGTGATGGCGCGACGGGCCGATATCGATCACCTTGGTCGAGCGTATCTCCCGGCTGAAGTCCCAGCGGGCGATGATATGCGGGAAAAGAGCCGGATCGATCAGGCCGCGCAGAAAATCATCATGGCGGTCGGCGGTGTGGATGCCGGACAGGATGAGCGGCCCGTCGATCTTGCCGTCGAAATGCCGGGCAATCGCGCCCTGGGCCTCCGGGCACCCCGCCATCAGCAAAGGCGCATCCATGGCGCTGGGCGCAACAGCGAGCGCGCCCTCGGCATGGGCGCGGTCGTCGATTCCGGCATAGGGCTGCAGCGGCCGCTGGTCGAGCGTCACCATGCGGGTCGCGGGATCGATCGACACGGCAACGGCATACCATTGCCGCTCCAGCATCTTCTTGCCGCTCTTCAATTCGGAGAGGCGCCCCGATCCGTCGCCGAAGACGACGGCGAACTGGCCGCCGTCGGTCATCTCGATACGAAAGCCGCTCGTGCTCTTCGCATCCCACTGCGCCAGCAGCGTCTGGCTTCCGCGCTTCGGCAAGGTCGGCCAGATCATCGCGAAGAAGGTGAAGGCGCCGGCGGCGAGCGCCGGAAAGCCGTCCACCGACAGATAGGATCCGGCATCGACGCGCTGCGGCTTGCCGTCATGGCGGCCGTCGGCGCCCGATTCGACATGGCGGAATTTGAGTCCCGGACCTTCCGGATTGCTATCGCCATGGACGACGCGCACCAGCCGCGCGTCGAAATGCGTGCCTTCCTCGAGCGATATCTTGAAGGCGATCTTCTCGCCAGGCGCCACGCTGTAGCGGTCCGGATAGCCGACGATCTTGAGCATGGTTTTGTCTCGTTCCCTCAGTCGCGAAACGGCAGATTGATGTCTTCGCCGGTGTGCTGGCGCCAGCGGCGGCGGAAGACTTCCCACTCCGCCTCCTCGCGGCTGGTGAAGACGGGGCCGTCCTCGATGGCGATCGGTCCATCGAGACGGTTGGGCGGCATGGTGCCCAGAACCCATTCCGCGAAAGGCTTGCGGCAGATGAGCACGACCTGATAGCCGGTCGGATCGTGGCGCATGATGTTGAGCAGGCGCTGCAGGCCCGGACTATGAGCGCCGATGGGCGTCTTGCGGAACTCTTCTATATATTGCCGGTCGTGTTCCGCATCGATCTTGTACATCTCATGCTCCGCTCGCCGCGGCGGGCATGGTCGCAGGCCGATGGCCCACAAGCAAGGCGGGCAGTTTCGCCAGGTCGCGGATCACATGGTGGGCATGGGTGATGGGTCCGCCCAGGTGATCATAGGCAACGACCAGTAGGCCCGCGTCATGTCCCGAGCGGCGCCCCGTCTCGCTGTCCTCGATGGCGGCGACCTGCCCGGGCCGCAGCCCCAGGCGCGCGCAGCCCGCCGCATAGGGCTCGGGGTCCGGCTTACCGCGGCGCACGTCATCGACACTCAAGGTGAAATCCATGACGGAGCCGAGGCCCAGCGCATCGATATTCGCATCGACCAGGACACGGCTGGCATTGGACACGCAGATCTGCCGCAAGCCCGCTTCGGCAAGCGCGGTCACGGTCTCGATCGCCCCCGGCATGGGCTTGAGGGCGCGGCGATGCTCGACATAGAACTCGTCATTGGCCCTCATCCAGTCCCGCTCCTTGGCGGAGGCCGGCATGCGCGCCGCGATCGCCAGCCACACATTGCCCATATGCACGCCGCGAAACACGTCTTCGGAGATATCGGAAATGTCGACATTCCAGTTGCGGCAGGCGGCGATCAGCGCCTCGTGATGCAAAGGCTCGCTGTCGACCAGCGTGCCATCCACGTCCCAGGCCACTGCGCGTATCGTCATGATGTTCCTTTCCGTTCAAGATCCGCGACGGCCGGGTAGAGCCGGCGGAAAGCCACATAACCTTCTTGATAGACCCGGGCATTGGCGGGATCGGGCTCCAGCCGGTCGGCCAGGCTAACGAAGCGCGCGATCGCCGACCAATCATTGGCGGCGCCTATGCCCATCGCCGCCGTCCAGGCCGCGCCCAGGCACGAGCCCGGATGGCCCGCGAGACGCTGCACCGGCTTCTGCAGCACATCGGCGACGATCTGCATCCACACCGTGCTCTTCGAACCGCCGTCGGAAGCGAAATAGACCTCGGTCGCGTGGCCCATGTCGTTCAGCACCTCGATATGATGGGCGATCGCATAGGCGTAAGCCTCGAGCAGCGCCCGCCACAGATGCCGAGGCCCGTGCGCCAGGCTCAGGCCCAGGATCGCGGCCCGCACATCGGCATCGTGGATCGGCGTCTTCTCGCCGAGGAAATAGGGCAGGATCCGCACGCCCTGCGCACCGGCGGGGACCGTGCTCGCCAGATGATCGAGCCATTGATGGAGCGACATGCCCCTGGCCTCCGCCTTCGGCCGCTCGCCTTCGGCGAAATTGCCGACGAACCAGTTGAGGCCGGAGCCGCCGGTCGCCATGCAGCCATTGGGCACATAGAGGCCGGGCACCAGATGATAGTCGAGATACATACGGGGATCCGGCGCGACTTTGTCGGTCGCGATCAGCACATCGACCGAGCCGCCGAATTTGAGCAGCACGTCGCCGGCCCGGGTGAGGCCGGCGGCAAGAGCCGAGGCGATGTGGTCGGCGGCTCCCGCGACGACTGGGATGCCGGCCGGGAGGCCCAGATCCCGCGCCGCACTTTGCGTGACGCGGCCCAGCATTTCATGCGAGACGGTCTTGCGCGGCAGCGCGTGCCGCGGGATCCGGGCAAGCTTCACCAGCTCGTCATCGATCCGATGATCGCCGAGATTGACGAAGCCCGCTTCGAGCGCCCAATTCTGCTCGACGGCGCGCTCGCCCGTCAGACGCCAGTTGATGTAGTCGTAAGAGCCGAAGACCGTCGCGACCTGTGCAAAGATCTCGGGCTCGTGCTTCCTGATCCATAGAAGCTTGGCGATGACGAGCTGCTGGTTGATGCCGTTGCCGGTCTTGGCGGTGAAGGCGGCCTCATCGACGGCGGCGCGCAATTCGGCCACTTCCGCGGCGCAGCGCGCATCGCTCTGCTGGATGCTTGACCTGAGCAGCCGGCCCTCACCGTCGAGCAGCACGACCGCCGGCAGCATGCCGGTGACGCCGATGGCGCCGACCTCGCTCGGATCTATACCGCCGACCTCGATGAGCTCCTGCGCAATGGCGCAGACATTGGCCCACCATTGCCCGGGATCCTCCTCGGCCCAGCCCGGATGGCGCGCGGTGAGCGTCACCGGGCGCGAAGCGATATGCAGGATGCGATCCGGCAGACCAAGCAATATGCCGATCGTCGAAGTCGTGCCGATATCGAAGCCGATGACGTAGGTCATGTGCGGTTCAGCGCAAGCCGGCGACTTTGTCCATGAAGCGTTTGACGCGGGCGCCGTCGACGGCGTTCCAGGTGTTGCCGTCGACCTTGAAATGCGTGCCGATGACGATGCCGTCGGCGATCGACAGCACGTCCGCGACATTGTCGATATTGACGCCGGTATTGGCGAAGACCGGCACATCCTTCACCGTCTCGCGCACCTTGCGCAGGTCGGATTGCGCGGCGGGCTCGCCAGTCAGCGGGCCCGAGACCAGGATCGCATCGGCGAGCGAGGAGAAGACCGCGCTCTTGGCGCGCAGTTCGATCGGCCTCTGGTCGAGCGAATGGGCGAATTCGGCATTGATGTTGAACAGGAGTTTCATATCGGAACAGCCGAGATTTCGGCGCAACCGCGCCGCGCCGGCACAATCGGGCTCCCACAGCCCCATGTCGGAAGCGAAGAGGCCGGTGAAGATCTCGCGCACGAACTTGGCGCCGGTCGCCGCCCCGATGGCGACGCTGGCTTTCGGGTCCCACAGGTAGTTCACGCCGAACGGCACCTTGAGCGCCGGCTTCAGCGCCTGGACCACCGCCGTCATGGCGGCGATGCCTTCGAGCGGCGCCTGGAAAACATAGGGCCGGTCGTTCTCGTTGCCGAACATGATGGCATCGACACCGCCATCCTGGAGCTTTTCGACGTCTTTGAGCACGCCGGCGATCAGCTTGTCGACGCCGCCCGCTGCATCATAGAGCGGCGTGCCCGGCAAGGCCCCGATATGCGCCATGGCGATGACAGGCTTCTTCCTGGCGAAGAAATCGAACGGCATTCTCGCAATCTCCTGTTGCTTCTCTTATTAGTTCATGAGGTGAGCGCGGCCGGGCTCGCGACGCGAACCTCGACATTGGCGGCGGCGAGCGCCTCGGCGAGCGCGCCGGAGGGGGCGGCATCGGTGATCACCATGTCGATCGCCTCGAGCGGCGCCACTTGCACCAGCGCCAGATGATTGAACTTGGCGGCATCGCAGAGCAGCACCTTGCGGCTCGAGCGGCGCAAATAGACACGCTTCAGCTCGCTGTCCTCGAGCGAATAATCGTAGAAGCCCGATTCCGTCAGCCCCGAGGCGCCGATGAAGGCGATGTCGAACCACAATTGCTCGAACTGGGCGATGGCGGTCGGACCGCACATCGACATCTCATTGCCGCGCACCTCGCCGCCCGGCAGATAGACATCGCGCCGCTCGCGCCCGAGCAAGGTGGCGATGCGCAGGGAATTGGTGAAGACCTTGATGGCCGGAAAAGCGAGGAGCCGGGAAGCCAGCACAAAGGCGCTCGAGCCAACATCGAGCGCCACCGTCTGGCGCGGCCCGACAAGGCTCGCCGCCACGGAGGCGATCGCCTCCTTGGCTGGATTGTTCCGCCGCATGCGCTGCTCGAAGGCCGGTTCTTCGTCATCGAAGGACTGCGGGAGATTGCTCTCGGGCGCGATGGCGCCGCCATGGGTGCGCACCAGCCGGCCGTCATTCTCGAGATCTATGAGGTCGCGGCGGATGGTCATCTCCGAAACCGCCAAGGACGCCGCCGCTTCGGCGACCGACACGAAACCGGTCTTGCGAAGCTGCTCCATGAGATGGGCCTGGCGCAGTTCGAGCGGCAGGCGCCGTGCGCCCTCGGCCCGGGAAGCCAGATTCAGCGTGTCGATTGGCACGGCCATAGACGATGTCCTTCGGAACAGAAATGAACGAAATCACACGAACTTATTAAGAACTAGCACAGAAACGTGATTTATCAAACAAGACGACGCAGAAATAAAGTAATTTACTGTGTTAG
>JBFWNN010000107.1:0-15331 GCA_050251035.1 Parvibaculaceae bacterium
CCCCCCCCCCCCCCCCGACAGGGAGTTTTCCATGAGGTACAGGGGAAATCGCCGTCCGTTCCCCCTCACCCTCCCAATGCTTCGCATTGGGTCCCTCCCTCTCCCCCGTTGGGGGCGAGGGTAAAGGCGCATGGGCCGAAATCTCCTGATCCGTCTCGGCTCCACCCTGGTCACGCTGTTCGGCGTGGCGCTCATCGTCTTCGTCCTGGTGCGCGTCGTTCCCGGCAACCCGATCGCCATGATGCTGCCGCCCGGCGCGTCGGACGCCGATATCGCGGCGCTCACCGCCCATTACGGCCTCGACAAGCCGATCATGACCCAGTTCTGGATCTGGCTCAACCGCGCCGTCCAGGGCGATTTCGGCACCTCCATCTCGCTGCGCCAGGACGTGATGGGATTGATCTTCGGCCGCCTGCCGGCGACGCTCGAGCTCGCGACCCTGGCGCTCGTCATCGCCGTGGCGCTCGGCGGCAGTCTCGCTGTTATCGCGGCGCGCTTTCGCGGCTCCGCCACCGAGACCGGCATCGACCTCTTCAACGGTGCGAGCCTCGCCATGCCCGACTTCCTCTGGGGCCTCACTTTCATCCTGCTCTTCGGCGTCGCCTTCCCGGTCTTCGCCATATCGGGACGCGTCTCGCCCACCCTCGATCTGCCTTTCGTCTCGGGCTTCTATCTCATCGAAAGCATCCTGCGCCTGCGCCTCGACATCTTCCTCGACCTCATGCGCCACATGCTGATGCCGGCTCTCGCCTTGGCGCTGCCTTTGGCAGCGGTCATCGCCCAGCTCCTGAAGACCTCGCTCAAGGAGGCGATGCAGCAGGATTATGTGATGCTCGCCCGCACCAAAGGTTTCTCCGAAACCCGCGTGCTCTTGTCGGAGGCCTTGCGCAACGCCGTCATCCCGACCCTCACTTTGACCGGCGTGCAGTTCACGTTTCTGATCGGCGGCACGGTGATCGTCGAACGTCTCTTCTCCTATGAAGGCCTCGGCAATATGGCGATCGACGCCGTGATCAACCGCGACCTGCCTCTGATCCAGGGCATCGTCCTCGTCTTTGCGCTGCTCTTCGTCGCCATCAACCTCCTGGTCGATCTGAGCTATGCGCTGCTCAATCCGCGGCTGCGCCATGGCTGAGGCCCGCGCCATCACAGTGAGAACGGGCCCGAGGCTGTGGCTTTCGGGCCTCTGGCTGGCGCTCATCGCACTGTTGGCGGTCTTCGCTCCCGTGATCATGCCGCATGATCCCTTGGCGCAGGATCTCATGCTCGGCAAATTGCCGCCCGCGTGGATTGCCGGCGCTGAGCCTGGCTACCTCTTCGGCACCGACAGCCTCGGCCGCGACGTGCTGTCCAGGCTCGTCTCGGCGGCGCGCCCGGCCCTCATCGTCGCCATAGGCGCGGGCCTCGCCGCCTGCCTCCTCGGCTCGGCGCTCGGCCTCCTGGCTGGCTTCTTCGGCGGCTGGACCGACCGCATCATCTCGCGCATCGTCGACATCTGGATGGCCTTTCCGCCGGTCCTCCTCTCCATCCTCCTGGTCGCCTTCCTGAGCCCGAGCCTTACCTCGGTGATCCTCGCCATCGCCATCATCGACTGGACCCGCTTCTGCCGCGTGGTGCGCGCCGAGACGATGCAGCAGCGCCGCATGGATTATGTCGAAAGCGCCCGCGCCATGGGCCTCTCGCGCATGGCGACCCTGTTCACCGAAGTGCTGCCCAATGTGCTGCCGGCCATCGCGGTGCTGCTGTCGCTCGAAATGGGCATCGCGGTAATCGTCGAGGCCATCCTGTCCTATGTCAATCTCTCGGTGTCGACCGACCAGGCGACCTGGGGCAGCATGATCGCGGAAGGACGCGGCATCATCTATCAGGCCTGGTGGGTGCTGCTCTTCCCGATGATCGCGCTCTTCCTCACCGTCCTCGCCTTCAGCCAGTTCGGCGAAGGCCTGAAGGAACGCTTCGATCCGGTGCTCAGATGACCGCGCCCTATCTCGACATCGCCAGGCTGAGCGTTGCCTTGAAGCGGGGCGGCAGGCTCCTGCGCTCGGTGTCGCTCGCCGTCCATCCGGGCGAGGTCCATGCGCTGGTCGGCGAATCGGGCGCCGGCAAGAGCATGATCGCGCGCGCCGTCTTCGGCATCCTGCCCAAGGCCGTCGGCATCGTCGAAGGCCAGGTGACGATGGCCGGGCAGGACCTGGCCCCACTGCCGGAAAGCGCCCGCCGTTTGTTCATCGGCACGCGCGCCGCCTTCATTCCGCAGGATCCCCTGACCGCGCTCAATCCCGCCAAGCGCATCGAGCGGCAGATCTGCGACCGGCTCGTCCACATACTCGGCATGCGGCATGCCGAAGCGCGTGCCCGGGCGCTGGCGCTTCTCGCCGAGGTGAAGATCGCCGAGCCCGAGCGCGTGATGCGCTCATACCCGCATGAGCTCTCGGGCGGCATGCGCCAGCGCGTGCTCATCGCCTCGGCCTTCAGCGCCGAGCCGCGGCTGATCGTGGCGGATGAGCCGACGACGGCGCTCGACGTCACGGTGCAGAAGCAGATCTTGGGCCTCATCGCCGACATGCAGGCGCGCCACGGCACGGCCCTCCTCTTCATCACCCACAATCTCGGCGTCGTCGCCAAGCTCTGCCAGCGGGCGACCGTTCTCTATGCCGGCAAGGTGGTGGAGCAGGCGCCGGTCGCCGAGCTCTTCGCCCGGCCGCAGCATGCCTATACACGCGCTTTGATGGCGGCGACGCCGCGTTACGATCGTCCGGACGAGTCGCTCAAGCCCGCTTCGCCCGAGCTCATCGCCGCGCTCGCGCACGAAGTCGCCGAGACCGATGCCGGCTGGGCCAGGGACCGCCGGCATGGCTGACGCTTTGTTCACCGTCGAGAAACTGCGTCTGTCGCTGCCCGACATGACGAAGAAGCCGCTGCTCGGCGCCGCACCCCGCATCGAGATCCTCAAAGGCCTGAGCTTCACGCTGAAGGAAGGGGCCATCACCGGCATTGTCGGCGAATCGGGCTCAGGCAAGACCTCGCTCGGGCGCACGCTGATCCGCCTGCTGAAGCCCGATTCCGGCCGGATCGTCTTTGCCGGACGCGATATCGGCGCGCTTTCCGATGAAGATCTGCGGCCCTTGCGCCGCGATCTCCAGATCATCTTCCAGGATCCGTTCTCGTCCCTCAATCCGCGCAAGACGGTTGGCGCCATCATCGCAAGCCCGCTGCTGCTGCATAAAGTGGCGAACGGCAAGGAGATGCGCGGCCAGGTGGCGGAGGCGCTGCGGCAGGTCGGCCTGCCGGAAAACTTCGCAGCGCGCTATCCGCATGAATTGTCGGGCGGCCAGCGCCAGCGCGTCGGCATCGCCCGCGCCGTGGCGCTCAAGCCGCGCTTCATCCTTGCCGATGAGATAGTGTCCGGCCTCGACGTCTCGAGCCAGGCGCAGATCCTCGATCTGCTCATGACCCTGCGGGCGAAGATGCGCTTCACCATGGCCTTCATCAGCCATGATCTCTCGGTGGTGCGCCGGCTGTGCGACCGGGTGATCGTCATGCGCCAGGGCGAGATCGTCGAGGATGCCGACACGCCCGAGCTTTTCGACCGGCCGCGACATGCCTATACCAGGCTCCTGCGCGACTGCATTCCCTTGCCGGAGGTCAGCGCCGGCTGGCTCAAGGAGTCCTGACCATGAGAGCCTATATCGCCGATTTTATCCGCACGCCGATCGGCCGTTATGGCGGCGCGCTGTCGTCGGTGCGCACCGACGATCTCGCGGCGATTCCGCTTCGCACCCTCATGGCACGCCACCGGGCGATCGATCCTGCGTCCATCGACGAGGTGATCCTGGGCTGCGCCAATCAGGCGGGCGAGGACAATCGCAATGTCGCGCGCATGGCGTCGCTGCTGGCGGGTCTCCCCGAGACCGTGCCGGGGCTGACCGTCAACCGGCTCTGCGCCTCGGGGCTCGATGCGGTCATTGTCGGCGCGCGCCAGATCAGGACCGGTGAAGCCGATCTGGTGATCGCGGGCGGCGTCGAATCCATGTCACGCGCCCCTTTCGTGATGCCGAAGGCAGAAGCCGCCTTCGCCCGGACGCCTGAGATCCATGACACGACCATCGGTTGGCGCTTCGTCAATCCTTTGATCAAGGCGCAATATGGCATCGAGTCGATGCCGGAGACGGCCGAGAATGTCGCCGCCGAGCACCAGATCGCGCGTGCCGACCAGGATGCCTATGCGGCGCAGAGCCAGGCCCGCGCGGTAAAGGCGCAAGGCAATGGCCGCTTCGCGCAGGAGATCGTCGCCGTGACCATCCCGCAGAAGAAAGGCGAAGCGCTGAAGGTCGCGGTGGACGAGCATCCGCGCGCCGGCACAACAGTCGAGACACTGGCCAGGTTGCCGACGCCTTTCCGCAAGGACGGCACGGTGACCGCCGGCAATTCGTCGGGCGTCAATGACGGCGCGGCCGCTGTGCTGCTCGCCTCGGAGAAGGCGATCACGAAATACGGTCTGACGCCCCTCGCTCGCATCACGGGCGCGGCGAGCGCCGGCGTGGCGCCGCGGGTCATGGGCATGGGGCCGGTTCCTGCCGTGGGCAAGCTGCTCGAACGCCATGGGCTCGAGCTCGCCGATTTCGACGTGATCGAGCTCAATGAAGCCTTCGCGTCGCAGGTCCTCGCCGTGACGCGCGCCTTGGGCATCGATGCCGCGGACGAGAATTTCAATCCGAACGGCGGTGCCATCGCGCTCGGCCATCCGCTGGGCGCCTCCGGCGCCCGCATCGCCGGCACCGCCGCGCTCGAGCTCAAGCGCCGCAACGCCAGGCGCGCTTTGGTGACGCTCTGCGTCGGCGTCGGCCAGGGTGTGGCGCTGGCGATCGAGGCCGCCTGAGCTAACCCAGCACTTCCTTCACCGCCTCTGCGGTCGCGCCGACGATCTGGTCGGCTTCCGCCGTCGTGAGGCACAGCGGCGGGGCGAAGCCGATGATGTCGCTGTGCGGCATGGCGCGGCCGATGACCTTGCGGCGCAGAAGGGCCGCGGCCACTGTCGGGCCGATCTTCTTGGCCGGATCGTAGAAGCGGCGGGACACCTTGTCCTCGACGAGCTCGACCGCGGCCAGGAGGCCTTCGCCGCGCACATCGCCGACATGCGGATGGTCGGCCAATGCCTTGCGCAATTCGGCGTTGAGATAGGCGCCCGTCGTCCTGGCGTTGTCGACGAGCTTGAGCTTGTCGATGAGCTCGAGATTGGCGACGCCGGCCGCAGCGCCAATCGGATGCGCCGAATAGGTCCAGCCATGGCCGAAGGGTCCGAATTCATCGTTGCCCCGTTCCAGCACCTTCCACATGCCGTCCGCGACGATCGAACCCGAGAGCGGCGCATAGGCCGAGGTCAGGCCCTTGGCGATGGTGACGAGATCGGGCGTGATGCCATAGTGATCGGAGCCGAACATGCTGCCGAGCCGGCCAAAACCCGTCACCACCTCGTCTACGATCAACAGCACGTCATGCGCCTTGAGCACCTTCTGGATCGCCGTCCAATAGCCCTTGGGCGGCGGCACGATGCCGCCGGTGGCGAGCACCGGCTCGCCGATGAAGGCCGCGACCGTGTCCGGCCCCTCTTTCCGGATGAGCTTGTCCAGCTCATCGGCGCAGAATTGGGCGAACTCCTCTTCCGTGAGCTTCGCGTCCTTGCGGCGGTAGTGATAGGGCGCCTCGGTGTGGATGACCTGGGCCAGCGGCAGGTCGAAATGCTTGTGGAATATCTCGAGCCCGGTGAGCGAACCGGTCATCAGCCCCGAGCCGTGATAGCCGCGCCAGCGCGAGATGATCTTCTTCTTTTTCGGCCGCTTCAGGATATTGTTGTAGTACCAGATCAGCTTGATGTTGGTCTCATTGGCATCCGAGCCGCCGAGCCCGAAATAGACGCGCGACATGCCTTTGGGCGCCCGGTCGACAACCATCTTGGCGAGCGTGATCGAAGCCTCGCTGCCATGGCCGGCATAGGCGTGATAATAAGCCAGCTCTTTCGCCTGGCGCGCGATGGCGTCGGCGACCTCTGTCCGGCCATAGCCGATATTGACGCAATAGAGGCCGGCAAAGGCGTCGAGCAGGCGATTGCCGTCGCGATCGACGATATGGGAGCCCTCGCCGCCGGTGATGATGCGGCCCTGGACTTCGCCACGCGCGAATTGACCGAGATGGGTCGAGGGATGGAAGAAGTGCTCACGATCCCATTGGTCGAGTTGCGTGTTGCGCAGCATTGAAAATCTCCTAGATCACGATCGGCCCGGCGGCGAGTTTGGTCAATACCTCGGGCCCTGTCTCGCCCAGCAATACCGTATTGGACAGGAAGTCGTCACCCCGTCCGCTACCCATCAGCCATGACAATATGTGAAAGCTCATGCCGGTGCGGATTTCGAGGTCGGAATCATGCCTGAGCCCGGTCACCGTATTGCCGCCGGTCCAGGAGGGCGGCTGCCCGATCCCTACGCAATAGCCGCAATGATGGCGCCGGTAGTGCGCCAGGCCGGCTTCGTCGACCACCCTTTGCCAGGCGGCATAGACCGCCTTCGCGGTGGTGCCCGGCCGGATCGCCGCCACCACTTCACCGAAGGCCTGCCGCACCACGGCGGCGATCCTGGCATCTTCGTCGCGAATGGCGCCGACATGGACCAGCCGGCCCAGGGGCGCATGATAGCGCGAGACACATCCCGAAAGCTCGAGGAAGACCGGCTCGCCTCTCTTGTATTTTCCGTCGCCCCAGGTCGCATGCTCTTCGCCGAGCCGGCTGCCCGGACGGATGAAGGGGCCGAAGCCCGGCGGATGGCCGCCGGCCTTGACCATCGCCTCGACGCAGGCGGCTGCCACGTCCCTTTCCCGCGCGCCATCGGCAATGGACATGATCGCCGCGGCCGCCGCTTCATCGCTGATCCCGGCGGCGCGGCGCATCAGCGCCTGCTCCTCGGCGCTCTTCACCAGTCGTAAGTTGTCGGCAAGGCCGGTTATGTCGGACCAGGTCGCCCTGACCTGCTGCTGCAACGAAGTGGCGAGGCCGAAGCTCAGGCCTGATGTCCAGCCCTCGAGACCGATCGCCCTGCCGGCGAGCTTCTTGTCCTCGAGCACCCGCGCCGCCATGTCGGCCGCGGTCTCGCTGTCGCTGTGGCCGCGGAATTCGGCTGAACGCACCTGCTTCTCGACCGAGACGCGCTCCATGGCGCGGGTGACGAGGACAGCGCCGCCATCGGCCGGCACGATGAGGAGATGCGGCGCGAAATAGCCCCAGTGATCGAGGCCGGTCAGATAGAAGACGTTTTCCGGTGACGCGAAGATCGCCGCGTCGAGCCTGCGCCGCGCGAGCTCCTGGCGCACTTGCGTGAGCCTGGCCGCGATCTCGCCATCGCTGAAGGGATTGTCGTGCATGATGGACTCACTCGATGACGATCAGCCCGCGCGCCACGTCGGTGAGGCGCTCGCCGCCCTTGTCGGTGACGGCGAAGGATTCCGATATGGCGACGCCGAAATCCTCGAGCCAGACGCCCGACTGGATGTGGAAGCACATGCCGGCCTGAAGCTCGGTCTCGTCCCCCGGTCTCAGCGACACCGTGCGCTCGCCCCAATCGGGCGGATAGGACAGGCCGATCGAATAGCCGACGCGGCTTTCCTTCTTGAGACCATGCTTGCGCAACACCGCCTGCCAGGCCGCTTCGACCTCCGCCGCCGTGTTGCCGCTCTTCGCCTTCGCGAGCCCGGCATCGACGCCCTCGACCACCGCCTTGGCGACGTCGCCGATCTTTTGCGGCGGCTTGCCCAGATGCATCGTGCGGGTCAGGGGCGCGTGATAGCGCCGGCGGGCGCCCGCGATCTCGAGCATCACCAGGCCCGATTTCGGCAAGGGCTCGTCGGTCCAGGTCAGATGCGGCGTGCTCGTGCCTTCGCCGACCGGCATCAAAGGACAGATCGCGGCATAGTCGCCGCCGATGCCGTCAACGCCCATGGTCTGGGCGTGATAGATTTCGGCGATGACGTGATATTGCGGCACGCCGGGCTTCATTTTGGCGATGGCGCTGTTCATCGCATGGGTGCAGATACGGCCCGCCTCACGCATGAAGCCGAGCTCTGCCTCCGACTTGACGAGCCGCGCCCAGTTGACGAGGTCGCCATTGTTGCTGAAGCCCGCCTCGGGCAGGCCCTTGGTCAGATGCGCATGGCAGCGCGCCGTATAATAATGCGCATCCATCTCGACGCCGATGCGGGCCTTGCCCCAGCCGCGGGCGCGGATGAGCTCGGCCAGCTCGTCATAGGGATGGCCCACGGCGTGCTGGATCAGCTTTTCGGAGAATGGCACGATATTGCGCGCCGGCAGATAGGTGGTGAAATGAGCGCTCTTGGCATCCTGGGCGCGGCCGAACCAGATCGGCGTCTCTTCTTGCACATGCACCAGCACGCATTGAGGCACATAGAAGGACCAGCCGTCGAAGCCGGTGAGCCAACACATATTGGCAGGGTCCTGGCAGACGATCAGATCGAAGCTTGCCTTGGCCATGCGCGTTTTGACTTGCGCCAGGCGATGCGCATATTCGGCGCGGGAGAATGGCGTGTTCACATGAGCCTCGTCAACTTTTGATCGTGGCGCCGATGCCGGCCTTCCGGGCCATGGCATAGGCATGGGATGCGATGGCGGTGTCCTGCGCGCCGGTGCCGGTCAGATCACAGATGGTGACGGCGCTTTCCAGTGTGCGGCCCGGATTGAGGCCGGCGACGATCTGGCCGAGCTCGGCCGGTGCCGCGCCGTTCATGAGGCCGGCACCGCGCGCGGCGCGCAGCTCGCCGAGCGCCGCTGCTTGGGTGGCACGGTCGCAGACATAAAGATCGGCCAGCGCCAAGGCGCGCGGATCGATCTCGTTCTTGCCGGCCTGGTCGGAGCCCATGGCGGTGATATGCAGGCCCTTGTGGAGCCATTCGGCGCGCAGGATCGGCTTCTTCGCCGCGGTCGTGGTCACCACGAGCTGCGCTTCACCGACCGCCTGCGCCGCATCGGCCACCGCCTCCGCCTTGACCTTGAGCGCCTTGGCGATGTCCTTGGCGCAAGCCTCGGCCTTGGCCTTGTCGCGCCCCCAGACCAGCACGGTCTTGAACGGCCGCACCAGATGCGCGGCGATGATCTGCAGGCGCGCCTGCATGCCGGTGCCGAGGACAGCGGCCGTCTCGACCGTCTTCGGCGCCAGATATTTGGCGGCGACGGCACCGGCGGCCGCGGTGCGGATGTCGGTCAGATAGCCATTGTCGAGGAGAAGCGCCGTGACGAGGCCGGTCTTGGCCGAAAACAGGATCATCAGGCCGTTGAGGCTCGGCAGGCCGATCTGCGGATTGTCGAAGAAGCCCGGGCTTACCTTGATGGCGAAATTGTCGAAGCCCGGAAGATAGGCGGTCTTCACGTCGACCTCGCCGTTGGCCTCCGCGATCTCCATCGACAGGATCGGCGGCATGATGACCTTGCCCGAGGCGAGCAGCCGGAAAGCCTGTTCGACAACGGCGAGCGCCTGGTCGTCGAGTGCTACGGCCCGGCGCAAATCTTTCTCGGTGAGGATTGCGATGTCGGCCATGTCTATCCTTTCACCAGACGCTCGCCGAGCCTGACCGGCTCGCCGCGCATGATCGTCATGAACTGTTCCATATCGACATTCTGGCCCGAGACGATCATGGCGGTCGGTCCATCGAGCGCGAGCTTGCCGGCGAGCAGCGCGGCGATGCCGACGGCGCCAGCCCCCTCGGTGACGAGGCGTTCCTTGAAGAACAACGCCCGCATGCCGCGATAGATCTCTTCTTCGCTCACCAGCAACGTTTCATCCACATGCCGGCGGCAGAGATCGAAGGTCCAGCGATTATCGAGATTGATGCCGCCGCCGAGCGAATCGGCGAGCGAGGGGAATTCCGTCACTTCGACCGGATGGCCGACCTTGAGGCTCTCATGCATGGCGGCCCCATGCTCCATGCTGACGCCGGTGATGCGGATCGAGGGCTTGAGCGCCTTGGCCGCGCCGGCGATGCCGCCAATGAGGCCGCCGCCCGACAAGGGTACGACGATATGAATGAGATCCGGCCGCTCGCTAAGGAGCTCGAGCGCGATCGTCGCCTGGCCCAGAATCACGTCACGATGATCGAAGGGCGAGATGTCGGTATAGGATTTCTCGGCGACCAGGCGCTCGGCCTCGCGCTGCGCCTCGTCCTGGCTTTCGCCGCAACGCAATACGGTGGCGCCCAAGGCGGCGATCGCATCGACCTTGGCCTGCGGCACCAGACGGGAGAGGCAGATGGTGGCGGGAATGCCCAAGCGGTTCGCGGCATGGGCGACGGCGCGGCCGTGATTGCCGGTCGAGCAGCACACGACGCCACGCCGCTTGGCGTCATCATCGAGGCGCAAGAGCGCATGCGCGGCCCCTCGGATCTTGAAGGCGCCGATGGGCTGAAGGGTTTCGAGCTTGAGGAAGAGGGGGTGCGGAGCCTTGACGACGATGCCGCGCGCTTCGACGAGCGGGGTCGACCTGGCTAGCCCGGCAATGCGGCGATGAGCCTCCATGACCTCGGCAAGAGCAAACCCCATCCGACTCCCCAAATGTGCACAACCAAGGACAAGAAGGCCCACCGACCTCGCGAGATCAGTTATTTTCAGCCAAATTACATCTTCCCTTGCAGCATGTCCAGATAAGATGTATACAACAATGAAACCTGGCCGGAAGCTCAGCGCTCATCCGATCAAGACCGGGACCCATCCGCGATGTTTCAGGGAGAAACGCATGTCCAGAATGACCATCACCCGCCGCCACTTGCTGACCCGGACCGCCGGCCTCGCGCTGGCGGCGTCGACTTTGACCTTCGCCTCTTCCGCCTTTGCCGAGACCACGCTCGAGCGCGCCAAGGCGCAGGGCTTCATCCGCATCGGTTTCGCCAATGAGGCGCCTTTCGGCTTCGCCACGCCGGACGGAAAACTCACCGGCGAGGCGCCGGAAGTCGCCAAGGCCGTGCTCGCCAAGATGGGCATCGCGCAAGTCGACGGCGTGCTCACCGAATTCGGCTCGCTGATCCCGGGCCTCAAGGCCGGCCGTTTCGACATCATCGCTGCCGGCATGTTCATCAATCCGAAGCGCTGCAAGGAGATCGCCTTCTCCGAGCCGTCTTACGGCATCGGCCAGGCCATGCTGGTGAAGACGGGCAATCCCAAGGCCATCAAGGACTATACGAGCTTCAAGGACAACAAGGACCTGAAGCTCGCCGTCATGGCAGGCGCCGTCGAGGTGGGCTATGCCAAGGATGCGGGCGTTCCCCAGGAGCAGCTCGTCATTCTGCCCGACCAGTCGAGTCTCATCGCCGCCGTGCAGGCCGATCGCGCCGATGGCGCCGCCTTGACCGCGCTCTCCATTGCCGACATGGCCAAGAAGGGCGAAGGTGTCGAATCGACGACACCCTTCGGCGAGGTCGCCGGCAAATCCGTCAAGGGCCATGGCGGCTTCGGCTTCCGCAAGGAGGACACCGATCTCTCTGAGGCCTTCAATAAGGAGCTCAAGGCGTTCCTCGGATCGCCCGAGCATCTGGCGCTGGTGACGCCCATCGGCTTCGGCAAGGATTACCTGCCGAACAAGACCATGGAACAACTGTGCAAGGGTGAATAGTCTCAGCCGCGAAGACCGGGGATTGGCGGTCTGAGCTGGAAGGCGTCGCGGCACGGCGTGCCGCACGCCTTCTCGGGACATCTCATCGGGAAAGGGCAAAGGCATGGGCATTCGCACGCTCATCGTCATGCTGGTGGCGTCGATACTGGTCATCGCCATCCTCGCGACCCAGGAGACCTATCGCATCTTCCTGCCGGGGCTTCTCGAGGGCGCCCTGCTCACCGCCAAGATCACCGTCCTCGGCGCCCTTCTTGCCGTCGCGATGGGCGTGCTGGCCGCTCTCGGCAAGCTTTATGGCCCGCCGCCGGTCCGCTGGCTGGCCAATATCTATATCGAGATTTTCCGTGGCACCTCCGCTCTGGTGCAGCTTTTCTGGCTGTTCTTCGTCCTTCCGCAATTCGGCATCAATCTCGAGGCCTTCACCGTGGGGGTGCTGGCGCTCGGCCTCAATATCGGCGCCTATGGCGCTGAATGCGCCCGCGGCGCCATCACCTCCGTGGCGCGCGGCCAATGGGAAGCGGCGACCGCCCTCAACATGACGCGCTTTCAGATGCTGCGCCGGATCATCCTGCCGCAGGCCTTCATCGCGATGATCCCGCCCTGGGGCAATCTCTTCATCGAGCTTCTCAAATCGACGGCGCTGGTATCGCTCATCACTCTGTCCGATCTCGCCTTCAAGGCACAGCAGATGAACCAGACGACGATGAAGACGATCCCGATCTTCACCCTCGTCCTCCTCATCTATCTGGCCATGTCGCTCGTCATCACCATTGCCATGCGCTTCCTGGAGAACCGCGCCTCGCGCGGCCTGGCGCGTGGGAGGACCGTCTGATGTGGGATTGGGCATTCACCTTCGAGATCCTTCCCGTGCTCGCCAAGGCGGCGATCATCTCGATCGAGGCGACGCTCGTGGGCTTCGTGCTGGCCGCCGTCCTGGGGCTGGTCCTGGCTCTCGCCCGCATCGCCTTTCCCTGGACTGCCTGGCCGATCTCGGTGCTGGTCGAACTGATCCGCTCCACCCCCCTCCTCATCCAGATCTTCTTCCTCTTCTTCGTCTTCCCGTCTTTCGGACTCACCCTCGATGCCTTCACCGCCGGCGTGCTCGCGCTCGGCATCCACTATGCCGCCTATTGTTCCGAGGTCTACCGGGCCGGCTTCGACAACATCCACCGCGGCCAATGGGAGGCCTCGATCGCCCTCAATCTGAGCGCCTGGACGACCTTCCGCGACATCATCATCCCGCAGGCCATCCCGCCCATCGTGCCGGCGCTCGGCAACTATCTGGTGGCCCTGTTCAAGGAGACGCCGCTCCTTTCGGCCATCGCCGTGCTCGAACTCATGCAGACCGCCAAGATCATCGGCTCGGAGACCTTCCGCTACACCGAGCCCATCACTCTGGTCGGCCTGTTCTTCCTGGCGATGAGCCTTGTTTCCGCCGCTTTCATTCGTGCCGCCGAACGCATGCTCAACCGGAGACCCGCGCGATGACCGACAAACCGATGGTGCGTTTCGACAAGGTCTCGAAACGCTATGGACCGCTGACCGTGCTCGATTCGCTCGAGCTCGACGTCCAGCGCGGCGAGAAGGTCGCCATCATCGGGCCGTCGGGCTCGGGCAAGACGACCGTGCTGCGCATGCTGATGACGCTCGAGGCCATCGATGACGGGGTGATCTGGGTCGAGGGCTCGCCCCTCACCCATATGGAGCGCAATGGCAGCCTGGTGCGCGCCGATCAGGCGCATATCCGCAAGATCCGCGCCAAGATCGGTATGGTCTTCCAGTCCTTCAACCTCTTCCCGCACATGACCGCCATGGCCAATTGCATCGAAGCCCCGGTCACGGTGCTCGGCATGAAGAAGGCGGATGCCGAGGCCCGCGCCGCCGAGCTTCTCGACATGGTCGGCCTGTCGCAGAAGAAGGAGCATTACCCTTCCCAGCTCTCCGGCGGCCAGCAGCAGCGCGTCGCCATCGCGCGCGCTCTTGCCATGCGCCCCAAAATCATGCTGTTTGACGAGGTGACCTCCGCTCTCGATCCGGAGCTCGTCGGGGAAGTGCTTCAGGTGATCAGGAAATTGGGCAACGAGCATGACCTGACCATGTTGATGGTTACCCATCAGATGGGCTTCGCCAAGGAATTTGCCGACCGCATCTGCTTCTTCTATCAGGGCAAGATCTGCGAGCAGGGCCATCCGAAGGAGTTCTTCGGCAATCCCAAGAACGAGCGGACCAAGCAGTTCCTGCATGCGGTCCTGGAGGCCGGATGAGCTTTGCCGCCGACAATGACGACCGGCCGCTGACGCTGGCGCGCGAGCGTTTCGAGCGCATCTACAACGCCATTCGCGACCGCATCTGCCTCATCGAATATGAGCCGGGCAAGAGGCTGGCCGAAGAGGACCTGGCGCGCGAATTCGGCGTGTCGCGCACGCCCGTCCGCCGCGTCCTCGCCCAGCTCGAAAGCGAGGGCCTGCTCGAAAGCCGGCACGGCGTCGGCACTTTCGTCATCGACGTCGATCTCGACGCGCTGCTCCCGGTCTATCGCCTGCGCATGGAGCTCGCCGGTCTCATGGGCAAGCTCGATCCCCTGCCGCGGAGCCTCGAGGACCTGGCGCGGGTGCGTGCCCTGCTCGGCCGCTGCGACGAGCTCATCAAGTCGCCCGATCCCAAGGCCTATGCCCGCCTCAACATGGATTTCTTCCACGAGCTCGCGGCTATGATCGGCAATGCGCCCCTGCGCGAGATCTCCGAGCGCCTCTATTTCCTCACCAACCGCGTCTGGCTCAGGGCAGCGCCCCAGCTCGATCTCGCCGACGAGGTCATCGTCTTCCGCCGCGAGGTGGCCGACATCCTCGCCGCCATGGAGCTCGGCGACTGGGAGAGCGTCGGCTTCATCCGGCGCAGCCACATCTCCATGTGGGTGCGGCGCATGCAGGAGCACCAGAAGCGGGAGTAGCGAAGCGAGCCGGGTGGGCCCTACTTCCCCGCCAAATGACATCCCGCCTGGCGCAGGCCGGCCAGATACTCATCGATGATCTGGCGATAGCGCACAGGTCCGAAGCTCGGGAAATGGCCGCCATGCACCACGCTGACGGGCAGCGACCGGATGCGCTCGAAGGTCGCCTGATAGGCTTCGCGGTCGGAATGATAGGCATCGTCGATCAGGGGGCCGTCATAGACGATGTCGCCCGAGAGGAAGATGCCGGTCCTCCGTTCGAAGAGGCCGATGCCGCCCGGCGAATGGCCGGGCGTGTGCACGACCTCGAAAGCACGGTCGCCGAGATCGATCACATCGCCGGCTTCGAGCAGGCGCTCGGCCGGCGCGGGCGCGATCCGGTAACGCTCCGTCCGCCAGCCCGATGGCAGGCGGTCGAACATCTCCTCCGTCGCATATCTGTCGGCGAGCGTCAGGTCGTTGCGCGGATCGGCGAGGATTTGGGACTCCGCCGCATGCACCAGACGATGCGCGAACTCGTGATGGCAGCCTATATGATCGAAATGCGTATGGCTGGCGACGCACAGCAGCGGCCGCTCGCTCACCAGCGCCACATGTGTCTTCAGGCTGAAATGGCCGAGGCCCGAATCGAACAGGAGGTCATGGTCGCGCCCGCGCACATGCCACATATTGCAGCGGAAGAACGGCTTGATCCACGGCTCATGGATGAGGGTCACGTCGTCGC
>JBFWNN010000108.1:0-15320 GCA_050251035.1 Parvibaculaceae bacterium
CTACGAGTTCATCTGCAAGGAATGGGCTGCACAGCCGGAACGCTTCAACCTCAATCCGCTCCAGCAAATGCCGGGACTAAACACCTAGATCACGATGAGTTTGGATTGAATCAATCCAAACTCATAAACGTGATCGATTCCTATATGTTAGTCTAGCGCGGGATTCTTGCGAAAAACCGGTGCCCACTTTTTCGCATCCCGCGCTAGGCATTGCTGCGCCTATGGCTTCTCGGGCGCGGTCGTCACCGAGAGGATATAGGCGCTGTTGCGCCCCACATTGATCGCGGCATGGGGGAACTTGGCGTCGAAATAGCACGAGTCTCCGGCGCGCAGCCGCACCGGCGTCGAGGAGCCGACATGGATCTCGACGCTGCCTTCGAGCACGAAGATGAATTCCTCGCCATCGTGCTGGTCCCAGTCGCCGAACTCCTCGATGGCACTTGTCCTGACCTCGGTGATGATGGGCACCATCGCCTTGTGCAACAACGCCTCGAACAGGAATTCGTGGTCGAAGTTCTGGGTTTTCTGATGCAAGCCGTCACCGCGCCGCTTCACCTCGATCTTCTCGCTCCTTTCAGCGATCACGTCATCGGTGAAGAGGTTGGCGATGTCGACGCCGAGCCCGGCGGCCAGCTTGGTCAGGTTGTTGTAGGTCAGGGACAGCTGATTGTTCTCGACCTTCGACAAGGTCGACGTGGCGAGATTGGCGCGCCGCGCCAGCTCGGCCAGGGTCCAGCCGTTCTTGCGCCGCAGACGCTTGACCCGCAGGCCCAGCATCTCGTTCTTGCGCACCGCTTCATCCATCATCGGGCCCTCGAGCTCAGCCACTAGACATTTCTCCCTCGGCCGGAAATTTCCTATCATAAATCCATTTAAGGGGAACAGGTGCAAAATCGGAGTTTTTCAACTGGTTTGCGCCAGCAATCGGTCTGTAAATTTCCTATACGAAATTTTTTGTTGACAATAAGATAGAGAGCGGGCTGAAATCCACCCAGACGGCCAGGAGAGCCGGATATGCCGTTTCGGCTGGAGGGCGGATGTACACTTTCCGTTTCAATGAGGTGCTGCGCTACAGCGACCTCATCGTCGACGGCGCGCTTCGCTCTTTGTGGCTCACCGGCCTCACCGCCACGCTCGGCCTCGTCATCGGCACGGCATGCGCCGCGGTCCTCACCTATGGGCCCAAGCGGGCGCATGGCTTCGTCCTCGCCTATGTCGAAGCGTTCCGCAACACGCCCTTCCTGGTGCAGCTGTTCTTCATCTTCTTCGGCCTCGCCAGCATCGGTTTCAGAATGGCCGCGATGACCGCCGCGGTCCTCGCGCTCACCGTGAATTTCGGCGCCTACACGACCGAGGTGATGCGCGCCGGCCTGCAGTCCATTCCCCGCGGCCAGCTCGAATCCGCCGCCTCGCTCGGCCTTGGGCCGTGGAGCATCTTTCGCGACGTCGTCGCCTTCCAGGCCGTTCGCAACGTCTTTCCTTCCCTCGTCAGCTACGTCGTCCTGCTCTTCCTGGGCAGCAGCATCGTTTCCCAGATATCGGCCGACGACCTCATGCGCTCGGCCTCCTTCATCGAGTCGCGGACCTTCCGCAGCTTCGAGGCCTATGCCGTGATCAGCGCCGTCTATCTCGGCATCGTCATCGCCTTTCGCCTCGGCATGGCGCTGGTGTGGGTCACCCTGTTCAAGAGGCGCGGCTGATGCGCGATCTCAATGCCGGCGACTTCATCTACCTGCTCTACGGCCTCAAATGGACCATCGGGATCTCGGCCGCGGCGCTGCTCACGGGCACGCTCCTGGCCCTGCTCTTCGTCATGGCGCACCTCACGCGCTCACGTCTCATCGGCCTCGTCCACTTCGCCTATGTCACCGTGTTCCAAGGCACGCCGCTGATCGGACAGCTGTTCGTGTTCTACTTCGGTCTCAGCATCCTGGGCTTCGAGGTCGACGCCTTCGTCGCCGCCACCGCCGCGCTCGGCGCGTATTCGGCCGCCTTTCTCAGCGAGATCTGGCAAGGCGCCATTGCCGCCGTCCCGCGCCAGCAGTGGGAAGCGGCCGAATCGCTGGGGCTGGGGCGGTTGACGACGTTCATCGACGTCATCGCGCCGCAGGCGATCCGCGGCGCCACCCCTCCGACCGTCGGGTTCCTGGTCCAGTTGATCAAGGATTCCTCGCTCGCTTCGGTGATCGGCTTCATCGAGCTGACCCGCGCGGGCCAGATCATCAACAACTCGACGTTCCAGTCCTTCGTCATCTTCGGAAGCATCGCGGTCCTCTATTTCGCGGCCTGTTTCCCGATCACGTTGCTCTCGCGCCGCTTCGAGAAGAGGTTTGCCCGATGACGCCCGTCATAGCCGCCGATGTGAGGAAGTCTTTCGGACAGGTCGAGGTGCTGAAGGGCGTGTCGGTCACCATCGCGGCCGGGGAACGCGTCGTCCTGCTCGGCCGCAGCGGCTCGGGCAAGAGCACGCTCCTGCGCTGCATGAACGGGCTCGAGCGCATCGACGGCGGTCGCCTCGAGGTTCTCGGCATCGATCTGGCGGCGCCGTCGGCCGATCTGCGCGCCCTGCGCCGCAAAGTCGGCATCGTCTTCCAGGGCTTCAATCTGTTCCCCCATCTCACCGTCGAGCAGAACGTCACGCTGGCGCAAAGACGGGTGCTCAATCGCACCGCGGCCGAGGCCATCGACCGGGCAGGCGAGGTGCTGGCGCAGGTGGGCATGGCGGACAAGCGGCAAGCCTATCCCTCGGAGCTCTCCGGCGGCCAGCAGCAGCGCGTCGCCATAGCCCGCTCGCTGGCGCTGTCGCCCGCCCTGATGCTGTTCGACGAGATCACCTCGGCGCTCGATCCCGAGCTGATCGGCGAGGTCGTGAACGTCCTGTTCCGGCTCGCCGAGCAGAACATGACCATGCTTCTCGTCACGCACCAATTGGGCTTTGCCCGCTCGATCGGCTCCCGCATCGCCTTCATGCACCAGGGGCGCATCCACGAGGAGGGCGAGGCCCGGGCCGTGACCGCCTCGCCCCGGACGCCGGAATTCAAAACCTTTCTGACCGCCGCTCTCACATAAACTGGAGGAAACCATGCATAGCCTGAAGAGACTTGCCCTTGCCGCCGCGCTCGTCCTGACCGCCGCGTTTTCAGCCCCCGCCTCCGCCGACCAGTTGCAGGACATCCTCGATCGCGGCACGATCCGCGTCGGCGTGATCGCCGACGTCGCGCCGTTCGGCTTCCTCGACGACAAGCAGCAGCCATCGGGCCTCGACGTGGACGTCGCCAATCTCATCGCCAACGACCTCGGCGTGAAGCTCGAGATCCAGCAAATGACGGCGCAGAACCGCCTGCCCTACCTGGTCACCGACAAGGTCGACATTCTCGTGGCACTCCTCAGCCTCACGCCGGAGCGGGCCAAGCAGGTGATGTTCACGTCGCCCTATACGACCACCACCATCGGCGTCTTCGGGCCCACGGAGACGGCCGTGAAATCCGTCGCCGACATCGGAAAACGTTCGATCGGCGTCACACGCGGCACGGTCGAGGATTCGGCGATCACCAAGCTCGCCCCCGACGCCAACATCATCCGTTTCGAAGACAACGCCACCGCGACGACCGCTTATCAGACCGGCCAGGTCGATCTCTACGCGACCGGCGACCTCGTCGCTTATGTGCTCAACAAGAACGACAAGTCACGTCGCCTCGACATCAAGTTCTCGCTGGGCACCGACCTCATCCACATGGGCGTCAAGGCCGGCGAGTTCGGCACGCTGCAGTGGCTGAACTCCTTCATTTTCGTCCATCAGCAGAACGGCGACCTCAAGAACCTCACCACCAAGTGGCTGGGCACCACGCTTCCCGAGTTGCCGGCCCTGTAAGCCGCTTTCCATCGTCCCGCGCCGGCTTCGCAAGCCCGGTCGCACTGCATCCGTCACTTCAGGGCGAACCGGCCCTGGAGTGATCCCGCATCCAAGCCCATCTTCTTATCCCGCCAACAGAAAGCCGTATCGATGCCCACCGCTCAACGCGCATTGTTCGACCTGCCGGACGATCTTGCCTACTTCAATTGCGCCTATCTCTCGCCCCTTCTCAATCGGACGGTGGAGGTCGGCCAGCGTTCGTTGCTCAGCAAGGCTCATCCATGGACGATCCTCCATCGCGACTTCTTCCGCGATGTGGAGCGGTTGCGCGCCTTGTTCGCGGACATGATCGACGCTTCGCCCGACGATATCGCGATCGTCAGCTCGACAGCCTCGGGGATCGCCACGGCGGCTTCGGGCGTCACTCTTTCCGCCGGCGACAATGTCGTGCTGCCCGACCGCGAGCACGCCTCCACCTATCACAAATGGCGCGTCCAATGCGCGGCCGCGGCAGCCGAGTTGCGCGCCGTCCTTCCGGCAGAGGGCGCGAGCTGGGCCGACGCGATCACGGCGGCCATCGACGCCAACACCCGTGTCGTATCGGTGCCGAACGTCCACTGGAGCGACGGCAACCTCTTCGACCTGGAGCGCATAGGCGCCGCCGCCCGCGCGGTGGGCGCGCTTTTCGTCATCGACGGAACCCAGTCGATCGGCGCGCTGCCGCTCAGCGTCAAGACGCTCAAGCCCGATGTCCTCACCTGCTCGGCCTACAAATGGCTGTTCTGTCCGTATGGCTTCGCCTTCCTCTATGTCGCGCCGCACATGCAGCATGTCGCACCGTTCGAGGAACATTATTTCCATCGCGCCGGCGCCGCCGAGCATGAAGGCCGGCTGGAGCAGATCGACAGCTACGACACCGGCGCCCGCCGCTTCGACATGGGCGAACGCGCGAACTTCATCACCGTGCCGATGGCCATCACCGCGCTCGAGCAGTTGCTGGACTGGGGCATTGCCGGCATCAACCGCACCATAGCCGAGATCGCCGCCGGCATCGTCGAGGGCGTTCGCCCCCACGGATATTTCGCCGCTCCGCCCGATGCTCGCTCCGGCCATCTCTTCGGGCTGCGCCGAGACGGAGGACTGCCGGATGGCCTGGCGCAGCGGCTGCGGCAGGCCAACGTCTTCGTCTCCATCCGCGGCGACGCCATCCGCGTCAGCCCGCATGTCTTCAACACCGAAAAGGACGTCCAGCGCTTCGCCGCAGCCTTGCGGTGATCAGGCGTAGCTAGAACCTCTCCACCCAGGGCCTGAGCTCGATCTCCCAGGTCCAGGCGCTCTTCGGCTGCATCAGGATGTTGAGATAGGTCTGCGCGATCGCATCGGGGTCGAGCATGCTGTCGGGCCGGTCGGGCGGCTCCTCGCGGCCGGGATTGCGGATGCTGCCGTCGATGACGAAATGGGCGACATGGATGCCCTGCGGGGCGAGCTCGCGCGCCATGCTCTGGGCGAGCCCGCGCAAGGCGAACTTGCCCATGGCGAAGGGCGAGGAGAGGGCATAGCCCTTGACGCTGGCGGTGGCGCCGGTGAGCAGGATCGCGCCGTGACGCCGCTTCAGCATGCGCTTCGCCGCCTGCTGGGTTGCGAGGAAGCCGCCGAAGGCCGAGACCGCGATGGCCTGCGCGACGGCCGCCGGATCGAGTTCGATGATGGCGCCGCGCAGGCGGCCCGAGGCGTTGTAGATGACGACGTCGGGCTCGCCGATCGCCTTGTCCGCATCCTGGAAGAGCTTTTCGACCTGGGCGGGGTCGGCGGCATCGCAGGCGAAGGTCCGGGCCCTGGTCTCGGCGGCGAGGCTCGCGAGCTTCTGGACATTGCGGGCGGCGAGGCCGACTTTCAGGCCCTGGCTCGCCAGGAGCCTGGCCAGCGAGGCGCTGAGCCCCGAGCCCGAGCCGATGATCAGAGCGGAGGTGTAGCGGAGCTTGGACATGGGAGCCTCGCGCAACGGGTGGACTTGGCGTGTGGGACCGGAACCGGCCGGCAGTCAAGCCATGCCCAGCGTAACGAGCCGTTGGCGGGAGGGCTAGTGCCGGCAAGCGGCGACGCCGGCGGCGCAACAGCGTCGCCGGTACCATTGAGGCTCCGTTCATACGCTTTTTACGTTGACATCGTACGTAAAATATGCGATATGGAAAATATCAGGATCGGATGACGTGTCCGGAGCATCAAGCCGCCCGGGCAGTGGTTCCGTCTGTCCACTCTCCTCATGAATGTCGAGGAACTCCCTATGATCCTCCTGCAGATCACGGCGTTTGGCCCGCAGGCTTTGGCCATGGGCGTCCTGGCCCTGGCCATCCTTGCCGGCGCGCTCCAGGTCGCGGGCAGGGCTATCGCATATGAGGCTGATAGGAGCGCTATCGCTCACCGTCATTCCCCTTCTTCCGCTTGCAGGAGAAGGTGCCCGACAGGGCGGATGAGGGTGTTGGTCAGGCTTGCACGATGTCTATATAAATCTGGTGTTCGGAGCCACACCCTCACCCGGCCTCTCGCCTTCGCGAAACCGGAGTTTCGTTTCGTTAGTGTCGAAGGAGCGATGGGCCTGGATCGAGCTCCGCACAGCCCGCATGACAGCGCCACCTGCATATGTACCGTAAATTCCGTCACGTAAGATTTTGGTGCTCGGCCCCGCCTTTAAATCTGCAAAGCTGCACGACTTGCATTTTACCGGCCGTTCCGCCATAACCCCGCCGTTCAAGCCGCCTGGCCTGTAAAGGGCATGCCAGGGCGGTTTTTATTGTGCACCGAAAGGATAGCGAAATGCCCAAAATGAAGACGAAGTCGTCGGCCAAGAAGCGATTCAAGGTCACGGCGTCCGGTCGCATCAAGGCCGGCCAGGCCGGCAAGCGCCACGGCATGATCAAGCGCAGCAACAAGCAGATCCGCAACCAGCGGGGCACCATGATTCTGGCCGAGGGCGACGAGCGCCTGGTCAAGATCCATATGCCCTATGCCCGCTAAGCTGCTGCAAGGAGTGTAAGCATGTCCCGTGTCAAGCGTGGTGTGACGGCCAGAGCCGCCCACAAGAAAGTCATCAAGAGCGCGTCGGGTTATTTCAACCGCCGCAAGAACATCTTCCGCGTCGCCGTCCAGGCGGTGGAGAAGGCCCAGCAATATCAGTATCGCGACCGGCGCACCAAGAAGCGCAATTTCCGCGCTTTGTGGATCCAGCGCATCAACGCGGCGAGCCGCGAGCTCGGCCTCACCTATGGCCGATTTATCGACGGGCTCGGCAAGGCCGGTATCGAGATCGACCGCAAGGTTCTGGCCGATCTCGCCGTGCGCGAGCCTCAGGCTTTCGCCGCTCTCGTCGAAAAGGCGAAAGCGGCTCTCTGAGCCTCGCACGTCTCCATCGGTTCAGGCCGGGTCTCGATTGGCGCTCGCAAGAGCGCCGGCGGCCCGGCTTTTTCGTTGAAAGATTCGAAAGATGAGCCTGCAGACCCTGGAACAATCGCTGATCGACGGCATAACGGCCGCGGCCGACGAGACCGAGCTCGAATCCCTGCGCGTCTCGGCGCTCGGCAAGAAGGGCGCCATCTCCGAGCGCATGAAGACGCTCGCCGACATGTCGCCCGAGGAGCGCCGCACCGCCGGCGCCGAGCTCAATGCCCTCAAGGACAAGATCGCCGAGGCGATCACGGCGAAGAAGGCCGGGTTCCAGGCCAAGGCGCTGGAAGCGCGGCTGGCCACCGAAAAGGTCGACGTGACATTGCCGGCGCGGCCCGAGGCGCTGGGCAGCATCCATCCGGTGAGCCAGGTGTGGGAAGAGATCGTCCAGATCTGGGGCGATCTCGGCTTCTCCGTCGCCGAGGGCCCCCATATCGAGAACGATTTCTACAATTTCACCGCGCTCAACATGCCGGCCGAGCATCCGGCCCGCCAGGAGCACGACACCTTCTATTTCCACCCCAAGCCCGACGGCTCGCGCATGCTGCTGCGCACCCATACGTCGCCGGTGCAGATCCGCACCATGCTGGAGCAGAAGCCGCCGATCCGCATCATAGCGCCCGGGCGCACCTTCCGCTCGGACTCGGACCAGACCCACACGCCGATGTTCCACCAGATCGAGGGCCTGGTCATCGACGAGGAGACGCATCTCGGCCATCTCAAATGGGCGCTCGCCGAGTTCTGCAAGGCGTTCTTCGAGATCGACGATGTGAAGATGCGCTTCCGCGCCTCGCATTTCCCGTTCACCGAGCCGTCGATGGAAGTCGACATCAACTGCTCGTGGGAGGGCGGCCAGGTGAAGATCGGCGAAGGCACGTCCTGGCTCGAGATCCTCGGCAGCGGCATGGTGCATCCCAATGTGATCAAGGCCGGCGGCCTCGATCCCGACCGCTATCAGGGCTTCGCCTTCGGCATGGGGCTCGACCGCATCGCCATGCTCAAATACGGCATTCCCGATCTGCGCGCCTTCTTCGAAGCGGATCTGCGCTGGCTCAGGCACTATGGCTTCCGCGCCCTGCACATACCGACTCTCGCCGGAGGGCTGTCGTCATGAAATTCACCCTCGCCTGGCTCAAGGACTATCTCGACACGCAGGCCAGCCTCGAACAGATCGTCGAAGGCCTCTATGGCATCGGCCTCGAGGTCGAAGCGGTCGAGGACAAGCGCAAGCCCCTGCAGCCCTTCACCGTCGCCTATGTGAAGGAGGCGCGCAAGCATCCCGATGCCGACCGCCTGCAGGTCTGCGACGTCGTCACCCGGTCGGGCCTCGTCCAGGTCGTGTGCGGCGCGCCCAATGCCAAGACCGGCATGAAGGCGATCTTCGCGCCGCCCGGCTCCTATATTCCGGGCACCGACATGACGCTCGAGAAGGGCGTCATCCGCGGCGTCGAATCGAACGGAATGCTGGTCTCCGAGCGCGAGCTCATGATCTCCAGCGAGCATGACGGCATCATCGAGCTCGACAAGGCGGTGCCGATCGGCACGCCGGCAGCGCAGGCGCTCGGCCTCGACGACCCGATGATCTACATCAAGGTGACGCCGAACCGGCCGGACGCGCTCGGCATCTACGGCATCGCCCGTGATCTCGCCGCCAAGGGCCTGGGCAAGCTCAAGCCGCTCAAGGTGCCGGCTATTCAAGGCAAATTCCGCTCGCCGGTCGGCGTGTCGCTCCTCTTCGACGGCGGCGATCACACGCCCTGTCCCTTGTTCATCGGGCGCTACCTGAAGGGCGTCAAGAACGGCCCGTCGCCCAAATGGCTGCAGACGCGGCTCAAGGCCATCGGCCTCAGGCCGATCTCGGCCCTGGTCGACGTCACCAATTACATCACCTTCGCCTATGGCCGGCCGCTGCATGTCTTCGACGCCGACAAGATCAAAGGCTCGATCCATGCGCGCCTCGCCCGGCGCGGCGAATATCTCAAGGCCCTCGACGGCAAGACCTACTGGCTCGACGCGACCATGACGGTCATCGCCGACGAGCGCGCTCCGGAAGCGCTCGGCGGCATCATCGGCGGCTCCGATTCGGGCTGCTCGGAGGGGACCGTCAATGTCTTCCTCGAAGCCGCCTATTTCGATCCCCTCCGGACCGCCGCCACCGGACGCAAGCTCGGCGTCCAGTCGGATGCGCGCTATCGCTTCGAGCGCGGCGCCGACCCCGCCTTCACCCAGAACGGCATCGAGCTCGGCACGCAGATGATCCTCGATCTGTGCGGCGGCGAGCCGTCCGAGCTGGTGGTCGCCGGGCGCGTGCCTGACACGGCGCGCAGCTACCTGTTGCGCCGCGGCCGCGTCGCGGGGCTCGGCGGCGTCGAGGTCTCCGAACCCCGGCAGAAGGAAATCCTCACCGCCCTCGGCTTCGACGTCATCGAAAAGCCGGACGGGCTCCTCTGCGCCGTGCCGTCCTGGCGGCCGGATGTGCAGGGCGAGGCCGATCTCGTCGAAGAGGTCTGCCGCATTTATGGGCTCGACAATGTGCCCTTCGCCGAGATGCCCAGGCTCTCCGCCGTCGCCAGGCCGGTGCTCAATCCGCTGCAGCGGCGCATGATCCAGGCGCGGCGCACGCTCGCCGCGCGCGGCCTCAACGAGGCGGTGACCTGGTCGTTCCTGCCCGAGGCGCAGGCGCGGCTGTTCACCGCCAACGGCCAGCGCAACCGCGCTTTGGTGCTCGCCAATCCGATCTCGTCGGAGCTCTCCGACATGCGGCCCTCGCTCCTGCCCAACCTCATCGCGGCGGCTTCGCGCAACATGGCGCGCGGCTTCCTCGACGTGGCGCTGTTCGAAGTGGGCCAGGCCTATGCCGGCGACAAGCCGGAGGACGAGACGCTGCGCGCCGCCGGCATCCGCCGCGGCAGTGACGTGCCGCGCAACTGGCTGAAAGGCGAGCGCGCCGTCGACGTCTTCACCGCCAAGGCCGATGCGCTCGCCGTGCTCGACGCGGCGGGCGCGCCCGTCGCCACGATGCAGGTCGTGGCCGAGGCGCCGTCCTGGTACCATCCCGGCCGCTCCGGCACGATCCAGATGGGGCCGCAGAACAAGCTCGCCACCTTCGGCGAGGTCCATCCGCGCGTGCTGGCGGAGCTCGACGCGAAGGGTCCGCTCGTCGCCTTCGAGGTGATCCTCTCGGCGATCCCGCAGCCCAAGGGCCGGGGCAACACGCGACCCGCCCTCAACGCCTCCGACCTCATGGCAGTGAAGCGCGACTTCGCTTTCGTGCTCGATCAGGACATCGAGGCCGAGAAGATCGTGAAGGCCGCGAAGGGCGTCGACAAGCAGCTCATCTCGGATGTCATCGTCTTCGACCGCTTCGCCGGCGGCTCGCTCGATCAAGGCAAGATGTCGCTCGCCATCGAAGTCACCATCCAGCCGCGCGAGAAGACGCTGACCGAGGAGGAGATCGAGGAGCTCTCCAAGAAGGTCGTGGCGCAGGTCAACAAGGCGACCGGCGGGGTGCTCAGGAGCTGACGGCTTGCTTTCGGCAAGCCGTCATCCCGCCGCAAGCCACTCTACCTCCTCGTCATGGCCGGGCTTCGACCCGGCCATCCAGCCGTGCCGACCACCAGCTGTCCGGCGGATGGGCTGGATGGCCGCCTCAAGGGCGGCCATGACGAATGAGAGGATGATCGCGCTCATGCGCTCCCTATGAATATGCCGGTGATGAACACCAGAGCGCCGCCGACCGCCACCTGGAAGGCGGCGCGCAGGAAGGGCGTGTCCATGTATTTCCAGCGGATCCAGGAGATCGCCCAGAGCTCGAAGAAGACGACGATCATGGCGATGACGGTCGCGGTCCAGAAATCGGGAATGAGATAAGGCAATGCGTGGCCGAGACCGCCGACCGCCGTCATGACGCCGGACGCCAGCCCGCGGATCAGCGGGCGGCCGCGGCCGGTGAGCTTGCCGTCATCCGACAAGGCCTCGGCCAGGCCCATCGAGATGCCGGCGCCGAGCGAGGCGGCGAGGCCGACAAGGAAGGTCTGCCAGGTGTCGTGGGTGGCGAAGGCCGCGGCGAAGAGCGGGGCCAGGGTCGAGACGGAGCCGTCCATCAGGCCGACGAGGCCCGGCTGGATCACCTGCAGGAGGAAGAGCTTCTTCCGGGCCTCCGCCTCTTCGAGCCTGGCATCGGGAGTCAGATGCTTGAGGCCCAGGCGGTCGGCGAGCGACGTATGGTCCTTCTCGGCTTCCGCCAGATCGCGCAACAGTTTGGCGATGGCGGGGTCCGACGCCTGCTCGGCCGCCTGGCGGTAGAATCGCATATTCTCGAGCTCCAGCACCTCGGCGCGCTGGCGCATGGCGTCGAGCGTCATCTGCTTGACGAGCCAGACCGGCCGATGCTGCACGAAGCCCATGACGTCGCTGCGCCGGATCAAGGGAATGAAATCGCCGAATTTCTTCTGATAGGCGTCGGTCAGGCTCGCTTTATGCGCCTGCTCCTCTTCGGCCATCTCGATGAAGACCTTGGCGGAGGCCGGGAACTTGTCCATGAGCCCATGGGCGAAGGCCATATAGGTGCGGGAATCGTCCTCCTCGCTCGCTATGGCGAGGGCCAGAATCTCTTGTTCGGTGAGGTCGGAAAAGGCTTTCATGATCCATATTTAGAATAATTCTAAACTATAATCCAGCCCTTGAATTGTGAGATTTTTCCAGCGCTTGACGGCGCGGGACGCCCCTGCCATCAAGCCCCCTCACAACAGACGTGATTGAATGACCGACCTCCGCCATATCCGCAATTTCTCCATCATCGCCCATATCGACCATGGCAAGTCGACGCTCGCCGACCGGCTGATCCAGCTGTGCGGGGCGGTGTCGGACCGCGAGATGGTCGACCAGATCCTCGATTCGATGGACCTCGAGCGCGAGCGCGGCATCACCATCAAGGCCAACACCGTGCGCCTCGACTACATGGCGAAATCGGGCGAGAAATACGTGCTGAACCTCATCGACACGCCGGGCCATGTCGACTTCGCCTATGAAGTGTCGCGCTCGCTCGCCGCCTGCGAGGGCTCGCTCCTCGTCGTCGATGCGAGCCAGGGCGTCGAGGCCCAGACGCTGGCCAATGTCTATCAGGCGATCAACAACAATCACGAGATCATCCCCGTTCTCAACAAGGTCGACCTGCCGGCGGCGGAGCCCGCCCGCATCCGCCAGCAGATCGAGGATGTGATCGGGCTCGACGCCTCGGACGCGGTCGAGATCTCGGCCAAGACCGGTCTCGGCGTGCCCGATGTGCTGGAGGCGATCGTGAACCGCCTGCCGGCGCCCAAGGGCAACCGCGACGCGCCCTTGAAGGCGCTTCTCGTCGACAGCTGGTACGACCCCTATCTCGGCGTCGTCGTGCTGCTGCGCGTGGTCGATGGCGAGATCCGCAAGGGCCAGAAGATCAAGCTGATGTCGACCGGAGCTTCCTACCAGGTCGAGCGCGTCGGCATATCCAGGCCCAAGCGCGAGATGGTCGACAGGCTCGGCCCCGGCGAGATCGGCTTCTTCACCGCAGCTATCAAGCAGGTGGCCGACACCCGCGTCGGCGACACGGTGACGGATGACCGGAACCCCGCCGCCGAGGCCCTGCCGGGCTTCAAGCCGGCCCAGCCCGTCGTCTTCGCCGGCTTCTTCCCGGTCGATGCGGCGCGCTTCGAGGACCTGCGCGACGCCATGGGCAAGCTCCGCCTCAACGATGCGAGCTTCTCCTACGAGATGGAGACCTCGGCGGCCTTGGGCTTCGGCTTCCGCTGCGGCTTCCTCGGGCTCCTTCATCTCGAGATCATCCGCGAGCGTATCGAGCGCGAGTTCAATGTCGACGTCATCACCACGGCGCCCTCGGTCATCTACAAGGTCAATCTCAACGACGGCAGCCAGATCGAATTGCACAATCCGGTCGACCTGCCCGAGCCCAACCATATCTTCTCGATCGAGGAGCCGTGGATCGAGGCGACCATCCTGGTGCCCGACGAATATCTGGGCTCGATCCTGAAATTGTGCGAGGACCGGCGCGGGCGGCAGAAGCAGCTGACCTATGCTGGCACGCGCGCCATGCTCGTCTACGACCTGCCGCTCAACGAGGTGGTGTTCGACTTCTACGACCGGCTGAAATCGGTGAGCCGCGGCTATGCCAGCTTCGACTACAAGATGATCGGCTATGAGAAGGGCGACCTGGTGCGCATGGGCATCCTGGTCAATGCCGAGCCGGTCGATGCGCTGGCGATGATCGTGCACCGCGGCCGCGCCGAACAGAGAGGCCGGGTGATGTGCGAGAAGCTCAAGGAGCTCATCCCGCGCCATATGTTCCAGATCCCGATCCAGGCGGCCATCGGCGGCAAGATCGTCGCGCGCGAGACGCTGTCGGCCCTGCGCAAGGACGTGACCGCCAAATGTTATGGCGGCGACATCACCCGCAAGCGCAAGCTTCTCGACAAGCAGAAGGAAGGCAAGAAGAAGATGCGCCAGTTCGGCAAGGTCGAGATCCCGCAGGAGGCCTTCATTGCGGCACTCAAGATGGACGAGAATTAGCGCGGGCAGGTCGATAATCCGTCGTAATTTTGAGCCAATCGGTTGCGACGATGAACGGAGAAGTTCCGTCTCGGTTGGCGGAACGGGCTGGAACTGACAGGCAAGATGCGGCGCGCGGCTTCCGTGAGTGTCATCGGACTGAGCGTCCTCCTCGCGGGGACGGCCTCGGCGCGCCCGCCGCTCGATGAGCTTGCGAGCGGCAAGGCGCTCTATCAGCGCATCGGCAAAGCGGAAGCGCAGCGCAACAAGATCCCCTATGCAATCGTCGATGCGGTGATGCGGGTCGAAAGCGCCTATAATCCGGGCGCTCGCGGCGATGTCGGCGAGGTGGGCCTGATGCAGATCCTGCCCGCGACCGCCGACATGATGGGCTTCAAAGGCTCGCTCTCGGCGCTCTCGGAACCCGCGACGAACATCGCCTATGGCACGCAATATCTGGCCGAAGCCTGGCGCCTCGCCAACCAGGATATCTGCACCACGGTGATGAAATACCGCGCCGGCCATGGCGAGACGCGCTTCTCGGTCAAGTCCGTCGATTACTGCAAGCGCGTGCGCAGCCATCTGGCGAGCATCGGCTATCCGGTGACCGGCGAAGTGCCGAAGCCCACTTTCGGCTTCCGGCAGAGCGGCGGTGGAGGCGGGTCGATCCGGGTCAAGGGACGCATAAAGGTCAGGCTCGGCGGCAGCAAATGCTTCGCGAGAGTCGTGCAGCCGGGAAAGAACTTCGGCGGCTGCGTCTCGCGGGCACTGCTCAAGCAGAAGGGACTGCTGAGATAAGTCACTTGCGCGCCAGCCCGAGGCTGAGAACGGCCAGGAGCACGCAGGCAACGCCGATCATCTGGCTAAAGCTCACCGCCTCGCCCAACAGGATGACGGCGAGCAGCACGGCCGAGACCGGCGCCATGGCGGTGAACAATGACGCTTCGGCGCCCGAGACCCGCGCCAGGCCGCCATACCACAGAAGATAGCCGCCGACCGTCGGCACCAGCGCATAATAGACGACCGCCGCGACCGCGCCCGGCGTCGCGCCCGCCATCGACGGCCATTCGAAGGCGGCCGGCAACAGCGCCACGACGAGGCCGATGCCCGTCATCAGCGTCGACTGCGCCAGGGGCGGCACCGGCACGGCGAGGCGCTTGCTGAGCAGGATGAACAGGCCCTCGCACAGGACGGCGGCGAAGATCAGGGCGTTGCCGAGCAGCGACGCCGGCGCACCGTCGGGGAACTGCGCGGCGATGGCGAAGACGCCCACCGCCGCGAGACCAATGGCGAACAGCACGACCGGCCGCGGCCGTTCGCCCAGGATCAGGATGGCGATCGCGGCCGAGACGACCGGCAAGGTGCCGATGATCACGCCGGCATCGGCAGCCGAGGTCAGGCGCAGCCCCGAGATCAGCAAGGCGGTATAGCCGACGCTGCCCGCGGTCGACTGGATGAGGAGCAGCACTGCGACGCGCCTGCC
>JBFWNN010000109.1:0-15245 GCA_050251035.1 Parvibaculaceae bacterium
CATAAGCCGAAAACCGCACATCACTTCCAACGGTCATCGCCTCACCTCAAATGCTGATAAGCCAATATCAGCCTATGTGAGTCGCTATCCCACTAAGCATGTGACTTACTGACTCAGTAAGACTAGACTAGCAGCCGGGCCAGCGGTAGATCACATCGCCGATGGCGAGCGGCGCGAAGATGAGATGGCTCACGGCGACGAAGCCGTGGCGCTCATAGAGGCGGCAGGCGGCGAAATTCTGCTGCGCGCAATGAAGCTCGATCCCGGAAGGATAGAGGGACTTGGCAAAATCGAGACAGGCGGAGCCGAGTCCCAAACCCTGCCACTGCGGCGCGATGAAGAGCTTGTCGATGAAAGCCGGCTTCAAGGTGAGGATGCCGACGGCGCCTCCCGCCACCTCCGGCACGAAACACCTCTGGCCTTCCGCCACGGTTTCGGCGAGGCGCGTGCGCGTCGTCGAGACCGGATGGCTGTAGCCGAAAAAGGCATAGGCCTGGCGGCAGGCGGCATTGGCCGCTTCCGCCGCCGCGTCGAGATCGCGCGGCTCACAAGGTCTGATACGGAACAGATGGGCTTTGCGCATCGGCTGAGCTATAGAGGCCGGCGACCGCCATGACCAGGACCGTGCCGCCGATGAAAAGATTTCTCTTGGGTGCCGCCTATGTGCTGATCGCGCTTCTCGTCATCTTCATGGGCGGGGCCTATGTGCTGCCGGGCGAGGCCGTCGTCGAGCGTGAGATCACCATCGCCGCGCCGCCGGGAAAGGTCTTCGGCATCGTGAGCAATCTCAGGCGCTTCAAGGACTTCTCGCCCTGGGCCGAGATCGATCCCGGCCTCCATTACACGTTCGAGGGGCCGGAGACCGGCATCGGGCAGAAGATGTCCTGGACCTCCGACAATCCGCAGCTGGGTTCCGGGTCGCAGACGGTGGTCGACTACCAGCCCAATACGCGCTTCGCCACGACGCTCGATTTCGGCGACATGGGCGATGCGATCGCCTATTTCAATTTCGTGCCGGTGGGCAGCGACACAAAGGTCACCTGGGGCTTCAAGTCGCTCTTACGCAACCCGCTGGAGCGCTGGATGGGGCTCTTGTTCGACCGCTGGATCGGGGCCGATTACGAGAAGGGCCTCGCCAAGCTGAAGACGCTGGCGGAAGCGTAAAACGCGGCCCGACCACCCTCGATCGGACCGCGCCTCCTGTCGCCACATGTATCGCCAATGATACGGCAGAGACATGTAGAGAGTTTCAATCCCGACACGGAAAATCGGCGGATTGCCGAAAGGCCCCGTTAAGATTTGGCCGCAACCTTGGCTTGCCCAAGCAATTCGGTGCGCGGGCCGCGCTCCAGATAGGTGTTGAGGGCGACATAGGAGCGCGTGCTGCGCACGCCCGGTATGTCGTAGATCCGTTTCAGGAGCTGCTCCAAGGCGAGCGTGCCCTCGCAGCGCACCTTGAGGAGGATGCAGGTGTCGCCGGCGACGGAATGCAGCTCCTCGATCCGCGGATCGTCCACAATCGCCAGCATTTCCGGGGTCTTGCCCCAGCCCTCGGTCGTCACATGGACGAAAGCGAGGAGGGGGCAGCCGATCGCCTCGCCGTCGATCTCGATGGTGGTGCGGCGGATGGCGCCCTGGGCCTTGAGCTTCTTCACCCGCTCATAGACGGACGGCGCGGACAGGCCGAGCTTCTGGCCCAGGTCGCGGAAGGCGATGGTGGCATCATCGGCCAGAATGGCTAACAGCTTTCGGTCGGTGGCATCCATTGCGGGGCGTCCTGTTAATGCCGTTTGGCAGGTGTAAATAGGCAATTTCGGATATTGTCATAACATGATATGGGCCTTTAGTTAAATCTCCTTATTGGTGTTAGGTTTCATGAGCGCCATTTCCAGCGACCAGTCTTTCCAGGGCCACCTCCTGCTGCTGATGGCGGGGATCGCCGCCGTCGGCATCCAGGCGCTGATGCTCTCGCCGCTGATGCCCGACATCGCCCAGGCGCTCCGGGCCGGGCCGGTCGAGGTCGGCATCGCGTCGGGCGCCTATGGCGTGGGCGTGGCGCTCTCGGCGCTCCTCGCGGCCCCCAGGCTCGGCCAATGGCCCAAGCGCCGGGCGATCCAGATCGCTTTCGCCGTCATGGCGGCGGGCCTCGCCGTGTGCGCGGCGGCTTTCGACTGGCGTCTCCTGGTCGCCGGGCAGTTCGTGACCGGGATCGCCGCCGGCGTCATCATTCCCGGCACCTATGCGCTGACCGCCGACCTGACGCCCGACCATATGCGCTCGCGCGCCATGGGGCGGGTGATCACCGGCTGGTCGATCGCCATGGTGGCGGGCATTCCTTTCGCCGCCCTGGTCGCCGATCTCGCCAGCTGGCGCGGCACCTTCGTCATCGTCGCCGGCCTCGCCGCCGTGATGATCTTCGGCATCGGCCTTCTGCCGCGCGCGCAAGCCTCGCCGGCGTCGCGCCCGGTGCCCTACGCTCGGGCGCTGGCGGTCACGGGCATTCCGCTGGCGCTCTTCGCCACCTTCGTAAACATGATCGCCTTCTATCAGGTCTATACGTTCATCGGCGATCACGTGCGCCATCTGCATGGCGCCGGCGCCTGGCTCGGCGGGCTGCTCGCCTGCTCCTATGGCGTGGGCTTCGGGCTTGCCGTCTTCCTCGACAGATGGATCGACCGCGTCGGGCCGGCGCGGCTGATGGCGGCCTCGCTCTTCGCGCTCGGCATCAACTACATCCTGCTGCCGCTGGCGACGCTCAATATCGCGACTGCGATCGCCTATCCGGTCGTGTGGGGGCTCATCCAGCATGTCGGCATGAACACGCTCGTCTCCTATATCGGAGCCGCCCCCCAGGCCGAGCGCTCGACCGCCATGGGGCTCTTCTCGTTCATCACCTATGTGGCGGTGGGATTGGGCGGCGCCGTCTATGGCAGCGTCTATGCGGCGCATGGCATCTTCGCCAACACCATCGCCGCCACCGCAACCTTGTGGATCGGGGCCGCTATCGTGTTCCTGCTGATGCCGAAGGCGCGAATGGCGGGCTGACCTTCGCAGGTCCGCCTGACCGGCATCATTCACGCGGCGTTCATGGCGGAGCGACTATGTGTGCCGGTCGAAGGGGCAAGGGGTTCGGCATGTCGATCTTCCGTCTGTTGTCCATCGCCATCCTGGCCGGCGGGCTTTCAGCTCCGGTCCTGGCGGCCGACCAGATCGAATTCGTCCTACCCTCCGGCAATATCGGCTGCATCTACACGCCCAAGGGCGGCGTTCCCGTCTATCAGCCGGTCGATGGCGGACCGGAGCTGTCCTGCGACCGGGTCGAGCCCAACTATGTCCGCATGGTCCTGGGGCCGAAGGGCAAGGCCAAGCTCTACAAGAATGTGGGCGATGCGTCCTGCTGCTCGGCCGGGCCCAAGCTCGCCTATGGCAAGAGCTGGACGGCCGGACCCTTCATTTGCAAGGTCTCGACCAAGGGACTCGAGTGCCGGCGCGGCAAGAACGGCTTCTTCATGAGCCGAACGCGCCTCGAAGCCTATTGACCGTCAGGCGCCGAGCTCGATCAGGTCGATCTCCGGCGGCACGCCGAAGCGCACGGGCAAAATGCTGCAGCCGAGCCCTCCCGATACGATGAGATGGCGGTCGTCCTCGACGACATGGCCGTAGGCGAAACGGTTGCCATAGGCCGAGGGCACGATGGGCGAATAGCCGAAGAGCCGGACCTGGCCGCCATGGGTGTGGCCGGCCAGCGTCAAGGCGACGCGCGACGGCACCTTGGTGAAGATATCGGGCTCATGGACCATCAAGATGACCGGCGCATCGTCGGTTGCCTTGGCGAGCGTGCCCGCGAGATCGTCGAGTCCAGTGAAGCGCCGAGGCCCGTCGAAGAAAGCGAGCTGATCGGCCAGACCCAGAAGCCAGAAGGGCCTGTCCTTGTGCACGAGCCTGACGCCGTCATTCTCGTAGACCGGAAACCCCGCCGCCTCCAGCGCGGTGCGGTAGAGACAGGGACCGGCGCGGCGCTTCTGGGCTTCCTTGTCGTCCCACCAGTCGTGATTGCCGAGAATGGCATGAATGCCGAGCGGCGCCGCGAGCCTGGTCAGGACGGCCGCGGTGTCGGTGATCGAAACCCGGCGCATCACCCAGCGGCGGGTGGCGGCATAGTCGCCGAGCAGCAGGATGAGATCGGGTTCGAGCGCGTTCACCGTCGCGACGATACGCTCCAGGCGCGCGAGGCTCATATAGGGCTCGCCCATATGCAGATCGGCGAGGACGGCGATGCGCAGCTTGAAATCGGAGGGCCAGTTCGGAAGGGACGGGGCATAATACTGCACGCGCAGGCGCAGGCCCGGCTCGATGCCGAAAGCATAACCCGTCATCGCCGCGCCCGACACGGCGAGACCACCCAGCAATTTGAAGAAGGTGCGGCGGTTCATGGGTGTTCGTCAGCCGATCCAACCCGTCATGGCCGGGCCTCGACCCGGCCATCCCGACTCGACGCCATACATTCCTTGCACTGATAGACTGGATGGCCGCCTCAAGGGCGGCCATGACGAGGAGGAGAGGTGCGCTCGCATTTCAGCATAAGGGTAGTATGAGGGTGTGGGGTTCATCGGCCCTGCCAGACCGGCTTGCGCTTTTCGGCGAAGGCGCGGGCACCTTCCTTCTGGTCCTCGCTGGCATAGAGCTTGTCGACGGTCTTAAGCTTGCGCTTGGTGACGAGATCGAAGGCCTGCTGGACGGGAAGATGCGACGTCTCGCGCAGCACCTCCTTGATGGCGGCGAAGACCAGCGGCGGGCCTTCGGCCAGCACCGCCGCCATTTCGCGCGCGCGGATCATCAGATTGGGCTGGGTCACGATCTCGTTCACGATGCCCCATTGCTTTGCTTCATGGGCATCCATGCGCCGTCCGGTGAAGAGCAACTCCATGGCGACATGGTAAGGAATGCGGCGCGGCAATTTTATGGTCGCCGCATCGGCCAGCGTGCCCGAGGTGATTTCCGGAAGGGCGAAGGTCGCGTGATCGGCGGCGATGATGATGTCGGCCGAGATCATGAGCTCGAAGCCGCCGCCGAAGGCGATGCCGTTCACCGCGGCGATCACCGGCTTGCCGAGGCCGGGCAGCTCCTGCAAGCCGCCGAAGCCGCCGACGCCATAATCGGCATCGGGCGCTTCGCCCTCGGCGGCGGCCTTCAGGTCCCAGCCGGGGCAGAAGAACTTCTCTCCCGCGCCGGTGAGGATGGCGACGCGCAGTTGCGGATCGTCACGGAACCTGGCGAAGGTGTCGCCCATGATGCGGCTCGTCGGCGCGTCGATGGCATTGGCCTTGGGCCGGTTGATGGTGACTTCGAGGACCTTGCCGCGGCGTTCGACAATGAGTGGTGACGACATGGACTAACCTTTTCGCATGCGGATGAGAGCATCGACCGCCACGGCGCCTTGACCTGGAGGCAGGACGAGCAGGGGATTGACGTCGAGCTCCTCTATAAGGCCACGCTGCGCTTCGGCAAAGGCCGCAATGGCCTCGACCGCCTTGATGACGCCCGCCTGGTCGCCGGACTTGCCGCGGAAACCTTCGACGAGTTTCCACACTTTCAGCGATTTGAGCGCCCGTTCGATCTCGGGCCGCGACGCCGGCAGGATGAGAGTAGCCGAATCCTTGAGCAGCTCGGTGAGAATTCCACCGGCGCCGATGACCAGCGCCAATCCGAATTGCGAATCGGACTTGAGACCGACGATCAGCTCGGCGACGGCGCCCGTCACCATGCGCTCGACGATGACCTCATCGGCGAGGCGCGCCATGCGCTCTGCGGCGGCCGCGACCTCGTCCCCGGTCTTGAGGTTGAGAGCGACGCCGCCCGCTTCGGTCTTGTGCGCAATGGCCGCGGAGGAGACCTTGAGGGTCACCGGGTAGCCGAGCTTGTCCGCGGCCTTCACCGCATCGCCATGAGGGCAGACGATGCCCTCCGGCACGGCGAGGCCAAAGGCTTCGAGGCGCTGCTTGGCGTCATGCTCGGTGAGCGTCTGGAGATCGCCGCCGCGCAGGACGGTCGCGGGCGGAGCCGGCGCTTTGTCGCGCCGGGCCCAGTTGCGGCCGATGAAGGCGGCGGCCTCGAAAGCGGTGAGCGCGTCATCGAGGCCCATCATCGGGGCGACGCCCGAGGCCGCGAGCTCGTCGGCGAGGGAAAGCGGCAAACATTCGGGGAGGCTCGCCACCATGGCGGTGCGTGCCTTCGTCGCTTCCGCCGCGTTCCGCAGCGCCTTGGCGGTGACGAGCCAAGTGTCGGGCTTCATCGCCGGGCTGGTCGGAATATCGAGGATGAGCATCGCCACGTCGAAGCCGCCGGCGAGGACGGCGGAGAACGTCGCGGTCAGCTTGTCTTCCTGGTTCCAGATGAAGGTGTGGTAGTCGAGCGGGTTGTCGATCGACACATATTCATTGAGCGTCGCCGCCACCCGCGGCCTGGTGCAGCCGTCGAATTCGGGGAAGCGCACCTTCTTTTCCAGCGCCATGTCGGCGATGAGGGCCGCCTCGCCGCCCGAGCAGCTCATCGAGACGAGGCGATTGTCCTTGAGCGGGCCGCCATGATGCAGGAATTTGAGCGTCTCGACGAAGGCCGTCACCGAGGTCATGCGGGCGACGCCATGGCGCTCGAAGAGGGCGTCATAGAGCGTGTCGGCTCCGGCGAGCGACGAGGTATGGCTCATCGCCACCTTGGCGCCCTGTTCGGAGCGCCCGGTCTTGAGCGCGATCACCGGCTTGCGGGCGCGTCGCGCCGCCTCGGCCGCCCGGGCGAATGCGGGGATGTCCTTCAAGCCCTCGATATGCAGGCCGATGGCGGTGACGCGCTCGTCCTCGGACAGCGCCTCGAGCATGCGGGCGATATCGACATCGGCCTGGTTGCCGATGGCGAAGACCGCGGCCACCGGCAGAGCGCGGCGCGTCATGGTGAAGTTGCAGGCGATGTTGCCGGACTGGGTGATGATGGCGACGCCGCGCTCGACCGGCTCGAGGCCGCTCTCATCCGGCCACAGCGCCGCCTGGGCCATGGCGTTGACGAAGCCGTAGCAATTGGGGCCCATCATCGGCATGCTGCCGCGAGCTTCGAGAAGCTGGCGCTGCAGGTCCTTGCCGATGTCGCCCGCCTCCGAGAAGCCCGAAGCATAGATGACGGCGCCGCCGCAGCCGATCTTGGCGAGATGGCGGACAATGGCAATGGCGGGCTCGCGCTTCACCGCGACGAAGGCGGCATCGGGGCTGCCGTCGATCTCTTCCACGGATCTGACGCAGGCGATGCCGCCCAATTGCTCGCGCTTGGGATGGACGGCCCAGATCTTGCCGGTGAAGCCGAGGGCGCGGGTGCGCTCGATGGCGACCTCGCATTCATGGCCGCCGATGAAGGCGATGGATTTGGGGGAGAGGAGGCGGGTGAGGGGTGTGGTCATGATGTCTTCTGTGTCGGACGGATGAGCCGACCCCCACCCCTAACCCCTCCCCGCAAGGGGGAGGGGAATAGAGCTTTATCCTCCCCCTTGCGAAGAAGGTCGGCCCGCAGGGCCGGGGTGGGGGTCGGGTGGTCTCGCACTATCAGCCGCCGAGCGGCCGGAGCAGCGACCGCGATATGATGTGGCGCTGGATCTCGCTGGTGCCTTCCCAGATGCGCTCGATGCGGGCGTCGCGCCAGATGCGCTCGAGCGGCAATTCCTCCATCACGCCCATGCCGCCATGGATCTGGATCGCCTCGTCGGCGACCATGGCCAGCATCTCGGTGGCCTTGAGCTTGGCCATCGCCATGTCCATGTCCTCGACCGTGCCCTGGTCGTATTTCCAGGCGGCTTCGAGGGTGAGGAGCCAGGCGGCCTTGAATTCGAGCGCCATGTCGGCGAGCTTGAAGGACACGCCCTGGAACTTGCCGATCTGCTGGCCGAACTGCACGCGGTCCACCGCCCATTGCCTGGCATGGTCGAGGGCGCGCTCGGCGCGGCCGATGCAGGTGGCGGCGACCTGGAGGCGGGTGGCGCCGAGCCAGGAATTGGCGACCTCGAAACCCTTGTGCACTTCGCCGAGCACCGCCGATTTGGGCAGGCGGCAGTCGGTGAATTCGAGGATGCAGTTGTTGTAGCCGCGATGCGAGACATTGCGGTAGCCGTCGCGCACCACGAAGCCCGGATGGCCCTTGTCGACCAGGAAGGCGGTGATGAGCTTCTTCCTGCCGCGCGGCGTCTCTTCCTCGCCCGAGGCGGCGAAGAGGATGACGAAATCGGCGACATCGGCATGGCTGATGAAGTGCTTGACGCCGTTGACGATGAAATCATCGCCCTGGCGGACGGCCGAGCATTTCATGCCGCGGACGTCGGAGCCCGCGCCGGGCTCGGTCATGGCGAGGCAGTCGGCCTTCTCGCCGCGCACCGCCGGGAAGAGGTATTTCTCGCGCTGCTCGCCCTCACAGGCCATCAGGATGTTGGACGGGCGCGCCACGCAGTTCCAATGCAGCGCGTAATTGGCGCGGCCGAGCTCGCGCTCATACATGACCCAGGTCTGGGTATCGAGGCCGGCGCCGCCCGCTTCTGCCGGCATGTTGGCGGCATAGAGTCCGGCTTCGATCGCCTTGGCCTTGAGCTCCTCATAGAGGTCCTTCCGCAACGCGCCGGTGCGCTCGACCTCCGCCTCATGCGGGAAGAGCTCGTTCTCCACGAAATCGCGCGTCGTCTTGACGATCATGCGCTGCTCGTCGGTCAAAGCGAAATCCATGGGTCAAATCCCTATGTGGAAGGTTTCGGAATGGCCGTCGACGGCGATGGCCTGGCCGGTCACCATTTTCGCGGCGGGCGAGGCGAGGAAGAGGCACATGTCGGCGATCTCCTCCGGCTTCACGAAGCGCTTGATCGACTGGGCCTGGACATAATCCTTGTAGACGGCGTCGAAGGCGACGCCGCGGCTCTCGGCCTCGGCCTTGATGACGCGCTCCATGCGCGGGCCCTCGACCGAGCCGGGGCAAATGGCATTGGCGCGCACGTCATAGGGGCCAAGCTCGACGGCCAGCGACTTGGTGAAGCCGATCACCGCCCATTTGGCGGCGGCATAGGGCGTGCGCAGGCCGTAGCCATAAAGGCCGGCGGTCGAGGAGATGTTGATGATGCTGCCCGACTTCTGGTCCTTCATGATGGGCGCGGCGCGCCTGGCGCACAGGAACTGCGCATCGAGGCAGACGCTCAAGCACTCGCGCCAGTCGTCGAGCTTGAGCTCCTCGACATAGCCGGTCGGTCCCTTGACGCCGGCATTGTTGATCAGGACATCGAGGCCGTCGAGATCGTCCATGGCGTCGTCGAACCACTGGTCGATCGCTTCCTCGTCGGTGACGTCGAGATGGGTCGCGGCGATCTGCGGATATTTCTCGGTGGCCTCACCGAGCGCCCGCTCGTCGACGTCACAGATATGCACCTTGGCGCCGCCGTCGGCGAAGGCCTTGGCGATGGCCCAGCCTATCCCTGAACCGCCGGCGGTTATCATGACACGTTGAAGCATGAGTTTCTCCAGATTTGAAAGTCAGCGACCGGCTTTCTTCTTCGCCGGCTTTTTCCTGACGACCGCTTTCTTCGCCGCGGGCTTCTTGTCTTTCTTGGGAACGCTCATGACGCGGCCGAGCTCGGCCGGAGTCTCGAGCTTCCCGTGCGCCGCCCAGACGGCGGACAGAGCCGCGAAGATGTCGGCCCGCATCGGCGTGACCTTGCCGGCCTTCTGGTCGACATGGAGCTGCATGATCTCATTGGTGGCGACGAGCTCGCCGGTCTTGCCATGCAGCATGCGGTGGAAGAGATGCATGCGCTTCTCGTCGAAGCCGACGAGCTGCGTCTCGATGCGGAAAGGCTCGCCCGCCTTCATCTCGCGATAGTAGTTGAGATGGGTTTCCGCGGTGAAGAAGGTCAGCCCGGTGGCGCGATAGGCGTCGTCGTCGCCGATATAGCGGAAGAAGGCGTCGAGCGCGTCGCCGAAGGCCACGAGATAATAGGCGTCCTGCATATGACTGTTGTAGTCGACCCAGGAGGTCATCACGGTGCCTTGGTGAAGGGGCAGGGGAGCCTCGACCTTCGCTCCTGCCTTCCAGCGCTTGAGCGCCTTGAGGCGGCGCTCTTCCTCGCGCGCCAGCACGAGGCCGGCGCCGACCCGGTGCTGCTTGAAGAGGTGCATCATGTCGACGAGCACGTCGTTGCGCTTGGCTTCGATCTGGGCGACCGTCAGGCCGTCGGCCTGGGCCTCACAGCCCTCGACGAGGCGCGTCTCCAGCGCGTCGTTCCATTTCGGATATTTGAGATCGGTCCAGGGCAGTTCGAGGCTGGGATCGAACTGCTTGATGAAGGCGCGCATGCCGCCAGGGCCGCCGGCCGCGTGATAGGTGAGGAAGGAGCCCATGAAGGCCCAGCGCATGCCGGCCGAATAGACGATCGAGTCGTCGATATCGGAGGTGGTGCCGATGTCCTTGTCGAGCACATGCAGCGCCTCGCGCCACAGGGCTTCCTGCAGGCGGTCGCAGATATAGCCGTCGATCTCCTTCTTGAGGCGCAGCACATGCATGCCGATGGCCTCGAAATATTTGCCGGCGCGCTCCATCGCCTCCGCCGAGGTCTTGTCGCCCGGCACCGTCTCGACGAGCGGCAGAAGATAGACCGGATTGAAAGGATGCGCGATGATCACGCGCTCGGGGTTCGCGCATTCGGACTGGAGCCGCGAGGGCAGGAAGCCCGAGGACGAGGAGGCGATCACGACATCGGGCCGGGCATGGGAGTCGAGCTCCTTGAACAGCCTGATCTTCAGCGCCTCGCGCTCGGGCGCCGCCTCATGGATGAAGTCGGCCCTGGACGCCATCTCCTCGAGATCGGTGGTGAAGCTGAGCTTGCCTTTCCTCACCTTCGGGCTGTTGAGGAGGCGGATCATGGAAGGCCAGGCGACATCGATGGCGGCCCTGAGCTTGGCCTCGGCCGCGGGCGCCACGTCATAGGCGATGACGTCATAGCCGCGCACCAGGAGGCGGGCGGCCCAGCCCGCGCCGATGAGGCCCGTTCCCGCGACGCCGACGGTCTTGATGGACATGGATGTTTCCTCTCTGGTCATTGGGACGCACACCCTCATCCGGCCTTCGGCCACCTTCTCCCGTAGGCGGGAGAAGGGGAAGTCGAGAGGGCGCGTCGCGCTGTTCAGTTCTTGCGTGGCTTGAGCTTCAGGATGTCGCGCGCCTCATCGGGGCTGGCGACCTTGGAGCCCAGGATCTCGATGATCTTCACGGCGCGCTCGGTGAGCGAGCCGTTCGAGGCATAGACGCCCTTCTCGAGATAGAGATTGTCCTCGAGGCCGACGCGGACATGGCCGCCCAGGAGGATGGCCTGCGCCACCATCGGGAACTGATTGCGGCCGATGCCGAAAGCGGCCCAGATGGCGTTCCTCGGCAACTCGCCGACCTGATAGGCCATGGTCTGGGTGTTGACCGGAGCGCCCCAGGGAATGCCGAGGCAGAGCTGGAAGAGCGGCGGATCCTCGATCAGTCCTTCGGCGACGAGCTGCTTGGCGAACCACAGATTGCCGGAATCGAAGATCTCCATCTCGGGCTTGACGCCATAGGACTGGATGAGCTTCGCCTGCTCGCGCAATTGCGTCGGCGTCTGCACGACGATTGTGTTGCCGTCGCCGAAATTGAGCGTGCCGCAATCGAGCGTGCAGATCTCGGGGCGTAGCGCCTTCACATGGAGGAGGCGCTCGGCCGGGCCGACGAGGTCGGTATTGGCTTCGTTGAACTGGCGCGGCGTCTCGCCCTGGCCGATCTCGACATCGCCGCCCATGCCGGCGGTCAGGTTGATGATCACCGATTTGTTCTTGGCGCGGATGCGCTCGACCACCTCGGCATAAAGCTCGACATTGCGGGCGCCCTTGCCGGTCTTGGGATTGCGGACATGGCAATGGACGACGGCGGCGCCGGCATCGGCAGCCTCGAGCGCCGAATTGGCGATCTGCTCCGGCGTCACCGGAATGGCCGGATGCTTGCCGACCGTGTCGCCGGCGCCGGTCACGGCGCAAGTGATGATGACTTTCGGATTCATTCTGTCCTCCTGGAAGTGGCCGAGCGGCAGACTAGGAGCGGATTCGCCATCAGATTTGACTTTTTTCGACATAAGATTGAGAATTGTCGCCACTCTTTCCTTCCCCCTTGTGGGGAAGGTGGCGCGAAGCGCCGGATGGGGGGGTTATGTCGAAACTGAGGGCGCGCCAGTTACGGAAGACCATGACCCCGCAGGAAATAAAGCTCTGGGTGCAACTGAATTATCTCAAACGAAAGGGGTTTCACTTTCGCCGCCAAACCCCGATCGGCCCATACATCGTCGACTTCGTTGAGTTCAGTCAGAAATTGATCATTGAGGTGGATGGCTCGCAGCACGGCGTTGAGCAGGGTGAAGCAAAAGATCGCATTCGAGACAAGCGTTTCACCGATGACGGATTTCAGGTTCTTCGATTTTGGAACCATGAGATTGATCGGAGTCTGGACGGCGTAATGGACGCTCTCTTCGCTGTGCTGAGGGAACGGCCCCCATCCGTCTCCCCCGGCGCAACGCCGGTGGAGCCACCTTCCCCACAAGGGGGAAGGAGAAAATAGATGGCCCGCGACATCGCCTTCCTGCTCATTCCGCGCTTTTCCATGATCGCGCTGTTCTCGGCGCTCGAGCCCTTGCGCGTGGCCAACCGCTTCGCCGGCGAGGTGTTCTCCTGGCGCTTCGTGTCGATGGACGGTGAAGCGGTCATGGCGTCGAACGGCATACCGGTTTCGGTCACCGCCAGCATCGACGCGATCGGACGGCCGGATGTCGCGATCGCCTGCGCCTCCTATGACCAGGATGCAGGCATGACGCGGCCCGTCTTCAACGAGCTGCGCCGGCTCGCCCGCAACGGCACGCTGCTCGGCGGCGTCGATACCGGCGCTTTCCTGCTCGCGGGCGCGGGCGTCCTCGACGGCTATCGCGCCACGGCGCATTGGGAGACCTTGCCGGCCTTCCGCGAAAGCTATCCCGATATCGACGTGGCCGAGGCGACCCATGTCATCGATCGCGGCCGCCTGACCGCCTCGGGCGGTGCTGCACCTCTCGACATGATGCTCGACTGGCTGGGCGCCATCGAAAGCGAGGCTCTGGCGCAGAAGGTGGCGGACACGCTGGTCCACACCCGCCACATCAATCATCCGGGCGAGGCGCGGGTGCCGGCGGGCTCGCGTTATGGGATCGCGGATGCGCGCCTGGTCAAGGCGGTGCGGCTGATGGAGGAGCATGTCGAGGACAAGCTGACCCTCGAGGACGTGGCGCGCACGGTCGAGATCTCGGGCCGCCAGCTCGAGCGCCTGTTCCGCCGGCATCTGCAGGCGACGCCGGTCGGCTTCTACCGGCAATTACGTCTCGAGCGCGCCCACCGGCTTTTGGCCTATTCGCGTCTCGATGTGCGCGACGTGGCGCTGGCCACCGGCTTCTCGACGCTGGCCGAGTTCTCGCGCGCCTTCAAAAGCCGCTATGGCAAACCGCCCAGCCACGCAAGAAAGCTCGTCTCGTGACAGCGCGGGATGCGAAAAAGTGGATACCGGTTTTTCGCATGAATCCCGCGCTGACATATGAGAATCGATCACGTTTATGAGTTTGGATCGACTCGATCCAAACTCATCGTGATCTAGTGCCAGCGCGATCGCTGGTCAGCGGGAGGACAGCGCTCCTTGCCAAGCCTTGATGGCGTCGAGCGGCCAGAGCAGCATGATGATGTTGAGCGTGAGGTTGTCGCGGATCATGAAGCCGGTGAACAGCTCGAAGCCGATGGCCAGCGCCACGGTGACCCGGACGGGCGCCCTGGCGGCGATGAAGAAGCCCGCCACCATCGCCAGGATGTCCGAGATCGAGTTGAGGACGCTGTCGCCGTAATAATCGAGCGAGATGGTGGCCTCGCGATAGCGGTTGATGATGAAATCGGTGTTCTCGAATATCTCCCAGGCGCCTTCGACGACAATGGCGAGGCACAGGCGCAAGCCGAGCGGCCAGCGCCGGCCGACGAGCCACAACAGGCCATAGAAGATGAAGCCGTGGATGAGATGGGAGGGCGTGTACCAGTCGGTGATGTGCTGGGAGTTCTCCGCGCTCATCACCACGCCATGCCAGAGCTTGATAGTGCCGCATTTGCAGATGGGCTCGCGGCCCATGGCGAGCAAAATGAGCGCCACGGCGACGACCAGGGCGCCGGCCGTCAGCCAGAAGACCGCCTGGCGGCTGGAAGGGGTGGGCGATGTCTTGTCCGTCATGCCGGCGGCGGGCCTGTCCTTTGGATCATGGGCTGCATAGTGCCTGATTCGGGACGATGCAAATGCCGGCCGGACAACGATACGGCCGCAAGACTGCGGCCGTATCGGGTTCGACGATGGGCTCAGTCGCGCGTGGGCAATGCCTTGAAGACCGCGAAGCCCGACGGGTTGGCCTGCGGATTAAAGCTCTTGGCCGGGCTCGGATTGGCAAATCTGACACCCTGGACCACCTTGGCGGCCACGATGTCGTATTTGGGCACGTATTTATGGGCGAGCTTGGGGGCCATGCCCGGGCTGACCTGCGCCGGCTGGGCGGCTGCGGCCTGGGCCGTGAGACCCAGCGCCAAAGCGGCGATGATCGAAAGTGACTTCATTGAACAGAGCTCCGGTTGATGGGTCGGTGGGTTGTGCCTCAACACCGTCGATCATGCCTTTCCCAATCTGAATCGGCCTTTAAGCGCCCATTCATTTTCAATTCAATCTGTTGGCCGGGACATGTCCGAAAGATGGCGAGACTGGTCAGGCGTTATCTTCTGGACTTTTCCGGATCACGCGCTGACGCCTGGGGCCTCGACCAGCCGGCAGCCGACGATCTTCCACGACCCGTCTGGCTGACGTTCCATGGCGTAAAGGGCGGTCCAGGCCTTGCCGTTCGCATCGATGATGGTGACATGCTGGGTCGGCGCTCCGCCGAACTCGTTGCCGATACGCCCGAAACTGTAGGACTGCCGGCGATAGATCGGCGGATAGCCCTTCTTCACCATGGACAGGAAGATCTCGGGGGTCGGAAACATGCGCCTGATGGATGGCGCGGCAAATTCATAGGCTCCGGCGCCGTCATCGGCATTGAAGGCGTCGAGCTGGCCGGTGATGATGCGCTGGAATTCCCGAACCTCGGCCTCGCTGACGGTCTGGGCCGAAAGGGATATGGG
>JBFWNN010000110.1:0-14797 GCA_050251035.1 Parvibaculaceae bacterium
AATTCTGGTGGCGCGTGATGTATCACCCGCCGGGCGGCGCACCGGTCGTCGATGCCAATGAAATCCGGTTGCCGGTCGGTGAGCGGGTGGAACTGACGTTGAAGAGCGAGGATGTGATTCACTCGTTCTGGATTCCCGCTCTCGGCGGCAAGATGGACATGATCCCTGGCCGCGCCAACCGGCTGTCTCTGCTGGCCACGCGACCGGGCATCTTTCGCGGCCCTTGTGCTGAATATTGCGGCACCTCGCACGCTTTGATGGCTATTGTCGCCGTGGCCATGGAGAAAGAGGCCTTCCACGCCTGGCTCGCGGCGCGGGTGCGGACCCCGCCACGGGTAGCGGCCGCGGGTGCGGATCTCTTCCAACGTCACGGCTGCGGGGCCTGCCATCGTATCGCCGGAACCGAAGCTCGGGGCACGATTGGCCCCGATCTTTCCTATGTCGGCGCACGCCACACGCTGGGCGCCGGTCTATTGCCCAATAGCGAAGAGGCCATGGTCCGCTTCATCACGCGGCCGCAGGATATCAAGCCCGGCCAGCATATGCCGGCCTTCGACATGCTGGCCGACGCCGACATCCGCGCCATTGCGGCCTATCTCAGGGGGCTCGAATGAGCGCGCGGGCCACGGCACCGGCAGGTAAAGCGCAGGCCGCGCAGGAGGAACGGTTGCGCGCGGTATGGGCCAATCCGACAGGCTGGCGGTACTGGACCTCGGTCAACAACACGCAGATCGGCCTGTGGTATGCCGCCGCCGCTTTCGCCTTCATGCTGTTCGCCGGCATTCTGGCGCTGCTCATGCGGCTGCAGCTCGCCGTTCCGAAGAACGACCTCCTCTCCGCCGACATGTTCAACCAGGCCTTCACCCTCCACGGCACGGTGATGATGTTCCTCTTCGCCGTGCCGATCTTCGAGGCGGTGGCGATCTTTCTCCTGCCGCCCATGCTGGGCGCGCGCGAATTGCCGTTCCCGCGCCTCGGCGCCTTCGGCTTCTGGAGCTTTCTCTTAGGCGGCGTTTTCGTCTGTGGCTCGATCTTCTTCGGCGCGGCGCCGTCCAGCGGCTGGTTCATGTATCCGCCTCTCGCCACCGACGAGAAATATTCCGGCATCGGCGCCGACATATGGCTCCTGGGCCTGTCGTTCATCGAGGTCGCGTCGATCGCGGCGGCCGTGGAGCTGATCGTCGGCATCATGAAATGCCGCGCGCCCGGCATGCGCATCAATCTCATGCCGCTCTTCGCCTGGTATCTCCTGATCGTGGCGGGGATGATCCTGTTCGCCTTTCCGCCCCTGATCGCGGGCGATATCCTGTTCGAGATGCAGCGCATGTTCGGCTGGCCGTTCTTCGATGCGGCGCGCGGTGGCGATCCGCTCCTGTGGCAGCATCTGTTCTGGATCTTCGGTCATCCGGAAGTCTACATCATCTTCCTGCCGGCGATCGCTTTGATGGCGATGATCGTTCCGACCTTCTCCCAGCGTCCGATCGTCGGCTATTCCTGGATCGTGCTCGCGGCGGTCGGCACCGGCTTTCTCTCCTTCGGCCTGTGGGTGCACCACATGTTCGCCACCGGGCTGCCGCAGATCTCGCTGGCCTTCTTTTCGGCGGCCTCGGAAGCCGTCGCCATCCCGACCGGTGTGCAGATCTTCGTCTTCATCGCCACCATGCTGGCCGGCCGCGTCATCTTCTCGACACCGATGCTGTTCGGCATCGGCGGCATCATGGTCTTCGTGATCGGCGGCCTGACCGGCGTCATGGTCGCCCTGGCGCCTTTCGACTGGCAAGCGCACGACACCTATTTCGTCGTCGCCCATCTCCATTATGTGCTGATCGGCGGTATGCTGTTCCCGGTCGTCGCCGGCATCTATTATTATTACCCTCTCATCGGCGCCAGGCATCTTTCCGACCGTCTCGGCCACATCGCTTTCTGGCTGATGTTCGTCGGCATCAATGTCGCCTTCTTCCCGATGCACATCGCGGGCCTGCGCGGCATGCCGCGCCGGGTCTTCACTTATCCGGCGAATATCGGCTGGGACGGGCTCAACCTGGTTTCCTCGCTCGGTGCCTTCATCTTCGCCGCCGGCATCGCGGTCGTCGTCCTCGACGTCCTGCGGCCGAAGCACCGCCAGCCGCGTGGCGAGGTCAATCCATGGAAGGCCGGCACGCTCGAATGGATATCGGAGCCCGAGGAGAATTGGGGGGTGCGTTCGATACCGCATATCGAGAGCCGCTATCCCTTATGGGACCAGAAGCATCTGATGCGGGACGTCAATGCCGGCCGGTTCTATCTGCCTGATGCCGAGGAGGGCCGGCGCGAGGGGCTGGTGACCTCGGTCCTCGATGCCGATCCAGAACAGGTGCTGCGGGTCGGCGGAACGTCCTATGTCACCATCGCCGCCGCCCTCACGCTCGGCGCGGTTTTTGTCGCGTTGACATTCCACTGGTGGATCGCAGCGGCGGTCGCGGCCGTCCTCTGTTTCTCTACGATCATCTACTGGCTATGGACCGGGACAGGGGAGATACCGGAAAAACCCGAAAAGCCGATCGGGCGTGGCCTCAACCTGCCGCTCTATGCGTCGGGTCCGGCCTCGGTCGGCTGGTGGGCCATGTTCATCACCATGGTGGGCGACAGTACCGCCTTCGCCAGCCTGGTCTTCGGCTATTTCTTCTATTGGACGATCCATGCCGATTTCATGGGCGGCCAGGCCGGTCCGGGCGTGTTCTGGCCGCTCAGCGCTCTCGTCCTCTTCGTCATGGCCTGGGCATTGATGGTCGCGGCCCGAATGCTCAACCACCGACACATGACCGCGCTCATGCGCATGTGCCTGTTGGCGGCATTCCTGCTGACCATCGCGGGGGCCGTCGCCGGCGCCATGGGACCCTGGTCGCATGCGATGGACCCGACGCAGCATGTCTATCCCGCTATCGTGTGGGTCCTCGTTCTCTGGCTCATGGCCCATGCCGCCGTGGGCGCGGTCATGCAGCTCTACGGCCTCGCGCGCAGCCTGGCCGGGCGCCTGACGCCGCAGCATGACATGGAGCTGCACAATATCGTTCTCTACTGGCATTTTCTGCTGATCACCGCGGTCATCACCTGCCTGGTCGTCGGCCTCTTCCCAGAAGCGATGTGAGGGCTGATGCGCGTCCTTCCCAAGGAAATCGAATCTCTCTGGACGTTGTTCACAGCGCCGGTCGTCTGGGCCATCCATTTTCTGATCTGTTATGCCGGCGCGGCCGTTTACTGCGCCAAGCTAGGGTCGACTGTCGTGCCTTTCGATGCCCTGCGCATGGGCATCGCGCTGGCCACGTTCATCGCGCTGGCGCTCATCGCGCTCTCGGCCTGGCTCGCCTGGCGGCAATGGGGGTTCGGCGCCGACGATCCGCCCCATGATGATCCGTCCCGTCACGATCGCATTCTGTTTCAGGGCTTCGCGACACTGCTCTTGTCGGGCCTGAGCTTCATTGCGGTGATCTATGTCGCGCTGCCGGTTCTGTTCGTGACGGAGTGCCTGTGATGAGGAGGGTGTGCCTGCTGCTCGGTCTCTGTTGCCTGGCCCTCATCTGGCTGGGACCGCTGCTGTGGACTTGGCGCCAGTCCTTCGCCTCGCACATGCTGGCCCATATGGGCGTCGTCGCGGTCGCGGCGCCGTTGATCGGCATAGGTCTCGCCGGACGCGTGTGGGCCGGATCGAGCCTGCCGGGCTTGCCGGTCGTCGCCTCGCTGATCGAGCTGGTCGTTGTGTGGGCATGGCATGCGCCCTTTTTGCGCGACCTCGCCGAGCGGTCGGTCCTGGTAACCATTCTCGAGCAGGCGAGTTTCCTGGGCGCCGGACTGCTGCTGTGGGTCAGTTGCCTGGGAGCCGCGAAGCGGCATGGCGGCAAGGCCGTGGGTATGGCCGGCCTGCTGCTCACCTCGATTCACATGACGCTGCTCGGCGCCTTGTTGGCCTTGAGCCCGCGGCCGCTCTTCGGCACCGGGGAGGTGACCTGCTTCGGCCTCGTGCTTGGTCCGCAGCAAGATCAGGCATTGGGTGGCGTGATCATGCTGTTCATTGGCGGCGTCGTCTACCTGGCCGGCGGCCTGGCGCTGATGTTCAGGCTGCTGGGTGAAAGCGCGACGACCGGAAAGGCGGCACGCTGATGCATGTCGACTGGAAACATGTGGCGATCGTTCTGGGCGTCTTGCCATTCGCCGCGCTTTTCGTCGCCTGGATCGGATTTTTCAATGTCGGCGCCTCGAGCGGCCATTGGCGGGTCACCGACTGGTTCCTCCATTTCGCCATGCGCTCCGCCGTGCGGACCTATGCGCTGGGCGTCGAGGTGCCGGACGAGCTGCCGCGCCAGGCCATCCAGCCCGCCGCCGGCCACTATGCGCGCGGATGCGCCATCTGCCACGGCGCGCCGGGCGAGCCCCGCAATCCTGCGGTCCGCCAGATGCTGCCGCAGCCGCCCGACCTTGCTAATACGGTCGGGGAATGGAGCGACGCAGAACTGTTCCGGATCGTGAAGCACGGCGTGAGATTCACCGGCATGCCGGCCTGGCCCACGCAGGAGCGCGACGACGAGGTTTGGGCGATGGTGGCCTTCTTGCGCGAACTGCCCGCCATGCCGCCCGACGCCTATCGCGGCCTGGCCTATGGGACGCATATGCCGGCCGCGCAGCCGGCCGGGTTCGACCAGACCTTGGCGGAATGCGCCCGTTGCCATGGCGATGACGGGGTGGGACGCAGCCCATTCACGCCCATGATCGCCGGACAGACCGAAACTTATCTCGTGGCGAGTCTGCGCGCCTATGCGCGTGCGGACCGGCCCAGCGGCGTCATGGACACGGCTGTGTCTCCAATCGCCGATACCGATCTGGTGGCGCTTGCCCGTCATTTTGCGTCCTTGCCGCCGCTGCGCACGCCGGCAAATAATAACGGCCCGGCGGACCTGATCGGAAAAGGCTCGGCCATCGCGCATAACGGCATCACCGAGCGTCGTGTGCCCGCTTGCCTGAGCTGCCATGGAAGCCCGGGCCGCAATCCGATCTATCCGCATATTGCCGGACAGCCCTCCGACTACCTTGAGACTCAATTGAAACTGTTCCGGGCCGGCAGGCGTGGCGGCACGTCCTTCAGCCATCTCATGACGAAGGTGGCGAGCGAACTCACCGATGGGGATATAGAAGCGCTGGCTGCCTATTTTTCTAGGAGCGGTGTGCGGTGATCAACTGATCTGGCTCGCTATGTCGTCGAGAGTGGTGGTGGCGAGCGCCTTTTCCAGCGCCTGCTCGGCCGAGCGCAGCGGCTCGGCGACGACCTTGATGATGGCGGCGCCCACCGGGCATTTGCCCTTGGGGTCGGTCTTGTGCATGCGGAAGATGCTCTCGTCCTCCACCGCCTTGTAGATGTCGGCAAGGGTGATGCGCCCCGCATGGCGGCCGAGCTTGAAGCCGCCGGCGCGTCCGGTCACCGAGGCGACGAGCGAGGCCTTTTCGAGATCGCGCATCAGGCGGCGAATCACCACGGGATTTGTGTTGACGCTCTCCGCCACGATGCTCGAGCAGACGGGAGTGCCGTCACCCCTGCGGGCGATGACGCTCAGCGCGTGAACCGCGACCATGAATCGGCTGCTCGACAACATTGTGCAACTCCAGCCATTACATATTTACGGCGCGGGCCTTTTACAAGCAACGCAATGTTAACCCTCAAGCTTCAGTTTCGGATGTGCTCAATGGGGAAGAGCGATGGTGAAGCGCAAATTCGACCTGATCGTCATGACCGTAGCCTTAAGCCTGCTCGGCTATTTCGGCTGGCATGGCTATTACGGTCCGCGCAGCTTCGATCATCGCGACGGGCTCGTGGCGAAGGCCGCGGAGCTCGACGCCAAGCTCACCGTGGTGCGCGGTGAACGCGAGGCGCTCGAGCGCAAGGTCGCGCTGATGCGCCCGCAATCGATCGATCCCGACATGCTGGACGAACTCGCTCGCTCGACGCTGGATTACGGCAAGCCTGCCGACCTTGTCGTCAAGCTGCCAAATTGAATCCTCCTGAGAAAACGGACTGATAAACCAAAATCCAGTTAAGTCCGGATTTCCCTGTTGAACCAAGGATTTAGTGCTATAGTCTCGGTTCCAAGACAGGAAACAGGGCGCGGCTATGGCGGTCAAATCGGCTTATATGGCAAGGAAAATCCAGAAAAATCAGTCCAAGGGAGCAGACTCCGAAACGCATGGCTTCGACAAGGAGGCCGAGCTCCAGGCCTATCATGACATGCTGCTGATCCGCCGCTTCGAGGAGAAGGCCGGCCAGCTGTACGGCATGGGCTTCATCGGCGGCTTCTGCCATCTCTATATCGGCCAGGAAGCGGTCGTCGTCGGCATGCAGATGGCGCTCAAGCCCGGCGATCAGGTGATCACCTCCTATCGCGATCACGGCCATATGCTGGCGACCGGCATGGACCCCAAGGGCGTCATGGCCGAGCTCACCGGCCGGCGTGGCGGCTATTCCAAGGGCAAAGGCGGCTCGATGCACATGTTCAGCCGCGAGAAACAGTTCTTCGGTGGCCATGGCATTGTCGGCGCCCAGGTTCCGCTGGGCGCGGGACTCGCCTTTGCCAACAAGTATCGCGGCAACGACCACGTCTGCCTGACCTATTTCGGCGAGGGTGCCGCCAATCAGGGCCAGGTCTATGAGACCTTTAACATGGCGGCGCTGTGGAAGCTGCCGGTCATCTTTATCATCGAGAACAACCGCTATGCCATGGGCACCGCGGTCACCCGCTCCGCCGCCAAGTCGGAGGAGCTGTTCAACCGAGGGTCGGTCTACGGCATCCCGGGCGAGCAGGTCGACGGCATGGATGTCAGGGCCGTCAAGGCCGCGGGCGACAAGGCGGTGGCGCACTGCCGCAGCGGCGCCGGGCCTTATATCCTGGAGATGATGACCTATCGCTATCGTGGCCATTCCATGTCTGACCCGGCCAAGTACCGCGCCAAGGAAGAAGTCCAGAAGATGCGCGAGGAGAGCGATCCGATCGAGCAGGTGAAAGCGCGCCTGATCGAAAGCGGTACCGCGAGCGAGGACGAGCTCAAGAAGATGGATGCCGAGATCCGCGCCATCGTGACGGAGGCGGCGGAATTCGCCCAGTCCGATCCCGAGCCCGATCCTTCCGAACTGTGGACGGACATCTATGTGAACGCGTGATGGCCACGCTCGTCCCCGTCGTGATGTTCGCGGCCGTGCTCGCAGCCTTCATCGCCTGGGCCATGGCCGGACTTGCCGCGCTCAATGTCGTGAGCCTGGCCCCCAAGGGCGAGAAGCTCTCGGTCTATTTCCAGCTCGGGCTGTGGCGTTTCGCTGCCCTCGAGGCCAGGCTCGGAGCCGGGGTCAAGCCGCACCTCGTTCGCTTCAAGCGTGCCTTCTACGTGTTCTTCGCCGTCGTCGGCGCCATGGTGGCGCTGTCCTTCGCCGTCGTATTCCTCAAAACCGCCTGATGTGAGCTGCTTCGGAGACGCCACCCATGCCGAATATCCTGATGCCCGCGCTTTCTCCCACCATGGAGGAAGGAAAGCTCGCCAAATGGCTCAAGAACGTAGGTGACAGCGTCAAGTCCGGCGATGTCCTGGCCGAGATCGAGACCGACAAGGCGACCATGGAGGTCGAGGCGGTCGATGAGGGCAAGCTGACCCAGATCCTGGTGCCCGAGGGCACCGAGAATGTGAAGGTCAACACGCCCATCGCGGTGATCCTGGGCGACGGCGAGGCGGAGCCCGCGCCGGCCGCGGCGCCACCGCCGAAGGCCGAGGCCAAGGCGGAAGCGAAGCCCGATGCCGCGCCCAAGATCGCAGCCAAGGCCGAAGCCAAGAGCGAAGCGCCGCCGGCCCCCGCCGTCGCGTCCGCGGCGCTGAAGGATCCAGAAGTGCCGGAAGGCACCGAGATGGTGGCGATGACGGTGCGCGAGGCGTTGCGCCAGGCGATGGCGGAAGAGATGCGCCGCGACAAGTCGGTCTTCCTCATGGGCGAGGAGGTCGGCCAGTATCAGGGCGCCTACAAGATCAGCCAGGGCATGCTCGACGAGTTCGGCCCCGAGCGCGTTATCGACACGCCGATCACCGAGCATGGCTTCACCGGCATAGCCGTGGGCGCGGGCTTCGCCGGCCTGAAGCCGATCGTCGAATTCATGACCTTCAACTTCGCCATGCAGGCGATGGACCAGATCATCAACTCGGCCGCCAAGACCCTTTACATGGCGGGCGGCCAGATGGGCTGCCCGATCGTCTTCCGCGGCCCCAATGGCGCTGCGGCCCGCGTCGCCGCCCAGCACAGCCAGGACTACGCCGCCTGGTATTCGCATGTGCCGGGCCTCAAGGTGGTGATGCCCTATACCGCGGCCGACGCGTTCGGCCTCCTTAAATCGGCCATTCGCGATCCCAATCCGGTCATCTTCCTCGAGAACGAGATCCTGTACGGCAAGAGCTTCGAGGTGCCGAAGGTGGAGGACTGGCTGGTGCCGATTGGCAAGGCGAAGATATCGCGCCCCGGCAAGCATGTGACCATCGTCTCCTTCGGCATCGGCATGACCTACGCCTTGGGTGCGGCGGACAAGCTCGCCGGCGAGGGCATCGAGGCGGAGGTCATCGACCTCAGGACCATTCGCCCGATGGACATCGCCACCATCGTCGACAGCGTGAAGAAGACCAACCGCTGCGTCACCGTCGAGGAAGCCTGGCCGCAATGCTCGGTCGGCTCCGAGATCGCGGCGCAGGTGATGACCCATGCCTTCGATTATCTCGACGCGCCGGTGGCGCGCGTGAACGGCAAGGACGTGCCCATGCCCTATGCCGCCAATCTCGAGAAGCTGGCGCTGCCCAACGTGGACGACGTCGTCCAGGCGGCGAAGTCGGTTCTGTATGTTTAAGGGAGCGCGCTGATGCCCACCAATATCCTGATGCCCGCGCTGTCGCCGACGATGGAGAAGGGCAAGCTCGCCAAATGGCTGAAGAAGGAAGGCGACAACGTCAAGTCGGGTGACATCCTGGCCGAGATCGAGACCGACAAGGCGACGATGGAAGTCGAGGCCGTGGATGAGGGCACCGTCGGCAAGATCCTCATCGCCGAAGGCACCGATGATGTGGCGGTGAACACGCCGATCGCCGTTCTCCTGGGTGAGGGCGAGAGCGCCTCCGATATCAAGGCCGAGGCCTCGAGCCCGAAGCCCGCGTCCGCGGCTCCGGCAAAGGCAGAGCCCGGCAAGGAAGAACAGGCGCCGGCGCCCAAGGCCGAGGCGCCGAAGCCGGCCGCTCCCGCGGCGAAGACGAACGGTCAGGCCGGCGGACGCATCTTCGTCTCGCCTCTGGCCCGCCGCATCGCCAAGGAGAAGGGGATCGATCTCGCCGCCCTGCAGGGTTCGGGCCCGCATGGCCGCATCGTGCTCAAGGATGTGGAGACCGCGAAGCCCGGCGCCAAGGCGCCGGCCCCGGCCAAGGCTGCCGCCGGGCCTGCGTCGCTCGCGGCACCCATGGCGGATGAGGCGATCGCCAAGCTCTATGAGCCCGACTCCTACGAGGTCGTGCCGCATGACGGCATGCGCAAGGTCATCGCGCAGCGCCTGTTGCAGGCCAAGCAGACGATCCCGCATTTCTATCTCTCGCTCACCTGCGATCTCGAGAACCTGCTTGCCATCCGCGAAAGGCTCAACGCCCATGCGCCACGCGACAAGGAGAAGACCCCGGCCTGGAAGCTCTCGGTCAACGACTTCGTCATCAAGGCGCTGGCGCTGGCGCTGCAGCGCGTGCCCGACGCCAATGCGACCTGGACCGAAGGCGGCATGCTGAAGCACAGGCACTCCGATGTCGGTGTCGCGGTAGCGATCGAGGGTGGCCTGTTCACGCCGATCATCCGCAAGGCCGAGACCAAGACGCTCTCGGCCATCTCGCTCGAGATGAAGGATCTGGCGGCACGCGCCCGGAAGCGCCGCCTGGCGCCGCAGGAATATCAGGGTGGCACCACCGCGGTCTCCAATCTCGGCATGTATGGCATCGAGAATTTCGCCGCCGTCATCAACCCCCCGCATGCGACCATCCTGGCGGTGGGGGCGGGCGAGAAGAAGCCCGTGGTGGTCGGCGACAAGATAGAGATCCGGACCCAGATGGCCTGCACGCTCTCGGTCGACCACCGCGCCGTCGACGGCGCGCTCGGCGCCCAGCTGCTGCAAGCCTTCAAGGTGCTGATCGAAGAGCCGGCGCTGATGATGGCGTGAGCGCCAGATGAAGCACATCTTGGCCTTCGGCGACTCGCTGACCTGGGGCTTTCAGGCCGGCACCTGGACGCGCCATGCGCTCGAGGATCGCTGGCCGAATGTGCTGGCTGCGGGCCTCGCCGGCAAGGCGCGGGTCATCGAGGAAGGCCAGAACGGCCGCATGACCGTGCATGACGACCCTTATGTCGCCGAGAACCGCAGCGGTGCGGTGGCCTTGCCGATCGCGCTCTCGACTCATCAGCCGCTCGATCTCGCGATCATCATGCTGGGCACCAACGACCTCAAATGGGAAGGCCGCCAGCGCGCCATCGATGCCAGGCTCGGCATGGCGCGGCTCGTCGAGATCGTCAGGACCTATGCCTACAAGCCGGGCTGCGCCATGCCGCATATCCTCCTGATGTCGCCGCCGCATCTCGCCAAGACCGAGGACGAGGACTTCGCCTTCTATTTCGAGCATGCGATCGCCGAGTCGAAGAACCTGGGCAGGCAATATGCCAAGCTCGCCGGCGAGACGGGTTGTCATTTCTTCGACGCGGCGAATGTCGCCAAGGCCGATCCCACGGATGGCGTCCATCTCGATGCCGCCAATACGCGGGCCATCGGCAAGGCCTTGATCCCGGTGGTGAGGGGCATTCTGAGTTTGTGAAGGAGCAGTCCATGGCGGATACGGAATTCGACATCATCATCATCGGCTCAGGGCCTGGCGGCTATGTGACGGCCATCCGCGCGGCGCAGCTCGGCTTCAAGACGGCCATCGTCGAGCGCGAGCATCTGGGGGGCATCTGCCTCAACTGGGGCTGCATCCCGACCAAGGCGCTGCTGCGCTCGGCCGAGATCTATCACTACATGCAGCACGCCAAGGATTACGGGCTTTCGGCCGAGAAGGTCGGCTTCGACGCCAAGGCCGTGGTGCAGCGCTCGCGCGCCGTCTCCGGCCGCCTCAACATGGGCGTTGGCGGACTCCTCAAGAAGAACAAGGTCCAGGTGATCTGGGGCGAGGCGAAGCTCGGCAAGGCGGGCGAGGTCGTCGTCGCGGCGCCGGCCAAGGCGCCGATGCAGCCGCAGCATCCGCAGCCGCGCGGCACCATTGGTCCCGGCACTTACAAGGCCAAGCACATCATCCTCGCGACCGGCGCTCGCCCGCGCGTGCTGCCGGGGCTCGAGCCCGACGGCAAGCTGGTCTGGACCTATTTCGAGGCCATGGTGCCGCCGGAGATGCCGAAGTCCCTGCTGGTCGTGGGCTCGGGCGCCATCGGCATCGAATTCGCCTCTTTCTATCAGGCGATGGGCGTCGATGTGACGGTGGTCGAGATCGTCGACCAGATCATGCCGGTGGAGGATGCCGAGATCGCCAAGATCGCCCAGAAGCAGCTCGAGAAGCGCGGCCTCAAGATCAGGACCAGCGCCAAGGTCAGCGCCTTGAAGAAGTCGGGCGATTCAGTGACGGCAACGATCGAGCAGGGCGGCGCGAAGTCCGACCTGACCGTCGACCGGGTGATCTCCGCCGTCGGCGTGGTCGGCAATATCGAAAATCTCGGCCTTGAGGCCTTGGGCGTCAAGACCGAGAAGGGCTGCATTGTCATCGACGGCTACGGCCGCACCAATGTGCCGGGTGTCTATGCGATCGGCGACGTCGCGGGACCGCCGATGCTCGCGCACAAGGCCGAGCATGAAGGTGTCATCTGCGTCGAGAAGATCAAGGGCCTCGATGCCCATCCGATGGACAAGAACAAGATTCCGGGCTGCACCTATTGCCATCCGCAGGTCGCCTCCGTCGGTTTGACGGAAGCGAAGGCGAAGGCCGCCGGCCACGAGATCAAGATCGGCCGCTTCCCCTTCCTCGCCAATGGCAAGGCCATTGCACTGGGCGAGGATCAGGGCCTCGTCAAGACGATCTTCGATGCCAAGACCGGCCAGCTCCTCGGCGCCCATATGGTCGGCGCCGAGGTGACCGAGCTGATCCAGGGCTTCGTCATCGCCATGGGCCTCGAGACGACGGAAGAGGAGCTGATCCACACGGTCTTCCCGCATCCGACGCTTTCGGAAATGATGCATGAGAGCGTGCTCGACGCTTATGGACGCGTGATCCATATGTGAGGTTTCGCGTCTCAGAACATGGCTGCACTGACGAATTTGCAAAAGTGCGGGCCTCATGCTGTTGCGTATCGATGATAGCTTGAAGGTTTCATCCGAACGGGACATAGGTTTTCCCGAGGAGTTCCGCATGACCGTACTCGCCGACATCTCGACCGAACTCGACTCCATCCGCGCGCAGTCCCTGTGGAAGACCGAACGACCGATCGTCTCGCCCCAGGATGGGCACATCAAGGTCATCAAGGACGGCGCCCGGCACGAGGTGCTGAATTTCTGCGCCAACAACTATCTGGGCCTTGCCGATCATCCGGCCCTGATCGAGGCGGCGAAGCTGGCGATGGAGACCCATGGCCTCGGCATGGCCTCGGTCCGCTTCATCTGCGGCACGACCGATCTGCACCGCGAGCTCGAGGCCAAGATCGCCGACTATGTGGAGCATGAAGATTGTATTCTTTATGCCGCCTGCTTCGATGCCAATGGCGGCGTGTTCGAGCCGCTGTTCGGGGCCGAGGACGCGATCATTTCCGACAGCCTCAACCATGCCTCGATCATCGATGGCATCCGCCTCTCGAAGGCTAAGCGCTTTCGCTACCGCAATGGCGACATGAACGACCTCGAGGCGCAGTTGAAGGCCGCCAAGGCCGAAAGTGCGCGCCGCATGATCATCGTCACCGACGGTGTCTTCTCGATGGACGGCTATCTGGCCAAGCTTGGCCAGATCCGCAAGCTCGCCGACAGCTACGGCGCCATGATCATGGTCGACGATTGTCATGCGACCGGCTTCATGGGGCCGCAGGGGCGGGGCACGCCAGCGCGGGCCGGGATCGGCGTCGACATCATCACCGGCACGCTCGGCAAGGCGCTCGGCGGCTCGGCCGGCGGCTTTGTCGCGGCGGCCAAGCCCATCGTCGATCTCCTGCGCCAGCGCTCCAGGCCCTATCTCTTCTCCAATGCGCTGCCGCCACCCATCGTCGGCGCCGCCATCCAGGCCATCGACATGGCGCGCAAGGGCGATGAGCTGCGCAACGGCCTGTTCGACAATGCCCGGCGCTTCCGCATCGCCATGAGCAAGTCGGGCTTCAACCTGCTGCCCGGCGAGCATCCGATCATCCCGGTCATGCTGGGCGAGGCGAAGCTCGCCCAGGACATGGCGGCGAAGCTCTATGAGCGGGGCATCTATGTGACGGGCTTCTTCTATCCCGTGGTGCCGCAGGGTGCTGCCCGCATCCGCACCCAGATGTCGGCTGCCCATACACCGCAGGATATTGACAAGGCCGCTGCGGCATTTACGGAAGTGGGCAAGGAGCTCGGCGTCATCTAGCGCAGTCTTCAATTTTGGCGGGATTTGCTCTAGGACTGGCCCCATGCGCGCATTGGTCAAGACGGAACGGGTGGAAGGTCTGGTCATGCGGGACGAGCCGGTCCCGCAGATCGGCCCGGACGACATCCTGATCAAGGTCAGGAAGACCGGCATTTGCGGCACCGACCTCCATATCTGGAAATGGGACGAATGGGCCCAGAGGACCATCCCGGTTCCCATGGTGGTCGGGCACGAATTCTCGGGCGTGGTCGAGGCCATCGGCAGCCACGTCCGCACCGTGAAGGTGGGCGACCGTGTGTCGGGCGAGGGTCACCTTATCGGCATGAAGAGCCGCATGGCCAGGGCCGGCCATTTCCATCTCGACCCCGAGACCAAGGGCGTCGGGGTCAATGTCCCCGGCGCTTTCGCCGAATATCTGAAGCTGCCGGCCTTCAACGCCATCCATTTGCCGCAGGAGGTCGATGACGAGATCGCCTCGATCCTCGATCCGCTCGGCAATGCCGTGCATACGGCGCTGTCCTTCGACCTGGTCGGCGAGGATGTCCTGATCACCGGCGCCGGGCCCATCGGCATCATGGCGGCGGCGGTCTGCCGGCATGTCGGCGCCCGCCATGTGGTGGTGACCGACATCAATGATTTCCGCCTCGATCTCTGCCGCGAGGTGGCCGATGTGGTGACGGTCAATGTCTCGCGCGAGGAATTGCGGGCCGTCATGGAGCGCATCGGCATGCGCGAAGGCTTCGATATTGGCCTCGAGATGTCGGGAGCGCCCAAGGCCTTCGACCAGATGGTCGAGCACATGATCATGGGTGGCAAGATCGCCATGCTCGGCATCCCCTCCGGCAAGACGCCGGTCGACTGGAACTCGGTGATCTTCAAGTCGCTCACCATCAAGGGCATCTATGGCCGCGAGATGTTCGAGACATGGTACAAGATGATCGCCATGCTGCAGTCGGGCCTCGACATCAGGAAGGTCATCACCCATCGCATGAAGGCCGCCGATTTCGCCCAAGGCTTCGCCCTGATGAAACAGGGTTCCTGCGGCAAGGTGGTTCTGGACTGGAGCACCTGAACATGGCACGGGACCGACTATGCTTGTCGCCTATGGGACCGCCAATGGCTGCCTGACCGAGTTTCCGCAAGCGGA
>JBFWNN010000111.1:0-14335 GCA_050251035.1 Parvibaculaceae bacterium
CTGCAGATCGTTCTCGAGGAGGTCGAGCTCGGAGAGCAATTGCCTCTCGGCCGCGGCGACCCCGTCCACCAGCTCCATGCCCATGAGAAAGGAGCCGTCCTCGACATGCGCGAAGATGCGCTGCATCTGTTCCGTCGTCGTCTCATGGGCCTTGCGGATGGCGTTCAGGCGTTCGAACAGGCGCGGCGCAAAGCTTTGTACGACCAGTCCCGCATGCTCGCCGCCCGCCGTCGATCGCCTGATCAGCTGTTCGGAGAAGTCTATCCGTTCGTTGATGAGCGCGCCCGCCTCCTGGTAGTGAGTGCGCGCGGCAATGTAGGTTTCCTTCGAATCCTGGTCGTAGACGACCCTGTCGCCATGAAACACCACGTCCTTGAAGCTCAGGCGCTCGTCCTGGATCTGCCGGCGAATCGTCTCCATGTCGGAGAGCAGGGGGATGTGGAGATTGGCCATCTGCCTGATCTCCGCGCCCATCGAATGGATCTGATAGAGCGCGATCGAGGTGATGACCGAATAGGAGAGGATCTCGACCGCGATGATGGTCATGACCTTCTGGCCGACCGACAGTCGATTGAAAATACGCTTAAGAAGGGAAAATATCCCTTGTCGTCGTTCTGTCCTGGGAACCCTCAAGGCGGTCGGGGTCATGATGCGGCTTTTACAATAGTGCCATTTGGCAGATGAAGTCCATCCGGAAGGCATACACCCCTTTCGGGATAAAGTAGATACGGCATTGGCGGCATATTCTCGTCTCGCTGCCACAGGAGATCGATCTGGCCGTGCCGGTTGAAGCGGCCGATCTTGGGCTTGAGCCAGTTGTTGAAACTTGCCGGGTCGAGCTGAACCTCGCCTTCCGGCGATTCTGCCTCGGTCAGTGTCAGCCCGCCGGAGTATCTGCGCACATTCACCGGGGTCAGGGCGGCAAAGCCCTCCGCCGCCACCAGGCGCTCGACCGCCTTCTTGAAAAACTGGAAGGCGAGATAGGTCTCCTCCATGTTGTAGTGGGTCACGCCGCTCTGACCGAAGCGGCTGGCGAGGAAGTTCTCGACGAACCGCTTGTTCGTCTCGCCCGGCAGGCTCTGGAAATAAGGCGCGCACAGGATGTGCCCCTCGCCATACGCGGCGCCGAGCGTCCGCACCTCGAGCTCCGACGTCGTCAGCGAGGCCGTCGGCAGGCGGTCGGGACTGAAACCGGCACGGACATATTCACGTCGCAGGTAAATATCCGAATCGCCGACGACCGTGGAGAAGATCCAGTCCGGCGCCTGGCGCTTGATGTCGTCCAGGATATCGTCGAGCACGCCGCTGCCCAAGGGCACGTAGCGCTCGCCCACCAGCTCGCCGCCGCTATCGGCAAGCCAGCGGCTGGCATTGCGGTTCGATTCCTTCGCCCATACGTAATTGGAGCCGATGAAATAGGCGCGATAGCCGTGGTTGCGAACCATGTAGGGAATGAGGTCGAAGGAGTGCTGGTTGGCGATAGGTCCGGTGCAGATGATGTGCTGCCAGCATTCACGGCCTTCATAGCAGGTGGGATAATAGAACAGGCCGTTATGTATGGTCACCAGGGGCATGACGGCGCGGCGGCTGGCCGAGGTATAGCCGCCGAAGGTGGCAAGGACCCGTTCTTCGAGCATCAGCTCGAGGATGCCTGCCCGATAGGCCTTCATGTCCGAATTCGTGTCGATGATGACGGGCTCGATCTCGACGCCCGCAACCCCGCCATTGCGGTTCGTCTCATCGATCCAGAACAGGGCCACGTCGCGTGACGGCTTCTCGATGACCGAGAGATGGCCGCTGAGCGACCAGAGCAGGCCCACCCTGATCTTGCGCCTGCGGATGACGGCGGGCGAAGCGACGCCGAGGTGCATTCCGCTGCTGACGGAAGCACAGAGCGGGGCGGCGAGGACCGCCGTCGCGCCTCCAAAGAGCTTCACCAAACGCCGTCGGCTGACCATATGCATCCCCTTCCGGTTGTGTCCGGACCCCGGTCAAGCACTGCTCAGACAACAGAAACATGCCCCTTGCTTCTGAGGGTTCTTCGGCCTCTACCAAGTCATAGGTTCAATTCACACCCGCGCGTCCCGCACCGCCGCGCACCTGACGATACGAAACTTTCGGCCGGTTGTGAACGCCCTGGGAATCATGGCTTTGTTCTCTCGCTTTTCTTGAAGAGATAGACGCAATCCATGTCCTCGGTTCCGGACAATATCGGTCTTCCCTCGGTCTTCAGCCGGTCGCAGAAATAGCGCTGCACGGCCCGGCAGGCGGCGAACGACAAGGCCTGCTTGTAGAGCCAGATGTCCTTTTCGAGGTCGACGCCGTGCTCGTCCCGCATCGTGCGCTTGGGATCGCTCGCGATGCCGACATACCAGGCGCCGAAATCGGGATCGAATTCCTTGATATAGCCGAATAGCTCGAACTTGATCTGCTGGACGCTGTAGACCATTCTCGCCATCGCTCATGACGGCATCGGATAGAGCGCGGTCGGCCCGTCCGCGGACCTGGTGCGGCCGCGCCACTCCTCGAACAATGTGAGCGCTTTCGCCTTTTCTTCCGCCGACATTTCTTTCACGATGCTTTCCAGGGCATTGAGCGCCGTGCCGATGCCATGCTGGGCGGCGAGCGAAAGCCACAGATAGGCCTGGACTCGATCCTTTGCGGTTCCTTGTCCTTGCGCATAGAGATAGCCCAAACGAGATTGCGAGGGATAGTGACCGCGCTCCGCCGCGCGCCGGTAAAGGGCTGCGGCCTTGACGTGATCGACCGGCACGCCCTCGCCCTTGCTGTAGAGGACGGCAAGATTGAACAGGCCGTTCAGGTCCCCGCCATCGGCGGCATCGGCGAGCCACCTTGCGGCCTCCGCAGGACTCCGTGCAGTCCCGCGCCCCATGAAGAGGAAGGCTCCGACATTGGCCTGCGCCATGTGATGGCCCTGTTCTGCCGCGGCGCGATACCAGCGCAGAGCCGCGGCATCGTCGACATCGACCCCTTCGCCATTGGCAAACAGCGAGCCCAGCCAGCATTGCGCCGCTGCATCGCCATCTTCCGCGAGCGCCTTCCAGATCCGGAAGGCCTCGGCAAATGCGCCGCTTTGATAGGCTGCTCGCGCCCGGTCGTGTTCGTTGCCGATCTCCGCCATCGCGTTCATCTGTCACCTTCGCATCAGCATGGCTGCATCCATGATCGGAGCAGTCCAAGAATAATGCCGCTCGACCTGCGCGCGCTGCGCGAGGAAACGATTCAGGGCATGGGCAAAGGGATTGTCCTCGCAAGGCAAGGCGTTCGCATTCGTGCCGGGCCGTGACGACGTGCCGAGCTGCACATGCCTGAGATGCATGTTCTCGGCCACGGCGCCCTGCACCTTGAGAAGCGAAACCCAATTGCCGAACGCCTCTGAGGCCGGCGCGGCGGCGTCGGCCGGCATCAACCAGAAACAACGAGCCAGCGTCTTGGCGACCCCGGTGGCCTGCAGCAGGACGACGGCCAGGTGGCCCACGCCCGCGGCAATCAGGAGATTGGGAAAGAGCCAGGCGATCCTCGTATGAGGCGCATGCTCGGCGCTATTTGCTTCGGCTACGCCGAAATTCGCGGGGAGCTCGACGGCGTCGTCGCTGCCGGTCATGGTCAAACCGCGAGTCAGGGCATTGCCGGCCATCTTCCAGTTGCACTGGAAGTCGAGCCACTGCTTCCCCGTGATCTTCAGCGCCGCCGCGAGGTCGAGCCGCAGCCTCTCGGGGAAGTCGCCGAAATACTCATTCAGCGGCTCCGCCTCGGGATCCAGATTGACGAGGATGAATGGTCCCCAGGTCTCGCATCTGATCGGGACGAGGCGTTCCGGGGTCAGGCCGATGAATTTGTACATGACGTCGGTGTGTTCGCCATTTTCACCTGCGGGCATCACGTCGGCGTCACGGGTGTAGTTGCAGGAGGTGATGGAGCATTTGGTCTGTCGGCCGCTGCGGCACTGCTCCGGCACGAACCGGCAGCCGCCATGCTGGTGCCGGTTCATGCGCGCGGCGATGCTGCCGTCGGCTTGGCGCTGCACGTGGATGCCATGCATGCCGAGGGTCATCGGCAGCAGGTCGCCGGGCTGCGGGATCTGCTGCAGAAGCCCGACCGCCGCCCAGCTTCGCGTCCATATCTTCTCGTTTTCGAGCTCGCGGAACGCCTTGGAGCGATAGGCGACCGGCGGCAGCATGCTGGCGCTGCCGAAGGGCCGGCAGGCCGTCGCGTAGAGTGATCCATCGCTGAGGTTAAGTCCCTCGTCGAAATAGCCGAGCTCGGGATTCCTCAAATCTGCTTGCAGCGACATGTCATGACTCCGGGTGGAACGACGGTCGCCGCCCCGCCTGTCCGGCGGGGCGGTCGGTCAAGGACGCTACTTCGCGGCCTTGTTCGCCGGCGGGTCGTAGTCGGCCCGGCCCCGATGCTTGACGGCCGATGCCGGCGGCGGCGGCAGCGGGCCGTCCTTCATGAAGCGGTTCAGGACATTGCCGACCAGCTTCGAGATGTTGTTCTGGCAGTTGTTCCAGGGCAAGGAGCCGCAGAAGGCGATCGAGCTGAAGGCGAAGCACGCACCGCCATTCGGCGTCTCGTGATAGGCGATGTCGGATCGCACCCGCGGGTGCTGTGTCCCGTCGATGCCCTGCTGGCTGAAGCCGTAGTCCTCCATGACCAGGAGATAAGCTTCCGTGTGACGTCCGGCGGAGGTCGCCACCACCAGCGTATGCGGCGGCGAGCCCAGCATCGTGTCCACGATGTCGAGTTCGGTGCCCGCCGCGCCGCCGCCGACAAACCCGAAGTTGCCGAGCTTCTCCTCGAAGCCGATGCCCTCGAAGGCCCAGGACACACGCGGATCGTTGCTCTCTTCCGTGCGTGAATAGTAGGACGAGATGTCGAAGCCTTCCGAGGACATGCCGGTGCCGGCGACGGAGTGCAGATAGCGTCCGCGATACCGCCACATGCCGCCCAGCTCGCCGGTGCCCTGGTGGTAATATTCGCCGGGGTCCGCGCGCCAGGTGCGGATGCCGCTCTCGCAGCGCCTCATCTCCGTCACGATGCCGCGCCCCAGGTGATCATACGCCGGATGATATGAATGTACCCAATACCAGGCGTCGGCCCCCATATACATCAGCCTGCCGCCGCGCTGCGTGTAGTTGTGCAGCGCATCGAGCTGCGCGCCGGTATTATGCTCGGGATGCGAGCCGGTTATGATGACATTGTACTGCTCGAGCCGGGCCAGCCCGTCATAGGTCACATCCTCGTCGGTGATGCAGTCGTATTTGTAGCCCATGGTTTCGAGCCAGCAGATCAGATGGAGATCGGCCGGATACTGCCACGGCGCCTGCATCAGGAAGTGATCGTATTTCGGCCTGATCGACAGGATGGGGCGCAGGCGGGAGGACAGGCATATGCCGCTTCCATCGGTGTGGGTATCGTAGATCGATCCGCCATATTCGCGATGCTCGCTCAGGAACATGTTCTGGTCCTGCATGATGGGCACGCGATAGACGAGGAGCTCGGCGCCGCCCGCGTTGTTGGCCAGGTGCTCGTTGGCATAGGCCATGTAGCTGATGGTCGGCACCATCATGGCGATCTTCGCCGTGGCCTTTCCCGCCTCCGGCACCACCCAGAACGGGATGTAATCCTCATCGCCGTCGGAGGTCGTGAGCTTCGCGGCATAGTAGGCGCTCGGCTGGTTCGCCGGCACATTCCATTCAAAGTCGACGTCCCAACGCGCGTCATCGACATCGTCATCGTGGAAATGGATCGCGCCATACTCCCGGGGCGCATGCTTCCAGTCGAAATTATGGCCGGAGAAATTGTGGCCGGTCATGGCCCGGGTAGGGCAGTTGACGATCTGCAGGTCATAGAGATAGGGCCCGTGGTCACGGCCGATGATGGTGTTGATGCCATCGGAGAAGTCCCATGAGCCGACGATCACCTTCGCGAGCTCGCCCGTCGGGCCGCAATGGCGGCGCTCGGTGAGGCCGGGCTGGGCGCCGAGCTTCATGGTCTCGATGTCCTGGCGGCTGAGCGCCGCGCGGCAAAGCCGCGGGCTGTCGATCTTGCCGTTATAGTGCCCGGTCATCACGATGCCCGCGGGCTTCGAGGACCCTGCCAATGCGCCCTTGTCGAGCTTGCCCGTGGTGCAGGCGACCGTGAAGGGCACGCCCGTGGAGTTGTCGATCGCGGCGCCGAGCTTCTTCCTCGCCGGCGGGATTGCCGGATCGAGCGCATAGACGATCTGCGGTTCGTGATAGAGAACGGCTTCGCCGGTCTTGCCGTCATAGGTTGCGGCGATGAAGTGCCAGGCGTGGTCGCGGACCGGCACCCCGGTGGTGATCTTCTCTCCGTTGACGCGCAGTTCGACGCAGCCATCCGCGTTGATGAACAGACCGTAGCCGCGGCCGTTGCACCATTTGCCCATCAGTCCTTGTGCGCCATGGCGCCAGTATTTGGGGTGGGTTTTGGGTGTCGTCGGCCAGATCCAGCACTGCATGGTGAAGCTTTCGAGATGCAGATGCGGCTTGTCCTCCACATAGCCGTAGGAACCGCTATGGATCACTTGCTTGCGCCCATCATACTCGCCGTTGCAGGCGGCATCGATCAGCTTCTCGACCAGTCCCGGCCCCCGCGGATTGGTATCGCCATTGATCATCTTGACGATCTCGGCCTTGTACTTCTTCGGCCCGTCGCAGTTCACATGGAACCGGATCGTCTTGCCGGGGTTCACGCCGAACAGATCGGCATAACCTGTCAGTCTCATCGCACCCATTGTTAACTCCCTCGGTACAGCTTGTTTCTGCGAAAAACCTGGGTAAGGCCCGCGTCCTGTTGAAATTCAAGTCACCGTCCAGTTGTCGTCGCGACGCTTCCAACCTTCATGGAAATGCTCGGGCATGCCGTCGGTCTCCGCCAGCTCGTCGAGGCGCATGACGAAGATGTCGTGCTGGGGGTCCTGCTCGTTGTCATAGATCTGGTCGCTGACGAATGTCGGCGGGACGCCGCGGACGCCGCTCAGGCGGCCGATGCGCCATGACTTGTCGGGCTCGGTGCAAATCACGACGAGCTTGCCCTTGCCGTTCTTCGGCATCGCGGTGCGCATGCGGATGAGCACGCGGTTGAGCAGCAGGTCCTCGTGGATGCCGCCGGTCACCACGGTCGTGTCGCCGGGCGTGGCGCAGCGCAGTATGGTGCACCCCGCGACGCCTTTCATCGATTCGATGCAGGCCTTGTGCTCGGCGATGAGACGCGCGCGCTCGGGCGTGCCTTTCTTTGGAATTGGTATCATCCTTTCCTCCTTCGTTTCTTCCTCAATGGCTCTGCCGCAGGCCGCGGCGAGGCCGCTCAGATCGATAGATGCTTGTCGATGATCTCCCTGGTCAGGTCTCGCGACACACCGGCGCTCACCACGCGCCCGATATCGAGGATGACGAACTTGTCCGACATCGCCTTCGCGATCTTGATGTGCTGCTCGGTGAGCACGAGCGTGATGCCGAGCTCGCGGTTGAGCCTCACCAGGGCCGCCTGGATGTCGGCGACGATGTTGGGCTGGATGCCTTCGGTGGGCTCGTCGAGCAGCAGTATCTTGGGGTCGGTGGCAAGCGCGCGGGCGATCGCCAGCTGCTGCTGCTGGCCGCCCGACAGCAGGCCCGCTTTCTTGTCGAGATTCTGCGCCAGGTAGGGGAACAGGGTGAGGCATAGCGGCGGGATGACCGTGCGCCCGTCGCCGCGCGCGAAGGTACCGAGCAGGATGTTTTCGCGCACCGTGAACTTGCCGAGAATGCGCCTGCCCTGCGGCACATAGCCGAGGCCGGCCAAGGCCCGATCCGAGGTTCGCATGCTGCCGAGATCGGCGCCGTTCAGGCTGAGGCTGCCGGTCATGCGCGTGGTGAGCCCCATGATCGTCCGCAGGAGCGTCGTCTTGCCGACGCCGTTGCGGCCGAGCACGCACAGGCATTGGCCTTCCTCCAGATCCAAGCTCACATCGTGCAGGATCGGCGTCTTGCCGTAATAGGAGGTGATATTCGCCAGTTTCAGCATGTCAGTGCAGGCCTTCCGATCCGAGATAGACTTCCCTTACGCTGGCATTGCTCTCGATGTCGGCGATGCGGCCTTCGGCAAGCTGTCTGCCCATGTGCATGACCGTGATGACGTCGGCGATCTCGCGCACGAACGACATGTCGTGCTCGACGACGATGAGCGTATGGGCGCCTTTCAGGGCATTGAAGATCTGCGAGGTCTTTAGTGTCTCCTTCTCCGTCATGCCGGCGGTAGGCTCGTCCATGAGGAGCAGGCTCGGATCCTGCATCAGAACCATCCCGATCTCGAGCCATTGCGTCTCGCCGTGCGACAGCACGCCGGCGACGATGTCCTGGCGGTCGCCGAGGCCGGTCAGGCCGATCACCTCGTCGAAGCGCTTGACGCCGGACGAGCGCCCGAAGCGGGTCATGTTCCAGAACGGATCCTTGTTCCTGCCGAACGAGACTTCGAGATTGTCGCGAACCGTCAACTCCTTGAAGACCGCCGGCACCTGGAATTTGCGGCCGATCCCGCGTCGCGCGATCTGATGCTCGGAGAGGGATGAGATGTCCTCGCCGTTGAACATTACCGCGCCGCCGGTCTTGCGCTGGCGGCCGGCAATGAGGTCGAGGCATGTGGTCTTGCCGGCGCCGTTCGGGCCGAGCAGACAGCGCAGCTCCCCCTTGTTGACCGTCAGGCCGAAGCCGTCGACGACGATGGAGCTGCCATACGACTTGTGCAGATTCTTCACCTCGAGCAGCGCCATCAGGCCGTCTCCTTCGCGCTTTCGTTCACACCGGAGAATTTCCGTCCGAACTTCACGCTCTCGAGCAGCCGTTCGATGAGGCCGACCAGGCCGCGCGGCAGAAACAGGACCACCGCGATGAAGATGGCGCCGAGCGCGATCATCCACACCTGTTGCAGCTCGTCGCCCAGATAGCTCTGAATGCCGTTCACCAGGAAGGCGCCGATGATCGCGCCGAAGAGCGACATGCGCCCGCCCACGGCCGCCCACACCACGGCGGAGACGCTCAACGAAAGTTCGAGCGATGTGGGAGACACATATTGCACCACCATGACCCAGCACAGGCCCGCGCAGGCGGCGATGAACCCGGAAATGGCGAAAACCAGGACTTGATAGTAGGCGACGTTGTAGCCGAGGAAGCGCACGCGCTCCGCGTCATCGCGTATGGCCTGCACGATCATGCCGAATTTGGAGTGCAGCAGGAGCTTCGCGGCGATGGTGAGTGCGGCGAGGAACGCGATGCATATCCAGTAGGCGGTCCTGCTGTAGGGATCTATGGACACGCCCCAGAATTCGAAGGGCATGGGCGGCGATATGCCGTTGAAGCCGGCTGTGAAGGGCTGCATGTCATAGGCCATCGAGTACCAGGCGGCGAGCATGGCGAGCGTCATGATGGCGACGAACACGCCGGCGACGCGGGCCTGGAACATCATGATGCCGAAGGCGACGAAGAACAGCGTCGGAACGGCGAGGGTCATGAACAGGCCGATCGGAGTCGACCAGAAAGGCTGCCAGATGAGCGGCAGGGTCTCGAGCTCGTTCGTCAGCATGAAGCTCGGGATCGGATCGGTCAGCGGATCCTGAAACTGCATCTGCATCGTCATGGCCATGCCGTAGGCGGCGAGACCGAAGGCAATGCCTTGGCCCAGGCTCAGGATGCCGCCATATCCCCAGACGAAACTGACCGAGACCGCCAGCATGGCCAGGGCGGCATAGCGGGCAAGCTGATTGAGCAGGAACGGCTCGTTGTGGAGAACCGGGACGACGGCGAGAATCGCGAAGAGAAGGAGATACGCGATCCACTGGGCTGTGCGGTTATGGTAGAGATTGCCGGGCACTATGATTTTCCTTGCTCGGTCAGCGCCGCCGCGCGCTTTCCGCGATGAGGCCTTGGGGCCTGAAGCGCAGGAAGATGACGACGAGGGTGAAGAGGACGAAGCGGGCGAAGGTGTCGTTGGTGAAGTAGGAGAACACCGAGCTCAGTTCGCCGAGCAACAGCGACGACAGGACGCTGCCGACGAGCTGGACGCCGCCGACGACGACGACGAGGAAGGCTTCCACGATGTAGCCGGACCCCATGTCGGGAAAGAGCGTCTTCAGTGCTCCGAACATGGCGCCGGCGGCTCCGGCAAGGCCCGCGCCATAGGCGAAAGTGATTCCGTAGATCCTGTCCGTATCGATGCCGAAGGAGGCCGCCATCTCCTGGTCCTGCATCACGGCGCGCACCTGGATGCCCCATCTGGTGCGATAGAGAAGGTACCAGGTCGCCGCGAGGAGACCGAGTGCCACGACGATGATGAAGAGGCGCAGGCCGGCCAGATGGATGAAGCCGAAATCGATCTGGAAATTGAGCCACGCGGGCACCGAAACATATTGCGGCGCTGTGCCAAATCCGAGGCGCACGAGCTGGATCAGGATGAGCGAGAGACCCCAGGTGGCCAGCAAGGTGTCGAGTGGCCGTTGGTAGAGGGTGCGGATCAGGCCGCGCTCCACGCCCCATCCGAAGGCCCCGACGACGAGAAAGGCGAGCGGGATGCAGATGATGAAGGGAATGCCGAGAAGCGACTGGAGCAGATAGGTGGCATAGGCGCCGAGCATGATGAACTCGCCGTGCGCCATGTTGATGACGCCCATCGTGCCGTAGATGATCGTCAGACCGAGGGCCGCGACGAACCATATGCTGGCGACGCTCAGGCCGATGATGAGCGCGTTGAGAAAGGGATAGAGTTCGAAAGGTGTCCAGAAATCGTTGACGCTCATTTGTATCATCCACTGATCAAGGTGCCGCCATCACGCGTGGCGGTGCTGGTCCGCAGCGAGTGTCGATTGCGCCGCCGGTAGGAGCCCGGCGGCGCCATCTTGCGGTCTAGAGAACGTTCTTGTGGATCGTGCCGTCGGGAGCGTGCAGGCCGTCGGCCTTGCACACGCCACGCTCGGGATAGATCGACATCGGGTTGGGAGCCACATGCTCGGGCGCCGACTTGACGATCTTGAACTGTCCGTCCGGCTGGCACTGGCCGATCTTCGGCTTCAGCCAGATGTTGAAGTTGTCGGGATCGATCCACACCTTGCCTTCCGGCGAGATGTCGTCTTCCAGGGTTATGCCGCCCGAGACGTCCCGGATCATGCGCGGTGTCACGTCTTCGATATTGCCGGTTTGGGCCAGCGCCTTTTCGAGACCGGCCTTCCAGACGTAGACGGACAGATAGGTCTCCTCCATGTTGTAATGGGTGACGCCGCCGCCGCCATATTTGCTCTTGAGATAGTTCTCGACGAATTTGTGATTGGTCGGGCTGTCCAGCGCCTGGAAATAGGGTGCGGAGAGGAAATGTCCGGCACCAGCCTCGGCACCCATGGCGCGGGTCTCGATCTCGCCGGTCGTGAGCGAGGCGATCGGCAGCTTGTCGGCCTTGAAACCTTCCGACAGGAACTGCTTGTGGAGGGCGACGTCGGAATCTCCGATTACGGTGGAGAAGATGAAGTCGGGCGCTGCCTGGCGGATCTTATTGAATATGGGGGCGAATTCGGAGCCGCCGATCGGAACATAGTCTTCGCCCACCACTTCGCCGCCGACCCGTTCGAGCCACACCTTGGCGTTCTTGTTCGACTCCTTGGGCCAGATGTAGTTGGAGCCGACGAGATAGACCTTCTTGCCGAAATTCTCGACCATGAAGGGAATGAGGTCAAAGGAATGCTGGTTGGCGAGCGGACCCGTGTTGATGATGTTCTGCGTGCACTCGCGGCCCTCATAGCAGGTCGGATAGTAGAAGAGGTGGTCGCGGGCCATGACGATGGGCGCCACCGCGCGCCGGCTCGCCGAAGTATAGCCGCCGAACGTGCTGATCACCCGGTCGCGCAGGATGAGCTGGCTGATCTTCTCGGAGTAGACCTTGATGTCGGATTTCGCGTCGATGACGACGGGCTCGACCTGCATGCCGCCGACGCCGCCATTCGCGTTGATTTCATCGATGGCATAGAGCACCACCTGGGTCGAATCGTTCTCGACCACGGCCAGCGGGCCCGATTGCGAGAAGAGCACGCCGACCTTGATCTTGCCGCCCTTGGCAATCCACGGCTCGGCCCTCGCTGTCGATATGGTGACGTTCGGTGCGGCAAGCGCCGCCACGGCGGCCCCGCCTGCGGTCTTCAGAAACGTCCTGCGAGTCGGTTTCATCCCACGCTCTCCCTGTTTGGACCGCGGCGTTTCCAGCCAACGGGTCCATTGCCCATTTTGATGTGCTTTAGCGTTCACTCCCTCGGCCGCGTCCGGTCTGGCGATCTTGCGTCGCCGTCCAGTCACTTATGCCGATAGACAGTATTAAACTTACTTATGTCGAAATGGTCAAGAACAAATATGACATTTGGCACTATTAATATGCCAAATGGCATAAGCCGTTGGATTTGACGGGTGGCACGGAGAGAAGGCACAGTCGAGCCCAGTGCTTCGGACGGGGACTCCAAATCATGGATGACAAGGAACCGCCTCTGCGGATCGTCGTTGCCGACGACCACGCTTTGGTGCGTGGCGGCATCGGCGTGCTCATCAAGTCGCTGTATCCGGACAGCGAGCTTGTCGAATGCAACAATTACGAGAGAACCCTCAAGGCGCTCGACCAGCCTGGCGCGGTCGATCTTCTGCTCCTCGACTTGCTGATGCCGGGGATGGACCTCATCAAGAGCGTGAAGCATATCTGCACGCGCTGGCCCGACGTGCCGGTCATCGTCATCTCGGTTCGCGAGGACATGCAGACGATCCGCGAAGCGCTGCGCTCGGGCGCCATGGGCTATATCCCCAAGACGTCCTCTCCCGACGTGACGATGAACGCCATACGCCTCGTGCTTTCGGGAGGCATCTATGTTCCGCCTGACGCGTTGCAGCTCGGCAGCGGCTTGTCTTCATCGGACAGTCAATTGAGCGAAGAGTTCGGACTGTCCGCCGACGCGGCAACGCCGCGTGGCGCTCACGGCCTCACCCCTCGCCAGGAGGATGTCATGCAGCTCATGTCGGAGGGCCGCTCGAACAAGGAGATCGCCGCTGAGCTCGACCTCACCGCCGGCACGGTGAAGATGCATCTTTCGAGGATTTACAAGGTGCTGGGCGCAAAGAGCCGCACCGAGGCAATCGCCAAATACGCAAAGGTGCGGACAGCGGCGTCCCGTTGAGAGGCCCGCTTCTACTTGTTGGCGGCGATCGCCGTCTGCACGTCGCGTTCGCGCTTCTTCTCCGCGCGATACATGATCCAGCCGGCAATGGCGACGCCGCCGCCGACCAGGAGGACGATGATGGTGGCGAGCGCATTCATGTCGGGCGTGACGCCGAGGCGCACCTTCGAGAAGATGTAGAGCGGCAGCGTCGTCGAGCCTGGGCCGTTGGTGAAGGCGGTGATCACCACGTCGTCGAGCGAGAGTGTGAAGGCGAGGAGCCAGCCGGCCACGATGGCGGGCGCGATGATCGGCAAGGTCACGTCGAACAGGACACGCAGGGGTTTGGAGCCCAGGTCCATCGCCGCTTCCTCGACCGAGCGGTCCATCGAGGCGAGGCGCGACTGCACCACCACCGTCACATAGGAGAGCGAGAAGGTGATATGGGCGAGGGTGATGGTGGTGAAGCCGCGGCCATTGGGCCAGCCGATCAGATATTCGAGGCCGATGAAGAACAGCACCAGCGAGATGCCGGTGATGACCTCCGGCATGACGAGCGGCGCCGAAACCAGCCCCGAGAACAGGGTGCGGCCGCGGAAGCGGGCGAAGCGCGCCAATGCCATGCCGGCCATGGTGCCGAGGATGGTGGCGATGGTGGCGGACAGGAAGGCGATGCGCAGGCTGAGCCAGGCGGCGTCGAGCACCTGCTGGTTCTCGATGAGCTTGCCGTACCATTCGGTCGAGAAGCCGCCCCATACGGTGGCGAGCCGCGACTTGTTGAAGGAATAGAAGATCATCGAGGCGATCGGCACATAGAAGAAGGCGTAGCCGAAGATCAGCGCGAAGATGATGAAATAGGGTCGGCGCTTCATTTTGCACCTGCCGCGTCGCTGCGGGCCTGGAAGAAGTTGTAGATCATGATCGGTATGACCAGGACGGCGAGGAGCGCCACCGCGACCGCCGAGGCGACCGGCCAGTCGCGGTTCTGGAAGAACTCGTCGGCCAGCACCCGTCCGATCATCGGGCTGTCGCCGCGCCCCATGAGCGAGGGGATGACATATTCGCCGGTCGCCGGGATGAAGACCAGCATGGCGCCGGCGATGATGCCGGGCAGCGACAGCGGCAAGGTGACGTCCTTGA
>JBFWNN010000112.1:0-14259 GCA_050251035.1 Parvibaculaceae bacterium
ACCGCCATCGAGGACATCAAGAAGCGCTCGAAGAAGGTCAAGGGCTCCGAGGAAGTCAGCCAGGTCGGCACCATCTCCGCCAATGGCGAGAAGGACATCGGCGAGATGATCGCCAAGGCCATGCAGAAGGTCGGCAACGAGGGCGTCATCACGGTCGAGGAAGCCAAGTCGCTCGACACCGAGCTCGACGTCGTCGAAGGCATGCAGTTCGACCGCGGCTACCTCTCCCCCTACTTCATCACCAATGCCGACAAGATGATCGCCGAGCTCGAGGACGTCTATATCCTCCTGCACGAGAAGAAGCTGTCGGGCCTCCAGGCCATGCTCCCGGTTCTCGAAGCCGTGGTGCAGACCGGTCGTCCGCTGCTCATCGTCGCCGAGGACGTCGAAGGCGAAGCTCTCGCCACCCTCGTCGTCAACAAGCTGCGTGGCGGCCTCAAGGTCGCGGCCGTCAAGGCTCCGGGCTTCGGTGATCGCCGCAAGGCCATGCTCGAGGACATCGCCGTCCTCACCGGCGGCCAGGTGATCTCGGAAGACCTCGGCATCAAGCTCGAGAACGTCACGGTGGACATGCTCGGCCGCGCCAAGCGCGTGCGCGTCGAGAAGGAGAACACCACCATCGTCGACGGACATGGCAAGAAGAACGACATCCAGGGCCGCGTCGCCCAGATCAAGCAGCAGATCGAAGAGACGACGTCGGACTACGACCGTGAGAAGCTCCAGGAGCGCCTGGCCAAGCTCGCGGGCGGCGTCGCCGTCATCAAGGTCGGCGGCTCGACGGAAGTCGAAGTGAAGGAGCGCAAGGACCGCGTCGATGACGCGCTCAATGCGACCCGCGCTGCGGTCGAAGAAGGCATCGTGCCGGGCGGCGGCGTCGCCCTGCTGCGCGCCAAGAAGGCGGTCGATGGCCTGAAGTCGGACAATGCCGACATCCAGGCAGGCATCAAGATCGTGTCGAAGGCGCTCGAGTCGCCGATCCGCCAGATCGCCGAGAATTCCGGCGTCGAAGGCTCGATCGTGGTCGGCAAGGTGCTCGAGAAGTCGGGCAACTACGGCTTCGACGCGCAGACCGAAGAGTATGGCGATCTCGTCGACAAGGGCATCATCGACCCGACCAAGGTCGTGCGCACCGCCCTTCAGGACGCTGCCTCGGTGGCCTCGCTCCTCATCACGACCGAAGCCATGGTCGCCGAGAAGCCGAAGGACAAGCCGGCGGCCCCGGCCATGCCGGGCGGCGGTGGCATGGGCGGCATGGACTTCTAAGGAAGTCCATCCTGCAACGAATAGGAAGAGCCTCGGTGGAAACACCGAGGCTTTTTTCATGCCGCCAGTCCGCCGTAAGCCCGACATGGACTTGTCGGGATTTTTCGGCAAGATGGCCCTATGCGGATGGCGGCGACCTTGGGTGACGGGGCGTTTTCCGGAATGCGCAGAATGGCGCAGGCGCTGTTCTGCCTTGTGACGGCCCTTTTCCTGATGGTCTTTGCCGCATCGGCGTGTTGGGCTCAGGATAAAGCCTCATCATACGAAATCGTGCCGCGCCTCGGTCATCTGACGACCGTCACGTCGATGGCCTTCTCGACGGACCAGAAGCGCATATTCACCGCAAGCGGCGATGGCACGGTCAAGATATGGGATGGCGGGACGGCCGCCCTCATCCACAGTTTCAAGGTCGATGCGACCTGGGCCTATTCGATCGCTTTGTCGCGTGACGGGCGCAAGCTCTATACAGCGGGCGACAGCAAGGCCGTCCAGATCATCGATATCGCGACCGGCGAGGTCACCCATACGCTGACCGGCCACACCAACTCGGTGATATCAATTGCCCTTTCGGCGGATGAAAAGATCCTGGCCTCGATATCCTCGGAGCGAGGGATCAAATTGTGGGACAGCGAGACGGGCGCTCTCATCCGCGATATCGACAGCGGGGAAACACCGCTGACCGCCATGGCCCTCGCGCCCGACGGGCGAACCCTCCTCACGGGCGACAAGAGCGGAATGCTGAAGCTCTGGGAGACGGCGACCGGCAATGCCATCTTGAGCTTTGAAGTCCACGCGGAGGGCGTCAATTCCATCGCCTTCTCGCCTGATGGCCGCTCGATCGTCTCCAGTGGGGCGGACAAGACGGTCAAGCTGTGGAACGCCGGGACAGGTAAATTCATCCGCCAGATCGATGAGGACGCCGAACCGGTCGTGGCCGTCGCCTATTCGCCCGATGGCAAACATATGGCTTCTACCGCTAGCAACAACACCGTAAAATTGTGGGACGCGAAGACTGGCAAGCTGAAGCGCAGGCTCAGCGGCCATCGCAACTGGATGGCCTCGCTCACCTTCTCGCCCGATGGACGCCGCCTGCTGACGGGTTCCGCCGATGCGAGCGCCATTCTGTGGGACATCCGCACTGGAGAATCATTGCTCGTCCTCGGATCGCCGACCGCCGGAGTCACGTCCATTGCCTATGCGCCCGATGGATCGCGCATCGCGGCCAGCCGGGACAACGGCACGCTCGATATCCGGGATGCTCGCACGGGCACCCTCGTCCGCAGCTTCACCGCTCATGCCGATACGATCAATTCGGTCGCCTTTTCATCTGACTCGACCCGCATCCTCTCGGCGGGCTGGGACAAGACCATCAAGCTGTGGAACGCTGAAACAGGCGGGATCATTCACAGCTTCGATGGCCACACCGATGTCATAAATGCCGTCGCCTTTTCACCCGACGGCCGATTTGCACTATCCGGCAGCCGCGACAAGACGATGAAGCTATGGGACCTGGAAACAGGCACCCTGGTGCGCGATTTCGTAGATCCCGGCCAGGAGCTGGTTGCATCCGTCGCTTTCTCGCCCGATGGCCAGCGTGTGGCCTCGGGTGGCCGAGACACCAAGATCAGGATTTGGGACGTGGCAACGGGCGACCTCATTCGCGCCTTTGGTTTGCCGGCCGGCTCTTCCTTCGGCGACTATATAACGCTCACGGTCTTCTCACCCGATGGGAAGAGCATCCTGTCATCTGACTACTCTTCGAATGCCCTGCAACTGTGGGATGCCGAGACGGGAGAGCTCATCCGCAGTTTTGACGGGCACAGTGTTTGGATCCTTTCGGCCGCTTTCTCTCCCGATGGGAAACGCATCGTGTCCTGCGGCGGCGACGATACAGTGAGGCTGTGGGATACGGAAAGCGGCGCCCTCCTCCATACGCTTAAAGGTCATACGCGCTTTCCCTATTCCGTCGCCTTCTCGCCCGATGGTCATCGCGTTCTGTCGGGTGCATCCGATGCGACGATCAGATTGTGGGACGCGGAGACGGGCGCGATGCTGGCCACGCTTATCGGCGGCGGCGGCACCGCGGACTCGCTCGCCCTTTCGCCGTCAGGCTTCTTCAGCGTCTCGGGCGAAGGCAGGAAGCTCGTCGCCGTGGTGCAGGCGGGCAAGGCCTTCAGCGTCGAGCAATTCTACCAGTCGCTCTACCGGCCTGATCTCGTCGAGGAGATGTTCAAGGGCGATCCCTTCGGCAAGCATCTGAATGCCGGGAAGAAGCTCAATCTCGGCACCGTCCTCGATACCGGGCCGCCGCCGTTGTTGGTGATCGAGAAAGCCGAGCGGACCGGCAGCAATGCCCGCGTGACGGTGCGGATCACCAACCAAGGCGGCGGCATCGGCAAGATCGAATGGCGGATCGCCGGCCGCACCCAAGCGGTCGAGGGTGAACGCAGCGCTCAGATGATCGAGGAGGATAGCGACAATGTTTCGACGCGCAGTTTCCCGCTGCAGCGTGGACGCAATGTCATTTCGGTCACCGCCTATAATGCGCGCGGGCTCGTCGCCTCGGCGCCGGCGGAAGTTGTGATCGATGCCGCCGGCATTTCGACCGACAAGCGCGGCAAGCTCTATGTGCTAGCGGTCGGAGTCGACAAATATGCGGAAACCTCGCTCACCTTGCGTGATGCGGCCTCCGACGCCCAGGCCCTGGCGCGCGCGCTCGCCGAAGTCGGCCGCAATGTCTATGACGACGTTGTCACGCATCCCCTCCTCGATGCCGATGTCACCGACCGGAAGCTCGACGGCGTATTCACCGAGCTCGGCAAGACGATCGCGCCGCAGGACAAGTTCGTCTTCTTCCTCGCCGGCCACGGCCTGACCGTCGACGGCAAATATTACTTCCTGCCGCAGGATTTCCGCCCGGCCGCCGGCGACACCTATGCCAGCAAGGGCATCGGCCAGGACCGCTGGCAGGAATGGTTCGCCCGCATCAAGGCTCGTTCGAGCGTCCTGCTCTACGATACCTGCGAGTCAGGCTCGGTGGCGCGCAGCGCCTCGACCGAGAAGGCGGCGGCGATGGATCGTCTCACCCAGGCCGTTGGCATCAATGTGATCGCCGCCTCCGACGCCGACCAGCCGGCGCGCGAAGGCTATCGCGGCCACGGGCTCTTCACCTGGGCACTGCTCGATGGCCTGGCCAAGGGCGATGAAAACAAGGACACGTTCATCGAGATCTTCGAGCTCGCCAATCATGTGGGCGCCGTCGTCCCCGAGGTCAGCAAGAAGGAATTCGGTTTCGAACAGCGCCCCAGATCCAGGACGCTGGCCAATTTTCCGCTCGGCCTGCAAGTTGCCGATGTCGAGCCCAATGGCGATGTCATTCCGGAGCAGCCAAATCGGATCACCACGCGCGAAGTCACCATCGAGCTGACCAAGGGGACCGAAGCCGACAGCGATCTGAAGGCTTTTACGCTCGTCAGGCTGATCAAGCTCGAAAATGGCCGCGCCCTCATCGCGCGCCAGGGCCGCGAGCTGGGCTTCGTGCCGGCCGATGCCCTTGCCGAGCTGAATTGAGAGACAGACCTATCCATTCATGCGCGGAGGAGCGCGCCGTCCGACTTGGCGAAGCCCTTGAGATCGGCCCGTGCAACGACGATCGATGACAGGTCTTTCATCGCACCACCGAGACCATGATCGCCGAGAAGCCAAAGGACAAGCCGGCGGCCCCGGCGATGCCGGGCGGCGGCATGGGCGATCCAGCCGATCAGGCTAACGTATCAAGAGCCGTCCCGGGCAACCGGGGCGGCTTTTTCATTGTCACGGGGCCGCCATCGGCCAGCCATGGACTCGGCCCGATTTTCGGGCAAAGTGACGTAATGGCAAGCACGGCGCCATTCCCAACCGGCATCCGCGGCGGGCTCAAGGCCCTTGTGCTGTCCTTCCTGATGGTCTGCGCTCCCGTCGCTTCGGCTGCCGGCCAAGACGGCAGGGCTGCCGTGGAGGTCATGCCGCAGCTCGGCGCCTCGATCGTCATACGCTCGCTGGCCTTCTCGCCCGATGGACGGCTGGCGCTGACCGGCAGCTATGAGAATTTCAAGCTCTGGGACATCTCTTCCGGCCGGCTGCTCCGCGTGTTCACGGGCCATGCGAGCTGGGTCGACACACTGGCCTTCTCGCCCGACGGCAGCCTGATCCTGTCGGCGAGCGCCGACAGCACCTTGAATCTGTGGGACGTGACAACCGGGCGGCTCCTGCACAAGCTCACCGGTCACGCGCATTGGATCCGCGCCGCGGCCTTCAGTCCGGACGGCCGTAGGATCCTGTCGGCCAGCGAGGACCGGACGATCAGGCTGTGGGACAGCGCCACCGGCGCACTGCTCAAATCCTTCGACCCGGGCATGTTCGCCATCAATTCGGTCGCCTTCGCGCCGGACGGCCGCAGGTTTCTGCTGGCCGGCGCCGGCGTCACCCTGTGGGACAGCGAGACGAACCAGCCTCTCATGACTTTCGCCTATCAGTCCGACTTTTTCATGCGATTGACCGCCTTTTCTGCGGATGGGCAGCGGGTGGTGGCGACGGACGGCGGCGGCATTTGGCACTGGGACATGGCCTCCGGCGCCGCCGTGACCATGGCGCGCCTCGCCAAATCCCCGGATGACATCCGGGCCGGCGCGTTCTCGCCGGACCGCCGGCAGGTTCTCCTGGGACGCACCAATGGCTCGATCGACCTCATCGACGCCGCAACCGGTGACGAGATCAGGAGCTTCGCCGGACATCCGGGCGAAGTCGCGTCCCTCGCCTTCTCGCCTGACGGCCGCCATGTGCTGTCGGGCGGGGTGAACAGCGCCATCCTTCTGTGGGACGCCGTTTCCACCACCCGCATGCTCGATTTCGGGGCGCGCTCGTCACGGGTCCGCACTGTCGCTTTCTCGCCCGACAACGCCTTCGTCCTCACGGCAAGCACCGACCGGACGCTCAAGCTGTGGGACGCGAGGTCGGGCCGGCTTGCCCAGGTCCTCGCCGGCCACACGGATGCGGTCTTGTCGGCCGCCTTCTCGCCCGACGGCAGGCTCGTCATCTCAGGCAGCAAGGACGGCAGCCTCCAGCTCTGGGACACGGCTTCCGGCAGGCAGCTGGACACGTTCACGGGCCATCCGAGTGGCGTGTCGTCGGTCGCCTTTTCGTCCGACGGGCACACGATCATGTCGGGCGGCGATGATGGCACGATCTTCCTGTGGGACCTGACTTTCGCCGATCGGCGGACTCTGGAGACGTTTCCGGGAACGATCCGTTCCCTCGCCTTCTCGCCTGACGGCCGGCTGGCCGTGTCGGCATCCAGCCATGTCCGGGTCTGGGATGTCGCATCGGGAACGCTTCTCAAGGCCTTCGACTATCATCTGGACGGCGTCGCTTCCGTGGCCTTCTCGCCGGACGGACAAAGGATACTGTCGGGCGGCGAGGACGGCAAAATCATCCTTCTCGATCTCGCCTCCGATACGATCGCGGCGTATTTCGCCGGGCAGAAAGCCGATCCCAGCTTCATTTACTTTCCGCAGGCGGAAACGCAGCTCAAGGAGCAAGAGGGCCATTATGGCGCCGTTTATTCGGTGGCCTTCGCGCCGGACGGCCGCCACATCCTGTCGGGCGGCCAGGATGGAGAAGTGCTCTTGTGGGACATCGCCTCGCGCAAGCGCGTGCGGAGATTCGCCGGCCATCTCGCTTCGGTCTTGAGCGTCGCCTTTTCTGCCGATGGCGAGCGCATCGTCTCGGGCGGCAACGACACCACGACCAGGCTGTGGAGCGCCACGACCGGCGAGCAGACCGTCATGCTCGTTTCGGGCGAGGCCCATGACGACTGGCTGGCGCTGACGCCGGCTGGTTTCTTCAACGCGCCAGGACAAGGAACGGACCTGGTCACGGTTGTCCATGGCGTTGCCGTCTATGGCGTCAACCAGCTTTATCAGGCCCTCTACCGCCCCGATCTGGTCGAGGAGCGCCTCGCGGGCGACCCCTTCGGCCGCTATGCCAAGGCGGCCGGGAAGCTCGATCTCCGCAAGCTCATCGATACCGGGCCACCGCCGCGCGTCATCATCAGGAAGACCGAGCGCCTGGGCGACGAGGTGGAGGTCACCGCGACCCTGGAGGATCAGGCCGGGGGCGTCGGCAAGGTCGAATGGCGCATCGACGGGCGCACGCAGGCACTCGCCAATGAGCGCGGCGCCGCGATCCTGACACCCGACACGGACATCACGCTGACGCGCCGTTTCGCCCTGAAACCGGGGCGGAACGTCATTTCCGTCACCGCCTACAATGCGCAGAACCTCTTCGCCTCGCCGGCAGCTGAGATCGTGATCGACGCCGCCGGCATCAGCACCGAAGCGCGTGGCAGACTCCATGTGCTCGCCATCGGGGTCGACGACTATGCCGATCCGGCCCTCAGGCTGGCCAACGCCGCCGCCGATGCCGCGGCCCTGGGCAAGGCGCTCATGGCCGTGGGTCAGAACGTCTATGACGAGGTCAATGTCGTGCCGGTGCTCGATCGCGACGTGACCGACGCGGGGCTCGACCGGGTCTTCACCGAACTCGCGGGCAAGATCAGGCCGGAGGACAAGTTCGTCTTCTTCATCGCGGGCCATGGGCTCACCGTCGATGGCAAATATTATTTCCTGCCCCAGGACTTCGCCCCCGCCGCCGGCGACACCTATGCCAGCAAGGGCATCAGCCAGGACCGCTGGCAGGAATGGTTCGCCCGCATCGCCGCCAGGTCCAGCATCCTCCTCTATGACACCTGTGAGTCGGGCTCGGTGGCGCGCAGTGCCTCGACGGAGAAGGCCGCGGCCATGGACCGGCTGACGCAAGCGGTCGGCATCAATGTGATCGCCGCCTCCGACGCCGATCAGCCGGCGCGCGAAGGCTATCGCGGCCATGGCCTTTTCACCTGGGCCCTGCTCGACGCGCTCGCCAATGGCGATGAGAACAAAGACACCTTCATCGAGATCTTCGAGCTCGCCAACCATGTCGGCGCCGTCGTGCCCAAGATCAGCCGGCAGGAATTCGGCTTCGAGCAACGTCCGCGGACCAAGACCTTGTCCAATTTCCCGCTCGGCCTCAGGGTCGCCGGCATCGCGCCAAGTGAGACCATCTCCCGAGAACCCGATCGCATCATCACGCGCGCCGTGAGCGTGGAGCTGACGAAGGGAGGCGCCGACGACCGCGAGCAGAAGGCCTTCACCCTCGTCCGCTTGCTCGAGGTGGAAGGGTCCATGGCCCTTATCGCCCGCGACGGGCGTGAGCTCGGCTACGTGCCGACCGATGCCTTGGCGGAATTCCAGTGAGGCAATTCCTCCGAACCATTCGGAAACAAATGGCTGGATGAAACTCCCCACCCTTTCATGCTAAAGGCCGGTCCCCAACCGGAGTCTATTCATGCAAAGCGGATCATCCTTCTTGTTCGGCGTATTGGCCGCGGCTTTCCTTGCGTCAGGCGCAATCGAGGTGAATGCCCAGGCGGAGATCCCGCTCCTCTTCGGCACCTACGCCCGGGACAAGGACTGGTGCAAGGTGAGCCGGGCGGACCAGAATGGTCCCGACTACAAAGAGAAACGCGCTTTCATCAATCTCTCCGAGACGGAGATCAACTGGAACCAGACGGCCGGCAGGATCACAACTGTCAGCGTCGAGGGCAGCAAGATCAACCTGGGCCTCGAGCTCGCGACCAACGGCAAGGTCGAGACCAAGACCTACCTGCTCATCCGCAAGAGCAAGAAGATCTTCGTGCTCACCGGCATAAACTTCTTCCATTGCACCGATTACCAGCCCAATCCCTGGCTCGGCCGCTGATCCGATCACCACAGGACCGGCCGGGCGATCATCAGCCAGAAGACGGCGATGAGGCCGAGGAAAGCCGGCCAGCCGAGGATGAACCACAGGCGCATCGCGCGGGTATAGTCCGCGCCGAGCGCCGCCCCCTCGCGCGCCGCCGCTTCGGCGAGCCTTTGCGCCTTGATCTGCAGGATGACGACGGGGATCCAGCAGGCGAGCGCCAGGGCATAGAGATGATAGGTGAGGACGAGCCAGGGCTCGGTGAGGTCGATGCCGGCGAGATGCGCGAGCGCCAGGCCCGTCACCGGCTGCACGATCCCGCTCGTTCCGGTGAATATCCAGTCCGCGCGCACCACCATGCGTCCGACCGAGGCGATGATGCGGGCGTCGCCGGTCCGGTGCGCCGCCCAGAAATAATAGGCGGTGCCGGCGCCGAAGCCGAACAGGATCGTGGAGCTCACGACATGCAGCCATTTGAGCAGGAAATAGGGATCGATCATCTGGGGTCGCTCACAGCGCCGTGGCAGAGAATGGCGCCGAGTATGGGGATGTTCTTGACGAGCGGCCCCAGGGGATCGAGCCACAGCCCGGGCAAGGCGATCGTCAGCGCGGCAGTATAGCCGGCGACGACCGCGAGTTGGGCGATCGTGGCCTTCGTCCCACGCCGGTCCAGAAAGACGAGTGCGGCCATGGCGAGGTCGAGCATGGAGGTCGCGACGACGACCGGCATCGTCCATCCATCGCCGAGCCCGATTGCCGCGAGCGCGGGCCCGGCGATCTGCGCCCCGGTGAAGAGGCCGATCACACCCGAGACGAGCCACATGAGGACGAGCGCCATTTTCAGCACCGGCGCCAGGAAGAACAGGCGCGCATGCCAGCGGTCCTGGACCTGGGCAGGCTCCTGCGCCAGAAGCGTCGTGAGCGCGCGCGGCGTGAAGCCGATCGCCGCCGCGAAGCGTTCACCGTCACCCGCATTCCCGGCGGTGAGCTGCGCCAGCGTATTGCTGGAGATGGGACCGCTCGCCGTCCGGTCACCGAGCTTCGCCACGACGCGCATGAGCCCCAGGGGAATGGAAAGGAATGGCACGGGGGGAAAGCCGAGCCACGCCCGATAGCGCATAAGGATCTCCTTGAGGGACAGGATTTCGGGCCCTGCCGGCTCGAGCGTTTGCTTGCCGTAATGCTCCGTCTCGCAGACGATGCGCACGGCGCGCGCCAGGTCGTCGGCATGGAGCGGCGAGAACGCGTAGGAGCCGTCGCCGGCGATGGGTGTCATCAGCGGGAATCCGGCAAGGCCGCGCAGGAGCGAGGTTCCGCCATAAGAGCCTTTGGCGACGACGAGCGAAGGCCTGAGGATCACCCAGTCGAGCCCGCTCTCGTGCAGCGCCTTTTCACCGGCGAGCTTGGTGCGCGCATAGTCGGTGTCGACCTCGGGCCTGGCGCTGATCGCCGAGATCAGCACGACCCGCTTCACCGACGTCCGAATACAAGCCTCATAGAGGGCCTTGGGCGCCAGGACATGGACCGCGTCCATGTCCGGCCCGCGCAAGAGCCCCGCGGCATTCACCACGACATCGACACGACCGAGGCGCGCCAGCCAGTCGGACGCGGACAGCGCATGCGCCAGGTCGCACTCGATCGCTTCGACCGCGGGAAAAACACGGACGAATTCATCGCGCCGGCGCACCAGGGCGACCGGCTCATGACCGTATGCCGTGAGCTCGGCGACGATATGGCGGCCGATGAAGCCGGCCGCTCCCAGGACGAGGATGCGCAAGGTCACCTGCGAAAAAGAAAGACACGTGCCGCAAACGTAAAGGGGATTGACGATGATTCGCAGACCCCGCATGACAGGCGGGGCTTCCGATCAGGCGAGGATCAGATGGACGACTATTACGATCTCGGCTCCTATAGCCGCGGCATTTCCACCTCTTCGGCGGAGGCGCAGACCTGGTTCGACCGCGGCCTCGCCTGGTGCTACAGCTTCAATCACGAAGAGGCGGTGCGCTGCTTCGAGAAGGCCGCGCAGGCCGACCCCAGATGCGCCATGGCCTGGTGGGGCATCGCCTATGCGTCGGGGCCCAACTACAACAAGCAGTGGAAAGCCTTCGACGTGGTCGACCTCGAGCGCTCGCTGGCCACCGCTCATAAGGCGACAGCCGAGGCCTTGAAGCACAAGGCTTCGGCGAGCGCGGTGGAACAGGCGCTGATCGAGCCGCTGGCGCTGCGCTATCCGGCCAATGACCCCGGCCAGGTGACGCCCATCTGGAATGACGACTATGCCGCCCAGATGCGCAAGGCCTATCAGGCGCATCCCCGGGATCTCGATGTCGCCGCGCTCTTCGCCGAGGCGATCATGAACCGCACACCCTGGCAGCTCTGGGACATCGCCCTCGGCAAGCCCGCCGAGGGTGCCGACACGCTCGAGGCGATCGAGGTGCTGGAGAAGGCGATGCAGCTTCCGGGTGGCAGCTCCCATCCCGGGCTTCTCCACATGTATGTGCATCTGATGGAGATGTCGCCTACCCCTGAGCGCGCGCTCAAGGCCGGCGACCGCTTGCGTCATGTGATGCCCGATGCCGGTCACCTCCTCCATATGCCGACCCATATCGATGTCCTCTGCGGCGACTATCCGAATGTCGTCGAATGGAACGACCGCGCCATCAAGGCCGACCGCAAATATCTGGCGAAAGAAGGGGCGCGTAATTTCTATTCGCTCTATCGCTGTCATGATTTCCATTTCAAGATCTATGGCGCGATGTTCATGGGCCAATTGGCGCCGGCCCTCGCGGCGGCGGAGGAAATGGCCGCCACCCTCACCGAGGACCTCCTCGCCATCGAGGTGCCGCCCATGGCCGATTGGCTCGAAAGCTTCGTGCCGATGAAGATGCATGTGCTCATCCGGTTCGGCCGATGGCGCGAGATCATCGCGACGAAGCTGCCGCAGAACCAGGCGCTCTATTGCGTGACGACGGCGATGATCCACTATGCGAGGGCGGTGGCGCTCGCGGCCACGGGCGACGTGCCGGCGGCGGAAGCGGAGGCGCAACGCTTCGCGGCGGCGGTCGCGAACGTGCCGCCGACCCGCTATCTCTTCAACAACACCTGTCTCGACATACTGGCGATCGCGGCCGAGATGATGAAGGGCGAGATCGCCTATCGCCAGGGCCGTCATGCGGAAGCCTTCGCCCATTTGCGAAAATCGGTCGAGCTCGACGACACCCTCCCCTATGACGAGCCCTGGGGCTGGATGCAGCCGACCCGCCATGCGCTGGGGGCGCTCCTCCTCGAGCAGGGCAAGGTGGAAGAGGCGGAGGCGATCTACCGCGCCGATCTCGGCCTCGACAAGACGCTGCGCCGCGCCTGCCAGCATCCCGACAATGTGTGGAGCCTGCATGGCTTCCACGAATGCCTGGAGCGGCTCGGCAAGACGGCGGAAGCGGCCCTCATCAAGCCGCGGCTCGACATCGCGCTCGCCCGCGCCGACGTGCCGGTGAAGGCCTCCTGCTTCTGTCGGCTCAAGGCAGCCTGAGCAAGCTAAGGCCTTAAAACCGTTGGCTGATCCATCCCGGCGGCCCGGCCGCCGGAATTCCGACGCAGAGCCGTCTTACCTTGCGGATGACGACGCCCGGAGCTGAACAAAAGTTAATCCCATGAATATGCAAAGCCAGATCACGCCCGAGGACATCAGCGCGGCCTTGGGCCTCGACCCCGGCGCCCGGAAGCGGCGCTGGGCCCGCCGTTTCGGCTACGCGGCGGTGGCGGCCGCCGTCCTCGGCCTCGCCGCCTATTGGTATTATTCCGCGGACGCGACCGCCAATGCGGTGGCCTATGACACGACGCCCGCCGTCCTCACCCCGCTCACCGTCACGGTGACCGCCACCGGCACCATCCAGCCCACCACCCAGGTCGATGTGTCGAGCGAGATCTCGGGCGTCATCCGTACCGTCAATGTCGATGCCAACAGCATCGTCAAGAAGGGCGACGTGCTGGCTGCCCTCGATGTGAAGCGCCTGACCGCCCAGCTCGCCCGCGCCAAGGCGACGCTGGCGGCGAGCGAGGCGAAGCTCGCCGACGCCAGGGCCACGCTGAACCAGCGCGGGCTGGTGCTCGACCGCCAGACCGCCCTCACCAAGAAGGGCTTCGCCGCGGCCCAGGCGCTCGATGATGCGGTGGCCGCGCGCGCCTCGGCCGCCGCCGCCGTTGCCGCCGCCGAAGCCGATATCGAGGTGGCCAAGGCCGATATCGCGCTGCAGGAGATCGACATCGCCAAATCGAATATCGTGTCGCCGGTCGATGGCGTGGTGCTCAAGCGCGCCGCCGAGCCTGGCCAGACGGTCGCCTCTTCGCTGCAGGCGCCGGTGCTCTTCACTCTGGCCGAGGACCTGACCCGCATGCAGGTCGAGGCCAATATCGACGAGGCCGATATTGGCGCCGTGAAGGCCGGCCAGGACGCGCAGTTCACCGTCGACGCCTATCCGGGCCGCGCCTTCCCGGCCAAGATCGAGACGCTCGAATTCTCGCCGCTGACCACCGACGGCGTCGTCACCTACAAGGCCATCCTTACCGTCGACAACAGCGACCTTCTCTTGCGTCCCGGCATGACGGCGACGGCGCAGATCATGGTGCAGAAGGTCGATGACGCCCTGGCGGTGCCTAATGCCGCCTTGCGCTATCAGCCGCCGGCGCCGAAAGCCGAACGGGGCTTCGACCTGAGCCGCGTCTTCTTCCCCAGGCCGCGCGGGCGCGGCCAGGTCAAGCGCGAGACCCAGGCCAACAGCCGCTCGGTCTGGGTGCTGAAAAACGGCCGGCCGCAAGAGGTCGTGGTGACCACGGGCGCCACCGACGGCAAGCTCACCCAGATCGTCGAGGGCGACCTCTCGCCGGACGATCAGGTCATCACCGCATCGCGCCAGGCCGGAAAATGAAATCCGCGCCCTTCATCGCCTTCGACAAGGTCCAGAAGCTCTATGGCGAAGGCGCCGGCCTGGTGCGCGCTCTCGCCGGGGTCGACCTCGCCATCGCGCGCGGCGAGTTCGTCGCCATCATGGGCCCGTCGGGCTCCGGCAAGTCGACCGCCATGAACATATTGGGCTGCCTCGATACGCCGTCCGCCGGACACTATATTTTCGGCGGCGCCGATGTGACGTCGCTCGGCCGCGACCAGCGCGCGCTGCT
>JBFWNN010000113.1:0-14090 GCA_050251035.1 Parvibaculaceae bacterium
CGGTAATAGCTCGCCGCGTCGAGGCCTCTGAGCGACAGCGTGGCGCCGTGCACATCGCTTTCGCCGGTGTGGTTGTAGACGACGTCGAGAATGACATTGAGGCCGGCCTCGTGCAGGCGCTCGACGGCCGAGCGGATCTCGGCAAAGCCCCCGGGCGCCAGGCGCGGATCGGGGGCCATGAAGCTCACCGGATTGTAGCCCCAGGCATTCTTGAGACCGAGGGCCGGCAGATGGCGCTCATCGATCGAGGCCGCGAGCGGCATCAATTCCACCGTGTCGATGCCGAGCTTCGCCAGATACTCGATGACGGCCGGTGTCCCAAGCGCCGCGACCGTGCCGTGCAGATGTTCCGGCACCCGCGGGTGGCGCATGGTGAAAGCCCTGACGGTTATCTCATAGATAATGTCGGGCGCCCCTGCTGGCGTCCGCCGCCGGGCTGAGCCCAGCCTTTCAATGATCGCCTTGGGCACGAAGGGCGCCGTCTCGACGCCGCGCTCCATCAGCTCGGGGTGATGCGTGAAGGGGCGGTCAAGCCGGCGCGCGTAAGGGTCGACCAGGAGCTTCGCCGGATCGAAGCGGTGGCCCTGCTCCGGCGCCCAGGGACCATCGGCGCGCAGCCCATAGCGCTGGCCTTCCCTGATGCCCGGCAGGAAACCTCGATGCACGTCGTCCTGCCGGTCCAAGGCGATACGTCGCGTCTCCCGATCGTTCTCATCGAACAGGCAGACCTCGATGCGCGTGGCATGACGCGAGAAGACGGCGATGGTGGCGCCGCCTTCGACCAATGTCACGCCGAATGCGGTTGACATGCTCAAGTGATGACGGAAGGTGCCGAGCGTCCGGTGCGCGTCTCGATCTCGGCCAGATTGCGCGCGATCTGGATGAGATCGGACAAGGCGGCTTGCGTGTCACCGCCCTGCTTCGCGGGATCAGGCTCATAGCGCTCGATATAGACGCGCACGGTGGCGCCTTGGGTGCCCGTGCCCGACAGGCGGTAGATGATACGCGATCCGTCCTTGAACAGGAAGCGGATGCCTTGCCCCTTGGTGTCCGAATCGTCGACCGGATCGTGATATGCGAAATCGTCGGAGGACTTCAACACCTTGCCGCCCAAGGCCGGCAGGTCGGTCTTGCCGAGCTGCCCCTTGAGATGCTTCATCAGTCCGGCGGCGCGATCCGTGTCGACTTCCTCATAGTCATGCCGCGTATAGAAATTGCGGCCATATTCGCGCCAATGCTGGAAGACGATGTTCTCGACGCTCTCCTTGCGCTTGCCCAGTATGTTGAGCCACAGCAGCACCGCCCAAAGACCATCCTTTTCGCGCACATGGTTGGAGCCGGTGCCGGCGCTTTCCTCGCCGCATATGGTGGCGAGCCCGGCATCGAGCAGGTTGCCGAAGAACTTCCAACCCGTCGGCGTCTCGTAGCATTTGATCTTCATCTGCTCGGCGACGCGGTCGGCCGCCATGCTGGTCGGCATCGAGCGCGCGATGCCGGCGATGCCCTTCGCATAGCCGGGCGCCAGATGCGCATTGGCGGCGAGGAGCGCCAGCGAGTCGGACGGCGTCACGAAGATGTTGCGGCCGATGATGAGGTTGCGGTCGCCGTCGCCGTCCGAAGCCGCGCCGAAATCGGGCGCGTCCTTCGCCATCATCCGGTCATAGAGGTCCTTGGCATGAACGAGATTGGGATCGGGGTGATGGCCGCCGAAGTCGGGGAGCGGCGTGCCGTTGACCACGGTTCCCTCAGGCGCGCCCAGGGCTTTCTCGAGGATCGCCTTGGCATAGGGTCCGGTGATCGCATGCATCGCGTCGAAGCGCATGCGGAAGGTGCCGGCGAACATGTCGCGGATCACGTCGAAATCGAACAGCTGCTCCATCAGCGCCTGGTAGTCGGCGACCGGATCGAAGATCTGGACACGCATGCCTTCCAACTCGCTGGTGCCGATGCGGTCGAGATCGAGATCGGGCGCATCGGCGATGAGGTAGAGCTCGATCTTCTTGGTGTTGGCGAAGATCGCCTCGGTGACCTTCTCGGGCGCCGGCCCGCCATTGGCGATATTGTATTTGATGCCGAAATCGCCGTCAGGCCCGCCGGGATTGTGACTTGCCGAGAGTACGATGCCGCCGAAGGCCTTGTGCTTGCGGATGACGTTCGAGGCGGCGGGCGTCGACAGGAGCCCGCCTTGCCCGACCAGCACACGGCCGAAGCCGTTGGCGGCCGCCATCTTGATGGCGATCTGGATCACTTCACGATTGTGGAAGCGCCCATCGCCGCCGATCACCAGCGTCTTGCCCTTGAAGCCTTCGAGCGAATCGAAGATCGCCTGGATGAAGTTCTCCGCATAATGCTTCTGCTGGAAGACCGTCACTTTCTTGCGCAGGCCCGAAGTGCCGGGCTTCTGGTCGGAAAAGGGTTTGGTCGCAATGGTCTTGATCATCGGGCCTCGTCAATTGTGCAGCAGTTTCTGGTACAGCGCCGCATAGCGCCGGGCACTCTTCTCCCAGGAAACGTCGGTCTTCATGCCGGCTTTCTGAATGCTATTCCATGCCTTGCGATCGGCATAGAGCCTGATCGCGCGTTCGATGGCCCGCCCCAAAGCTGACGCATCGACAGGCGCGAATTTGAGGCCCGTGGCGCTCTCCCGGTCGAGCGCCGCCTCATTGGCGTCGACGATCGTGTCGGCGAGCCCGCCGACATGCGACACGACCGGCACGCAGCCATAGCGCAGGCCATAGAGCTGGGTCAGGCCGCACGGCTCGAAGCGCGACGGGATGAGGATCGCATCGGCGCCGCCCTGCAGGAGATGCGACAGGCTCTCGTCATAGCCGATGACGACGCCGATCTGGCCCGGATGCTGCGCCGCGGCGGCGGTGAACGCCGCCTCGAGCGGCGCTTCGCCCGCCCCCAGCAGCGCCAGCCTGGCCCCCTGCCCGACGAGGCTGTCGAGGCATTGCACGAGAAGGTCCATGCCCTTCTGCCAGGTCAACCGGCTGACCACGCAGAAGAGCGGTCCGTCGCTTTCCTCGAGCCCCAGGCGCTGTTCGATGGCGCGCTTGTTCGCCTGCCGCCGCTGCGCGAAATTACGCGGCACGTAAGTGAGCGCCAGATGCCGGTCGTTCGCCGGCGACCAGATCGTCGTGTCGATGCCGTTGACGATACCGGTCAGCGCGTCGCGGCGCGCCCGCAACAGGCCGTCGAGACCCATGCCGAATTCCGGCGTGGTGATCTCGTCGGCATAGCTCGGACTGACCGTGGTGATGGCATCGGCATAATGCAGCCCGCCTTTGAGATAGCCGACGCCGCCATAATATTCGACGCCGCCGATGGCGAAGGCCGCATCCGGCAGGCCGAGCGCGGGGAAGATCGTGGCGGGATACTGTCCCTGGAAGGCGATGTTGTGCACGGTGAGGACGGTCTTGGCGGCGGGCCTCGGCGCGAAATGGAGATAGGCCGCGGTCAGCGCCGCCTGCCAGTCATGCACGTGAACGATGTCCGGCGCGAAAGCCTTGATCCCACCTTCTCCGACATCCGCTGCGGCGCGCGACAGGGCGGCGAAACGCTGCCAATTGTCGGGCCAGTCCTTGCCGTCAGGCCCGAGATAGGGATTGCCGGGACGATCGAACAGATGCGGCGCATCGACGACCAGAAGCTCGAGCATCCCGGCGCGTCCCATGAGAATTCGCGCCGGCCCGCCCAGGAGATCGTCATAGGCATGGACCGGCTGCGCCGCCTTGAGCGCCGCCATGACGGCGGGATAGCCCGGCATCATGACCCGCATCTCGACGCCATGCTGCGCCAACGCCGCCGGCAAGGCACTGGCCACATCGGCGAGCCCGCCGGTCTTGACCAGCGGAAACACTTCCGACGCGACAGCCAGTGTTTTGATCATCTTGCGCTCATCGCAGCGTCGAAGAAGCGGGACCTGTTCCCCTTCTCCCGCTTGCGGGAGAAGGGGAAAATTCGAATGAGCTTGCCATCCGATAGACGCTCATTTCTGCGCGACGAGCCGGTCGATCATGGGCTGGGTGATCAGGCAGATGCCGCTTTCGGTGCGCCGGAAGCGCTTGCCGTCGAGCTCGGGATCATCGCCGACCACGAGCCCCTCCGGAATCTCGACGCCGCGATCGATGACGACGCGCTTGAGCCTGGCGCCGCGGCTGACATTGACATAGGGCAGAACCACGGCCTGCTCCATGCGCGCATAGGAGTTGATGCGAACGCCGGTGAAGAGCAGCGAATTCTTGACGCCGGCCCCGGAGATGATGCAGCCGCCCGACACCAGCGAGCTCACCGCCTTGCCGCGGCGCCCGTCTTCGTCATGGACGAACTTGGCCGGCGGCACCAGCTCCGAATAGGTCCAGATCGGCCAGGTGTGGTCATAGAGGTCGAGCGCCGGCACGGTGTCGGTGAGGTCGATATTGGCCTCCCAATAGGCATCGACGGTCCCGACGTCGCGCCAATAGGACTGGCTCTCATTCTCCGAGCGCACGCAGGAGCGCGTAAAGCGGTGCGCATAGGCTTTGCCGTTCGTGACCAGGTAAGGCACGATGTTCTTACCGAAATCGCGGGCCGACCCCTTCTCGGCCGCATCGCGCCGCAACTGGTCGGCGAGAAACTTGGTCTTGAACACATAGATGCCCATCGAGGCGAGCGCCATGTGGGGCTTGTCCGGCATGCCGGGCGGGTCTTTCGGCTTCTCGATGAAGCTGATGACTCGGTCCTTGTCGTCGACATGCATGACGCCGAAGCCCGTGGCCTCCATGCGCGGCACTTCCAGGCATCCGATCGTGACATCGGCGCCCATGTCGACATGCTGCTGCAGCATGAGCTCGTAATCCATCTTGTAGACGTGATCGCCCGCCAGGATGATCATGAACTCGGGATCGTAGCTCTCGATGATGTCGAGGTTCTGATAGACCGCATCCGCGGTGCCGGCATACCACTGGTCTTCGGAGACGCGCTGGCTGGCGGGCAGGATGTCGAAGCTCTCATTGCGCTCAGGGCGCAGGAAGTTCCAGCCGCGCTGCAGATGGCGGATCAGGCTGTGCGCCTTGTATTGGGTGGCGACGCCGATGCGGCGGATGCCGGAATTGATCGCGTTGGCGAGGGCGAAATCGATGATGCGGGTCTTGCCGCCGAAATAGACGGCGGGCTTCGCCCGCTTGTCGGTGAGCTCCATCAATCGCGAGCCGCGCCCGCCCGCCAGCACATAGGCCATGGCATCGCGGGCCAGGGGCGCGTGTCTGCGTGTCTCAGCCATAACCAACCTCCCCTATCCCTCATGTTCGAGGATGATCGTCGCCAGAGGTGGCAAGGTTACGCGCGCGCTGGCCGGCTGCCCATGCGTTCCTTGCTCTTGTCCCATGATGACACCAAAATTGCCTTGCCCGCTACCGCCATAGTGCGTTGCATCGGTATTGATCCGCTCACGCCAGTGCCCGGCATGCGGTAGCGGCAGCACATAGTCATGCCGCGGCACCGGTGTGAAATTGGAAACGGCTACGACAGGCCGGTGGTTCCCACCGGATTTGCGCATCCAGGCGAACACCGAATTCTCGTGGTCGTCGGCGATCAGCCATTCGAAGCCGTCGCCTTCGCAGTCGCGCGCATGGAGCTGCGGCAGCGTCCGGTAGAGCGCGTTGAGATCGCGCACCAGGTTGCGCACGCCGCCATGCGATGGATATTGCAGGAGATCCCAGTCCAGGCCGCGCGCCTCGCTCCACTCGCGGCGCTGGGCGAATTCCTGCCCCATGAACAGCAGCTTCTTGCCGGGATAGGCCCACATGAAGGCGTAATAGGCCCGCAAATTCGCGAATTTCTGCCAGTCGTCCCCCGCCATCTTGGTGAGGAGCGAGCCTTTGCCATGCACCACCTCGTCATGCGACAGCGGCAGCACGAAATTCTCCGAGAAGGCATAGAGCAGACCGAAGGTCAGGTCGTTGTGGTGATGCCTGCGATGGACAGGCTCGCGCGCCATGTAAGCCAGCGTGTCGTGCATGAAGCCCATGTTCCATTTGAAGCCGAAGCCGAGGCCCCCGGCATGGACGGGCTGGGATACGCCGGGCCAGGCGGTCGATTCCTCGGCGATGGTGACGGTGCCCGGATGGGTGCCGTAGGCCGCCGCGTTCATCCGCCTCAGGAAGCCGATGGCCTCCGTGTTCTCGCGCCCGCCCGCTTCATTGGGGATCCATTCGCCCGCCTTGCGCGAATAATCGAGATAGAGCATCGAGGCCACCGCATCGACCCTGAGGCCGTCGGCATGGAAGCGCTCCATCCAATAGAGCGCATTGTTGATGAGGAAGGTCGAGACTTCGGTGCGGCCGAAATTGTAGATGGCTGTGTTCCAGTCGGGATGGAAGCCGCGGCGCGGGTCCTCATGCTCATAGAGCGCGGTGCCGTCGAAATGCGATAAGCCATGCTGATCGGTCGGGAAATGCGCCGGCACCCAGTCGAGGATGATGCCGAGACCCAGCGCATGGGCACGGTCCATGAAGAAGGCGAAATCTTGCGGGCTGCCGAAGCGCGCGGTCGGCGCATAGAGGCCGGTCGGCTGATAGCCCCAGGAGGGGTCGTAGGGATGCTCGCTCACCGGCAGGAGCTCGATATGGGTGAAGCCCATGTCGGCGGCGTAGGGCAAGAGTTCTTCCGCCAGTTCGCGATAGCTGAAGAAACGGCCGTCGCCATGGCGCTTCCACGAGCCCAGATGCACCTCATAGATGGCCATCGGGCTGCGGCGGTGATCCCTCTGCGCCCGCGCCGCGAGATAATCGCCGTCGCCCCAGGCGAAGGGCTCGGGGCTCGCGATGACGGAAGCCGTCTTGGGCCGCGTTTCCGATTGGAAGGCGATGGGATCAGCCTTCAGCGGCAGGAGCGTACCCTTGGCGCCGACGATCTCGAACTTGTAGACCGCCTTGGGCTCGAGCTCGGGGATGAAGATCTCCCACAGGCCGGCACCGGTACGATGGCGCATCACATGCCGCCGCCCATCCCAGCGGTTGAAGTCGCCGACCACCGAGACGCGCCGGGCATTCGGCGCCCAGACCGCAAAGAGGACGCCGGCGATGCCCTCATGAGTGATGGCATGGGCGCCGAGCTTGTCATAGAGCCTGAGATGCGTGCCTTCAGCGACATAATAGTCGTCCATCGGCCCGAGCACGGGACCGAAGGAATAGGGATCGACGAGCGTCCACTGGCCGCCCCTGTTCTGGGCCTCGTAGAAGACGGGAGCCTGCTGCTTGAGCGCCACCTTGCCTTCGAAGTAACTGTCGCCCTGCCCCGGCGCGAGATCACCCAGAGCCGTGCCGTCGAGGGCAAAGGCCTGAACGGTCTCGGCATCGGGGATCACGGCACGGGCGACATAAGCGGCCCCCACCTTGTGGACGCCGAGCCTTGCGAACGGATCGCCATGGGCCCCCGAAACGAGTGCCGTGACTTCCGCCGCTTCGAGTTGCCACCGCGCTCCCGTCATTCGGCCTCACATGGACGGTACGGTCCAGATTTCCCGCGCATAGTCGCGGATCGTCCGGTCGGCTGAGAACCACGCCATATTGGCGGTGTTGCGGATAGCCTTGTCGTGCCAGCGCGACGGCGTGCTCCATAGGGCATCGATCTGGCGCTGCGCCTTGGCATAGGCCGCGAAATCGGCAGCCACCATGAACCAGTCGCTCGTGGTCAGGAGGTCGATCAGTCCTTTGTAGCGGTCGGGCTCGCCGGGCGAGAACACGCCTGATCCCATCATGTCGAGCACGTCCCGCAGTTCCGGCGTCGCCTCGATGACGGCGCGCGGGTTGTAGCCGCTGGTCCGGCGCTGCGCGACCTCTTCGGCCGTCATGCCGAAGATCATGATATTGTCGGGCCCGACCCGGTCACGGATCTCCACATTGGCGCCATCCAGCGTGCCGATGGTGAGCGCTCCATTCAACGCGAATTTCATGTTGCCGGTTCCCGAAGCCTCCATGCCGGCGGTCGAGATCTGCTCGGACAGGTCGGCTGCCGGAATGATGAGCTCGGCCAGGCTTACATTGTAGTTGGGGACGAAGACGATCTTGATGAGCCCGCGCACCGCCGGATCGGCATTGACCACGCGCGCCACGTCGTTGATGAGGCGGATGATGAGTTTGGCCTGCCAATAGCTCGCCGCCGCCTTGCCGCCGAAGATCTTGACCCGCGGCACCCAGCCTTTCTCGGGATGCGAGCGGATCTGGTTATAGACGGAGATCGCTTCCAGAATGTTCAGAAGCTGGCGCTTGTATTCATGGATGCGCTTCACCTGCACGTCGAACATGGCGGCGGGATCGATCCTGACGCCCATGCGCTGGATCTCGCGCGCCAGCCGCTCCTTGTTGGCGCGCTTGACCTGGGCGAAGCGCTCCTGGAAGGCGCCGTCGGTCGCGAACCTGGTAAGCTCGGCGAGCTTGTCCAGGTCGTCGAGCACGCCATCGCCGATCGTGTCGCAGATGAGACGGGTGAGGCCGTCATTGGCCTGGAACAGCCAGCGCCTCGGCGTGATTCCGTTGGTCTTGTTGGTGATGCGGCCCGGAAAGGCCTCGTTCAGATCCTTGAAGACGGTGATCTTCATGAGCTCGGTATGGAGCCCGGACACGCCATTGACCTTATGCGAGCCGGCGAAAGCGAGCTGGCCCATCCGAACTCGCCGGCCGTTGTGCTCATCGATGAGCGAGATCGCCGCGAGCACGGCGTCGCTCGCCGAGCGCGCCCGCGCCTCCTGCAGGAGCTTGGCGTTGATCGCATAGATGATCTGCATGTGCCTGGGCAGCAGCCGCTCGAAGAGATGCAGCGGCCAGGTCTCGAGCGCTTCCGGCAACAGCGTGTGGTTGGTGTAGGAGATGCAGGCGCGCGTCAGCTCCCAGGCATGATCCCAATCGAGATCGTGCCGGTCGACCAGGATTCGCATGAGCTCGGCTACGGCGACCGCCGGATGCGTGTCGTTGAGCTGGATCGCCACCTTGTCGGGAAGGCTCGCCAGCGTGCCGAACTGCTTGATGTGCCGGCGGATCAGGTCGCGCAGCGACGCCGAGACGAAGAAATATTCCTGGCGCAGGCGCAGTTCCTGTCCGGCGGGCGTGCTGTCGGACGGATAGAGCACTTGCGTGATCGTTTCAGCCCGAGCCTGCTCGGTGAGCGCGCCCAGGTGATCGCCGCGATTGAAAGCATCGAGCCGGATCGGGTCGAGCGCCTGGGCGCCCCACAGGCGCAGCGTGTTGACTCGTCTGCCGCGCCAGCCGGCGATCGGCGTGTCGAAGGCGACGGCCTGCACCGTCTCGCTCGGGATCCAGGTATGCTTGAGCGAATTGTCGTCCTTCTCCACCGTCTCGACCGTGCCGCCGAAGCCGATCTCGTAAGCGGCTTCCTGGCGCTCGAACTCCCACGGGTTGCCATGGGCGAGCCAGTCTTCCGGCACCTCGATCTGCTGGCCGTCTTTGATCTTCTGTTTGAACAGCCCGTGCTGGTAGCGGATGCCATAGCCATAGGCCGGGATATCGACGCTCGCCATGCTCTCCATGAAGCAGGCGGCGAGCCGGCCGAGGCCGCCATTGCCGAGCGCCGCGTCCGCCTCGAGCGCCTCGACCACGTCGAGATCGACATTGAGGCTCTTGAGCGCCTGGGTGACGGGCTCGACGAGGCCGAGATTGCTCATCGCGTCGCGCAACAGGCGCCCGATGAGGAATTCGAGCGAGAGGTAATAGACCCGCTTGGCGCTTCTGGCATAGGCGTCGCGCGTCGAATTCATCCAGTGATCGATGACGCGGTCGCGCACCGCATGGATGGTGGCGGCGAGCCAGTCATGGTTGCGCGCCACGAGCGGGTCCTTGCCCACCGTGTAAGCGAGCTTCTCCAGGATCTCGGCCCTGAGTGTCGCGGCATCGGTGCGCCGCGGCGCCGGCTTCGGCGCATCGGGATGGATTTGCGTGACGGTCTGAACCATAAGCCCTCGATCTGTTTTATGCTCCCGTATTATAGAGAGAACAGCAAGACTATTTGACGGGGTTAAGATGCCGCGCTTGGCTGCAAATTTGAGCATGATGTTTGGGGAAATCCCCTTTCTGCAGCGCTTCGCGGCGGCCCGCAAAGCGGGCTTTCTGGGCGTGGAGTTCCTCTTTCCCTATGACTTCGACACGGCCGAAATCCTGGCCCGACGGAAGGAGGCGGGACTTGCACAAATTTTGTTCAATACCCCGCCCGGCGACTGGGGGGCGGGCGAGCGCGGCTTCGCCGCCCTGCCGGCCAGGCGTGACCATTTCCGTCGGACTTTCGAGCAGGCTCTCGATTATGCGGTTGCCCTTGAAAATCCGCGCATCCATGTCATGTCGGGCATTCCAGGAACGGGCGCCGATCTCGCAGCCTGCACCGGCTGCATGATCGAGAATCTGTCCTGGGCGTCAGGCCTCGCCAGGCCGCACGACATCACCCTCCTGATCGAGCCTCTCAATGCGGTCGACATGCCGGGCTATTTCCTGAGATCGGCCGACCAGGCGGCCGAGATACTGGCGGAGGTCGGCGCGGACAATGTGAAGCTCCAATATGACCTCTATCACCAGCAGATGAGCCGCGGCGCAGTCGCCGAGCATTTGCGCCGGCATTTCGGCATCATCGGCCATATCCAGGTCGCCGGCGTCCCCGGCCGCAACGAGCCCGATGCGCTGCAGGAGCTCAACGTGGCCTATCTCTTCGGCCTCATCGACGAGTTCGGCTATGACGGCTGGGTCGGCTGCGAATACCGCCCGCGCCAGGGCACCGAAGCCGGTCTCGCCTGGCTGGAACCTTACGGCATCGGTCGAGTCCAAACCTAGTGTGCCTTCGATCCCAACACCAGGAATCTGCAAGCGCTCGCGTGAGCGGAAGAAAGCGGTTTACAGGTGCGATCTGAGGCCCCATGTCCGAGGCAGTTGTGCCAATGAGCCTCGACGCCGGCAGTATCCATGACGAGCGATAGTCGACGCGTTGCCGTTGTCGGCGCCGGACCTGCGGGCCTCGTCGGCGCGCGCTTCCTCAAGGCCCGGGGATTCGAGCCAATCCTGTTCGAGCGGGGTTGGCGGGTCGGTGGTCAATGGAACCACACCGCCGCCATGAGCGGCGTCTGGGCGAACATGTCAGCCAATACGAGCCGGATCGTGAGCCGGTTCAGCGACCTCGACTATCCTGATGACGCTGCTGCATTTCCGCATAACAAACAGGTGCATGCCTATCTCGAAGCTTACGCTGCGCAATCCGGCCTCCTGCCGGCGATCCGGTTCGCTACGACTGTTGTGGAGATCGATCGCGCGTCGAATGGCGGATACAGGCTCACGATCACCGACGGATGCGGGGCGGAAGCCATCGAGAGCTTTCCTCGCGTCGTGATCGCCTCAGGGCGTTACAACCTTCCCTCGGTGCCGGACATCCAAGGCCTCTCCTCCTTCGCCGGTGCGGCCGGAGTGTCCCACGCGTCCGACTATGACGGCCCGGTCAAATTTCGCGACGCCAGAGTGCTCATCGCCGGCGGCAGCAACAGCGCTCTCGAGATTGCCTGCGAGTTGGCGAGACTTGGCGCGTCCAGCGTCGCGATCACCATGCGTCGGCAACGTTATGTCGTCCCGAAGCTGATCGCCGGCGTGCCCGTCGACAATATCGGTTTGACACGCTTTGGCGCACTTGCCGCCGAGACCTTTCCACCTGAAGCCACCGCGGCGGCGCTCAAGAGCTTCATCCTCGCAGCGTCCGGCAATCCCGCCACCTACGGCGCTCCGCAACCGGCACAGAACCTGTTTGAGGCCAGGGTCGCGCTGAGTCAGGACTATGTGCCGCTCCTCGCGGAAGGCCGGCTCACGGCGCGGCCATGGATCACGCGCATCGAAGGGCACACCGCTTGGTTCGAGGATGGCACGGCCGCGGAGTTCGACGCTGTCGTCATGAGCACAGGCTACAAGCTGTCCCTGCCCTTTCTGTCCCGGGATATTGGAGGAATCCTTGACATCGACGACAGTCATATCGACCTCGCCGACTGCACCTTCCACCCTGATCTCGACGGGCTCGCTGTTCTCGGCCTCTACTCCCTCATTGGCCCCTACTTTCCAGTCCTCGAGCTCCAAGCGCGCTATCTCGCTTACGCCTGGAGCGGGGCCATAGCCGGCCCGACGCGGTCGCAGCTGATGGCCGGCGTCGCGGCCTATCGAACGAGCCGCGGGAGATCACAGGGTCGAATGATGAACGCCATGGCGATCCGTTTCGCGCGGCTCGCGGGCGTCGAGCCTCAACCAGCAGAGACGCCGCAGATCGCCCGTGCCCTGATGTTCGGGCCGCTGACCGCGACCTCGTTCCGTTCCGTGGGGCTCGACGCGCTCGACAGCGCGGCCAGTGCCATTGCCAGTGACGCCGCCCGATATGGCGCAATTCCCGAGCCTATCTTCACGGATTCGGAGCGCGACCGGCTCGCGGAGCTGGCGGACGCGCGCCAGGATCGAGCACTCCTGCATCTCGCTCGGCGCTGAAGCCGAGGTGAAACAAAAAGCGGGAGCCCCGAAGGGCTCCCAAAGTAACGCACGAGACTATGGCTTTCCCTTTACCTCTGCACCCGTCGCAAGGTGTATCTGAAACCATGCCTCGCCAGCGATGTTCCTACACGTTGGATTACCTTTTGTTACCAACGCGACTGCCAGTCACGTTCCCACCATATGCGCCTTGATCAAAGCCCGCCTGCTCGATCTGCGGCATGTGGCCGGCGTGCCGGCGTACGCGTAACGCGGGCCTGCCTCCTCCTCGCCCTCTTCCACCACTTGCACGACATAGGAACTGACCAAAGCCTCGATATCGGCCTCGGGCGCATCCCGGTCGGGGACCATGCCGATCAGGGGTCTTGATCGGGTAGACCGTGTCCTCCTGGCCGATGACTCGCAAGGCCGATGCCGGCAAGCGAGAAGCCCGTTTACCGTGGCAGCACGGGACCATTGTCGTAAGCCGCCCCGGCAGGGTAAGAAAACTATCCTGACCCGCCGCAAACGACCCGCCGGTGCCCTGCTCCACCGACCGGTAGCCTGTCTTCTTCAATTATTCCTGGGGCTTCCCCTTGACGGTCCGGACGGGCTGCCCTATCTCAAGCGCCAACTGTTGGCACTCCTGATCTGCGAGTGCTAACAGGCGCCGGAAACGGGGTTGGGAGGCCTCGCTCTTCTGCTCCAGGCTCCGGCATCCCCATAATCGAACGATGCGACCAACGAAGGAGATATCGCATGAAGTTCCGTCCTCTGCACGACCGCGTGGTCGTGCGCCGGGTTGAGGAAGACACGAAGACCAAGGGTGGCATCATCATTCCGGACACCGCCCAGGAAAAGCCCATGCAGGGCGAAATCATTGCCGTCGGCCCCGGTGGCCGCGATGAGACCGGCAAGCTGATCCCGATCGACGTCAAGGCCGGCGACATCGTCCTCTTCGGCAAGTGGTCGGGCACGGAAGTCAAGATCGACGGCACCGAATATCTGATCATGAAAGAGTCGGACATCATGGGCGTTCTCGAGGGCAAGTCGTCCTCGAAGAAGGCGGCCTGATCTGATCCGTCTGTAGCTCAATAGTTCAGTAGAGGAAGAACAACATGGCATCGAAAGAAGTCCGCTTCGGTGGCGAAGCCCGCGAGCGCATGCTGCGCGGCGTCGATATTCTCGCCAATGCGGTAAAAGTCACTTTGGGCCCCAAGGGCCGCAATGTCGTCATCGACAAGTCGTTCGGCGCTCCGCGCACCACCAAGGACGGCGTGACGGTCGCGAAGGAAATCGAGCTCGAGGATAAGTTCGAGAACATGGGCGCCCAGATGGTGCGCGAAGTCGCCTCCAAGACGAACGACGTCGCGGGCGACGGCACCACCACGGCTTGCGTGCTCGCCCAGGCGATCGTGCGCGAAGGCGCCAAGGCGGTTGCCGCCGGCATGAACCCGATGGATCTGAAGCGTGGCGTCGATCTCGCCGTCCGCACCGCCATCGAGGACATCAAGAAGCGCTCGAAGAAGGTCAAGGGCTCCGAGGAAGTCAGCCAGGTCGGCACCATCTCCGCCAATGGCGAGAAGGACATCGGCGAGATGATCGCCAAGGCCATGCAGA
>JBFWNN010000114.1:0-10119 GCA_050251035.1 Parvibaculaceae bacterium
TTGATCATCTTCAACCTCCCGATCGGGCCCTTTGTGCTGAGATCCGTTTCACTTGAGGGCGCCAAGTGAAAGGCCTTTGATGAGATGCTTGCGCAGGAACGGCAACAGCGCGAAGACCGGCACCAGCGAGACGACGGTCGCCGCGGCGAGCGGAGCGATCTCGACGCCGGCATGGGTTTCGAGCGCGGCGAGGCCGACGGGCAGCGTCTGGCTCGACGGCCCGGACAGGACCAGCGCGAAGAGGAACTCGTTCCAGCTCAGGATGAAGCCCAGGAGGCCCGCGGCCAATATGCCCGGTGCCGCGACCGGCACGGCGATCAGGCGGAAGGCCTGCCAGCGCGTGGCGCCGTCGACGCGCGCCGCCTCCTCGAGCCGCGCCACGTCGCCTTCGAAGAACGACACCAGCATCCAGGCGAGGAACGGCAAGGCAATGGTGAGATGCGCGACGATCAGGCCGACGCGGCTCTGCATCAGGCCCGCCATCAGGAACATGCCGAAGAGCGGCAGGACCAGGATGATGGGCGGCAGCATCTGGCTCGCCAGCACGCCCAGCCTGAGGAAGGCGCCGCCGGTCGAGAAGCGGGCGAAGGCATAGGCGAGCGCCGTCGCCAGGGGCAAGGCGATGGCGGTGGCGCCCAGGGCGACGACCAGGCTGTTGAAGAACCAGCCGGCGAAGGGGTAGCGGGCGAAGATCTCGACATAGTTCATGAGGCCTACGGTGCCGATCTCGGGCGGGATCTTATAGGCGGTGAGCCGGTCGGTGAGGCTCACCCTCAGAATCCACAAGAGCGGCATCAGGATCATGAGCGAGAAGGCACATAGAATAATGTGCGGCAGGACTCGCTTGGCGATGCGCTTCATTTGCACGGCCGGCTCTCTCGACCTTGTCTGATCATTTTCGATCATTATAGTGGCGGAGCGTTCCAAAACAAGAAATATACGCTTTACAAAGTACACTCTGCATCATGAACAGATTTGAACGATATCGATCATCGTGTTAGGGCAAGAGCGATCATGCCGCCCCGTGACCCTGTCGCCCGCCAGAATCTCCTGATCGAAAGCCTCGCCCGGCGCGGCTTCATGAGCGTCGCCGACATCGCTGCGGAAACCGGCGTCTCGGAGATCACGACCCGACGCGACCTGACCGAGCTCGAGCGCTCGGGCACGATCCGGCGCACCCATGGCGGCGCCCTCATCGCGCGCACCGGCGCCAGCAACGTCTATGACATCAGGGAACCGACCTTCGAGGCGCGGCGGCGGCGCAACAGCGAGGCCAAGATCCGCATCGCCCGGACCGCGGCGCAATTCGCAAAGCCCGGTCACACCATCGCCCTCGACACCGGCTCGACCACGCTCGAGCTCACCCGCTTCCTGGGCGATATCCCCGATCTCAGGATCATCACCAACAATACCCGCGCCGCGAGCCTCATCGCCGAGACGAGCCACCCGGTCTATCTGCCGGGCGGACGGCTGCGCGGGCGCGAATTGTCGATCTTCGGATCGAGCGCCGCGGCCTTCGTCTCCTCCTATCACTACGACATCGTCTTCCTCGGCCTTTCGGGCATAACCGACCAGGGTCTCTTCGACTATTCGCCCGAGGATTCGGAGATCAAGCGCGCCTTCATCCAGCGCTCCGACCTGGTGGTCGCGCTGTGCGACGCCAGCAAGTTCAACCGTCAGGCCATGGTGCGCATCGCCGAGCTCCACGAGATCCACGCGCTCGTCGTCGATGTTCCGCCTCCTTCATCTCTGGCGAGCGCGATCGAAAGCGCCGGGGTGAAGACCGTCACTGCGCCCGCGACGCCCGCCTGACGGCGCTCACTCGGGAAGCGCTTCGACAACCTTCTTCATCAGTTCGATGACGGCGGAGGTGCGTATGCCCTCGGGCTTGCTGCCGAGATCGACCGTCTGCACGAGAACGAGCTTCTTAGACGGCAGGAAGGCCACGACCTGGCCGCCGAAGCCCGCCGCATAGGCGCCGCCCGCGGCCCAGGGCAGCGAGGACAGCTCCCACCACATATAGCCATAGCCGCGATTGCCGCGATGTGTGCGCGAATGCGGCCGGATGGATTCACCGACCCAGGTTTGCGGGACGATCTGCCGGCCGTTCCAGCGGCCGTCATTGGCGAAAAGCAGGCCGAAACGCGCGGCATCGCGCGCCGTGAGCTTGAACGGATAGGCCGGATGCTCGGAAGCGGCTTCGAGGACATATCGTCCGTCGCGCGCCGCGAAATCTTCCATGCCGATCGGACGGGCGATGCGCCGGTCGAAGCTCGCAAAAATGTCCTCCCCGGTTGCCTTGCGATAGATCGTGCCGAGAGCGTTGAAGTCCCAGTTGTTGTAGAACCAGTAGGTGCCGGGCAGATGGCTGCCGCGCGCCGGCCGTTTCGTCTTGATGTCGCGCGTCTCGTAGGCGGCCGGATGATAGATGCCCGAGCGCGCCATGAGGAGATCGCGGACCGTTGCCTGCTTCTCCGCCGCGGTCAGTCGCGGCGCTTTGTCGTCGATGCCCATGTCGGCGAGCGTGCTCGCGAGCCTGATGCGGCCCTCGGCGACGGCAATGCCGTAGAGCGCGCTCAACAGGCTCTTGCGGACCGAGGCGACATTGATCTTGCGATCTACGGCGCCCCAACTGGCGATGACCTGATCACCTTGCACGACCATGACGGCGGCAGGCCGCAGCCGGGCGGCATGATCCTTGACCAAGCGTGAGATCTCCCGCGTCGCGGCGGTTTCCTCGGCCTTGCGCCAATGGACCGACGGCTCGGCGAGCGCTGCGCCGGTCGCCAGAAGACTCAAGACCAGGACGAGAATCAGGCGCATGATGCCTCCCTTGTTGGCGTTGCCTCATGCGCCGGCATCATGCCCAAAATGCGTCCCGACGCGGAGACCTCCATGACCAAGCCTCGGCCCTCCAAGACCCATATCGGCAATCACCGCCTCCATCCCGAAACGCTGATGCTGAGCTACGGCTTCGATCCGCAGCTCTCGGAGGGCGCCGTCAAGCCGCCGGTGTTTCTCACCTCGACTTTCGTCTTCAAGACCGCCGAGGAAGGCAAGGACTTCTTCGATTTCGTCTCCGGACGGCGCGAGCCGCCCAAGGGCAAAGGCGCCGGCCTCGTCTATTCCCGTTTCAACCATCCCAACAGCGAGATCGTCGAGGACCGGCTTTCGGTCTTCGAGGGCACCGAGGCCTGCGCGCTGTTCTCCTCCGGCATGTCGGCCATCGCGACCACGCTTCTCGCTTTCGCGCGGCCCGGCGATGCGATCCTGCATTCGCAGCCGCTCTATGGCGGCACCGAGACGCTGCTCGCCCGCACCTTCCTCAATCTCGGCATCGGCGCCGCGGGCTTCTCCGACGGCGTCAGCGAGGCGGCGGTGCGCGGCGCAGCCGAGAACGCCCTGCAGAAAGGCCGCGTCAGCGTCATCCTCATCGAGACGCCGTCCAATCCTCTCAACACGCTGGTCGACATCGCCCTCATCGCGCGCATCGCCGAGGAGATCGCCAAGCGGCAGAAGCATCGGCCGGTGATCGTGTGCGACAACACCTTGCTCGGCCCGGTCTTCCAGCGTCCGCTCGATCAGGGCGCCGACATCTCGGTCTATTCGCTCACCAAATATGTCGGCGGCCATTCCGATCTCATCGCCGGCGCGGCGCTCGGCCGGCTCGACGTGCTCAAGCCGGTCAAGGCGCTGCGCGGCGCCATCGGCACGCAGCTCGATCCGCATTCCTGCTGGATGCTCGGCCGCTCGCTCGAGACGCTCGCCATCCGCATGGAGCGCGCCAATGACAATGCCGCGGCCGTGGCCCGCTTCCTCAGCGAGCATCCCAAGATCGACAAGCTCCATTACCTGCCGTTCCTCGACGGCCAGAGCCCGGCGGCGCGCGTCTATGCGGCGCAATGCCAGGGCGCCGGCTCCACCTTCTCCTTCGACATCAAGGGCGGCGAGGCGGCGGCCTTCGCCTTCCTCAACGCGCTGCAGATCTTCAAGCTGGCGGTCAGCCTCGGCGGCACCGAGTCGCTCGCCAGCCACCCCGCCGCCATGACCCATTCGGGCGTGCCGAAGGAGGTGCGCGACCGCATCGGCATTCTGGACACGACCATCCGGCTGTCGATCGGCGTCGAGCATCCCGACGATCTCATCGCCGACATCGCTCAGGCGCTGGCGAAGAGCTGATGAACAATTCCCCACCCCCCCTTGCGGGGAGGGGTTAGGGGTGGGGTCGGGTAGTATCATCGAACTGATGGCAATGAGCATTGCTTGGAGAGACCACCAGACCCCCACCCCGACGCTGCGCGTCGACCCTCCCCACAAGGGTAAGGATGTTGCTCACGTCTCGCTCCGCGGCAAATCCAGATAGCGCTGGATCGTGCCGCCGATCACCCGGATGATCGTCTCGCGCGGCATGGCGACGAGCGGCGGCAGCTTGAGGATATAGCGCGTGTAGGCGAGGCCGATCGTCTGGGTGGCGATGAGTGCCGCGATATCGCGGGCTCCCGCCTCTTCGCCGCGCAGGCGCGTCACCAGGCCGACGATCTGGTCGCGGAAGGTGCGGCGCATGCGCTCGGCCGCCTCTTCGTTGCTCGCCGACGAGCGCAGGAGAAGCTGCAGCGAATCGGCGTCCGGCTCCTCCCAGCGGTTGAGGAAATGGGCGATCAGCGCCTCGCCCAACCTGTCCCGCGGATGGCCGCTCAGATCGGGAATGCGCAATTCCACCTTCGTCGCCGCATCGAACAGGCCACGCTTGCTCTCGAAATAGCGCATCACCAGGGCCGGATCGATCTTCGCGTCGCGCGCCACCTTGCGAATGGTGGTGAGCTCATAGCCTTCCTTGCGGAAGCGCTCGCGCGCCGCCTCGATGATGCGGGCACGCGTCGTGTCGGATTTCTTCGGTTTCTTCATGTCGATCCAATTTGGGCACGATACCGGCCAGGGGCCCAGGTTGACAAAAGGGCCGGAAGGACATATGTCAACAGTTGTTGACATTTCTGTCAAGGCCGTACGAGGCTCGAAACACGTGACACGGCGGATCGCCGCAATACTGGCGCTGGCGCTTATCGGCGCCCTCATCGCCTGGTGGCTCGACCTCCCGGCGAAGCTCGGCTGGCAGGCGGCCGGCAGCGACCGCATCACGCTCTATGGCAATGTCGATATCCGCCAGGTCCAGCTCGGTTTCCGCGTCAGCGGCCGGGTGGCGCAGATGAATTTCGACGAAGGCGACAGCATCAAGCCCGGCGATCTTCTCGCCCGCCTCGACGCCAAGCCCTATGAGGATTCGCTCGCCGCCGCGGCGGCGCAGGCGGCGACCCAGCGCGCCACGCTCGACAAGCTGGTAGCGGGCCCGCGCGCGGCGGAGATCGCGCAGGCCCGCGCCCAGCTCGACGAGCGCCTGGCCGACTATGAGAACGCCAAGCTCGCTTATGAGCGCGCCTTCAAGCTCAGGCCCGGCCAGACGATTTCGGAAGCAGCCCTCGACAATGCCCGCGCCAGTCGCGACACGGCGCAAGCGCGCGTCGCCTCGGCCCGCCAGGCCCTGCAGCTGCTCGAGGAAGGCACGCGCAGCGAAGACATCGCCGCGGCGCGCGCCAACCTCGCGGCCGCGGAAGCCAATCTCTCCGCCGCCAAGACCGCGCTCGAGGACACCGGGCTCAAGGCGCCCGCCCAAGGGGTGATCCTGTCGCGCCTGCGCGAGCCCGGCGCCATCGTCGCCACCAGCGACATCGTCTATGTGCTGTCCCTCGACCGTCCGGTCTGGGTCAGGAGCTATGTGCCCGAGCCGCTGCTCGGCAAGATCCATCCCGGGCTCGAAGTGAACGTCACCTCCGACTCGGCGCCCGACAAGCCCTATCGCGGCAAGATCGGCTTCATCTCGCCGGTCGCCGAGTTCACGCCCAAATCGGTCGAGACGCCGGAGCTGCGCACCGATCTCGTCTATCGCCTGCGCATCATCATCGATGAGCCCGACCAGGGACTGCGCCAGGGCATGCCGGTGACGGTGCATGTCCCGGAGCCCCAGGGACCATGATGCGCCATGAGCGAAGACTTCGTCCGCATCGACGGCATCAGCAAGACATTCGGCGCGGCGGCCCCTGCCCTCGACCGGATCACGGCCCAGATCAAGGGCGGTGAGATCACCGGCCTCGTCGGGCCGGACGGCGCCGGCAAGACGACGCTCATCCGCCTGATGACCGGCCTCCTTCTGCCCGACGCGGGCGCGCTCAGCGTGCTCGGCTTCGACACGCGCACGGACGCCGACCGGATACAGGCCGCGATCGGCTATATGCCGCAGCGCTTCGGCCTCTACGAGGATCTGAGCGTCCAGGAAAATCTCGATCTCTATGCCGATCTGAGAGGCCTCGCCGCGGCGGAGCGCGCCTCCGTCTTCGACGAGCTCCTGACCTTCACCGATCTCAAGCGCTTCACCGGGCGGCTCGCCGGCAAGCTGTCGGGCGGCATGAAGCAGAAGCTCGGCCTCGCTTGCGCGCTGCTCAAGAAGCCGCGCTTGCTCCTCCTCGACGAGCCGGGCGTCGGCGTCGATCCGATCTCGCGCCGCGATCTGTGGAAAATGGTCGAGGACCTGACGCGCGAAGGCATCGGCGTCGTGTGGTCGACGGCTTATCTCGACGAGGCCGAGGCCTGCGCGCGCGTCCTCCTGCTCAACCAGGGAAAGCTGCTCTTCACCGGCCCGCCAGCCGAGCTCACTCGCCGCGTCGCCGGTCGCGTCTACAAGGTCAGCGGCATCGCAGGGCGCCGGCGTCCGGTCCTCGCCAGGCTGCTCGACCAGGCCGGCATCATCGACGGCGTCATCCAGGGCGAGGCCATCCGCCTCGTCACCGACGCGGAAGGTTCTCGCTCGGCGCTCACAGCCGACCTCGCGCCGGGCGCCAGGATCGCTCCCGCGGCGCCGCGTTTCGAGGACGCCTTTGTCGACATGCTGGGCGGCGGACCTGGCGGACGCTCGCAGCTCGCGGAAGCGACGAAGCTCTACAGCGAGGCCGATCGTCATGTGATCGAGGCCCGCGGCCTCACCAAGCGCTTCGGTGATTTCACCGCGGCGCAGGACATCACCTTCGACATCGGGCGCGGCGAGATCTTCGGCCTGCTCGGGCCCAACGGCGCCGGCAAGTCGACGACCTTCAAGATGCTGTGCGGCCTGCTCAAGCCGACGGCCGGCGAAGGCCGCGTCGCCGGCTTCGACCTGCGCCGCGACAGGGCCGAGGCGCGCAACCGCCTCGGCTACATGGCGCAGAAGTTCTCGCTCTATGGCGATCTGAGCATCACCCAGAACCTGAGCTTCTTCGCCGGCGTCTATGGCCTCAAGGGGGATGAGAAGAAGAGCAGGATCGCGCTGGTCAGCGACATCTTCGATTTCGCGAAACATGCCGGCATGTCGGCCAAGGACCTGCCCTTGGGCCTCAAGCAGCGCCTGGCCTTGGCCTGCGCCGTGATGCACGAGCCGGAAGCGCTTTTTCTCGACGAGCCGACATCGGGCGTCGATCCGATCACGCGGCGGGAGTTCTGGACCCATATCAACGGCCTGGTCGAGCGGGGCGTCACTGTGCTCGTCACCACCCATTTCATGGACGAAGCCGAATATTGCGACCGCATCTCGCTCATCTATCGCGGCAAGTCGATCGCGCTGGGCTCGCCCGACGAGCTCAAGGCCAAGGTCGCGTCGAAAGACAATCCCGACCCCACGATGGAAGACGCCTTCATCGCTCTCGTGCAGGGCTCGGACGCGGAGGCGACGGGATGAAGACCACTCGCACTCTCTCGGTTTTTCCCTTCTCCCGCTTGCGGGAGAAGGTGGCCGAAGGCCGGATGAGGGTGTGTTTCGCCGCTCGGCACGATACTTCAATCACAGTGCGGCGTCTCACCAACACCCTCACCCGCCCTATCGGGCACCCTCTCCCGCAAGCGGGAGAGGGGAAAACCTGGAGGCATTTGCGGTGAGCGGTCCGAAGACAAACATGGCCTCCAACCGCGCCCGGCGTCTCGCCGCCCTGGTGCGCAAGGAGAGCTATCAGATCCTGCGCGATCCGAGCAGCATCCTCATCGCCTTCGTCCTGCCGTTGATCCTCCTCTTCCTGTTCGGCTACGGCGTGTCGCTCGATGCCACGCGCACTCGCATCGGCGTCGTGGTCGAGACGATGACGCCGCTCACCCAGGACCTGGCCGCGAGCTTCGCCGCCTCGCGCTATTTCGAGGTGCGGCGGGGCCGCGACCGGCGCGAGTTCGAAGACGCTTTGGTCACCGGCGAAGTGCGCGGCATCGTCGTCATCCCCGACAGCTTCACCGCCGACTTCGCCGCCCATAATCATCCGCAAGTGCAGGTGATCGTCGACGGCACCGACCCCAACACGGCGAATTTCGTCCAGGGCTATGCGCAGGGCGTCGTCGCCACCTGGCTCGCGCAACGGGCGAGCGAGACGCCGAGGGAGACGGCCGGCATCGTGGTCGAGCAACGCTTCTGGTTCAATCCGGAGCTGACCAGCCGCAACTTCCTGGTGCCGGGCTCGATCGCCATCGTCATGACCCTGATCGGCACCTTGCTCACCGCGCTCGTCGTGGCGCGCGAATGGGAGCGCGGCACCATGGAGGCGATGATGGCGACCCCGGTCACCGCCTTCGAGCTCCTGGCCGGCAAGATCCTGCCCTATTTCGTCCTGGCCATGACCTCGATGACGCTCTGCGTCGGCGTCGCCGTCTTCGTCTTCGGCGTGCCGTTCAGGGGCTCGATCCTCGCCCTCTATGCGGTCTCGGCCGCTTTCCTGCTGCCGGCTCTGGGCCAGGGCCTCCTCATCTCGGCCGCTACCAGGAACCAGTTCCTCGCCTCGCAGCTCGCTTTGCTCTCGGCCTTCCTGCCCGCCTTCCTGCTGTCGGGCTTCCTGTTCGAGATCGGCTCCATGCCTGTCGTCATCCAGTGGATCAGCGTCATCGTGCCGGCACGCTATCTGATCCCCAGCCTGCAGACTGTGTTCCTCGCCGGCGACGTCTGGCCGCTCTTCCTCACCAATATCGCCGTCCTCGTCCTCGCCGGCGCCGTCTTCCTGGGCCTGGCCGCGCGCAGCACGAGAAAGAGGCTCGGCTGACATGTGGGACCGCATCATCGCGCTCATCGTCAAGGAGCTGCTCGCCATATTGCGCGACCCGCGCGGGCGAATGGTGATCATCGTGCCGCCGATCCTGCAGCTCGTCGTCTTCTCCTATGCGGCGACGCTCGAGGTGAAGAACGCCGATATCGTGATCCTCAACCGCGACAGCGGCAAATGGGGCCATGAGCTGATCCAGCGCATCGACGGCGCGCCCGCCTTCCGCACCCTCGTCCGCACGGAGGACGACACGGTCCTGCACGACCTCATCGAGCGCCAGGAGGTCATCGCCGCGCTGCAGATCGGCCCGACCTTCTCGCGCGACATCGAGGCGAGGCGCATGAGCGAAGTGCAGGTCATCCTCGACGGCCGGCGCTCCAATGCCGCGCAGATCGTCTCGGGCTATCTCGGCCAGATCATCGCCGGCCTCTCGGCGGACCTCGCCTCGCCGCGGCAAAGAGCGGCGAGCGTCGATATTGCGCCGCGCTATTGGTTCAATCCCAACCTGACCTTCGTCTGGTTCACGGTGCCGAGCCTTGTCGCCATCATCGCACTCCTCATCGGTCTCGTCGTCACCGCTCTGTCGGTGGCGCGCGAGCGCGAGCTCGGCACCTTCGATCAGCTCATGGTGTCGCCATTGCGCACCCACGAGATCCTCATCGGCAAGCTCACGCCGCCGATGATGATCGGGCTCGTCCACATCACGCTCTATGTGCTGGCGGCGATCTTCCTCTTCGGTATTCCCTTGCGCGGTTCGCTGATACTGCTTTATGGCAGCGCCGTCTTCTATCTGGCGAGCGTGGTCGGCATCGGCCTGTTCATTTCGTCCTTGTCGATGACGCAGCAGCAGGCCATCCTCGGCGCCTTCGTCTTCATCGTTCCGGCGGTGCTGTTGTCGGGCTTCGCCACGCCGATCGAGAACATGCCGGACTGGCTGCAGCCGGTGACCTACGTCAATCCGCTGCGCTATTTCCTCATCGTTGTCAAAGGCGTGTTCCTCAAGGACATCCCGGTGAGCGAGGTC
>JBFWNN010000114.1:10219-13899 GCA_050251035.1 Parvibaculaceae bacterium
CCTGCACGCGGGCATAGGCGGCGACCGTCGCCGGGCGCGCGCGGATCGCCTCGAACCAGCGCTTCAGATGCGGGAAGTCATCGAGATCCTGGCCCTGGCGCTCATGCGAGACCGTCCAGGGATAGGACGCCATGTCGGCGATCGAATAGTCCTCGCCGGCGACGAAGGGACGGTCGGCTAGGCGCTTGTTGAGCACGCCATAGAGACGGTTCGTCTCCTGCACGTAGCGGTCGATCGCGTAAGGGATCTTCTCGGCCGCATAGTTGCGGAAATGATGGTTCTGCCCGGCCATCGGCCCGAGCCCGCCCATTTGCCAGAACAGCCATTGCAGGACCTCGGCGCGGCCGGCGAGATCGGAGGGAATGAACTTGCCGGTCTTCTCGGCGAGATAGAGCAGGATGGCGCCCGATTCGAACAGCGAGATCGGCTTTCCGCCCTTAGCCGGCGCAGTGTCGACGATGGCCGGGATGCGGTTGTTCGGCGAGATGCGCAGGAAATCCGGCGCGAACTGGTCGCCCTTGCCGATATCGATCGGAATGATGCGATAGGGCAGCCCCGCCTCCTCGAGGAACATCGTGACCTTATGGCCGTTGGGCGTCGTCCAGTAATAGAGATCGATCATGGCAAGGCTCGCTCGCTTGTGGGTCAGGAGGGTGGCTTACGGGAAGCCGTCTCCTTCACGTAGGACGCAAGCCTGCCGATCTCAACCGGGGAGAGCCTGAGGCCCAGCTTGCTGCGCCGCCAGATGATGTCCTCGACCGCCACCGCCCATTCGGTTTCCATGAGGAAATCGACTTCCCGCCGATAGAGGTCGGCGCCGATAAGCGGGCCCAGATCGGCGAGACTCGCCGCACCTTGCAGGAGATCGTCGGTGCGCGTGCCATAGAGCCGGACATAGCGATTTGCCTGCATTTCCGGCAGCCAGGGCAAGCGTGCCCGCAACGCCTGGCGATAGCCGTCGAGGCCGCCCGCACCGAAATCGCCGCCGGGCAGGATATCGCTGCGCGACGGGCTCGCCTTGGGCCAGGGCATGACGGCGCACAGGTTCTGCATTGCATGTTCCGCAAGGCGGCGATGCGTGGTGAGCTTGCCTCCGAAGACGGTCAGCGCCGGCGCCTGGCCTTGCGCATGATCGATCTCGAAGGAATAGTCGCGGGTCAGTGTCGAGAGGTCGCCGTCACGGCCGCCGCCCGTCTCGAACAGCGGCCTGACGCCGGAATAGCTCCAGACGATGTCGGCGCGCGTGACCGGCTTCGCCAGGAACGCGTTCACCTCGGCCAGCATGTAGTCGATCTCCTTGTCCGAGATCGTCACCTTCTCGGGCGCCTCGTCCCAGGGCTCGTCCGTCGTGCCGATCGAGGTGAAATCCTGCTCATAGGGGAAGGCTTCCATCAGCCGGCCGTCGCGCGTCTGCAGGAAATAGCCGTGATCGCCCGGCCATTGGCGCGGCACGACGATGTGGCTGCCGCGCACCAGACGCAGCGTGCGCCCGACCGGCACATGCATCTTGCCCGCAACATCGACGACCCAGGGCCCCCCGGCGTTGACCAGAGCGCGGCTGGTGATCTCGATCCGCTGCCCTGCCCTCACATTGTCGAGCGTGATGCGCCAGAGGTCGGCATGGCGCTCGGCCGCGACGAAGCGCTGCCGCGCCAGGATATGGGCGCCGTTGCGCTCCGCCCCGAGCAGATTGGCGATCACCAGCCGCGCATCGTCGCCGCGGCAGTCGGAATAGGCGAAGGCATGCCGATAGTCGGGCTTCAACGCTTCACCGGCGGGATGGCGGCGAAGGTCGATCGCTTCCGACCGCCGCAAGATCCGGCGCGGCGCCAGGTAATCGTAGAAGAGGAGCCCCAGGCGGATCATCCAGCGCGGCCGCTGGCTCGCCACATGGGGCAGCACCAGCCGCAGCGGCCAGACCAGATGCGGCGTGCGCCGCATGAGGATCTCGCGCTCGATCAGCGCGTCGCGCACCAGCTTGAAATCATAGGTCTCGAGATAGCGCAGGCCGCCATGGATGAGCTTGGACGACCGCGACGACGTGCCCTCGGCGAAGTCCTGCATCTCGGCCAGGGCGACGCGCAAGCCCCGGCCCGCCGCATCGCACGCGATCGCCGCGCCGTTGATGCCGCCGCCAATGACGAAGAGGTCGTATGTCTCGCTGGTGTCGATGGTCATTCGGTTTGATTTCAGTTGCGGCCATAACCGGCGATCAGGAGGTTCACGGCCTTGCTCCAGGCCTCATAGGAAGCCTGATAGGCGCTGGCCGAGGCGGGCTCAACCCATTCGCCGGCACGCGGCAGCTGGCTCAGCTCGTCGGTCGTCCGCCAGCGGCCGGCGCCGAGCCCCGCCATCAGGGCCGATCCGAAAGGCGTCATGGCATTCGAGGCCGAAACGAAGAGCGGTGCGGCCAGCACGCTCGCCTGCAGCCCGGTGAAATAGCGCGAGCACGTCATACCGCCATCGGCCTTGACGACCGGAATGGCTCCGTCATTGCCGCCGTTGATCCCGTCGAGCACGGCGCGGATCTGATAGCAGACGGCTTCGAGACCGGCATGGGCGATGTGTCCCCTTGTGGTTGCAGCGCTCAGCCCCAGGAGACCGGCACGCACATCCGGCTGCCACCAGGGCGAGGCGAGGCCCTGGAAGGCCGGGATCAGCAGTGTTCCGGCGCTCGCTCCGGCGCTCTCGGCTTCCGCCGCGACAGCGCCGCCGCCGCCCGGAATGGACAGGCGCTCGGCCAGCCAATCGAGGATCTTGCCGGCATACATCACGAAGCCCTCATAGGCGTAGCACGGCGCGTCGGTCTGCCAGGCGATGGTGCGGATGATGCCTTCGCCCGGCAGTGCCGGCGGCTTGGCGCCGGCATTCATCCACAGAAAGGCGCCCGTGCCATAGGTGACTTTGAGCTCGCCTTCGCGATAACAGCCATGGCCGAAGAGCGCCGCCTGCTGATCGCCCATGACGCCGGTGATCGGGATGCGGGCGCCGAGGAGATCGGCTCGCGTCACGCCGAAATGCGCCTGCGACGGACGGCATTCGGGCATGCTGGCGAGATCGAGGCCGAAGAGCGCCGCGAGCTCCTCGTCCCAGGCCAGCCTTTCGATATCGAACAGCATGGTGCGCGAGGCGTTGCCGGGCTCGGTCGCATAGGTCGCGCCGCCGGTGAGCGCCGCGATGAGCCAGCTGTCGACCGTTCCCCAGCGCAAGCTGCCGGCGCCGATCCCGGTCCAGATCGCGGGGCGGTGATGCTTGAGCCAGAGGAGCTTCACCGCGGTGAAGGTCGGGTCGAGATCGAGGCCGGTGCGCGTCTTGACGAGACGCTGGACATCGTTTGTCCGCAGGGCGTTCAACTCCTCAGCCCCGCGGCGGCACTGCCAGACAATGGCCGGCATCACCGGGCGCCCGGTCTTGGGGTCCCACACCACCAGAGTCTCGGTCTGGTTGGCGATGCCGAGCGCCAGCACGGACGCCGGCTTCAGCGCCAGCCGCTCCAGGAGCTCGCGGATGCAGCCGAGGATATTGGCGACCATCGCCTCGGCATCCTGCTCGACGAAACCCGGCTCGGGTGCGGTCGTCGCGATCGGACGCATGGTCTCGCCCAGGATCCGCCCCGCGCCATCGATCGCCACCACCTTCGTGTTGGTCGTGCCCTGGTCGATGCCAAGGATGATGTCCTG
>JBFWNN010000115.1:0-13676 GCA_050251035.1 Parvibaculaceae bacterium
CCTCGCTCTTCTGAATGAGATCGCCGATATAGACGATGTTGTCGTTCTTGAGACAGTTGGCCGAGCGCACCGAGAGCTCGAGCTCGTCGACCTTCTTGAGCAGCGCCGCGTTGAATTCGAGCTCGGGACGGATGTCCTCGTGCACGATCTTCGAGGGCTCGTCGAAATTGATGAACACCGAGAGCTGGTCCTGCAGGATGCGCGCGGCATAGGCGACGGCGTCCTCCGGGCTCATCGAGCCGTTGGTCTCGACCGTCATGATCAACTTGTCATAGTCGAGGATCTGGCCTTCGCGGGTGTTCTCGATCTTGTAGGACACGCGGCGCACCGGGCTGTAGATGCTGTCGACCGGGATGAGCCCGATCGGCGCGTCCTCGGGACGGTTGCGCTCGGAGGGCACATAGCCCTTGCCGGTGTTGACGGTGAACTCCATGCGCACTTCCGCACCCTCGTCGAGCGTGCAGATGACATGCTCGGGGTTCAGGATCTGGATGTCGGCGGTCTGCTGGATGTCGCCGGCCTTGACCACGCCCGGGCCTTCCTTGCGCAGCACCAGCCGCTTCGGCCCTTCCGCGTGCATGGCGAGGGCGATTTCCTTGATGTTGATGACGATGTCGGTGACGTCCTCGCGCACGCCCGCGATCGAGGAGAATTCATGCAGCACGCCGTCGATCTGCACCGAGCTCACCGCCGCACCCTGCAGCGAGGACAGAAGGACGCGGCGCAGGGCGTTGCCGAGGGTCGTGCCGAAGCCGCGCTCCAGCGGCTCGGCCACCAGCGTCGCCACCCGCTTGCGTTCGCGCCCGGCCGAGACTTCGAGCTTGCTCGGACGGATGAGTTCCTGCCAGTTCTTCTGATTTACGTGCATGGTATCGTCCTGTTCAGAACCTTGGACAGCCTCGCGGCGTCGGGTCACATTCACTTTCTTGGGGAAGCGTTGCCGCTTCCGGAAAATCTCGTCAGACGCGGCGGCGCTTGGGCGGCCGGCAGCCATTGTGCGGGATCGGCGTCACGTCGCGGATCGCGGTGACCTGGAGGCCGCAAGCCTGCAGCGCGCGCAGCGCCGATTCACGGCCCGAGCCCGGCCCGCTCACTTCCACCTCGACCGTCTTCATGCCGTGCTCCATGGCCGACTTTCCGGCCTGCTCGGCGGCGACCTGGGCGGCATAGGGCGTCGACTTGCGCGAGCCCTTGAAGCCGAGCTTGCCCGCCGAGGCCCAGGAGATCGTGTTGCCCTGAACATCGGTGATGGTGATCATCGTGTTGTTGAACGAGGCGTTCACATGCACGACGCCCGAAGTGATGTTCTTGCGCTCTTTACGGCGCGGACGGACAGGCTCTTTCGACATATCGGTTCCTTATTTCTTCTTGCCGGCGATGGCCTTGGCCGGGCCTTTGCGGGTGCGGGCATTGGTGTGGGTGCGCTGGCCGCGCACCGGCAGACCCTTGCGGTGGCGCAGGCCGCGATAGGTGCCGAGATCCATGAGCCGCTTGATGTTCATGGACACTTCGCGGCGCAGGTCGCCTTCGACCACATAGTCGCGGTCGATGATTTCGCGGATCTGCAGCACTTCGGCATCCGACAGCTCGTTGACGCGCTTGGACGCTGGGATGCTGACCTGCTTGCAGATCACCTTGGCGTTGACCGGGCCGATGCCATGGATGTAGCGAAGGGCGATTTCAACACGCTTATTGGTCGGAATGTTAACGCCTGCGATGCGGGCCACTTTGTCTTTCTCCTAAGCCTTACAAGGGCTTACGCCCATATTCTCCGTTCATGCTCAAACGCGGTACTGGGCGCCTAAATGGCACAAGGCCGTGCCTCCGGAGGTTTACCCTCCTGAAGCCAGCCTTCATGTCGGTCTAATGGCGCTTATCTAGGGCTGAATCGCTCATGCGTCAACCGTCCTAGATGGCGCACCCGACCGTCACGATCGTTCCAGCACATCCTCGATCTGGCGGGTCACCTGAGCGATGTCCGCCATCCCGTTGACCGTATGCAGCGCCCCGGTCCGGCCGTAATAGTCGACCAGCGGAGCCGTCTGCTTATTGTAGATCTGAAGCCGGTCGCGCACCGTCTTCTCATTGTCGTCGGCGCGCCGGACAAACTCGGTCGACCCGCAAACGTCGCAAATTCCTGGCTTTTTCGGCTTCTCGAAGGTGTCGTGATAGCCCTTGCCGCATTTGGCGCAGGTGTAGCGCCCGGCAATGCGCTGGACCAGCGCCTCATCGTCGACCTTCATCTCGATGACCGCGTCGAGCCTGAGGCCCTTTTCGTCGAGCATCCGGTCGAGGGCTTCCGCCTGCGCCTGGTTGCGCGGGAAGCCGTCCAGGATGAACCCCGTCTTGACGTCGGGTTGCTCCAGGCGCTCGGCGATGATCGACACCACGATGTCGTCGGAGACGAGCTCGCCCCGGTCCATGACCGCCTTGGCCTTCCGGCCCATCTCGCTGCCCTTGGCCACGGCGCCGCGCAGCATGTCGCCCGTCGACAGCTGCTTCAGCCCGCGCTTGTCCTCGAGCAGCTTGGCCTGCGTGCCCTTGCCGGCGCCAGGCGGGCCCAGAAGGATCAGATTCACCGGCGCGCCCCTCTGAGCTTCGCCTTCTTGACCAAGCCTTCATATTGCTGCGCCAGGAGGTGACCCTGCACTTGCGCCACCGTATCCATGGTGACGCTCACCACGATGAGCAGCGACGTGCCGCCGAAATAGAACGGCATGGCGGCATAGCCGATGAGGAATTCCGGCAAGAGACAGACCAGCGTCAGGTAGAGGGCGCCGATCACGGTGATGCGGGTCAGAACATAGTCGATATATTCCGCCGTCCGCTCGCCCGGCCTGATGCCCGGGATGAAGCCGCCATATTTCTTCAGATTGTCGGCCGTGTCCTTCGGGTTGAACATGATCGAGGTGTAGAAGAAGGCGAAGAAGATGATCAGCAGCGCATAGAGCACCAGGAACAGCGGCTGGCCGTGGCCGAGCAGCGCGGTGATGCGGTTGAGCCAGTCCGGACCCTGCCCTTGCGTGAAGTTGGCGACCGTGATCGGCAGGAGCAGCAGCGAGGAGGCGAAGATCGGCGGGATGACGCCCGAGGTGTTGAGCTTGAGCGGCAGATGTGAGCTGTCGCCCTGAGTCACCTTCATGCCGACCTGGCGTTTGGGATACTGGATCAGGAGGCGGCGCTGGGCGCGCTCGACGAAGACGATGAAGGCGACGACGGCCAGCGAAACGAGGAAGATGCCGAGAATGAGGAAGGTCGACATCTGGCCCGTCCGGCCGAGCTCGAGGAGTGCGGCGAGGCCCGAAGGGAGGCCCGCGACGATACCGGCGAAAATGATGAGCGAGATGCCGTTGCCGATGCCGCGCGCGGTGATCTGCTCGCCGAGCCACATCAGGAACACGGTGCCGCCAGTCAGCGTGATGACCGTGCTGGCGCGGAAGAACCAGCCCGGATCGAGGACGATGCTGCCCTGCCCCTCGAGGCCGGCGGCGATGCCATAGGCCTGGAGCGCTGCGATCAGCACGGTGCCGAAGCGGGTATATTGATTGATCTTCTTGCGCCCCGACTCGCCTTCCTTCTTGAGCTGCTCGAGATGGGGCGAAACGGTGGTCATCAGCTGGATGATGATCGATGCCGAGATGTACGGCATGATGTTGAGGGCGAAGATCGCCATGCGGCCGAGCGCGCCGCCGGCGAGCCCGTTGACCCAGCCCAGGATGCCGGTCGAGTTCTGCGCCGCGAAGCGGGCGAGCTCGACGGTGTCGACGCCGGGAATGGGAATATAGGTGCCGAGCCGATAGATGATCAGCGCGCCGAGCGTGAACCAAATGCGCTTCTTGAGGTCCTCGGCCTTGGCCAGCGCCGAGAAATTGATATTGGCTGCAAGTTGTTCAGCTGCCGATGCCATGTGCTTTCCTTAAGCCGACCCGCCCAATTCCCCTAGATGGGGTCCGGGCGGGACGCCCGCAACCTCACTCCGGCTTGGCCGGCTTCTCTTTCTTGGGCGGCTTGGCCGCCTTCTCGTCTTTCTGGGCTTCGGGCTTGGCGGCCTTGGCTTCCGCCTTCGGAGCCTTCGCCTCGCCCTTTGGGGCCTTCGCTTCGCCCTTTGCCGCCTTGGCGTCTTTCTTGGGCTCGGCCTCGGGCTTCGCGGGCTTCAGCATCTTGACGCTGCCGCCGGCCTTCTCGACCGCCGCGATGGCGCCCTTGGAGGCATGATGCACCTCGAAGGCGAGCTTCGCCTTGAGTTCGCCGGTGCCGAGAAGGCGCAAGCCGGCGCGGGCCTTGGACACGACCCCGGCCTTGACCAGGGCATCGAGCGTCACCGGCGCCGTGACGTCGATCTTCTTCGCGTCGACCGCCTGCTGGATGCGGTTGAGATTGATCTCGTTGTACTCGACCGGGAACGGATTGTTGAAGCCGCGCTTGGGCAGGCGGCGGTAGATCGGCATCTGGCCGCCTTCGAAGCCGGCCTTGGCGCCGCCGGAACGGGCCGTCTGGCCTTTGCCGCCGCGGCCTGCCGTCTTGCCAAGACCCGAACCGATACCGCGGCCGAGACGCTTGCGCGGGCGGCGGGCCCCTTCATTGTCGGCAATCTGATTGAGTCTCATCGCAAAATTCCTTTACTCGACGACGCGCACAAGGTGCTGGACCTTGGCGATCATGCCGCGAACCGCGGGCGTGTCCTGAAGCGTGCTGCGCTTGTGGCGCTTGTTGAGGCCAAGCCCGATCAGCGTCGCGCGCTGGTCGGCCGGGCGGCGCGCCGGGCTGTAGATCTGTTCGACCGTAACGGTCTTTTCTGTCTTTGCTTTCGCCATGGTCACACCTGATTACTCGGCCGTCGCATCCACGTCGCGGCGGCGGGAAAGGATGTCCGAAACCTTCTTGCCGCGCCGGGCGGCGACCGTCCGCGGGCTCGCCTGCTTCTTCAGCGCGTCGAACGTGGCGCGCACCATGTTGTAGGGGTTGGAGGACCCCTTCGACTTGGCCACCACATCCTGCATGCCGAGCGATTCGAAGACGGCGCGCATCGGGCCGCCGGCGATGATGCCAGTGCCCGGAGGAGCCGAGCGCAGCACGACCTTGCCCGCTCCCCAGCGGCCATCGACGTCGTGATGAAGCGTGCGGCCTTCGCGCAGGGGCACCCGGACCAGGCCGCGCTTGGCGCTCTCGGTCGCCTTGCGCACCGCTTCCGGCACCTCGCGCGCCTTGCCGTGGCCGAAGCCGACGCGGCCCTTCTGGTCGCCGACGACGACCAGCGCCGCGAAGCCGAAGCGCTTGCCGCCCTTCACCACCTTGGCGACGCGGTTAATATGCACGAGCTTGTCAAGAAATTCGGAATCGCGATCGTCACGGTCCCTGCCGCCGCGCTCTCCGCCATGTTCTCTCGGTGCCATGATCCTGCCTGCTCCTCGAAATTAGAACTTGAGACCGCCTTCGCGGGCTCCGTCGGCCAGCGCCTTGACGCGGCCATGATAAAGATAGGCGCCCCGGTCGAAGACGACGTCGGCGACGCCCGCCTTCACCGCGCGCTCGGCGACGAGCTTGCCGATCGTCTGCGCGGCCGCCTTGTCGGAGCCGGTCTTGCCGTCCTTCTTGAAGGACTCCTCCAGCGTCGAGGCGGCAGCGAGGGTGACGCCCTTCTGGTCGTCGATGACCTGCGCATAGATGTTCTTCGCCGAGCGGAACACCGAGAGGCGCGGGCGCAGCTTGCCGGCCGCCTTCAGCGCCTTGCGGACGCGCGACCGGCGAAATTGCATTTGTGTGAGCTTGGAAGCCATGATGCCACCCGTTACTTCTTCTTGCCTTCCTTGCGGAAGATGCGTTCGTCTGAATACTTGATGCCCTTGCCCTTGTAGGGCTCGGGGCCGCGGAACTCGCGGATCTCGGCGGCCACCTGGCCGACGCGCTGCTTGTCGATGCCGCTGACGACGATCTCGGTCGGCTTCGGCGTCTTGATCTCGATGCCTTCCGGGATCGGATAGTTCACGTCGTGGCTGTAGCCGAGATTGAGCTGCAGCACCTTGCCCTGGACGTTGGCGCGGTAGCCGACGCCGTTGATCTCGAGGGCGCGGCTGTAGCCCTGGGTCACGCCCTTCATCATGTTCGAGATCATGGTGCGCGACATGCCCCAGCAGGAACGGGCGAGCTTCGTCTCGTCGCGCGGATCGACCGCGATTTTGCCGTCCTCGAGCTTGGCCAGCACGTGCTCGACCAGCGCCAGCTTGAGTTCGCCCTTGGGCCCTTTGACCGAAATGTTCTGCCCGGAAAGGTTGACGGTTACGCCCGTCGGAACCGGAACAGGTTTTTTGCCAATGCGCGACATCGTTCAGTCCTCAGAATACCGTGCAGATCACTTCGCCGCCCACGTTCTGGGCGCGTGCTTCTGCATCCGACATGACGCCTTTCGGCGTCGAAAGAATGGAGATGCCGAGACCGTTGTAGACGGTGGGAATCCCGTCGACCGAGACATAGACCCGGCGCGACGGCTTCGACACCCGATTGATCTCGTGGATCACCGGCGTTCCATCGAAATACTTAAGCTCGATTTCAATCTCGGGCTTGGCGCCCTCGTGCTGGACGGTGGCGAAGCCGCGGATGAAACCTTCCTGCTGCAGCACGCCCAGCACGCGCTCGCGCAGCCTGGAGGCCGGCGTCGTCACCTTCGACTTGCCGCGCTCCTGCGCATTGCGTATGCGGGCCAGCATATCGCCGATCGGATCGGTAAAGCTCATTTGCCTGTTCTCCTTCTCCGCCCGCTTACCAGCTCGACTTGACCAGGCCCGGGATCAGGCCCTTGTTGCCAAGCTCGCGCAAAGCCATGCGCGACATCTTCACCTTGCGATAATAGGCGCGCGGGCGCCCGGTCAGCTCGCAGCGGTTGCGAATGCGGTTCGGCGCGGAATTGCGCGGCAGCTGCGCCAGCTTGAGCTGGGCCGCGAAACGCTCTTCCATCGAAAGCGCCTGGTTTTTGGTGATCGCCTTGAGACGCGCGCGCCGGGCGGCGAATTTCTTCGCCAGCTTGCGCCGCTTTTCGTTCTTCTCAACCGAACTCGTCTTCGCCATTGGGCTACCTCAGTTATCCTGACCGTTACGCCGCCTGCCTGCGGGCAGACTTGCGGAACGGGAAATTGAATGCTTCGAGCAGTGCGCGGGCCTCGTCGTCGGTCTTGGCCGTGGTGCAGACGATGACGTCGAGACCCCACACCCGGTCGATCCTGTCGTAGTCGATCTCCGGGAAAATGATGTGCTCCTTGATGCCCATCGCATAGTTGCCGTTGCCGTCGAAGCTCTGGCCCGACAGGCCGCGGAAGTCGCGCACGCGCGGCAGCGCTATGGTGATCAGCCGGTCGAGGAACTCGTACATGCGCGTCTTGCGCAGGGTGACCTTGGCGCCGATGGCGAGGTTCTCGCGGATCTTGAAGGTCGCGATCGCCTTGCGGGCCTTGGTCACGACCGCCTTCTGGCCGGCGATCTTCTCGAGCTCCGCCACCGCCACCGGAACCAGCTTGGAATCGGCCGTGGCTTCGCCAATGCCCATGTTGAGCACGATCTTGTCGAGCTTCGGCACTTCCATCGGGTTCTTGTAGCCGAACTGCTCGGTCAGCTTCTTGACGATCTCTTCGTCATAGTGCTGCTTGAGTCGCGGCGTGTATTTGTCAGCCATCGATCACTTCTCCGGATTTCCTGGCGAACCGCACCTTCTTGCCGTCCTTCAGGATCTTGTAGCCGACCTTGACCGGCTTGCCGTCCTTGGGATCGCGCAGTGCGATGTTCGAGATATGGATCGGCATCTCCTTGGAGATGATGCCGCCTTCCTGGCCGGCCGTCTGCTTCTGATGCCGACGCACGAGATTGATGCCCTGGACGAGCGCGCGGTTGTCTTCCGGGAAGACGCGCAGCACTTCGCCCACCTTGCCCTTGTCGCGGCCGGTGCGGACGACCACCTTGTCGCCCTTGCGGATCTTCAGTTTCAACGCCATCACAATACCTCCGGCGCCAGCGAGATGATCTTCATCTGGTTCTTGGCGCGCAATTCACGCGGCACCGGTCCGAAGATACGGGTCCCGACCGGCTCGCCCTGGTTGTTGATCAAGACCGCCGCATTGCGGTCGAAACGGATGACCGAACCGTCGGCGCGACGGATGTCCTTCGCGGTCCTGACGACGATCGCCTTCATGACATTGCCCTTCTTCACGCGGCCGCGCGGAATGGCGTCCTTGACCGAGACGACGATGACATCGCCGACATAAGCATACTTGCGCTTCGAGCCGCCCAGCACCTTGATGCATTGCACGCGCTTCGCGCCGGAATTGTCGGCAACGTCGAGATTTGTTTCTTGCTGGATCATGGCTTCACCTGTCTTTCCTGGCGCGCGGCGAACCGGCGCCCAATTCCCTTAACGATCCAATCTTCAACCCTTGGCCGCGGCGACCTTGTCGAGCAGGAGCCAACGCTTCTGCTTGGACAAAGGCTTCGTCTCTTCGATCTGCACGACGTCGCCCACCTTGGCGGTGTTCTTCTCGTCATGCGCATGGTACTTCTTGGTCAGGCGCACGGTCTTCTTCAGAACCGGATGGGTCAGACGCCGCTCGACCTTGACCACGATGGTCTTGTCGTTCTTGTCGCTCACCACAACGCCTTCAAGGACGCGTTTCGGCATCACATCTCTCCGTTACTTCGAAGCGCTTGCGCGCTGCTGCTGCGACGTCTTGATCCGCGCGATGTCGCGGCGGATCTGGCGGACGCGAGCGGTGTTCTCGATCTGGCCCGTAGCCTTCTGGAAGCGCAGGTTGAACTGCTCCTTCTTGAGCTTGATCAGCTCGTCCTTGAGCTGGTCCGGGGTCATCAGTTTCACATCACTGGCTTTCATCGGCTGCCCCTCCTTACTCGCCAAGCCGCGCGACGAAGCGCGTCTTGATCGGAAGCTTGGCCGCCGCGAGGGCGAGCGCTTCCTCGGCCGTCTGGCGGCTGACGCCGTCGACCTCGAACAGCACCCGGCCGGGCTTCACCCGGCAGGCCCAGTATTCGGTCGAGCCCTTGCCCGAGCCCATGCGCACTTCGGCCGGCTTCTTCGACACCGGAACGTCCGGGAAGACGCGGATCCACACGCGCCCGGCGCGCTTCATGCCGCGGGTCAGGGCGCGGCGCGCCGCTTCGATCTGGCGCGCGGTGAGGCGGTCCGGCTCCTGGGCCTTGAGGCCGAAGGCGCCGAAGTCCAGGTTGACGCAGCTCGTCGCCTTGCCGTGGATGCGGCCCTTGTGGGCCTTGCGGAATTTTGTACGTTTCGGTTGCAGCATGGTTCGTTACCTTGATCCTCAGGCCGCCGTCGCTTCACGTTCGCGGCGCGGACGCTGACCCTCTTGGCTCTCCGCATTGCGCTTGTCCTGCGCCATCGGATCGTGCTCGAGGATCTCGCCCTTGAATATCCACACCTTGACGCCGTTGGTGCCATAGGCGGTGATGGCGGTCGCGGTGCCGTAGTCGACATCGGCACGCAGCGTATGCAGCGGCACGCGGCCCTCGCGGTACCACTCGGTGCGCGCGATCTCGGCGCCGCCGAGGCGGCCGGCGCAGGTGATCTTGATGCCTTCCGCGCCCATGCGCTGAGCCGACTGCACGGCGCGCTTCATGGCGCGGCGGAACGCCACCCGGCGCTCGAGCTGCTGGGCGATGTTCTCGGCCACCAGCGTCGCGTCGATCTCGGGCTTGCGCACCTCGACGATGTTGAGATGCACTTCCGAGCTCGTCATCTCGGCGACCTTCTTGCGCAGCTTCTCGATGTCGGCGCCCTTCTTGCCGATGACGACGCCGGGACGCGCCGAGAAGATGGTGACCCGGCACTTCTTGTGCGGCCGCTCGATCAGGACCTTGGAGACGCCGGCCTGCTTGAGCTGCTCGCGCAGGTAGTTGCGGATCTTCATGTCCTCGTGCAGCAGCTTGCCGTATTCGCGGCGATTGGCGAACCAGCGCGAATCCCAGGTGCGGTTGATGCCGAGCCTAAAGCCGACCGGATTGACTTTCTGACCCATCAGGCGGCCTCCTTCTCTTCACGCACTTCGCGCACGACGATCGTCAGCTGGCTGAAGAACTTTTCGATGCGGCCGACGCGGCCGCGGGCGCGCGGCGTCCACCGCTTCATCACGAGATTCTTGCCCACATGCGCCTCGGCGACGACCAGCTGGTTGATGTCGAGGTCATGATTGTTCTCGGCGTTGGCGACCGCCGATTCAAGCGTCTTCTTGATCGTGCCGGCGATGCGGCGGCGCGAGAAGGTGAGGTGCGCCAGCGCCTTGTCGACCTTCATGCCGCGAATGCCCGCCGCCACGTCATTGAGCTTGCGCGGCGAGATGCGGATCGAGCAGGTGACCGCGCGCGCCTCGTTCTCGGCAAGCGACCGCTTTCTCGATTTCTTGCTCATTTCCTCGCATCCTTACCTGCCGGCGCCGCCTTCTTGTCGGCGACGCTGTGGCCGTGGAAAATACGGGTCGGCGCGAATTCGCCGAGCTTGTGGCCGACCATGTCTTCCGACACGAGCACCGGCACGAACTTGTTGCCGTTATGGACCTGGAAGGTCAGGCCCACGAATTGCGGCAGGATGGTCGAGCGGCGACTCCAGGTCTTGACCGGAGTGTTGCGGCCGCTCGAACGCGCCGCATCCGCCTTCTTCAAGAGATACCCGTCGATGAACGGGCCTTTCCATAGCGAGCGTGACACCGGACTACCTCTTAAGCTTTCTTGGCATGACGGCTGCGCAGGATGAACTTCTGCGTCGCCTTGTTGTTGCGGGTCTTCTTGCCCTTGGTCGGCTTGCCCCAGGGCGTGGCCCAGTGCTTGCCGCCGTTGGTGCGGCCGCCGTTCGGGTGGTCGACCGGGTTGCGGGCGATGCCGCGCGAGACCGGACGCTCGCCCTTCCAGCGGGTGCGGCCGGCCTTGCCGACGATCTCGTTGACATGGTCGGGGTTGGATACGGCACCGACCGTCGCCTTGCATTCGGCGCGCACCATGCGGGTCTCGCCCGACTTGAGCTTCAAGAGCGCATAGCCCTGGTCGCGGCCGGCGAGCATCGCATAGGTGCCGGCGGCGCGCGCCAGCTGCCCGCCCTTGCCGGGCTTGGTCTCGATGTTGTGGATGATCGTGCCGACCGGCATGGCCGCGAGCGGCATGGCATTGCCGGGCTTCACGTCGGCCGCGGCGCCCGACATCACCGTGTCGCCGACCGCCAGCCGCTGCGGCGCCAGGATATAGGCCTGCTCGCCGTCGGCATATTTGATGAGCGCGATGTAGGCGGTGCGGTTCGGATCATATTCGAGGCGCTCGACGGTCGCGGCGACATCGATCTTGCTGCGCTGGAAATCGACCAGGCGATAGGCCTGCTTGTGCCCGCCGCCCTTGCGGCGGGAGGTGATGCGGCCCGAATTGCCGCGCCCACCGCTCTTGGTCAGGCCCTCGGTCAGGGTCTTGACCGGCTTGCCCTTCCACAGTTGGCTTCTGTCGACCATCACCATATGGCGGCGGCCGGCGCTGGTCGGGTTAAATGTCTTGAGTGCCATGTTTCAGCAATCCTTGAACCTTAGAGCCCCGTCGTCACGTCGAGCTTCTGGCCTTCGACCAGAGTCACGAAGGCTTTCTTGACGTCGCCGAGGCGCGCCGCCTTGCCCTTGAAATTCTTCAGCTTGCCCTTGCGCACTAGCGTGTTGACGGCCTTGACCTTGACGCCGAAGAGGCCTTCGACGGCGGCCTTGATCTGCGGCTTCGTGGCGCCGGAGGCGACGTTGAAGACGACCTGGTTCTTCTCGGAAACCAGCGTGCCCTTTTCGGTGATCGCCGGGCCCCGGATGATGTCGAAGAAATGTTCCTTGCTCATTTGAACCGCGCCTCCAGCGCTTCGACGGCCGCTTTCGTCAGCACGAGCTTCTTGTGGCGCAGCACGTCATAGACATTGATGCCCTGCACCGGCAGCACGTCGATATTCGGAATGTTGCGCGCCGCCGCGGCAAAGCCCTTGTTCACTTCGGCGCCGTCGATGATCAGCGCGTTGTCGAGGCCGAGCTTGACGAAGGCCGACTTCAGCACCTTGGTCTTGGCCTCGGCGACTTCCGTCTTGTCGAGGATGACGAGCTCGGACGCCTTCACCTTGGACGAGAGCGCATGGCGCAGGCCCAGCGCGCGTACCTTCTTCGGCAGATCCGTCTCATGGCTGCGCGAGCGCGGACCGAAGGCCTTGCCGCCGCCGATGAAGATGCCGGAACGGCGCGAACCGTGACGGGCGCCGCCGGAGCCCTTCTGGTTGCCGAACTTCTTGCCGGTGCGGTTGATCTCGCCGCGGGTCTTGGCCTGATGCGTGCCGGCCTGGCGCTTGTTGAGCTGCCACTGGACGACGCGATGCAGGATATCGGCGCGCGGCTCGAGACCGAAGATGTGCTCGGCGAGCTCGACCGATCCGGCCTTCTTGGCCTCGATGGTTTGGATGTCGGCTTTCATGACAGGCATCCTTATTCCTTGGCCGCGGATTGGGCCGCGGCAGCTTGTTGGACCGGAGCCTTGAACGCGCCGGGCTTGGGCGCCTGCTGCGGCAGCTTGCGCTTGACCGCGTCGCGCACCGACACCCAGCCGCCCTTGACGCCCGGGACCGAGCCGCGAACCATGATCAGGCCGCGGTCCTTGTCGGTCTTGACGACCTCGATATTCTGCGTCGTCACCCGCTCGGCGCCGAGATGGCCCGGCATCTTCTTGTTCTTGAACACCTTGCCCGGGTCCTGGCGGTTGCCGGTCGAGCCGATCGAGCGGTGGCTGATCGACACACCGTGCGTGGCCCTGAGGCCGGCGAAGTTCCAGCGCTTCATGCCGCCCGCGAAGCCTTTGCCCATCGAGGTGCCCGTCACGTCGACGAACTGTCCCGGAACAAAGTGGTCGACCGTGATTTCGGCGCCGACCGCGATCACGTTGTCGGGGCTGACGCGGAATTCCTGCACTTTGCGCTTCGGCTCGACCTTCTGCGCGGCGAAATGGCCGCGCTGAGCCGCCGTCAGGCGCTTGATCTTGGGCGTGCCCACGCCGAGCTGCAGCGCGGTGTAGCCGTGCTTCTCAGCGGTCTTGTGGGCGACCACTTGGCAATTGTCCACCTTCAGCACGGTGACCGGCACCTGAGTGCCTTCATCCGTGTAAATGCGGGTCATGCCCAATTTCTGTGCGATGAGGCCAGAACGCATCGCTTCACTCCTAATAAGCTCGATCAGAGCTTGATCTCGACATCAACGCCCGCTGCCAGGTCGAGCTTCATCAGCGCATCGACCGTTTGCGGATTCCAATCAACGATATCCAGAAGACGCCGGTGCGTCCGCATCTCGAACTGCTCACGGCTCTTCTTGTCGACATGCGGCGAGCGGTTCACCGTGAAACGCTCGATGCGGGTCGGCAGTGGAACGGGCCCGCGCACCTGCGCGCCCGTACGCTTCGCCGTGTTCACGATCTCGCGCGTCGACGTATCGAGGATACGATGGTCGAACGCTTTGAGACGGATGCGGATGTTGTTCGTTTGCATCTTCCAGTATCCGTTTATTCTACGATTTTGGCGACGACGCCGGCGCCGACGGTACGGCCGCCTTCGCGGATCGCGAAACGCAGCTTCTCTTCCATCGCGATCGGCGTGATCAGCTCCACATCCATCGTCACATTGT
>JBFWNN010000116.1:0-13361 GCA_050251035.1 Parvibaculaceae bacterium
CGCCAATCACGTCGGGACGAATAGCCCGTGGCTAAACTAGGGTTGCAATCCTATGAAGTTCCCGTAACTGTTGCAAAAATACCATGCGCGCCGAAATTCGCCCTAGGTCAGGTCCAATTTTCTTGAAAGTGACGGTACGGCCCGGTTTTATGGGAGCAGGCAACTTGGCTTCGGGGAATGGCTATGAAAACCTATTTGCGTGGTGCGGCGGCTCTTGCTGCTCTGGCGGCTTTTGCGGGCATGACGGGAGCGGCCCGGGCGGCCGATGTGGACTACACCCCGCCGCCGGCCTATAGCTGGTCGGGCTTCTATGTCGGCGGCTTTGTGGGCGCTGGCGCCTCCGTGGCGGACACCGAGCTGGGCGCGGATTTCGGAGAGATCGGCGGTTTCGACATCGATTTCGACGGCATTGGCGGTGAAGGCTTCCTCGGCGGCGCCATGGCCGGCTTCAACTGGCAGGTTTCCGACCGCTTCGTTCTCGGCATCCAGGGCGACATCGCCTGGACCGATCTCGACGCCGAACTCGAGATTTTCGGAGCCGAGGCCAAGGCCGGACCCGATTTCATCGCCTCCGGTTCTTTGCGCGCCGGCTACCTGGTCACGCCGGAAACGCTGTTCTACATCATCGGCGGCTATAGCTACTCCGAATATGAAGCGAAAGTCTCGGAGCTGGATTTCAAGGCCGACCAGGACTATGACGGCTACCATGTCGGCGCCGGCATGGAGACACGGCTCAGCGATCGTCTGACCGCCCGCGTCGAATATCGCTACACCGACTTCGGCAGTGAGGATTGGGACACCGACGGTTTCCTCGACGTGTCGCCCAGGGTCCATACCGGCACCTTGGGTATCGCCTACAATCTCTTCCCGATCGCCGGCGAAGGCGAGATCGCATCGCCCGCCGCGGATGTGGTCGAGCCCCAGGTCAGCTGGACCGGCCTCTATATCGGTGTGAATGGCGGCGCCGGCGCGGTCGTGAACCGCATCGAGGCCGATGACCTTGCCGGCCTGGATTTCGACGGCATTGGCGGCGACGGCATCCTCGGCAGCCTGATGGCCGGCTTCAACTGGCAGGTCGGCGACAGCTTCGTGATCGGCATCCAGGGCGACATCGGCCTGTCCGACATGAAGTCGAAGCTTGACGTCTTCTCCGATATCGACCTCGGCGGTATCGAAGTTGATGCCGAAATCGAAGCGGAAGCGAAGATGGATTGGTTCGCCGACGCCTCCTTGCGCCTTGGCTGGCTCCCGAGCCCCGACACGATGATCTACGTCATCGGCGGCTACAGCTACGCGCACTTCAAGGCCGAGGCCAGCGGCGAAGGATTCATCCAGCTTGGTGATCTCCAAACCGAGTTCATCTTCGACGAGAAGGCCAAGGAGAACTTTGACGGCTTCCATGTCGGCACCGGCATCGAATCGATGCTGACTGAAAACCTGACCCTGCGCGCCGAATATCGCTACACCCAGTACAGCAAGGAAGGCGGCCTCTTCGGCTTCGACGAAGACTTCTTCGAAGCGTTCGACACCGCGCCGTCGACCCATGTCGGGACCGTCGGTCTCGCCTGGCTCTTCAACAGCCTGTAATCGTTCGACGCAAGTCAAGCAGGGTGGGGCTCTTCGGGTCCCGCCCTTTTTCTTTGCCCGCGCCCCGGTTTTCTGGTCTCATCGCTCATTCCCGACATGAGTGATGCCGATGACTGAGAAGACCTGGACTGCCGTCGACAATTATGTGAGCGAGATGCTCGTGGGGGCCGATGCCGCGCTGACGGCCGCCCTCGAAGCGAGCGCCGATGCGGGCCTCCCCGAGATCGCGGTGGCGCCGAACCAGGGCAAGTTCCTCATGCTGCTGGCGCGCGCGATCACCGCGCGCCGCGTGCTCGAGATCGGTACGCTCGGCGGCTACAGCACGATCTGGTTGGCGCGCGCCCTGCCCAGGGACGGCCGCGTCGTGACGTTGGAGGTCGACCCGCGTCATGCCGAAGTGGCGCAGGCCAATTTCGCGCGCGCCGGCCTCGCCCGGATGATCGATGTCAGGCTCGGCAAGGCGCTCGATCTCCTTCCCAAGCTCGCCGCCGAGACGCCGGACCCCTTCGATCTCGTCTTCATCGACGCCGACAAGCAGAACATCCCGGAGTATTTCACCTGGTCGCTCGAGCTCACGCGCCCGGGCAGCCTGATCATCGTCGACAACGTCATTCGCGACGGCAAGGTCATCGACGGCAAGAGCGGCGATGCGAGCGTCAAAGGCGTGCGCCGGTTCAACGAGATGCTGAAGGCGGAGAAGCGCGTCAGCGCCACCGCGCTGCAGACCGTCGGCGCCAAGGGCTATGACGGCTTCGCGCTGGCTCTGGTGCTGGAATAGCTAAGTTCTCTGCTCCGCCGCAAGCCTGAGGCCCAGAGCGACGAGCAGGCCGCCCATGATCGTCTCGAAGGGCCGACGAATGGCCGGCCGGTTCAGGACATGACCGAGCTTCGCCAGCATGACCGCATAGAAAGCGAGCCAAGCGAAGGTGAGGCATGAGAAGACGAGGCCGAGCAAAGCGAGGCCGGAGAACATGCCGGCACCGGCTTCCGCGAATTGCGGCAGGATGCTGGCGAAGAACACCGCCATCTTGGGATTGCCGAGATCGCTGACGAGGCCCTGTCGGAAGGCGGAGGCGGGAGAGAGCCGACGAACGCCTTCCACATTGACCTTGGGGCCACCCTGTGCCCGCCAAGCGCTCCACAGCATCTGCCCGCCGAGATAGACCAGATAGGCCGCACCAAGGAGCTTGATCGCCTGGAACATCGGTTCCGAGGCAAGGAGCACCGCGACCAGCCCCACGGCCGTCGCCAGCACCCAGATGACCTGTCCCACCGCCACGCCGGCCGCCGTGGCGAGACCGGCCACGCGTCCGCCCAGCATGACGCCGCGAATGGTCATCGCGGTGTCGGGACCCGGCGTGATGATGACCAGGATGGAGATGCCGAGAAAGGCCAGGAACGAGCCGGTCAACATGCGAAAAGCCCCTGCAAACAACCGATCATGGGCGGTTCATAGCATGGCAAAGCTGTCGCGAGGGTGGTTTCTTCCTTGAGCAATCCCGCCGAAGTTTCGGCGAAGTGGTCCACTTCGCCGGGAAACGCGCTGTTGCCATAATGCCGTCATTTTGGCATATCCCGCCCATCGTTCCGGGACGCGGGAGGAGGGGGGCCTCCTTAACGCCCGCCCTCGGGGAAACCAAAACACAAGGAACAACCATGAGCTCCACCCTCTGGCTGATCGTGCTCGGCGGTGCTTTGTCCATCGTCTATGGCATTCTCACCACCCGCAGCCTGATGGCCGCGGATGCGGGCACGGCCCGCATGCAGGAGATCTCGGCCGCCGTGCGTGAAGGCGCGCAGGCCTATCTCAAGCGCCAATACACGACCATCGGCATTGTCGGCATCGTCATCTTCCTGATCGCCTTCTTCCTCCTCGGCTGGCACTCGGCCATCGGCTTCGCCATCGGCGCCATCCTCTCGGGTGCCGCCGGCTTCATCGGCATGAACGTCTCGGTCAGGGCCAATGTGCGTGTCGCGCAAGCCGCCACCAAGTCGCTGGCCGGCGGCCTCGACCTCGCCTTCAAGTCCGGCGCGGTCACGGGCCTGCTGGTCGCGGGGCTGGGTCTCCTCGGCGTCACGCTCTATTTCATCTTCCTCACCGGCCCGCTGGCGCTCGCTCCCACGAGCCGCACCGTCATCGACTCGCTGGTGGCGCTGTCCTTCGGCGCCTCGCTGATCTCGATCTTCGCCCGTCTCGGCGGCGGCATCTTCACCAAGGGTGCGGATGTCGGCGGCGACATGGTCGGCAAGGTCGAGGCCGGCATCCCCGAGGACGATCCGCGCAACCCGGCCACCATCGCCGACAATGTCGGCGACAATGTCGGCGACTGTGCCGGCATGGCGGCCGACCTGTTCGAGACCTATGTGGTGACCGCGGTCGCCACCATGGTGCTCTCGGCCATCGTGCTGCCGGACGCCTACAAGCTTGCCGGCATGGTGCTGCCGCTCGCCATTGGCGGCGCCTGCGTCGTCACCTCGATCATCGGCACCTTCTTCGTGAAGCTCGGCGCCTCGAACAACATCATGGGCGCCCTCTACAAGGGCTTCATCGCCACCGCCGTCCTGTCGCTGATCGTTCTCTATCCGGTGATCAGCTACGTGTTCGGCGGCATGGCCGTCGATCTCGGCGGCTTCACCCCGATGCAGCTCTTCTGGTGCGGCGTGATCGGCCTCATCGTCACCGGCCTCATCATCTGGATCACCGAATACTACACCGGCACCGGACGCCGTCCGGTGAATTCGATCGCCGAGGCCTCGATCACCGGCCACGGCACGAACGTCATCCAGGGCTTGGCCGTGTCGCTCGAGTCGACGGCACTTCCCGCCATCGTCATCATCGGCGGCATCATCGTCACCTTCAATCTCGCGGGCCTGTTCGGCATCGCGGTCGCGGTGACCACGATGCTGGCGCTGGCCGGCGTGGTGGTGGCGCTCGACGCCTTCGGCCCCGTCACCGACAATGCCGGCGGCATTGCCGAGATGGCGGGCCTGCCCAAGGAAGTGCGTCACAACACCGACGCACTCGACGCGGTCGGCAACACCACCAAAGCCGTCACCAAGGGCTATGCCATCGGTTCGGCGGGGCTGGGTGCCTTGGTGCTGTTCGCCGCCTATACGCAGGACCTGAAGTTCTTCGCGGCCAGCGCTACGCCGGGAAGCTTCTTCGAGGGCGTCAACGTCACCTTCGACCTGTCCAACCCCTATGTCGTGGTCGGCCTCATCTTCGGCGGCCTGTTGCCGTATCTCTTCGGCGGCATCTCCATGACGGCGGTCGGCCGCGCGGCGCAAGCCGTGGTGGTCGAGGTGCGCCGCCAGTTCAAGGAGAAGCCCGGCATCATGCAGGGCAAGGACAAGCCCGACTATGGCCGCGCCGTCGACATGCTGACCAAGGCCGCTATCAAGGAAATGATCATTCCCTCGCTGCTGCCGGTCCTGTCGCCGATCGTCGTCTTCCTGGTGATCTGGGCCATTGCCGACAAGGCAGCGGGCTTCGCCGCTCTCGGCGCCATGCTGATGGGTGTCATCGTCACCGGGCTTTTCGTTGCGATCTCGATGACCGCCGGTGGCGGCGCCTGGGACAATGCGAAGAAGTCCTTCGAGGACGGCTTCACCGACAGCAAGGGCCAGAAGCACTTCAAGGGCTCGGAAGCCCACAAGGCCTCCGTCACCGGCGACACCGTCGGCGACCCCTACAAGGACACGGCCGGCCCCGCGGTCAACCCGATGATCAAGATCACCAATATCGTGGCGCTCTTGCTGTTGGCCGTGCTCGCCCACTGATCCTAAGATAGAGCTCGAAGCGGAGACGGCCGGGTCGATGCCCGGCCGTTTCCATTAAGGGAGCGGTAATTCCATGTCATTCGCAAGGCTGGACGATCTCGGACGCAGGCTCGAAGCGCTGGAGCATGCGCGCGCCATGCTGGGCGTCGACGAAGCGGTGCAGATGCCGGTGGGCGGCGGCGAGAAGCGCGCCGAGGCCCTGGCCATGCTGGCCGGTCTCCATCACGACTTCGCCACCCAGCCCGAGATCGCCGACTGGCTCGATGCGGCGGAGAGCGAGGCCGAGGACGCGGCACGCCGGGCCAGTCTGCATGAATTCCGGCAGCTCTACACCAATATGACCTGCCTTTCGTCGGATTTCGTGCGCAAGCAGGTGGCGGCCCGCATCCGCTGCGAGCAACTCTGGCGCGAATTGCGGCCCAAAGGCGACTGGGCCGGCTTCCTCCCCGCCTTGGAAGGCGTCGTCGCCACCATGCGCGAGGAGGCGGAGCTGCGCGCCAAGGCCCTCGGGCTCGATCCCTATGACGCCCTGATGGAGCAGTATGACCCGGGCAACCGCGCCCGCGACATCGCGCCGGTGTTCGCCGAGCTCAAGACATTCCTCAAGGACTTCATCCCGCAGGCCATCGCCCGGCAGGAAGAGAAGCTCGGGCGGCGGCCGCTCAAGCCCTTCAATGCGCCGTTCCCGATCGAAAAGCAGAAGGCGCTCGGCCATGCGATGATGGAGGCCCTGGGCTTCGACTTCGAGCATGGCCGGCTGGACGTCTCGCATCATCCGTTCTGCGGCGGCGTGCCGAGCGATGTGCGCATGACGACGCGCTATGTCACCGGCGAGTTCCTGTCGGCCCTCATGGGCATCCTGCATGAGACGGGACATGGTCTTTATGAGCAGGGCCTGCCGGCCAAGTGGTCGCATCTGCCGCTCGGCAAGGCGCGCGGCATGGCCCTGCATGAGAGCCAGAGCCTTTTCGTCGAGATGCAGATCGCGCGCAGCCCGGAATTCTGGGAATGGGCCATGCCGGTCGTGCGTCACCATCTGGGCGAGGCGGCGATCGCGGGCTGGGACCTCGACGACATGCTGGCCCATGTCCACCATGTCGAACCTGGGCTCATCCGCGTCGATGCCGATGAAGCGACCTATCCCTTGCATGTGATCCTGCGCTTCGAGATCGAGCAGGATCTGGTCGCGGGCCGACTGGCGCCCAGGGACATTCCCGACGTCTGGAACGCCAAGATGCAGGATTATCTGGGGCTCGCGACGATCGGCAACGCCAAGGACGGCCCGATGCAGGATGTGCACTGGCCGTCGGGCGCCTTCGGATATTTTCCGAGCTACACGCTGGGGGCGTTGACTGCCGCGCAGCTCTGGGCGGCGCTCGAAAGAGATCAGCCGTCAGTACGCGAGGACCTGCGCAACGGACGTTTTGTCGGCCTCAACGACTGGCGACGTGACCATGTCTGGTCGCAGGCCTCGCTGTGGTCCACACCCGAGCTCCTCGAGCGCGCGACAGGCAAGAGATTGAAGGCCGACTATTTCATCCGGCATTTGCAGCGGCGCTATCTTGCCTGATTCTCAATGCCTCAGGGTTTGGCGCCGCCGCCGGGCACGCTGCTGCCGGGCGTGCGTCCGGGGATGATCGAGCCGCCGGGGCCGGGCTTGCCGATATTGCCGAAGAGCTGCTGCAATATCGTCAGCTCGCGTCCCTTGGTCGGGGTGGTGCGCGAGTTGATGTCGATGACCTTGCCGTCCTCGAGGCCATATTGGCCGAGGCTCGCGACCTGGTCGTTCTGGTCGAAGCGGACGGCGATCACCTGGCGGTCGACCTCGGTGGGACTGAGGAAGGCCTTCTGCTCGGTGGTGCTCGAAATGTAATAATAGCTGTCGCCCTGATAGTTGACGCTGGCGGTGGTCGAGGGCGAGCCGAGGATGCCTTCGACCTCGGATTTGGCCATGCCCTCGCGCACTTGCGAGAAGGCGCCCGGTTTGGCGAGATAGCCGCGATGGGCGATATTGCTCGAGCAGGCTGCGACGGCGAGAGCCATTGCGGCGGAGATCAGAAGGCGGCTTGAGAAAGGGGATCGGCGCATGTCGTTCCGGCAGCGTTCAGGCAAAGGATGAATTTTCCCAGTTTACACCGGGAATTACGTGGGAGCCGTTAACGATGATTTTGTCCCTTTTCAAGCGCAAGGCGTCCCGCAATTCCGTCAGGGCGGTCTACGGGGCAATTGTGGCTGCGGCGCGGCATCCGAAACCTTACGCCGAATGGGGGGTGCCGGACACGGTGGACGGCCGATATGACATGATCATCCTCCATGCCGTGACGGTCCTCGACCGGCTGGGTGGCGAGGGGGAGGCCGCCCGGAGCTTCGCCCAAAGCCTGACCGACGAGGTCTTTGCCGATATGGACCGCTCCTTGCGCGAAATGGGGGTCGGCGATCTGTCGGTGGGCAAGAAGGTGCGCCGCATGGCGGAGGTTTTCTACGGGCGCGCCCGCGCCTATACGGCGGCGCTCAAGGCCGGCGATAAGGACGAGCTGGCCGAAGCGATCCAGCGCAATGTCTTCGCCGGAACCGGGGCACGGGACGGGGCCGCCCGTCTGGCCGAGCATGCCTTGCGGCTCCGCCGCCATTTGCATGAACGCCCGATCGGGCCCATTTTATCTGGCGAGATCGACCTCCCGGACCCCTGAACATGCCGCAGCCCCACTTACAGCCTGAATTCTCCCGCCCCCTCGACGTCACCCGGGTGCCCCCGCAGGGCTCGCTCGAGACGATTTCCGCCGAACCCCAGGAATGCGCCGATCTCGCCCGCCGATTCGGCCTGCCGGCGCTGCACGGCTTGACAGCCGAGCTCCGCGTGTCGCGCTGGCGCGGCGAAGGGCTCAAGATCAAGGGCCGCTTCATCGCCGATCTGGACCAGACCTGCGTGGTAAGCCTGGATATGTTCCGCTCTACCCTCTCCGACGGGTTCGAAGGCTATTTCCTCCCCGCCGGGACGTCCGCCGGCGCCAATGGCGCCTTGATCGAGGCGGGCGATGCCGAGCCTTTCGAGAACGGCATTATCGATATGGGCGAGGTGGTTGCGGAAGCGGTGGCGCTGGCGCTCGATCCTTATCCAAAGAAGCCGGGGGTGACCTTTGCCGACGTGATCGAAGGTGAGGCGCCCGAGGCGGGCAACGAGGTGGAAAGAAATCCTTTTGCCGGCCTGAGCCGCCTGCGTAAAGGCAAAGGCTGACCATGCCGCGGTCCCGGCCAAAGCCTATCTTTTCGGTTGTGTCGCCGATGGCAGGGGCTATTGTCCGCCCGCCCGTGCTAGATTGTCCGCGAGCCCGCGAATCCAAGGTCCCTGAACACCCATGACAGGCAAAATGACGATTGCGCTTGACGCCATGGGTGGCGATGCGGGCCCGGAAATGGTGCTTCCGGGAGCGCATCTCGCCAGCGTCCGTCATCCCGACCTGCGATTCCTGCTGTTCGGCGACGGCGCGCGGCTGAATGCCCTTCTCGAGAAACATCCGCGCCTCAAGGGCCGCAGCGAGGTGCGCCATTGCGAGATCGCGGTTGGTATGGAGGACAAGCCGAGCCAAGCGCTCAGGCGGGGCCGCGGCAAGAGCAGCATGTGGCTCGCGATCGAGGCGGTGAGGTTGGGCGAAGCGCAATGCGTGGTTTCGGCCGGCAACACCGGGGCGCTGATGGCGATGGCGCGCTTCGTGCTCAAGACCATTCCGGGAATCGAGCGCCCGGCGATCGCCGCCATCTGGCCCACTCTGCGCGGGGAAAGCGTCGTCCTCGATGTCGGCGCGACCATCGGCGCGGATGCGCGCCAGCTCGTCGAATTCGCGCTCATGGGTGAAGCCATGGCGCGCTCGCTCTTGGGCCTCGAGCGTCCGACCGTCGGCCTTCTCAATATCGGCGTCGAGGAGGTCAAGGGCCTCGAAGAGGTGAAGGAGGCGGGCCAGCTTCTGCGCAATCTCGGGCTGCCGCTCGAATATGCGGGCTTCATCGAGGGCGACGACATCGGCAAGGGCACGGTCGATGTGGTCGTGACCGAAGGGTTCACCGGCAATATCGCGCTCAAGACGGCGGAAGGCACGGCCAAGCAGCTCGCCACCTATTTGCGGCTGGTGCTCAACCGCACCTTGCTGTCCAAGCTCGGCGCACTCCTGGCCAGCGGGGCTTTCGCGACGCTGCGCGAGCGCATGGATCCGCGCAAGCACAATGGCGGCGTCTTCCTCGGGCTGAACGGCATCGTGGTAAAGAGTCATGGCGGCACCGATGCGCTGGGCTTTGCCACCGCGGTCGACGTCGCCATCGAGATGGTGAGGAACGGCCTCGTCGCCAAGATTTCCGCCGATGTCGCCGAAATGAACAAGCATATGGATGCGTTCACGCCGCGCGCTGCGGTCAACGCGTAATCGAGATGAGGTTTGGCGTGCAGCGTCGTTCGGTGATCGAAGGGGTAGGTTCTTATCTTCCGGCCCGCATCATGAGCAATGCGGACCTGGCGCGCATGGTCGACACCAGCGACGAATGGATCGTCGAGCGCACCGGCATACGCGAAAGACGCATCGCCGCCGACAAGGAGACGACGGGCGATCTCGCCGTCCAGGCGGCGCGCGACGCGCTCGCCCAATCGGGTGTCGGCGCGGACGAGATCGATCTGATCATCGTCGCCACGACGACGCCCGACAACACCTTTCCGGCAACGGCCGTCAAGGTCCAGGAGGCCCTCGGCATCGACAAGGGGGCCGCCTTCGACGTTCAGGCGGTGTGCTCGGGCTTCGTCTATGGCCTGACCGTCGGCGACAGCCTGCTCAAGGCGGGGCAGGGAAGCTGCGCCCTCGTCATCGGCGCCGAAACCTATTCGCGCATCCTCGATTGGACCGATCGCACCACCTGCGTGTTGTTCGGCGACGGCGCCGCGGCGGTGGTCATGCGCGCCGCCGAGGGCAAGGGAACGATCGCCGACCGCGGCATCCTCGCCGCGCGCCTGAGATCCGACGGGCGCTATCGCGACAAGCTCTATGTCGATGGCGGCGTGTCGTCGACCATGACGGTCGGCCACTTGCGCATGGAAGGCCGCGAGGTGTTCAAGCACGCCGTGGTCAATATCGCGACCGTGATGGCCGACACGATCAAGGATGCCGGTCTCGAGCCCAAAGACATTGACTGGTTCGTCCCGCATCAGGCCAATCGCCGCATTCTCGAGGGCACGGCGAAGAAGCTCGGCGTGACCGAGGACCGGGTGGTCATCACGCTCGAGAAGCACGGCAACACCTCGGCCGCCTCCATTCCCTTGGCGCTCGACGCCGCGGTCAAGGACGGCCGAATCAAGCGCGGCGACCTGGTCCTGATGGAGGCGATGGGCGGCGGCTTCACCTGGGGCGCCGTGCTCGTCCGCTGGTAAGACTTCCGGTTCAAACTCTAAGCTATTGAGTTCACACGAACTTTTCTGTTGACCGGATCACCCTTCCATCTTACGCTGAGCGTCGGGCAAGCAGGGGAAACAGATGGCTGGTAAGACACTCACGCGCGCCGACCTGAGCGAAGCCGTGCATCGCAATGTTGGCCTGTCGAGAACTGAATCCGCCGATCTCGTCAAATCAGTTCTGGATATCATCACCGACACGCTGATCACCGGGGAAACCGTGAAGCTGTCGTCCTTCGGGACGTTCATGGTGCGCAGCAAATCCGGGCGCATCGGCCGCAACCCGAAGACGGGGGAGGAGGTGCCGATCACACCGCGGCGCGTCCTTGTCTTCCGTCCAAGTCAAGTTATGAAGAATCAGATTAACGGTGTAGAAGGCGGATCGGAGGATTAGCGAGGCAGGCGCCGGCAGCGCAGCGAGAACGCTTCCCGCCCGAGGTGGCGGACCTGGGCCGGGGGAAGCGTCCGGATAGAGGCTACTGGGCTTTTGCCCCTCGGGATACGGCAACCCTGCGAGGGCAAGGGCTCTAAGGACGACGATGTTGGACAAGGCGCCAGAGGCATTTCGAACGATCAGCGAAGTGGCTGAGGAACTCGATGTTCCCCAGCACGTGCTCAGATTCTGGGAGACCCGATTCGGCCAGATCAAGCCGATGAAGCGCGGCGGCGGGCGCCGCTTCTACCGTCCCAACGACGTCGACTTGCTCAAGGGCATTCGCGCGCTTCTTTACGGCGAGGGCTACACGATCCGCGGCGTCCAGCGCATCCTGCGCGAGGAAGGCATCCAGCACGTCACCTCGATCGGCCGCGGCGAGACGGCGGCGAGGAAGCGCGACGCGCGCGACCTGGAGCTCGACGGCGTACCGGCGCCCGGGCGGGCGCTGCAGGCGCCCAGGATCAAGAGCCAGGCGCCGCCTTTGGGGCTCGCGCCCTTTGCCCGCGGCGGCGATCCGGCCGTAAATCCGCCCGCTCCGGCCGCCCCCCGCATGACGGATTCGCAGATCCAGTCGCTGCGTCTGGCCCTGGCCGAACTGGGGGCGGCGCGCAAGCTTCTGGGCGCCGACGACCAGGGCGAATAAGGCTTTGCCTTGCGGGATGGCGATGGTATACCCGCGCCCGTCGGAGCGTAGCGCAGCCCGGTAGCGCACTACTCTGGGGGGGTAGGGGCCGCGGGTTCGAATCCCGCCGCTCCGACCATTTCTATCCCTCTCGAAAATAATCGTTGTTCTGAGATCGCGCGGTCGTGCTGTTCCGGCGATAGGGCGCCCGATTCGATTCCGGCAGTTCTCCGAATCGCGACGCGCGATCATGAGATCGTCTCGCGCTTGTAACCAATCCATTTCGCAGGCCAAAGTAGCTCCCGCGAGGCAGCGATCGCATGCAACCTGGATGGTGTGCCATTGCTGGCTGCGTGCCCTCGCGAAGCTGGACGGCGCGGAAACGCAGTGAACCGGCTACTTGCAGTTGCCGACAGAACACGAGACGCATGAAACTCGCGTTCGGGCTCGATACAGCGCAGGCTACTTTCAGTTGCGATGTCCGTGCAGGACGTGTGGCTGTCTCGCAACACATGAAAATTTCCGGACGAAATCCTCGCCACCGACATTGAATGATCGTCCAGCGCTGTGTATCCCCGAAACCGTAGAGGCATACGACGTTGGGAAATATCAAGAATGATCAATAGACTGAAACTATCTGCAAGCGCCGCAGCACTGGCCTTGCTCGTTGGCGGGGCACTGAGCTCGGCTCAAGCGGCAGACTATGTCGAACCGGGGTGCACCCTGTCGGGCTCGGTCACGGCCGGCTACATGTTCAACTGGCAGGACACAACTCTCGACATCGACGATAAGAGCGAAGGCGACAGTCTTGACGGAAGCGTCGACTGGAACACGCCCTTTGGCGAGGGTGCCGGCCTTGTGACCTGCGGCGGCTTCAACGTCCAGGCGGATGTTGCCTATTATGCCCATTCCGCGGACCTCGACGACATCAGTGGCAAGGATGTCGATCTCGACCAGACCAATTCGCATATTGGCGGCGCTTTGTTCTATCGCGATCCGGCTTCTTGGGCCGGCGGTGCCAGCGCGTCATGGATTTCGCAGGACGTCTTTGGGAAGGACATCGATGTCTTCCGCGTGGGCCTGTTCGGCGAATTCTATCTGGATGACGTGTTCACGCTGGGCGCCTCTGCCCATTATTACAATACCGACTGGCCGGCCGGGCTGGATGAGGACGGCTTCGAACTCGCCGCCTGGGGCAAGTTCTATGCTACTCCCGACTTCGCCCTGACGCTGCGCGGCGACCTTCTCCTCAGTGAATTCGAATTCACAGGCGGGGGCGACTCGGTCAGCGAGGATCTTGATGGTTACGCGATCACGGGCGAGGCCGAGTACCTCGTTTGGGACCAGGGGCTGTCGATGTTCGGCGGTGCGCGGTACGCCAACCGGGAGGTCGACATCGACAACGTGAATCTGGAGGTCGAAGACTTCCAGGTCTTCGCCGGTATCAAATTCTACTTCGGACACCAGGGCACGCTCATCGAACGTCACCGCACGGGCACCGTGGACAA
>JBFWNN010000117.1:0-12780 GCA_050251035.1 Parvibaculaceae bacterium
AGACGGTCTCGGCCGTGTCGCCGACATAATCGCGCGACAGGCGATAGAGCAGCGGATCGACATGCGGCTCGAGAATGGTCGCGAGCGTCTTGCGGATCGGCAGCCGCAAGGGCAGGCCGTCGGTCAGGGCGACGAGCGCCCAGCCGCGATCGGGATCGGGGGTCGAGCGAAAATAATCTTCGAGCAGCTTCAGCTTGGCGTTGCGCGCCGTGGTATAGACGAGCCGATCCAGAAGCTCGGCGAAGCGCTGCATCAGTTGTACTCAAAATCTCCCTCCGCCGCGCGAAGCGCGGGGAGGGTGGCCGCCCGCAGGGCGGACGGGTGGGGTCCATCCGTCGGGAGGTATTCAACGATTGGACTGAAGAGCTTGCGAAACCCTTGCTTGAGAAATCTCCTCTGCGGAGACACCCCACCCGTCGCGCGTTCCGCGCGCCACCCTCCCCGCCTTCGGCGGCGGAGGGAGGATGGACGTGTGCTGCTTAACCTAGAATCCATGGGCGTTCGCCGGAATGACGATGGGTGGAGCGTACACTAATCTCCTTCATCTTCGAACCCGACCAGCGCCAGAGCGCGGCCGCGTTTGCCCATGAGGCCGATCTGATGCACCAGCGCATCTTCGCGGCCGTGGGTGACCCAGATCTCCCCTGCTCCCGTCTCCGCGATGGTCGCAAGTAGCTCCGGCCAGTCGCAATGATCGGACACGACGAGCGGCAGTTCAACACCGTGCTGGCGGGCGCGGCCTTTGACCCGCATCCAGCCCGACGCATAGCAGGTCAGGGGATCGGCGAGACGCCTGGACCAGCGGTCGCTGAGCGCGCCGGGCGGGCACAGCACGAGCGCGCCCTTCAACTCGGCCGGCGGCGTATCCATGACATTGCGCAAGTCGCCCAGATCGACGCCGAGGCTCACATAGAGGTCGCACAGGCTGCGCAAGGCGCCATGCAGATAGACGGGCCGGTCATAGCCCGCCTGGCGGACGAGCGCGATCATGCGCTGGCATTTGCCGAGATTATAGGCGCCGAGAAGATGGGTGCGGTCGGGATTGGCGGCCATCGAGGCGAGGAGCCTCAGCGCTTCCTTCTCGGCCGGCTCGTGGCGGAAGACCGGCAGGCCGAAGGTCGCCTCGGTAACGAAGAGATCGCAGGGGACGAGCTCGAAGGGCGCGCAGGTCGGGTCGGCCTTGCGCTTGTAGTCGCCGGAGACGACGGCGCGCGTGCCCTGCCATTCGAGCACGATCTGGGCCGAACCCAATATGTGGCCGGCCGGAACCAGCCTGACCGAGACGCCATTGATCGCCTGGCCGCCATTGGCGGCGGTGAAGCTCCCCGCGCAATCGGCGCCGTAGCGCACCTTCATGATCTCGATGGTCTCCCGGGTGGCGAGCACGGCCGCATGGCCTGAACGGGCGTGATCGCCATGGCCGTGGGTGATCACCGCCCGGTCGACGGGCAGATGCGGATCGATGTGGAACTGGCCCGGCGCGCAATAAAGCCCACGCTCGGTGGGGTAGAGCCAGCTTTCGGGACGCGGTTTCTGCATGATGGAAGCCAGATATCAGAAGCCAGGTGACAGGATGTGTCAGGAACGTCCCGGTCCCGCTCCTGTGTTTCACAGCGGAAATATGGGGTAACGTCGGAAAAGAAGTACACTGGCGGCCTCCTGCACGCCAAGATCACGACTGTGGACGGCGAGACGGCCTTCCTGGACTCGTCAACATGGACATCCGCAGCTTCGACTTGAACTTCGAGAACGACGTCCTGCTGTTCGACGAAAACCTCACGACCGACCTTCGCCGGCGCCAGATGGACTATCTGGAGAACTCGACCCTGGTCGATGTCGAGGAGGTGCGCGCCTGGCCGATCTGGCGGCGCATCTGGTACAACACCTTCGCCACGATGGGACCTGTGCTGTAGTGCTGCGGTCATGCACATCAACTTGATGCATTGGATGTACTCTGCGACACTGTATTTGCATGAAACGGCCTCCTGAAAGTTGTGCGCTCCGTCTCGCTGAGGAGTTTGGCTATCCATGAGCGGCGAGATCATTCTCTATCAAACCGAGGACGGCACGACTGTCATCCGGCTCCAGGCCCGTGATGGCAGTGTCTGGCTCACGCAAGCACAATTGGCCGACCTGTTCCAGGCAACCAAGCAGAACATCAGCCTGCACATCAGCAACATCCTGAATGACGGCGAACAGATCGAGGAGGCAGTGGTCAAGGAATACTTGACAACTGCCGCTGATGGAAAAACCTATAAGGTTCAACACTATAGCCTTCCCATGATCCTCGCCATCGGCTTCAGGGTGCGTTCGCCACGTGGTCTACAATTCCGGCGCTGGGCGGCAGAGGCCTTGAGCGAATATCTGGTCAAGGGCTTCGTCATGGACGATGCCAAGCTCAAGAACCCGAACGCCGATTATTTCGAAGAACTCCTGGCCCGCATCCGGGACATCCGTTCGTCCGAGAAGATCTTCTATCGCAAGGTGCTCGACATCTACGCGACCAGCGTGGACTACGATCCCAAGTCGGAAAGCTCCGAGCGCTTCTTCCAGACCGTCCAGAACAAGATGCATCATGCCGCCCACGGCCACACGGCGGCCGAGGTCGTCCATGCCCGCGCCGATGCCGCGAAGGACCATATGGGGCTCACGACCTGGGCGGCGGCCGAGCAAGGCGGGCTGCCCACCCGGCGCGACGCGGTGGTCGCCAAGAACTACCTGCAAGGCGACGAGCTCGAGATTCTCAACCGCGTCGTCACCGCTTATCTCGAATTCGCCGAACTGCAGGCCATGAACCGAAAGGCCATGCACATGGCCGATTGGGTCACCAAACTCGACGAGTTCCTGAGACTCGGTGGCCGCGATGTGCTGCGCAACGCCGGACGCGTTTCGGCGGAAAGTGCCAAGCAGAAGGCCGAGAGCGAATTCGCCGCGTGGTCTGCCCGCACCATCGACGAGCCGACGCCGGTGGAGCGGCATTTCGCCGAAGCCGTGAACAAGGCCAAGCGGATCGAAATGAGGAAAAAGCAAATCAAGAAGGGAGCGAAGGACGCTTCCTGAGGGGCGGTGCCGGCACATACGGTTTTTCCGTTGACAACGTATGGAAAATGTGCGATTTGGGAAATCTCAGGATCGGACGATGCGTGCCCGGAGCCACACGCTGCCGGGCATTTCCATTTGGTGCCCTCATGAACCTCGAGCCGTTCCCCATGACGCTCATGCGCATCATGGCGCTTGGCCTGTCGGCCTTGGTCATGACCATTCTCGACCTGATCCTTCTTGTCGGCGCGCGCCGTGCCGAAGGCGGGGCCATTCGCCGTCTCGTCCCCGCGCGGCGGCTCGTCGCCCAAGGGGAAGGTGCGGCACGTCCGGCAGGCCGGGATGCGGAGGGGCGAATGATCCGGCTTACCGGTGGCGCGGTCGCGCGCGCCCTTCTGATCGATCGCGGGTTCGCGCCCCTCTGCACGTAGACCGCGAGAGCGCCGCCCGCATGCGGCCTTGTGTTCCGTCACGTAAACGCCGGCGCGGCCAGCGGCGTCACGCCCGCCCGAAGCGCTCGTCGAAGGAATAGCCCATGCCGCGCACGGTGCGGATCGGGTCGATCTCGCGGCCGCGCTTCAGGCACTTGCGCAGGCGCCCGACATGCACATCGACGGTGCGCTCGTCGACATAGATGTCGCGGCCCCAGACCGCGTCGAGAAGCTGCGAGCGGCTGTAGACCCGGCCGGGGCTCTGCATGAGATATTCGAGCAGGCGGAACTCAGTCGGCGACAAGACGATGTCGCGCGCCGCCCGGGTAACGCGCCGCGTGCGGCGGTCGAGTGCTATGTCGCCGGCCTTGAGCCGCTCGGCGATGGCGTCGGGATTGACCCGGCGCAGGATCGACTTGATGCGCGCCAGGAGCTCCGGCACCGAGAACGGCTTGACGATGTAATCGTCGGCGCCGGTGGCGAGGCCGCGCACGCGCTCGTTCTCCTCGCCGCGCGCGGTCAGCATGATGACGGGAATGTCGCGGGTCTCGGGGCGCGAGCGCAACAGGCGGCAGACTTCGATGCCCGAGATGCCCGGCAGCATCCAGTCGAGCAAAATGAGGTCGGGGCGCTCCTCGTTGACGAGATGGGCGACGTCTTCCCCGTTCACGGTCGCCCTGACCCGGAAGCCTTCCGCCTGCAGGTTGTAGGTCAGAAGGATCTGGATCGGCTCTTCGTCTTCGACGATCAGGATGGATGCGGTCATCAGCGCTCGTTCATCGAATCAAAGGCGGTGGTACTGGTCGTATCCCTTTTCGGGCGCTCCTCGCGCATCGGCTGGCCGGACACCAGATAGTGGATGTTCTCGGCGATATTGGTGGCATGGTCGCCGATGCGCTCGAAATTCTTGGCGCCGAACAGCAGATGGGTGCACGGCCCGATCATGCGCGGGTCCTCCATCATGTAGGTCAGGAGCTCGCGGAAGATCGAATTGTACAAGGCGTCGAGCTCACCATCATTGCGCCACACGTCGAGCGCCTTGGCGTCGTCGGTGGTGGTGTAGGCGTCGAGCACGTCCTTCAGCTGCTCGAGCGACAGCCGGCCCATGCGGGTCAGGCCGGCGGCCAGCTTGCGCGGCAGCTGCTCGTTGATGGCGTGGGTGCGCTTGGCGATGTTCTTGGCGAGATCGCCGATGCGCTCGAGGTCGGAGGCGATGCGGATCGCCACCATGATCTCGCGCAGGTCGCGCGCCATCGGCTGGCGCTTGGCGATGGTGAGGATGGCGCGCTCCTCGAGCTGCAGCTCGAGCGCGTCGATCTTCTCGTCCTGGGCGATCACAACGTCGGCGAGCTTGGTGTCGCGTTTCGACAGCGCGTCGATGGCCTTGGCGAGATGGTCCTCGGCCAGTCCGCCCATCTGGGCGAGCATGGTCTTGAGGTTGGCGAGGTCCTCGTCATAAGCCTTGACGATATGGTCAGACATGATTTCGATCTCCGCGGTCAGCCGAAGCGGCCGGTAATGTAGTCCTGGGTGCGCTTGTCCTTGGGCGCAGTGAAGATGTCGTCGGTGTCGCCGACCTCGACCAGGTTGCCCAGATGGAAGAAGGCGGTGAGCTGCGACACGCGCGCCGCCTGCTGCATCGAATGGGTGACGATGACGATGCAGAAGTTCTGGCGCAGTTCGTCGATGAGTTCCTCGATGCGGGCGGTGGCGATGGGATCGAGCGCCGAGCACGGTTCGTCCATCAAGATCACTTCCGGATTGACGGCAATGGCGCGGGCGATGCACAGGCGCTGCTGCTGGCCGCCGGACAAGCCCGTGCCGGGATGATCGAGGCGGTCCTTCACCTCCTCGAACAAGCCCGCCTTCTTGAGGCTGGTCACCACGATCTCCTCGAGATCGGCCTTGCTCTTGGACAGGCCGTGGATCTTCGGCCCGTAGGCGACGTTCTCGTAGATCGATTTGGGGAAAGGGTTGGGCTTCTGGAACACCATGCCGATGCGGGCGCGCAGCTGCACGACGTCGAGCTTCTTGTCGTAGATGTCGCGGCCGTCGATCTCGATATTGCCGGTCACCCGGCAGGACGGGATCGTGTCGTTCATGCGGTTGATCGAGCGCAGGAAGGTCGACTTGCCGCAGCCGGAGGGGCCGATGAAGGCCGAGACGGCGCCGTCCGGTATGTCGATGCTCAGGCCGTTGATGGCATGCTTCTCGCCATAATAGACGTCGACGTTGCGCGCTTTGATCTTCAAGGGCTTTTCGCGGGCGATGCGCGGCACGTTCTCGGCGACGGGGGTCTTGACCATGGCATCCATGTCAGCGGAACCTTTCATAACTTACCAGCGGCGCTCGAAGCGCTTGCGCAACAGGATCGCGGCCGCATTCATGACGAACAGAAACATGAGAAGCACGATGATGGCGCCCGCCGTCTTGGACTGGAAGGCGATCTCGGGCAGGTCGGACCACAGATAGATCTGGATCGGCAGCGCCGTCGCCGCATCGGTGAAGCCCCCCGGGATGTCGACGATGAAGGCGACCATGCCGATCATGAGCAAGGGCGCGGTCTCGCCCAGCGCATGGGCCATGCCGATGATGGTGCCGGTCATGATGCCGGGCATCGCCAGCGGCAGCACATGATGGAAGATCGCCTGCTGATGCGAGGCGCCGACACCCAGCGCTGCTTCCTTGATCGAGGGCGGCACCGCCCGCAAGGCGGCGCGCGACGCGATGATGATGGTGGGCAGCACGAGGAGCGCCAGCACCAGACCGCCAACGAGGGGCGCCGAGCGTGGCAGGCCGAAGAAGTTGAGGAACATCGCGAGACCCAGGAGCCCGAAGACGATGGAGGGCACGGCCGCCAGATTGTTGATGTTGACCTCGATGATCTGGGTCAGGCGGTTCTTGGGGGCGAATTCCTCGAGATAGATGGCCGCGGCGACGCCGACCGGCAGGCACAGGAGCAAGGTCACGAGCAGCGTCAGGATCGAGCCCATGAGGGCGCCCCTTATGCCGGCGAGCTCGGGCTCGCGTGAATCGCCCGAGGAGAAGAAGCGCCAGGCGACGCCGCTTTCGGCGAGGCCCTGCTCCTTCAACTGCTCGAGCCACAAGGCCTCCTGGTCATCGACGCGGCGGTTCTGCTCGGGAACGGTGAAGCGCACGATATCCCAGGCGCCGGGCGCGGCCGGGCTCATCGACTTGGGGGCCATCAGCTGCTCGGCGAGGAACGCGCCATTGCCGATCGAAATGACCCGGAAGGCGCCGCCATTCATGCGCACGATGTCGCCGGGACTCGGCAGTGTCGCGCCGTCGGTCGTGAGCTTGAACCCATCGCCCTCCGCCGCGGCCGTCATGGTGCCCTGGCCCGGATATTTCTCGACCTGCGTCTGGCGGCCCTTGAGATACTGGTCGGCATCGTCGGAGAGGAGCACCGGCACCTTGACAGTCTGGCCGATAAGGGCCGGATCGTTCACTACCATTCTGCGGAGATCATCGGCGGCGCCCGAGCTCAGAAGCCCCAGGAGCTTCTTGCGGTCGGCGCGCGAGGTCACCTCGGGGAACAGTCCGCGGAAGGTCTCGCGTATCGGCCCGTCGAAATCGCCGGTCCTGATGACCTTGGGGTCCTTGCTGTTCTGCGGGTCGATCGCCTGCGCGTCCACCGTGACCGGCAGGCTGAGGCGGTTCTCGAAGAAGGCGGGCCAGCCCTTCACCAGGATGTCGGCGAAGAGCAGCACCAGGAAGATGGCGGTCACCGCGATGGCGGCGATGCCATAGGCCTTGAAGCGGCGCTCGGCGCGGTAGCGCTTGGCGACGAGCGCATCATTGTCGCCGAAGCGGCGGGGAGCGGTGGCGATCGCGGTGTCAGTCATATTGTTCCCGGTATCTCTGCACGATCTTGAGCGCGATGTAGTTGAGGGCGAGCGTGAAGAAGAACAGCACCAGGCCGAGGGCGAAGGCGGACAAGGTCTTGGCCGAGTCGAATTCCTGATCGCCGACCAGCAAGGTCTTGATCTGCACGGTGACGGTGGTGACCGCGGCCAGCGGATTGAAGGTGAGGTTGGCGGCAAGGCCCGCGGCCATCACCACGATCATGGTCTCACCGACGGCGCGCGAGATCGCCAGCATGAAAGCCGAGACGATGCCGGGCAAAGCCGCCGGCAGGACGACCTTCTTGATGGTCTCGGACTTGGTGGCGCCCATGGCGTAGGAACCATCGCGCAGTGACTGCGGCACGGCGTTGATGACGTCATCCGACAAGGACGAGACGAAGGGGATGATCATCATGCCCATCACAAGGCCGGCGGCGAGGGCGGATTCAGAGGCGACGTCGAGTCCGAGCGCCTGGCCCCAGCCGCGAATGAGCGGCGCCACGGTCAGGGCGGCGAAGAAGCCCAGCACCACGGTCGGGATGCCGGCCAGGATCTCGAGGATCGGCTTGACCACCGAACGGATCTTGGGTGTCGCATATTCGGCCATGTAGATGGCGGAGAACAGGCCGAGGGGGCCCGCCACCAGCATGGCGATCACGGTGATGAGCAAGGTGCCGACGATCAGCGGCACGATGCCGAAGGCGCCGGACGAGCCCACCTGGTCGGCGCGCATGGCGGTCTGCGGCGACCATTGCAGGCCGAAGAGGAAATCGATGGGCGACACCTTGCTGAAGAAATGCAGGGCTTCGAACACAACCGAAAGCACGATGCCGACGGTGGTCAGCACCGCCAGGCCGGCGCAGGCGAACAGCACATATTTGACGAAGCGCTCGAACTGGTTGCGGGCCCGGAACTCGGGAACGACACGGCCGAGGCCCCAGAAGATGACGGCGAGACCGGCGAGCGCGCCGAGCCCGTTCAGACCCCAATAAACCAGCTTCGCGGCCGATGCATAGGCGGCCGCGGCATTCTTCAGCTGCTCGCCGGGCTCGCCCTGATAGATGCCGGCGATGAGATTCTGGATGTCGCGCAAGGCGGCGTCACGCTGCAGCTGCTCGCTGACCGCCGCGGGATCGAAGGCAGCCAGGCCCTGGCCCACGATATAGTGCGATCCCAAGGGCGCGCCGGCGACATAGATCGCCAGCATCGCGGTGAGGACACCGGCGGCGATGAGAAGTCCGTGATAGGCGGGAAGAGAATGCAGCGTATCGTTGCCGCTGCGCAGGCGGCGGGCCCGCTGGCTTCCGACGAAGAAGCCGGCCAGCACCAGCACGGCCAGGATCGTGAAATAAGTCCCCGACATGACGCGCCCTTAGCTCTATGACTTTCGCCGTCTCATGGTCTGCGCGGCGCTTTGGTTGGTGCGGAGCGCCTCCCGAGGAAGGCGCTCCCAAAAGGGGTGCGAGGCAGCCGGTACATCCGCGGACTGCCCCGAGGACATCCAGCTTACATCAGCTGGTCGCCCTTGATCGTCTCCATGCCCTCGGCGGCGGCCTTGGTCTTGGTCGCTTCGTCGCCCGGCAGCGTCACCAGACCCTTGGCGGCGAGATATCCGTCTTCGCCCAGCGCCTTGTCCGACACATATTCCTTCACGAACTCGACCATGCCGGGAATGGTGCCGACATGCTGCTTCTTCGCATAGACGAAGAGCGGACGGGACACCTTGTATTCGCCCGACGCGATCGCCTCGTAGCTCGGCGCCTTGCCGTCGATCGACGCGCCCTTGATCTTGTTCTGGTTTTCTTCGAGGAAGGAATAGCCGAAGATGCCGACGGCCTGCGGATTGGCTTCCAGCTTCTGCACGATCAGATTGTCGTTCTCGCCGGCATCGATATAGGCGCCGTCCTCACGGATCGACTTCCAGGCCTTCTCGAACGCCTTGGCGTCGGCTTTCTTGAGCGCCTTCAGCGCATCGATGCCCTCGGCACCCTTCTCCATCACGAGCTCGACGAAGCTGTCGCGCGTGCCGGAGGTGGGCGGCGGACCGAGCACTTCGATCTTCTCATCGGGAAGCGAAGCGTCGATATCCTTCCAGTTCTTGTAGGGATTGGCGACGAGCTTGCCGTCCTTGTCCGGCACTTCCTTGGCGAGCGCCAGGAACAGCTGCGCCTTGGTGAAGGTCAGGTCCGGACCGGTCTTGGCGTTGGCGACGGTCAGACCGTCGAAGCCGACCTTGATCTCGACGATGTCGGTCACGCCGTGCTTGGCGCAATCCTCGAACTCGCTCTTCTTGATCTGGCGCGAGGCGTTGGTGAAGTCGGGATGATCGGCGCCGATGCCGGCGCAGAAGAGCTTCATGCCGCCGCCGGTGCCGGTCGATTCGACCACCGGGGTCTTCATGCCCGAGGTCTTGCCGAACTGCTCGGCGACCGCCGTGGTGAAGGGATAGACCGTCGATGAGCCGACGATGCGAATCTGGTCGCGGGCCTCCGCAACGCCGGCCGTCAAAGCCAGAAGGCTCGCGGCAAAAAGTAAGCGTTTCATTCTCAACTCCTCTCTCTGGGTGACGCCTGCTTCCATTAGGCATCGGGCGTGTGTGTTATGTGACACGCACACTACAGAAATATGACAATTCAAACCCTTGATATGGTTGAAATTATTTGACTTCTTGGAGAGCGGCGGGAATGCGCATGGTGAAGCTCGCGCCAGCCCCCAATTCCGACTGGATGCGCAGTTTGGCACGATGCCGGTTGAGGATGTGCTTGACGATGGCGAGGCCCAGGCCGGTGCCGCCGCGCTGGCGGCTCTCCTGAACGCTGATCCGGTAGAATCGCTCGGTCAGCCGCGGCAGATGCTCCTCGGCGATGCCGGGACCGAAATCGCGCACCGTGAGCTCGCAATCCTCGCCCAATCTTCGGCCCGAGATCTCGATGACCTTTCCGCTCGCCGCATATTTGATGGCATTCTCGACCAGGTTCTGCACAACCTGGACAAGCTCGTCCCAATCGCCCTGCACCGAAAGCGGCGCCTTGTTGTCGATCTTGATCTCGACGCCTGCATCCTTGGCGAGGCCCGACAGCGTGTCGCGCACATGAAACGCGATCTGCTTCAGGTCGGTGGTGCCGGTCGGACGCTGATGGGCGTTCATCTCGATGCGGCTCAGCGACAGAAGATCGTCGATCAGCCGCTTCATCCGCTCGGCCTGGTTCTGCATGAGCGCCAGGAAGCGCTCGCGCGAGACCTCGTCCTTCTTGGCCGCCCCCTGCAGCGTCTCGATGAAGCCCAGGAGCGAAGCCAGAGGCGTGCGCAATTCGTGGCTCGCATGAGCGACGAAGTCGGCGCGCATGCGCTCGGTCTGCTGCTCGCGCGTCAGATCCTTGAGCAGGATGAGGATCATCTCCTCCTCCGACTCGAAACCGGCCATGGCGGCGACATAGGCCTCGAAATGGCGGGGCAAGGGCACATGCTGCTCGTAGTCGACGCGCCGCGTGCCGCCATGATCGAGGACCGCCTGCACCGCCTCCAATATGGCGGGAGCGCGAATGGCGGAGGAAATATGCTGGCCTTCCGGATCCAGGCTGAGGAGGTCGCGCGCCTTGCCGTTGGCGCTCAGCACCAGGCCATGGGCATCGAGCAGCAGGGCGGGATCAGGCAAAGCGGCGATCAGCGCCCTCAGGGCATCCCGGCCGGAAGTCCGTTCATGCAGGTCGAGGGCTGCGGCGGCAGCCCCATTGTTCTTTTTCCAGGGCCAGATCATCTCAGCTCGGGCAAGGCGGATCACTCATCCGCACAGTCTGCTTCGCTTATGACAAATTCCTGACGAATGAGAAAGAGTGTCATGAATGGCCGCGGGACGGCGAGTCCCCATCCCGCGTGCCGGCTATGACGATCCGTCAGACGACGGACACCGTCGCGCCCAGCTTCACATGCTGGAAGAGCTCGCTCACATCGGCATTGAGCATACGGATGCAGCCCGAGGAGACCGATTTGCCGATCGAGGCCGGCTCGTTGGTGCCGTGGATGCGGTAAATGCTGCTGCCCAGATAGATGGCGCGGGCGCCCAGGGGATTCTCGGGGCCGCCTCCCATGAAGGCGGGCAGCTCGGGCCGGCGCTTGCGCATCGCCTTGGGCGGGCGCCAGTCGGGCCACTTCACCTTGGCGGAAACGGCATGAGTACCAGACCATCCGAAGCCGCGCTTGGCAGTCGCCACCCGGTATTTGACCGCCTTGCCGTTGCCCAGGATGTAATAAAGCGCATGCTCACGGGTCACGATGACGATCGAGCCCGCCTTCTGGCGCGTCTGGAAATCGACGACCTTGCCGCGCTTGAACTTGGGCAGCATCGTCTCGGCCTTGGCCGGGGGAACGAGGACGACGCCGTCTAACGGCTTGGTGTTGGCCTGAGCAATCGAGGTCAAAGACAGGCCGGCAAGGACGGCCGAGGCCATGAGCGCGGCACGCGAAAGACGGGGCAAGCGGGTAATCACGATGATCTCCTCTCAAAGGTGGGAGGAAGCTACCCGCACAGGGCTGAACTCGCCCTGAAACCGGCATTCATCCGGCATTCAAGCTTGCGCGGCTTTGCCGGCAAAGCCGTGTCACCCCTGGCGTTTTGACAGGCGGCAATCGGCGCTTTATTCCCTTCATGAAGCCCGCCGGACAGGATATCCCCGCATGCACACCATCACCACCTTCCCGCGCCAGGTGAAGGAAATCGAGAATATCTGGATTCCCTTGTCCGACGGGGTGAGGCTCGCCGCTCGTCTGTGGCTGCCGGAGGATGCGGAGGAAAAGCCGGTGCCGGCGATCCTCGAATATCTGCCCTATCGCAAGCGCGACGGCACCACCGTGCGCGACGCCCTCACCCACCCCTATTTCGCCGGCCACGGCTATGCCGCGATCCGCGTCGACATGCGCGGCAACGGCGATTCGGAAGGACTCCTGTTCGACGAATACACCAAGCAAGAGCAAGATGACGCGCTCGAGGTGATCCACTGGCTGACCCAGCAGACATGGTGCTCGGGGGCCATCGGCATGATCGGCATCTCCTGGGGCGGCTTCAACGGACTCCAGGTCGCGGCGCGCAAGCCCCCTGCCCTCAAGGCGGTCGTCACCTTGTGCTCCACTGACGATCGCTACCAGGACGACATCCACTATAAGGGCGGCTGCGTCATCAACGAGCATATGGCCTGGGCCGCCACCATGTTCGCCTTCTCCTCGCGCCCGCCCGATCCCGCCATCGTCGGCGAGGCCTGGCGGAAAATGTGGATGGAGCGGCTCGAGAACCAGCCGATGCTCATCGTGCCCTGGCTCCAGCATCCGCATCGCGACGCCTATTGGAAGCATGCCAGCGTCGGCGAGGACTTTGGCGCCATCGACGCCGCCTGCCTGGTGGTCGGCGGCTGGAACGACGCCTATTCCAACGCGGTGCCGCGGCTGATGGC
>JBFWNN010000118.1:0-12744 GCA_050251035.1 Parvibaculaceae bacterium
TCCCTGGGCGTCCCCGTCTCGATGATCCGGCCGCCATCCATCATGATCACCCGGTCGGCGACCTGGCGGGCGAAGCCCATCTCATGGGTGACGACGATCATGGTGACATGGGCCTTGGCGAGGTTGCGCATGACGTCGAGCACCTCGCCCACCATCTCGGGATCGAGAGACGAGGTCGGTTCGTCGAAAAGAAGCGCGCGCGGCTCCATCGCCAGCGCCCTGGCGATGGCGACGCGCTGCTGCTGGCCGCCCGACAGCTGCTCGGGATATTTCTCGGCCTGGTCGGCGATGCCGACACGTTTCAGCAAGGTGAGCGCGCGATCCTCCGCCTCCCTGGGTTTCAGCTTGCGCACCCGCATCGGCGCCAGCATCACATTGCGCTTGACGGTCAAATGCGGGAACAGGTTGAAGGACTGGAACACCATGCCGACATTGGCCCTGACCTTGGCGAGATGATTGCGGTCGGGCGCCACCTTGACCCCGGCGATGGAGATCTCGCCCGTCTGGTAGCGCTCGAGCAGGTTGATGCAGCGCACCAGCGTCGACTTGCCCGAGCCCGAGGGACCGATGATGCAGACGACCTCGCCCTCCGCGACATCGAGATCGATATTGTCGAGCGCCTGGAAGTCGCCATAGGACTTGCACACACCCTTGAGGGAGATGAAGCCCGGCATCATCGTTTCCCGGCCTTGAAGCGCTTCTCGAGCCGCGTGACCAGCGCCACCAGGGGCCACAGCATCGCGACATAGATCAAGGCGGCGCCGATCAGCGGCGTCGGATTGGCGGCGAGCGCCTGTGCCTGGGTCGCCTGCTTCAAAAGGTCGGGCATGGCGACGACGGAGGCGAGCGCCGTGTCCTTCATCACATTGATGCAGTTGTTGGTGAGCGGCGGGATGACGATCTTGAACGCCTGCGGCAGGATCACGTCGACCATCATGTAAAAGTAGTTGAGTCCCAGGGCCTGCGAGCCTTCGAACTGGCCCTTGGGAATGGCCTCGATGCCGGCCCGGAAGATCTCCGCCGTATAGGCGCCCGAAATGAGGGTGAGCGTCAGCCAGGCGGCCCAGAAGGACGTCAGGCGGATGCCGATGAAGGGCAGCGCATAATAGACGATGATGAGCAGCACCAGGATCGGGATCGAGCGGAAGATGTCGATATAGACGATGGCCAGAAACTGGAGGGGCAGCGCCGCATAGAGACGGACCAATGCGACGAAGAGGCCGAAGACCATGCCGGCGACGATGCTCGCGAGGCCGAGCCCGACCGTGACCTCGAGGCCCATGAGCAACAGCGGCAAGGTCTCGACCAGCACCCGGCCGTTGAAGAATGTGGTGAAGATGTCCAAGAGCGGCCCTGCTCACGCGAAGGATGCGAAAGGCGATGCAGGCCTCATGCCCGCATCGCCCGCCGGTCGGATAGCCTAGTGTGACGCCGGCATGTCGGTGACCTGCACGGTCGAGGTCGTGTCCTCGGCCTTGGCGCCGAACCACTTCTCGTGCAGCCCCGCGATGAAGCCTTCCTTCTTCAGCGCCGTGAGCACGTCATTGACGTCCTTGGCCAGGGGATCGTTCTTGGCGAACATGATCGAATATTTCTCGCCGGTCGGGATGCGCTCGACCACTTTCAGCTCGGGCTTGTCCTTGGTGTAATAGAGGAGTGCGGGAATATCGCTGATATAGCCGTCGATACGGCCGGCCTGGAGATCGAGCATTGCCGGCGCCAGGCCCTCATAGCGATTGATGGTGCCGAAGCCGATCGTCTCATTGGCCTTGGTCGCCCAGATGTCGCCGGTCGAGGAGGTATCGACGCCGATCGTCTTGCCCTTGAGATCCGCCGTGCCCTTGATGCCGCTGTCGGCCTTCACCGTCAGCGACTGGTCGCTGTCATAATAAGGCTGGGCAAAGGACAAGGAGCCCAGGCGCTTCTCGGTGATGGTGATCGAGGAGACCGCCATGTTGATGCGGCCGGATTCGACCGCCGGGAACAGCCCGTTGAAGGGGATGTTGACGATCTCGACCGACTTGCCGAGGCGCTTGGCCACCTCGTTCACCAAGTCGATCTCGAAGCCGACGATGGCGCCCGATTTGTCCTGGAACTCCCAGGGCACGTTGCCGACATTGGCGCCGACATTGAGATCGGCGGCCCGCGTTACCGGTGCTCCGCCCAGGGCGGCCACCAGCCCCAATGCGAGTGTCAGCTTCCACAATACGGATTGCGGTTTCATTCGATGATCCTCCCATGATCCCGCGCGCGCTGGCGCACTGCGGGCGTGAATCTTTTTCGTCCACGTCGTGCCGCCGACCCGTTTGCATTAACAGGTCAGACCGGTATGATCTCTATAGAGCCAGTTCGACCGGGAGGCAAGACGAGTGCCCGAATTGCCGCGGGACAATGAGGAAAGGTCCTGATCTTTTTCGAATCAGAGAGATAAATCAGAAGCTGAACCGTCGAATCGAGGGGCCGGCGCGCCCCGAGCAAATGTGAACCGAGGTCACGATGGCGCGGGCCAATGTCACCGATAAAGCCACCAGGCGACTGCAGGAAATGATCCTGTCCGGCGAGCTGGCCGCCGGCCAGAGGCTGCCGTCGCAGCACGATCTGTCGCGCCAGCTCGGCATCTCGCGCGCCTCGCTGCGCGAAGCGGTGTCGATCCTCGAGACCTTGGGCTTCCTCAGCATCGAGCCCGGGCGCGGCACGTTCATCGCCTCGAACGCCGTCGCGGCCGGCGGGCAGCAATTGACACCACGCGGCTTGAGCGATCGCTATGCCAAGCAGGACATCTATCAGACCCGCCTCTATATCGAGAGCCTGATCATCGCCGACGTGGCCCTGGGCGTCGCCGCCCAGACGCTCAAGACCTTGCGCGAGGCGACCGCGGTGATGATCGAGGCCTGGGACCGGCGTGACCTCGTCACCATCATCAACCACGACCGCATCTTCCATCTGACGATTTGCCGGGCCTGCCGCAATCAGATGCTGCGCGACATCTATGAGGGCCTGAGCGAGGAATTCCAGGGCACCTGGCGCTATCCTTTGCCGGTGACGCGCACCCAGCGCTTCCTCGAATCGATGAGCGAGCACTACGCCATGGTGGATGCGCTCGAGGCCGGCGACAGCCAGAGGGCCGCGGCGATCATGCAGGAACATGTCTTCAGGACCGCCGCCGCCGCCGGCATCGCGCTCAGGCCGTTGCCCAATCCCATGACCATCGACGCGCGCCCTGCCCCGCTTGCCTCGTCCTGATTACCGGCCGGGCTCGCGCCATCGGCCGCGATCGAGGAGAACTCGCTGCCGCTCCCTCCCATCCCTATGCGCAAAGCCGACGTCCCGCTGCTTTTCTTCACCGCCATCGCGATGCTCGTCTTCCATCGCGATGCTCGTCTTCACCACCATCGCGATGCTCGGCACGCCGCAGGACATCACCGTCCAGGAAACCCGCATCGAAGCTTCTTTTCCGATGGACGAGCCGACGGCCGGGTTTTTCCGCGGACAACCGCAAACGCGCCAGCCGTAGCCCTTCAATGAGCCAGGCCGTTCAACGGCCAACGCTCGATCACATTGTATTTCGACAGTCCCACCTCGCTGTGGATGAGGGCGAAGTCCTTCACCGTGAAACGGATCGGCTCGATCGGCTGCTGGGCCACCGCATCGGGGCCATAAAGGAACGTGACATGGGGACGGAAATGATCCCTGGCCCGCAAGCCAATCCGTTGCATCGCGCCGCCGAGGCCGTGATGCAGCTCCACCAGCCCGGCGCTCTGGGCGAGACAGACCAAGGCATGGCGTGCCGACTGGCGATCGGGAGAAGCTCCCACCGGAAAAGCCGTGACGGCATTGAGGGTCACCTCGAAAGCCGGCACCGAAACACTCTCGGCCGCGCGCTTTGCGGCGAAGATGATCCGCGCGGGCAAGCGCGCATGATCGCCCAGGTGATGCAGGGAGATATGCAGGAGCGGCCGCGGACGCGGCGTCCCACGGACATGGTTCTCCACGCAAAAACGCTGTCCGAACTGGCTCACGCGAAGAGCCGGATAGCTATCGAGACGCACCCCGAAGAAAAGCCGGTCCTTCTGCTTCCGCCGCAAATAAGCCGGCAAGGGCGGGGTGAATTCCGAACTCAACGCACTCTGCAACATACTGACCTCCACGCAACACACTCATGGTTCTATAGAACAAAAAGCGAACACTGGCAAGATCTAATAATGCCGGGCTGCAAAATTGCTTCGCAGCCTCGTTTTCCCTGTGGAGCGTCCGGTCGAAAGCTAGCGCCGCTCCGTGTCCGTCGGCTCCGAGATGCCGCGAAGCGCGCGCTCCGCCGCGCCGTCTCCGGCGCGCCCGAGATCGGCGAGCGCGATGACGCCGACAAGCTGCTGCTCGTCATTGATCACCGGCAGGCGGCGGACCTGATGCCGGGCCATGACCTTTGCCGCCTGGCCAAGCTCGTCGGTCTCGAAGCAATAGCAGACACCTTCCGACATCACGTCACGGACGCTGGTATTGCCCGTGCCACCCTGTTCCGCCACGGCGCGAACCACGATGTCGCGATCGGTGACCATCCCGAGAAGGCGGCCATCCTGGCTCACCAGCAAGGCGCCGATATTGTCGGCGCGCATCCGTCGCGCCGCATCACGTATGGTCATGTCGGGGTCGGCGAAGCTGACTTGCCGCTGCATGATGTCCTGCACTTGCATGCTGATCTCCCTGAAGAAAGGGGTTGACAAGCGGGCAACGCCTGGGCCGCGGAATTGTTGCGTTCCGGATCCTCTCGGGTCGCCTCTTCACACCCTGCGCCGCATCACATAGCGGCGTGACCCGGCCCGACCGTGAGGCTTGAAGCCCCGACCCGCAAACAGCGGCACGAACCCCATGAAGCGGTAACTCGGCGAGTGCGGATCGACCGGATAGGCCTCGACCGCCTTGGCGCCGCGCTTCTGCGCATATCTCAGCGCTTCGTCCAGCATCTGTCGCGAAAGGCCGTGCTCGCGGTGATCCCGGCGTATGAAGAAACACACGACCGACCATATCCCCTCTTCCGTATCGTCCTGCTTCTCCGACAGATTCAGGAACGTCGTGCGCGGCGCCACCGAGCACCAGGCGACCGGCTCGCCCTTGACATATCCCAGAAGCCCGATGGGCACGCGCTTGCGCACACGCTCGTGGAGCGCGCGCTTGCGCGCCGCATTGCCGGCGGCAATCCGGTCCGCCATCGGCCGCCAGGCCATGCACCAGCAGTAATGCGGCGCGCCCTTGCCTTCGAAGAGCGCTTCGAAATCGGCCCAGGTGGATCTGGTGACAGGCTTCACCGTGAGTTTCGACGCGGTCATGGCCTGGACACCCCTGCTGCGCGCGGCACCGCGCGTTCGCGCTTGGCCGGAACCAGCCGCTTCCCTACTATGCACCCATCTTCTCCTCCCGCAAGCAGGCCGTCCGATGCCGCCCGTCAAGGTCGATCCCGCCAAGGTCCGCGAATTCAAGACCGCAAACGGCTTCTATGCCTGGCTCGGCAAGAACCATGACCGCGAGGACGAGGTGTGGATCAAGATCCACAAGGTGGGCTCGGGCCTCGCCTCGATCACGCCCAAGGAGGCGATCGATGTCTGCCTGTGCTGGGGCTGGATCGATGCGATCCGCAAGAGCTTCGACGATCAGAGCTATCTGCAGCGCTATACGCGGCGCGGCGCCAGGAGCACCTGGAGCCAGATCAATATCGCCAATGTCGCCCGTCTCATCGAAGACGGGCGCATGACCGAACACGGGCTCGAGCAGGTCGAGGCGGCCAAGGCCGACGGGCGCTGGCAGCGCGCCTATCGGGCCAAGGAGATGACGATCCCGACCGATCTCCAGGCCGCCATCGATGCCGAGCCCAAGGCCAAGGCGATGCTCGCCAGGCTCAGCGCCCAGAACCGCTTCGCCCTCGCCTTCCGCGTCCACAACATGAAGACGGAGGCCGGACGAAAGAAGAAGATCGTAACCTTCGTTCGGATGCTGAAGCGCGGCGAGACGATCTACCCGCAGAGAAAGAGCTAGCCGCGCAGGTCCCAGTCCGCCGGTTGCCAGGCGAGCATATCCTGGTCGCGCACGATCCGGCCGAAGCCCGGGAACGGCATATGGGTCGCGGCGAGGAGCGCGCGTTCTTCCGCCGCGCGCGGGAAGAGGCGCTTGCGCATCGCGGCCGCGGCGGCGGCATCCGCCTCGAAGGCAATGCCGATGTCGGTGCGCCCGGGATGGATCGCGGGATGGAACAGCGCGTCGCCGACGATCAGCAGGCTCTCATCCGCATCGCTGATGCGATAGCCCATATGGCCCGGCGTATGGCCCCTTAGGTCGACCGCGGTGATGGCGCGCGTCAGGCTGCGCTCGCCGTCATAGCGCCGCGACCCGCCTTGCCACTTCGAAGCTGCGTTTCAGGATCTCGGGCGCCGCTGCGGCACGCGCATCGTCGGTGAAATGGGCGACGTCGTCACGGTGGATGAACACCTCCGCCGCCGGGAAAGCGGCCTGTCCGTCGGTCGTGACGAGGCCGCTGGTATGATCGTCATGCATATGGGTGACGAGCACCGCGGCGATATCCTTCGGCTCGACGCCGAGCGCGGCGAGTGTGCCGGCCAGATGGCCCGTCGTCGGGGCGGCACCGGCATAGCCGCCGTCGATCAGCACCAGGCGCTCGCCGTCATCCACCAGCCACTGGGTGAAGCCCAGGCGATGCGTGCCATCGGCGCGGCGCGCGAAATGCTCGGCGAAAGCCGCCTCGATCTCGGGCGCCGCCGCGCCGGTGAAGACGCCGATCGGAACATCGATGAAGCCATCCGAAAGCGCCGTGACCTCGATCCTTCCAACCTTGCGGCGGGCAATGGTCGGCAGCAGCGCGGTCTTGGCGGTGCTGGTTTCGGCCAAGGCCGAAAGCGGCGTGGCGGCGAAAGCGGCGGCGGCCAGGCCGAGGCCAAAGCGGCGGCGGGTGATGCGTGTCATGGGTCCTGCTCCTTCTCGATTAAGATGACCGGTCATTTTCATTCGGGATGCGAAAAAGGGCGTGGGTCGATCGTGATGCATGGAAACCTCAGGGCGTGAGGAGCGCCGCGAGCGCGCGGTGAAACGCTGCGGGTGCGCGCCCGTTCCGCTCGACCTTGGCGCGCTGCACGGCGCCATGCCAGGCGCCGATGAGGAAACGGGCGAGCGTCTCGGCGGGAAGCGCTTTGCTGACCGAGCCTTTCTTCTGGCCCTCTTCCAGGCAGGCCGCGAGCCGTGTCGTCCAGCGCGCCAGCAAGGCAGCGACGTGCTTGCGCAACGTTTCCGAGAGTGGTCCGGCCTCGACGGTGAGATTGCCGAGCATGCAGCCGGCCGCGTAGGAGTCGGCCGAAAGCTGCCGGTCGATAGCCTTGAAGTGGGAGCGCACGCGCTCATCCGCCGCGCCGTCGCCTTCGAGCGGCGCGAAGGCCGCCTCTCCTTGCGCGCAGTAGCTGTCGAGAGCGGCCAGGGCGAACGCCTCCTTGCTCTCGAAATGATTGTAGAAGCTGCCTTTCGGCACCCCGGCCGCCTGGGTGATCTCGGCAATGCCGCTGGCGCTGTAGCCCTGGCGATGGATGAAATCGCGCCCGGCGGCGAGGATCTGGTCACGGGTGGATATGCGCGGCATAGGCTCAATATGACCGGTCGTCTTAAATCCGTCAAGTCCCCATTCATGCCTGAAGGGGCTCGCTCTCGCTTTCGTGAGGGCGACCGGTCAGTTCCCGGCCAGCGCCTTCAGGATGCGGCTGCCGGGACGTCCGGTCGGCTTCATGCCGGCCTCCTTCTGCGCCGCCTTGATCGCCGCAATGGTGACCGGTCCGACGCGGCCGTCGGCCTCGCCCTTGTAATAGCCCCTTGCGATCAGAAGCTCCTGCAGGCGCTTGCGCTCAGCGCGTGTCAATCCGGGATCGTCGGTCGGCCAGGCGGTCTCGAACCCATCTCGGCCCTTGAGCCGGTCGGAGAGATGGCCGATGGCCAGCGCATAGGCCTCGGCCGCGTTGTAGCTATAGAGCACGTCGAAATTGCGCGAGACGAGGAACGCCGGACCTGAGCGGCCCGCCGGACGGATCAGCCCGTAAGAACCCGATGCCGGCAAGGCGCCGCCATCGGCGCGCACGACCCCCTTCTTGGCCCAGGCCGAAACGGACGCCTTGCGCCCGCGGCCGACCGGTCCCGAATAAGAGTTCGGGAGCTTCACCTCGAAGCCCCAGGGCAGGCCCGACTGCCAGCCGGCCTTCTTCAGGAAGTTGGCGGCGGAGGCCAAGGCATCGGGCACCGAGCGGATCGTGTCGCGGCGGCCGTCGCGGTCGAAATCGACGGCGAGCCGGCGATAGGTCGAAGGCATGAACTGGGTCTGGCCGAAGGCCCCGGCCCAGGAGCTCTTGAGATCGGCCAGCCGCACATCACCGCTGGCGACGATGCGCAGAGCGTGGATCAGCTCGGCCTTGAAGACGGCGGGCTTGCGCCCGGCGCAGGCGACATTCGACAGGGCATGCGGCAGGAAGAAATCGCCCTCGTCCTGGCCATAGTCGCTCTCGACGCCCCACAGCGCCGCCAGCATGAACCGGTCGACGCCATAGGCCTTCTCGACGGCGCGTAGGGTTTTGTCGTGCTTGCGCATCATCCTGCCGCCATCGGCGATGCGCACATCGTCGACGAGGAAGGCCATATAGTCCCAGATCGCCAGGCGATATTCGGGCTGGGTACGCGAGAAGCGCACCGCCTTCTCATCGAAGGCGATGCCCTTGAAGGCGGCATTGACGACGTTCGGGCTGATGCCGGCGTTCAGCACTTCGGCCCGGATGCCTTTCACGCAGGCCTCGAAAGTCGCCGCGGCCGGTGTCGCGAATAGGCCCAAGGCGATCGCGACGGTCGAAGCCCAGGTCAGTGGGGTGCGTATCATGGTGCCATCCTCAGAATCGAACAGGCGTCCTAATATCACGTGCGGGCGGGAATATGGCAGACGTCGAACGGCTTAGCCCGCTTGATGCCGGACGAGTGGCGGTGGACCCTGGCATGCTTCCGGAGCTAGTCTTTATGGGACTTGCGCAAGGCGGTGATCAGCGCCTGGGTCGCGGCACTGAGATAGCCGCCCTTGCGCGTCACCAGCATGATCCGCCGGGTCGCCTTGAGGTCCTTCACGGTGATCGTGCTCACGCTACGCGTTTTGAGTTCCTCGACGATCGAGCTCTTCTCCATCAGCGCCAAGCCGAATCCGGCCTCGACCAGGCGCTTCTGGGCGGTGAGGCTGTCGACGCCGGCCCAGTCGATATCGAGGCCGTGCGCCAGGAACAGCGCGGATATATGGGCGGCGGAAATTTCGCGCCGGCCGGGGAGTTCCGGAAAAGCGAGCCAGCGTTCATGGCGCAAAGCGGCGAGCTTTCCGATCGAACGGCCGGCCAGCCTGTGGTCGTTGCCGCAGATGACCGCGAGCGGCTCGCGCGCCAGCAGCTCGCAATCGAGGTCGGCCAGCCTGTCCACTTCATAGCGCAGGCCCAGCACCGCTTCGCCGCGCCGGACGAGATCGGAGACCTCGATGCTCGTCGCCGTGCGCAGCTTGAGATCGACCGCCGGATGATGCCTGGCGAAAGCCTTGAAGGCGCCGCTCAGCGCCGCGCTCGCCAGGGTCCCGACCACGGCCAATGATATCTCTCCCGCCTTGGCGGTCTTCAGCTCCGTGACCGCGGTCTTCGCATCGGCCAGCACGGCGAGCGCGCGCTCGGCATGGGGCAAAAGTGCGCGGCCGGCTTGGCTGAGCACCGGCCCCTGCGCGGCGCGCTCAAACAGCGGCACGCCGAGCTCGGCTTCCAAAAGGCTGATCCGGCGCGAGATCGCCGGCTGCGTGCGATGCAGATGGCGCGCCGCATTGGAGAAGCTGCGCTCGCGATGGACCGCGAGAAAGGTTTCCAGAGCTTCGGCATCCATGACGCCACCTCATGCATTTTCCTTATGAGTAAGCAAGAAACTACAAATTTGGCTGATAGGCAAGCTCGCGTTAGGACTGAGGCACCGCAACAGAAGGACATGCATCATGATCACTCAGCTTCGTAAAGCCGAACTTTTGCAGGCGCTGCATCACCGCGGCCGTGCTTTCATCATTCCCAATCCATGGGATGCAGGCTCGGCACGCCTCCTCGCCGGCCTGGGTTTCGAGGCATTGGCGACGACGAGCGCCGGGGCGGCGTTCGCGCGTGGCCTGCCGGAGGGCGTCCTCGGCCCCGACGACCTCATCGCCGATGCCGCCGAGATCGCGGCGGCCGTCGACCTGCCGGTGAGCGCCGATCTCGAGAGTGGCTATGGCGATACGCCCGAAAGCGCGGCCCGGACGATCCGCTGCGCGCTGGAGGCGGGCCTCGCCGGCGGATCGATCGAGGACGCCACCAGCCGTCCGGACGAGCCGATCTATGAGTTCGAACTCGCGGTCGCGCGCATCCGTGCGGCGGCCGACGTGGTGCGCGCGCAGGCTATACCGTTCCAGCTCGTGGCGCGGGCCGAGAACTTCCTGCATGGCCGGCCCGACCTCGCCGACACCATCAGGCGGCTGCAGGCCTTCCAGGAGGCGGGTGCCGACGTGCTCTATGCGCCGGGCCTGAAGACGGCGGACGAGATCCGGGCGGTCGTCCGTGCAATCGACCGACCGTTCAACATGGTGATGGGCCTGGTCGGCGCGTCCTTCACCCTTGATCAATTGGCGGAGCTGGGCGTGGCGCGGGTCAGCATCGGCAGCGCCCTGGCGCGGCGCATCTATGGCGCGGTCATCGAAGCGGGCACCGAGATGATGGAGCGTGGCTCTTTCACCTTCGCCGCGGCGGCGCCGCCGCTCAAGCGCCTTGACGACGAGTTCGCCGCTTGGCACCGCACGCCCGCCGCGGCCAGCCGGTGAACCCGCTATCTGCCAGCCGAATAGCCGAAATCGATCGAGAGTGCGGCGCCGGTGATCGGCATGGCCTCCGGCCGCGCCAGATAGAAGATCAGGGACGCGATCTCCTCCGGCGCGATGAAGCGCGCGCGGCCCGGCCCTTGCGGATACCCCTGCAGCAGCCGGTCGAGATAGCCCTGCTCGTCGCCCTGGCCATAGCGGCGCGCCTGGAAGGCGAGCATGGGACTCATGACATCGCCCGGGCAGACGGCATTGACGCGCACGCCGTCGGGCGCGAGCTCCAGAGCGAGCGCCTTGGTGAACAGCGTCACGGCGCCTTTTGACGCGCAATAGAGGGCGGCACCCTGGTTGCCCTGGATGCCGGCATCGCTCGACAGGTTGACGATGAGGCCGGCGCTGCGTTTGAGCGCGGGGATCGCCGCCGCCGTCAGGAAATAGAGGCCTTTGACATTGACGCCGAACACCGCGTCGAAATCTTCCTCGCTGCAGCTTTCGGTCAGGCCCTCGCGCCAGATGCCGGCAGCGTTCACCAGCGCGTCCAGGCGGCCCGTCTCGCCGAGCGCCCACTCCACGATGTCGACGCAGGTCGCGCGCCGGCTGATGTCGCCGGCCCGGAACCGCGCGCCCGCGATCCCTTGCGTGATCGCCGCCAGGCTCGCCTCGTCCTTGTCGGTCAGGAGCACGGTCCAGCCTTCACCCGCGAATTTTCGGGCCGTGGCGCCGCCGATGCCGCCGGCGGCGCCGCTGATGAGGGCGACCTTTGCTTCAGCCATGCCGTCCCTTGTCCTCGATGATCGAGTTGCCGCCGTCGATGACGATCAATTGCCCGGTGATGTAGGACGCGCCTTCCGACGCAAGCCAGGCGACGCAACTCGCGATCTCGACCGGCGTGCCGGAGCGACCGACCGGTGTGGCGTGTCCGGCGCGCGCTTCCGATTCCGTTTGCGATCCGGTGGCGATCCAGCCGGGCGCAACCGCATTGACCGTGATGCCATGGGGCGCCACTTCCAGGCAGAGCCCACGCGTCAACCCCAACATGCCGGCCTTGGCCGCCCCATAGACGCTGTCGTTGGCGATGCCGGCGACCGTCCCGGTGGTCGAGGAGACATTGACGATGCGGCCCCAGTTGCGCGTCTTCATGCCCGGCAGGACGGCGCGCGTGACATGGAAGGCCGTGGTCAGGTTGCGGTTCAAGGTCAGGAGCCAGGTCGCGTCGCTGATCGTCTCGAGAGGTCCGGCCTGATCGAGCGTACCCAGGCTCGCGAGACCCGCATTGTTGACCAGCACATCGACCTCGCCCGCCACATCGACCAGCGCCGCCGCGGCGAGAGGATCAGTCAGATCCGCGACAAAACCCACGGCGTCGATGCCGACGCTGCGCAATTCACGCGCCCGCTCCTCGATGCGCGACGTCGTCGAGGTGACGATCACCCGACAGCCCTGCCGGCCGAGCGCCGCGGCGCTCGCGAAGCCGATGCCGGTCGGGCTGCCGGCGCCCGTCACCAGGGCGTTGATGATGCGTCTCGCCATGATATTGCTATTCGCCCTCGTCCACCACCGCGACGGCGTCGACCTCCAGCATGTAATCGGGATGCGACAGCGCCGCCACGCCGACCAGCGTGTCGGTCGGCCTGTGATCGCCGAACAGCGAAACGCGGCCCGCTTCGATCTGGGGCAGATGGTCCCGGCTGTAGCCGGCGACGAAGATGGTGAGTTTGGTGACCTGGTCGGGGCGGGCGCCCGCGGCCTTCAGGCAGCGGCCGATATTGGCGAAGACCTGGCGCGATTGCGCGACCATGTCGCCGCGGCCGATGAGCGTGCCATTGTCCTCCGCCACCTGTCCGGCGATGAACACCATC
>JBFWNN010000119.1:0-11978 GCA_050251035.1 Parvibaculaceae bacterium
GTCGAAGGGCTGGAGATCCTCGATCCCCTCGCCGACGCCGATGGCATGGATGGGCAGCTTGAAGCGCTCGGCGATGGCGACGAGGATGCCGCCGCGCGCGGTGCCGTCGAGCTTCGTCATGATGAGGCCGGTGACACCCGCGACCTTGGTGAAGACTTCGGCCTGGGCGACGGCATTCTGGCCGGTGGTGGCGTCGAGCACCAGGAGCACCGCATGCGGGGCGGTTTCGTCCTGCTTCTTGATGACGCGCACGATCTTGTCGAGCTCGGCCATGAGATTGGCCTTGTTCTGCAGGCGGCCGGCGGTGTCGATGATGAGGATGTCGGCGGCCTCGGTCTTGGCCTCCTTCATCGCATCGAAAGCGAGCCCGGCGGCATCGGCGCCGGTCGGACGCGCGATGACCTTGGCGCCGATGCGCTTGCCCCACACCGAGAGCTGCTCGATCGCGGCGGCGCGGAACGTGTCGCAGGCCGCCAGCATGACGGAGAAGCCGTCGCCCGCCGCTATGGCGCCGAGCTTGCCTATGGTCGTGGTCTTGCCGGCGCCGTTGACGCCGACCACCAGGATGACGAAGGGCTTCTCGCTGCCGAAGTTGAACGGAACCTCGACCGGCTTCAGCACCTTCGCCACTTCCGCAGCGAGAATGGCCTTCACCTCGTCGGGCTCGATCTCCTTGTCATAGCGGCCGGCCGCCACCGCCTTGACGATGCGGGCCGTCATCTCGACGCCGAGGTCGGCCTGGATCAGAACGTCCTCCAGCTCTTCCAGCGTCGCCGCATCGAGCCGGCGCTTGGTGAAGATGGCGCCGATCGACCCGGTGAGCGAGCGTGAGGATTTCGCCAGACCGTGCCTGAGACGGCCGAACCAGCCCTCTCTCTGTTGCGGCGCTGCGCTTGCCGGCCCTGGGCGTGGCGAAATCTGCAGTTCGGCAACGACATCATCGTCGGTGGCCGCCGATTGCGGCTCGCGCTCGAAGCGCGCAGCATCCGTCGCCTTGACTTGCTCCGGCGCGGGCGACGCTTCGGGCTGCAGTTCCGAGGGCGGGCTCGCGTCGTCCTGTTGTCCGGAGGCTCGGTTGAAGAGTTTCCTGAAGAAGCTCATGCCGCGAGGCTCGCCTCGAGATGATCACTGCCGCGGCCCGTCACCTTGGCGCGGACAATGGCGCCGGCGCTCATGCGCTGCGCGAATTTCACCGAGGCGTAATGTTCCGTGCGGCCTGAGGAGGGGGTCTCGACCAGGATCGAGCGCAGGGCGCCCACTTCCGCTCCCAGAAACGCATCGAGCCGCTCCTTGCCCTTGCCGCGCAATGCGCGGGCCCGTTCCTGGATGACGGGCTTGGGCAGCTGCGGCATGCGCGCCGCGGGCGTCCCCAGACGCGGCGAGAACGGGAAGACATGCAGAAAGGTAAGACCGCATTCCTCGACGATCCGCAGCGAGTTCTCGAACATATCGTCGGTCTCGGTCGGGAAGCCGGCGATGATGTCGGCGCCGAAGACGATGTCGGGGCGAACCTTACGGACCTCGGCGCAGAAGGCGATCGAATGGTCGCGCAAATGGCGACGCTTCATGCGCTTCAGGATCATGTCGTCACCGGCCTGCAGCGACAGGTGGAGATGCGGCATCAGCCGCTCCTCCTCGGCTATGGCGCGCATCAGGTCTTCGTCCGCCTCGATCGAATCGATCGAGGAGAGGCGCAGGCGCTTGAGCTCCGGCACCGCCTTGAGGATGCGGCGGACCAGATTGCCGAGCCGCGGACGGCCGGGCAGGTCGGCGCCCCAAGAGGTGATGTCGACGCCGGAAAGCACGATCTCGGAATAGCCGTTGTTGGTGAGGCGGCGAATCTGCTCCACCACTTCGCCCGCCGGCACCGAGCGCGAATTGCCGCGGCCATAGGGGATGATGCAGAAGGTGCAGCGGTGATCGCAGCCGTTCTGGATCTGCACGAAGGCGCGGGTGCGCTCGGCGAAGCCGTCGATCATGTGGAGCGCCGTCTCGCGCACCGACATGATGTCGTTCACCTTCACGCGCTCCTCGGCGCCGATGCCGAAATCGGGGAAGCGGTAGCTCGCGGCGTCGAGCTTCTCCTGATTGCCGAGCACGAGATCGACTTCCGGCATCGCGGCGAAGGCTTGCGGCTCGGTCTGCGCCGCGCAGCCGGTCACGATGATGCGAGCCTGCGGATTCTCCTTGCGCGCGCGCCGGATCGCCTGACGCGCCTGACGGGTCGCTTCCGCCGTCACCGCGCAGGTATTGAAGATGATCGCGTTCTCGAGCCCGGCCTTCTCGGCCTCGCGGTGCATGACCTCGGATTCATAGGCATTGAGGCGACAGCCAAAGGTGATGATGTCAGGCTTCGGCATGGGACGTCACACCGCCAGATGAGCGGGCAGCGTACCCTCGAATTCATAGGCGACGGGGCCGGTCATCAAAATGTGATCGTCGCTCTGGCGCCATTCCATGGCGAGGTCGCCGCCGGGAAGCGTCACGATCGCCTTACGGGCGGTAAGTTTGATGCGCGCCGCCGCCGCGATGGTGGCGCAAGCCGCCGTGCCGCAAGCGCGGGTCAGGCCGGCGCCACGCTCCCACACCTTGATCGTGACATGATCCTTGGCATCGACCCGGGCCAGCGTGATGTTGGCGCGCTCGGGGAAGAGCGGATGATGCTCGAGCATCGGTCCCGCCTTGGCGAGGTCGACAACTTCGAGATCCTTCACCCAGAAGATGCAATGGGGGTTGCCGACATTGACCACCGAGGGCGAGTGGATCAGGGGTGCATCGATGGGACCGAGTTGCAATTCGATATGACGGGTGTCGGGGAAGGGCTCCGACAAAGGAATGTCCCGCCAGCCGAAGCGCGGGGGCCCCATATCGACCGTCACCATGCCCTGGGCGCCCTTCTCGCAGACCAGGAAGCCGCCAAGAGTGTCGATGGTGGCGGTGGACGAGCCCTTTTCGGCGAACAGGATGTCGGCGATGCAGCGGGACGCGTTGCCGCAGGATTCGACCTCGAAACCCGCATTGTTCCAGATGCGCATCTGCACATCGGCCGTCTTGGAGGGGGCGATGACGATGAGCTGGTCGCAGCCGATGCCGCTCTTGCGGTCGGCAATGGCGCGAGCCTGGTCGTCGCTGATCGCAAGCGGGTGCGTGCGGGCGTCGAGTACGACAAAGTCGTTGCCGAGCCCGTTCATCTTGCGGAATTCCCTGGGTCCCAACCCGTTCATGGCCCGGTTTATATGGTGAAAGCGCCCGGGAAAGCCAGCCCTTAGAACCGTCCCGTCCAAAGTTTAAAGACGCGGCCACAGGACGGCCGCAAGCCCCGCCTGGAAGCGCGCCGTATCGTGCCGCTTCCCTCCCGGCAAAGTTTCTGCCATAGAGCCGCCACGAACCGGCCATATCCAATCATTCCCATGACTGCCGATACCACGCAGGGCGCCTTGGCTCCCGAAAATCCGAACGACGGAGCCGACCAGAAGCTTGCCACCACCGGGATCGCACCGCTCGAAAGGCCGAGCGCCCTGACCCGTTTCTTCATGGGCATCGTCGCCCGGGCCGAAAGGCTCAATCTCAAATGCGCGAGGCTCGGCAACCCGCCGGTCTATGACAACCGGGTCTTTCCCTGGGCGGTCGAGGTCGAAAAGGCCGCTCCCAAGATTCGTGCCGAACTCGACCGCGTCCTGGTGCGCAAGGCGGAATTGCCGAATTTTCAGGACATCTCGTCCGATGTGAAGACGATCAGCACCGACCAGGGCTGGAAAACTTTCTTCCTGCTCGCTTTCGGCATGAAGTCGGAGCAGAACATCGCCCAGTGCCCGGAAACATGGAAGGCCGTCCAGTCCATACCCGGGCTCAAGACCGCCATGTTCTCGATCTTCGAGCCCGGCAAGCACCTGCCGCCGCATCGCGGTCCTTACAATGGCGTGCTCAGGCTGCATCTGGGGCTCATCGTGCCGGAGCCGCGCGACAAGATCGCCATCCGGGTGAAAGACCAGATCTGCCACTGGAGCGAAGGCAAGGTCCTCATCTTCGACGACGCCTATGAGCATGAGGCATGGAACCATTCCGACAAGACGCGGGTGGTGCTGTTCGTCGATTTCGTCAAACCGCTCGCCTTCCCGGCCAATGTCGTCAACTGGCTGCTCATGAACATCGCGCTGTTCACGCCCTTCATCCGTGAAGGCCTCGACAACCACAAGGAATGGGAAAAGCGCTTCTATGCCGAGGCGGAAGCCTTGCGGAACCGGCCACAGAACTGACCTCGAGCCGTCGGCCCGGCGCAAGCCGCCAGGCCCCGTGTCCGCGGGAAAGACTGATCGATCAGCGCCCGCAATATATCCATCAAATAAATTGGCTGGACCGGAGCCTGCCTCGCACGCCAAGTGGGCGGCATGACTCAGTCCCTGTCTCCCGCCCTGCCGGGCGCGCATCGGCTCAATCCTTGGATCGTCGTGTGGCTGTGCTTCGCGGTCCTCTCCATCGTGATGTCGGCGCGCCAGGTCGTCGCCATCATGACGGACGACTGGACGAAGACACTCGGCTGGTCGAAGACGTTCATCGGCTCGGGCCAGTCGGTGGCCCTGGTGATGATCGCCATCGTGGCGCCGATCGCCGGCAATCTCGCCGACCGCTACGGCGCGCGGGTCATGCTGACGGCGGGCCTGCTCATCGTCGCGGCGGGCCTGCTGCTGTTCGCCGCCTTCCCGGTCGCCGCACTTTATATTGTCGGCTACGGGCTCGTCGGCGGCATTGGCTTCGCCACCGCCAACATGCACCTGATCTCGACCGCCATCGCCAAGCTCTTCACCGAGCAACGCGGCCTCGCCACCGGCATCGCCAATTCAGGGGCCACGGCAGGCCAGTTCATCACCGTGCCGCTGGTCACCGTCGGGCTCGCCTATATCAGCTGGCAGTGGAGCGTCATCGCGGTGGCGCTGGTCTGCATCGTCATGGCGGCGGTTGTCTGGACCGCGCTCAAGCCCCCGGCCGGCGCCGAGGCCGAGACCCGGGCGACGTTGGCCGAGCCCAGCGAGGCCTTGGGCGCAAGGCTCAAATTCCTGGCGCTCAACCCCACCTTCCACATTCTTTATTGGAGCTTCTTCATCTGCGGCGTCACCACGACGGGCGCGATCGAGACGCATTTCCTGCCCTATGCCGCCTTTTGCGGCTTCCCGCCGGTGCCGGCGTCGGGCGTCTATGGCGCCATCATGGCCATCAACCTCGCCGGCATGTTCCTGGCGGGCTGGCTCACCGACAAGGTCAACCGGCCGCTGCTGCTCGGCAGCATCTATATCGTGCGCTCCTTCTCATTCCTGGTGCTCATGCAGGTGGGGACGAGCTACGAGATGCTGATCCTCTTCGCCTTCATCTACGGCATCTTCGACTATTCGACGGTGCCGCCGACGGCGAGCCTCGCCGCCTCGCATCTCGGCCTCAAGATCATGGGCCTCGCCATGGGCCTGATCAGCGGCGGCCATGCGCTGGGCGGCGCCCTCGGCGCCTTCATGGGCGGCTATCTGTTCGATCTCTTCGCCCGCTATACGGAAATGTGGTGGGCGGCCTTCGCCACCGCCGTGCTCGCCGGGATCATGGTGTTCTTCGTCAAGGAAAACCGGCCGCAAAGAGGGTTAATATTGGCGCCGGCCGCGTGATCCCAAATTGAGCCTTGCCTAATCATTGGCGCGTGGACATTCTGACCCGCGGAGAGGGCGTTCCGTGGGAAGCAGGAGCGCGGCATGGCTGCGGCAACAGACGTCATCATCATCGGCGCCGGCGCCGCCGGTCTCGGCGCGGCCAAGGCCCTCATCGCCCAGGGCAAATCGGTCCGCCTCCTCGAAGCGCAGGACCGCATAGGCGGGCGCGCTTACACCGTGACGGAAAAGTTCGGCGTGCCCTTCGATTGGGGCTGCGCCTGGATGCATGCCGCCGACCGCAATCCCTTCTTCGACGACGCCATCGCCCAGAACGCCACGCTGCAGCATCACGACCTCAATCTCGACCGGCTCTATTTCGGCGCCCGGCGCGCCACCGCGATCGAGATGGCGAAGATGTTCAAGGCCGATTTCCAGTTCGCGGCGCAGCTCGAGCATAAGACGGCCAAGGGCGATCGGCTCGCCGAGCTCCTCGAGGTCACGGCCGCCGGCACGGCGGCCGGCACCTATGCCGGACCCATGGATTTCGCCCAGGACATGGATGAGATATCGGCCGCCGACCTCATGGCCGCCGCCGATCTCGACCCCAATTTCCTGGTGCGCGAAGGTTTCGGCGCTGTCGTGGCGCAATGGGCGCAGGGCATCCCGGTCGAGCTCGAAACGCCGGTCAAGCGGCTGCGCTGGGACGGGTCCGGCGTCATCGCCGAAACGCCGCGCGGCGAACTCGCGGCGAAAGCGGCGATCGTCACCGTGTCGACCGGCGTGCTCGCCTTTGGCGGCTTGCGCTTCGCGCCCGATCTGCCGCTTTCGCATGACGAAGCGATCCACAATCTGCCCATGGGACTCCTCACCAAGATCCCGCTCGAGATCAAGGGCGACCGGCTGGGCCTCAAGCCCTTCGAGGACATCCTCATCGAGCGCCATGGCCATCACGATGTGTATTTCCTGTGCTTCCCCTTCGATTGCGATCTCCTCGTCGGCTTCGTCGGCGGCGACTTCGCCTGGGAATTGTCGGCGGCGGGCGAGGCGGCGGCGGTCGATTTCGCGGTGCAGAGCCTCGCGCGGACATTCGGCGCCGATATCGAGAAGCAGATCGGGCGCCGCGCCATGACCGACTGGGGCGCCAACCCCTATGCGCGCGGCGCCTATGCGGCGGCGCGGCCCGGCTATGCGGCGGCGCGCAAGACCCTGATGGAGCCGGTGGGAAACCGCATCTTCTTCGCCGGCGAGGCGCTGGGCGGCGCGCTGGTGCAGACCTGCGCCGGCGCCCGGCTTTCGGGCGAGGCGGTGGCTCTGAAGGTCGGCGAGGGGTTGAAATAGGAAGCCTGTCCCAGAATTGACTTTTCCGGGGCCGACGCCTAGAACACGGCCCGATTTCAGACGCTTGAACGTCTCAAGGCTCTATCACACATGGGACTGATCCCGGGAGGTGATGATGCCTGCATCCGGCAGCGCGTGGCGCCCCCGGGTGTTCTTTGCGTTTGGGCGAAAAGGAACCAGATATGTTCGACACATTGCAAGAGCGCCTTTCCGGCATTCTCGACAAGCTCACCGGCCGCGGCGCGCTGTCGGAAGCCGATGTCGACACGGCGATGCGCGAGGTCAGGCGCGCTCTGCTCGAAGCCGACGTGGCGCTCGACGTGGTGCGCGGCTTCATCGACAAGGTGAGGGAAAAGGCGGTCGGCGCCGAGGTCGTCAAATCGGTGACCCCCGGCCAGATGGTCGTCAAGATCGTGCATGACGCCATGGTCGAGGTGTTGGGCTCGGAAGGCGCGGTGCTCAATCTCAGGGCCTCGCCGCCGGTGCCGATCCTGATGGTCGGCTTGCAGGGCTCGGGCAAGACGACGACCACGGCCAAGATCGCCAAGCGCCTGCAGGAGCGCGAGAAACGCAAGGTGCTGATGGCTTCGCTCGACACGCGCAGGCCCGCCGCGCAGGAGCAGCTCGCCATTCTGGGCCAGCAGGTCGGCGTCGAGACGCTGCCCATCGTCAAAGGCCAGACGCCAGTCGAGATCGCCAAGCGCGCCATGTCGGAAGCCCGCCGCGGCGGCTTCGACGTCGTCATGCTCGACACCGCCGGCCGTCTCCATATCGACGAGGACTTGCTCGCCGAAGCAGCCGCCGTGCGCGACATCGCGAAGCCCAATGAGACACTGCTCGTCGCCGACGCCTTGACCGGCCAGGACGCCGTCAATCTGGCGAAGAGCTTCGACGAGAAGATCGGCATCACCGGCATCGTTCTGACCCGGATCGACGGCGACGGCCGCGGTGGTGCGGCGCTGTCGATGCGCGCCGTCACCGGCAAGCCGATCAAGCTCATGGGCACGGGCGAAAAGCTCGACGGGCTCGAGGACTTCCATCCACAGCGCATCGCCGGCCGCATCCTCGGCATGGGCGACGTCGTCAGCCTGGTCGAGCGTGCCGCGCAGACGATCGACGCCGACAAGGCGAAGCGCATCGCCGAGCGCATGAAGAAAGGCGCCTTCGACCTCGAGGACCTCGCCGAGCAGCTGCGCCAGCTGCAGAAGCTCGGCGGCATGTCGGGCATGATGGGACTGCTGCCCGGCATGGGCAAGATCAAGAAGCAGCTCGACGGCGTCGATCTCGACAATGGGGTGCTGAAGCGCCAGATGGCGATCATCGGCTCGATGTCGAAATTCGAGAAGCGCAACCCCAAGGTCATGAACGCGTCGCGCAAGAAACGCGTGGCGGCGGGCTCCGGCACCAAGGTCGAGGAGATCAACCGGCTGCTCAAGATGCATGTCCAGATGGCCGACATGATGAAGAAGATGGGCGGCAACAAGGGCCTGATGAGCCGCATGTTCGGCGGCAAGGGCGCTCCCGACGCGGCCGAGATGGAGAAGATGCAGGCCGAGCTCGCCAAGATGGACCCCAATGCGATCCCGGCCGAGCTGAAGGACATGATGCAGGGCGGCGCCTTGCCCGAGATGCCGAAGCTGCCGGCAGGCTTGCCGGGCCTCGGCGGGGCCAGGCTGCCGGGCCTTGGCGGCCTTCCGGGTCTCGGCGGCGGCTCGCCGTTCAGGGGCCTGCCCGGACCGGGCAAGAAGAAATGACATGGCGCTTGTCCCCGGGCTCGAGACGGAGAGACTGCGCTTGCGCCAGTGGCGCGAAAGCGATGTCGATCCGTTTTTCGCCTTCTATCGCGATCCGCAGTCGGCGGCGGTCTATGGCGACGGCATCACGCGCAGCGATGTATGGCGGCGCGTGGCGCTCCTCGTCGGCCATTGGCAATTGCGCGGGTTTGGCCCCTGGGCGCTCGAAGACAAGGCGACCGGCAAATTCGCCGGCCATGGCGGCCTGTGGTTCCCGGACGGCTGGGGCGACATCGAGGTCGGCTATGGCATCGCGCCGGAATTCCGTGGACTTGGCTATGCCACGGAAGTGGCGCGGCGCGTGCGCGACCACGGCTATCGCGAAAGAGGCCTCGATCGCCTCGTCAGCTACATCGATTCCGGCAATACGGCGTCACGCAATGTCGTCGAAAAGCTCGGTGCCGTGCCGGATGGAGAATTCCTCCTGCATGACAAGGTCCACATCGTCTATCTGCATACCAAACACTGACACATCACCATCCAAGGAGAAGTAGAAATGTCCCTCAAGATCAGACTGTCGCGCGCCGGCTCGAAAAAGCGGCCCTACTACCACATCGTGGTCGCCGACGCGGCCTCGCCGCGCGACGGCAAGTTCATCGACGTGGTCGGCGCCTTCAATCCGATGCTCGGCAAGACCGACGAGAAACGCGTGCAGCTCGATGCCGAGAAGGCCGCCGCCTGGCTGAAGAAAGGTGCCCAGCCGACCGACCGCGTGCTGCGCTTCCTCGACAAGGCCGGCCTCAAGAAGCGCGAGGCGCGCAACAATCCGCAGAAGGCTCTGCCCGGCAAGAAGCGCCAGGAGCGCGAGAAGGCCCAGGCCGATGCCGCCGCCAAGGCAGCTGAAGCCGCTGCCGCCCAGCCGGCCGAAGCCCAGAGCTGACGCTGAAGGCCCATGGCTTCGCCCGACGATAAGGTGCTGGCCGGGGTCATCACGGCTGCGCATGGCATCAAGGGCGAGGTGAAGCTCAGGAGCTTCACGGCGGACCCGCAGGCGATCGCGGCCTATGGCCCGCTTCTCGCCTCGACCGGCGAGCGCATCGAGATCGAAAGATTGAAACCCCAGAAGGACGGCTTCATCGCCACGCTGAAAGGGGTCGGCGACCGCAACAAGGCCGAGACCCTGAAAGGGGTCGAGCTCTTCGTGCAGCGCCGGCAGCTGCCCGAGCCCGAAGCGGATGAGGTTTATATCCATGACCTCATCGGCGTGACGGTGGTCGAAAAGAGCGGCGCGAGATTCGGGACGGTGGTGGCGGTGCCGAATTTCGGCGCCGGCGATCTCATCGAGATCCGCCGCGACGGTGTCGAGGAGACGGTGCTGGTGCCTTTCGCCCAGAGCTATGTGCCGACGATCGACCTCGCCAACGCCAAGATCGTCATCGACCTGCCGGAAACCTGGCTGGACGAGGACGAAGCCCGAAAGACATGAGCTGGCAGGCCACCATATTGACGCTGTTCCCGGACATGTTTCCGGGACCGCTCGGCACGTCGCTCGCCGGCAAGGCGCTGGACAGCGGCATCTGGTCGCTCGCGGTGCGCGATATCAGGGCGTCGGCCACCGACCGGCACCGCACCGTGGACGACTCCCCGGCAGGTGGTGGCCCGGGCATGGTGATGAAGCCCGACATCCTGGCGGCGGCGGTCGACCAGGCTCAGCATGTGGGGCCGCGGCTCCTGATGTCGCCCAGGGGCGAGCGGCTGACCCAGGGGCTCGTCCGGCATCTGGCGGCGGGGCCGGGCGCCCTCATCATCTGCGGCCGTTTCGAGGGCGTGGATGAGCGGGTGATCGAGCGGCGGCAGTTGCGCGAGGTCTCGCTCGGCGATTTCGTGCTCTCGGGCGGGGAGCCGGCGGCGCTGGCGCTGCTCGACGCCGTGGTGAGGCTCTTGCCGGGCGTCATGGGCGACGAGCGTTCAGGGTTCGAGGAAAGCTTCGAGGACGGGCTCCTCGAGCAGCCGCAATATACCCGGCCGCGCAGCTGGGAAGGCCTTGAAATCCCTGAGATTTTGCTCTCGGGTGACCACAAGGCGATGAGCCGCTGGAAGAGAGAGCAGAGGGAAAGGCTGACCGAGAAGCGCCGGGCCGATCTTTGGCAGGCCTATGTGCAGAGAAAGAATTGATTTTAACCGGCTCAGCAGGTAAAGAGCCGCCAACTCCAAAAGGATTTAGTGCCATGAATATCATCGAGCAGCTCGAAAAAGAGCAGGCATCGGCGGTGGCCGCCAAGCGCGCCGTCCCCGAATTCGCCCCCGGCGACACGGTCGTCGTCAATGTGAAGGTCGTCGAAGGCGACCGCAGCCGCGTGCAGGCCTATGAAGGTGTCGTGATCGCCCGCTCCGGCGGCGGTCTCAACGAGAACTTCACCGTTCGCAAGATCTCCTATGGCGAAGGCGTCGAGCGCGTCTTCCCGGTCTATTCGCCGCTGATCGATTCGATCAAGGTGGTGCGCCGCGGCGACGTGCGCCGCGCCAAGCTCTATTATCTGCGCGGGCGCACCGGCAAGTCGGCGCGCATCGCCGAGAAGCAGCGGTCAATGGTGCCGGGCGCCTCGGATGCGGTTCCGGTCACCGAAGCGAGCGAAGCCGACAAGGCATAATCCGTCTTCCAGCTTTCGAATTGGCGCGGGCCAGCTCGACGAGCTGGCCCGCTTTTTTGTTCCCCTCCTTATCGAGAGGCGACCATGGACCGGCAGACCTATTTCGACGCCAACCGCAAGAGCTGGGACGAGCGCGTGGCGATCCATCGCCGTGACGAGACCGGCTTCTATGAGGTGCAGAGGGTCCTCGATGGCGGCGACAAGCTCAATGCCATCGAAGCGGCCGAGATCGGCGATGTGCGGGGCTTGCGCATCGCGCATCTGCAGTGCCATTTCGGCCTCGATTCGATCTGCCTGGCGCGGCGTGGCGCTTCGGTCACGGGCCTCGATTTCTCGCCGGCCGCGGTCGCCGAGGCGCGCGCGCTGGCGCGGCGGGCCGGTACCAACGCGCAATTCGTCGAGGGCAATGTCTATGACGCACGCTCGCTCCTGAGCGGTGATTTCGACCTGGCCTATGTGACCTGGGGCGCCATCAACTGGCTGCCCGACATCGCGCAATGGGCGAAGGTCGTGGCATCGCTCCTCAAGCCAAGCGGGCGGCTCTATCTCGCCGAAAGCCACCCGAACATCCTTCCCTTCGACTGGGTGGACGGCCGCATCGCGCCGCGCTTCGACTGGCGCACGCC
>JBFWNN010000120.1:0-11751 GCA_050251035.1 Parvibaculaceae bacterium
TGCTTGGCGGCCATGGCGACACCATGGTGCCGCTGACGCGCTATTCGACGGTGGCGGGCATTCCGGTGCCCGATCTCGTGGCGATGAAATGGACGACGCAGCAGCGCATCGACCAGATCGTGCAGAGGACGCGCGATGGTGGTGCGGAGATCGTCGGCCTGCTCAAGACGGGCTCGGCCTATTATGCGCCGGCCTCCTCGGCAATTGCGATGGCTGAATCCTATCTGAGAGACAAGAAGCGCGTGCTGCCCTGCGCAGCGCATCTCGCCGGCGAATACGGACTCAAGGATCTCTATGTCGGCGTACCGGTGGTGATCGGTGCTGGCGGCGTCGAGCGTATCGTCGAGATCAAGCTCGAGGGCGATGAGAAGGCGGCATTCAAGAAGTCGGTCGGCGCGGTGCAGGGGTTGATGGACGCGGCGAAGAAGATCGCCCCCGACCTTGCGTGATCAACGCGGCGAAGAGGGGGCGGCGCCATGAACATCCACGAATATCAAGCGAAGGAACTGCTGCGCGCCTATGGCGTGCCGGTGTCGAAAGGCATTCCGGCCTTCACGGTGGATGAGGCGGTGAAAGCGGCGGAAACGCTGGGCGGACCGGTGTGGGTGGTCAAGGCGCAGATCCATGCCGGCGGGCGCGGCAAGGCGGGCGGCGTCAAGGTGGTGAAATCGATCGCCGATGTGAAAAAGGAAGCCGAGCGGCTGCTCGGCGCGACACTCGTGACGCACCAGACAGGTCCTCAGGGCAAGGTGGTGCAACGCCTTTACATTGAAGAAGGCTCCGCCATCGCCAAGGAATTTTATCTGGCGCTGCTGGTCGACCGCGAGACATCGCGTCCGGCCTTCATCGTATCGACCGAAGGCGGCATGGACATCGAGAAGGTGGCGCATGACACGCCGGAGAAGATCACCACGATCTCCATCGATCCGGTCACCAATATCTGCCCGCATCATGTGCGCTCGGCCGCCAAGGCGCTGGGCCTTTCGGGCGCACAGCAGAAGCAGCTTTCGCCGCTGCTCACGCTGTTGCACAAGGCCTTCGTCGAGAAGGACATGAGCCTGCTCGAGATCAACCCGCTGATCGTCACCAAGGAGGGCAATCTCCTCTGCCTCGACGCCAAGGTGAATTTCGACGACAACGCGCTCGACCGCCACCCGGATGTGAAGGCGCTGCGCGACACGAGCGAGGAAGACCCGAAGGAGATCGAGGCGTCGAAATACGATCTCTCCTATGTGGCGCTCGACGGCACGATCGGCTGCATGGTGAACGGCGCAGGCCTCGCCATGGCGACGATGGACATCATCAAGCTCTATGGCGCCGAGCCCGCCAATTTTCTCGACATCGGCGGCGGCGCTACCAAGGACAAGGTGACGGCGGCGTTCAAGATCATCACCGCCGATCCCCGCGTGAAGGGCATTCTGGTCAATATTTTTGGTGGCATTGCCAAATGCGATGTGATCGCCGAGGGCGTCGTCGCCGCGGTGAAGGAAGTCGGCCTAAAGGTGCCGCTGGTCGTCAGGCTGGAAGGCACCAATGTCGAGCTCGGCAAGCAGATCCTGCGCGATTCGAAGCTCAATGTGATCCCGGCGGACGATCTCGACGATGCGGCGCAGAAGATCGTCAAGTCGGTGAAGGAAGCGGCGTAGTGATCGAGCTTTTGAGGGGCGCGATGTTTTTTACTGGCTGGACCAGTATCTTGTGGGCTCCCTTTCTTGTGGGCATTACTGTTTGGATGCCGCGCTACAGATTGGCGGTTGCGGTGACGGTCGGAACAGCCTTGTTGATCCTCTTCTGCGTCTTTTTAATTTTCACCCCGGACTGCGAGGGCCTCGGGCGGCCGCATCTTCTCCGTTGCCAGGAAGCAAGCATTGGTCGCGCTATTCTCCAGGCCACTATAGCCGGAGCGATGCTCATCACCTCGTTGATCTTCCTAATTGGCTGGTTGCTCAGTCGAAAGTTAGAATTCCGAAAGGTTGCTCACTAGGATGTCCATCCTGATCGGCAAGAACACCAAGGTCATCTGCCAGGGCATCACCGGCAATAACGGCACGTTCCATACCGAGCAGGCGATGGCCTATGGCACGAAGATGGTGGGCGGCGTCACGCCGGGCAAAGGCGGCACGACCCATATCGGCCTTCCCGTCTATGACACGGTGAAGGAAGCGAAGGACGCGACGGGCGCTGATGCCTCTGTCGTCTATGTGCCGCCTGCCTTCGCGGCGGATGCGATCGCCGAGGCGATCGAGGCTGAGATTCCGCTGGTCGTTGCCATCACCGAAGGCATTCCGGTCATGGACATGGTGAAGGTGAAACGCTCGCTCGCCGGATCGAAGACGCGGCTCATCGGGCCGAACTGCCCCGGCGTGCTGACACCCGACGAATGCAAGATCGGCATCATGCCGGGCAATATCTTCAAGAAGGGCTCGGTCGGCATCGTGTCACGCTCGGGCACGCTCACCTATGAGGCGGTGTTCCAGACGACGCGCGAAGGGCTCGGCCAGTCGACCGCGGTCGGCATCGGCGGCGACCCGGTGAAGGGCACGGAATTCATCGATGTGCTCGAGATGTTCCTCGCCGATCCCGAGACCAAATCGATCATCATGATCGGCGAGATCGGCGGCTCGGCCGAAGAGGACGCTGCGGAATTCATCCGTACATCAAAAATAAAGAAACCCATGGTGGGGTTCATCGCCGGACGCACGGCGCCGCCGGGACGGCGCATGGGTCATGCCGGAGCCATCATCTCCGGCGGCAAAGGCAAGGCCGAAGGCAAGATCGAGGCGATGAAGCGCGCCGGAATTACGGTGTCGGACTCACCGGCGGCACTGGGCAAGACGCTCGCTCGCGTCTTGAAAGGGCAGTGACGGGTTCTATGTTGTGATGAGGAGGGCCGGGCGCGTTCCGGTTCTGACAGAATGAACAAGACCGACCTGACGACGGCTTTCGAACAGACGTCGTTCCTCTATGGCGGCAATGCCCGCTTCATCGAACAGCTCTATTCCCGCTTTCTCGAAAATCCATCGCTCGTCGATCCGGCCTGGCGGCAGTTCTTCGCCACGCTCGGCGATGACAGCGAGGAAGCGCGCCAGGAGATCAAGGGGCCGTCCTGGGCACGGTCCGACTGGCCGGTGACCGCCAACGGCGACCTCGTCGCCGCCTTCGACGGCAACTGGCCGAAGACGGAAGAAAAGGCGGGCGCCAAGATCCTCGGCAAGGCGCAGGACAAGGGCCAGGCGCTGACCGTCGAGGAAATCCGCAAGGCGACAATGGATTCGGTGCGCGCGCTGATGATGATCCGCGCCTACCGCATGCGCGGCCATCTCGCCGCCGATCTTGATCCGCTCAAATTGCGCGAGCCGGTGCCGCAGCCCGAGCTCGATCCCAAATCCTACGGTTTCACCGAGGCCGATTACGACAGGCCGATCTTCATCGACAGGGTGCTCGGCCTCGAACAGGCGACGATCCGCCAGATCGTCGACATCTTGAAGCGCACCTACTGCCACACGCTTGGCGTCGAGTTCATGCATATCTCGGACCCGGAGCAGAAGGCGTGGATCCAGGCGCGCATCGAAGGGCCCGACAAGGAGATCACCTTCACGCCGGAAGGCAAGATCGCCATCCTCAACAAGCTCATCGCGGCGGAGGGCTTCGAGCACTTCCTCAATGTGAAATATACCGGCACCAAGCGCTTCGGCCTCGATGGCGGCGAAGCGATGATCCCGGCGCTCGAACAGGTGATCAAGCGCGGCGGCCAGCTTGGCATGCAGGAGATCGTGCTCGGCATGGCGCATCGCGGCCGCCTCAATGTGCTCGCCAATGTGATGGCGAAGCCATTCTCGGCGATCTTCCACGAGTTCAAGGGCGGCTCGGCGACGCCCGACGAGGTGGAAGGCTCGGGCGACGTCAAATACCATCTCGGCTCCTCGGCCGATCGCGAATTCGACGGCAACAAGGTGCATCTTTCGCTCACCGCCAACCCGTCGCATCTCGAGATCGTCGATCCGGTGGTGCTCGGCAAGGCGCGCGCCAAGCAGGACCAACGCGGCGACAGGGAACGCACCAGCGTGCTGCCGCTCATCATCCATGGCGATGCGGCTTTCGCGGGCCAAGGCGTCGTTGCCGAATGCTTCGGGCTTTCGGGCCTGCGCGGCCACCGCTCCGGCGGCTCCCTGCATTTCATCGTCAACAACCAGATCGGCTTCACCACGAGCCCGATCTGGGCGCGCTCCTCGCCCTATCCTTCCGATGTGGCCAAGATGATCGAGGCGCCGATCTTCCATGTGAACGGCGACGATCCGGAAGCCGTCGTCTTCGCCACCAAGATCGCCATCGAGTTCCGGCAGAAATTCAAGAAGCCGGTGGTGATCGACATGTTCTGCTACCGCCGCTTCGGCCACAACGAATCGGATGAGCCGTCCTTCACCCAGCCGCTGATGTACAAGAAGATCGCGGCGCATGAGACGGTGGTGACGATCTATGGCCGCAGGCTGATCGCCGAGGGCGTCATCAGCGAAGAGCAGTTCGACGACCTGAAAGCGGAATACCGCAAGCGTCTTGATGACGATTTCTCCGCTTCGGAAGGCTATCGCGCCAACAAGGCCGACTGGCTCGACGGCCGCTGGTCGGGGCTCACCTCGGCGAAGGACGACGACGATTCCCGGCGCGGCCAGACCGGCGTCGAGCTCGAGCGGCTGAAGAAAATCGGCCTGAAGCTGACGCGCATGCCGAAGACCATCCGTTTGCACCGCACCCTGCAAAGAGTGATCGAACAGCGGCGCAAGACGATAGAGGAGGGTGCCGGTATCGACTGGGCACTCGCCGAGCAGCTCGCCTTCGCGACCTTGCTGCGCGACGGATTTCCGGTCCGCCTGTCGGGCCAGGACGTGCAGCGCGGCACCTTCTCGCAGCGCCACGCCGTGCTCGTCGATCAGGACACCGAGAAGCGCTATACGCCGCTCAACCATCTGGTGAAGGACCAGCCGGTCAAGATCAACGTCATCAACTCGATGCTGTCGGAAGAAGCCGTGCTCGGTTTCGAATACGGCTATTCGCTCGCCGAGCCCAACACGCTCGTCGTGTGGGAGGCGCAGTTCGGCGATTTCGCCAATGGCGCGCAGGTGGTGTTCGACCAGTTCGTCTCCTCGGGCGAGCGCAAATGGCTGCGCATGTCGGGCCTCATCTGTCTCCTGCCGCATGGCTATGAGGGACAAGGGCCGGAGCATTCATCGGCGCGGCTCGAACGCTATCTGCAAATGTGCGCGGAAGACAATATGCAGGTGGCGAATTGCACGACGCCCGCCAATTATTTCCACATCCTGCGCCGGCAATTGAAGCGCAACATCCGCAAGCCGCTGATCCTGATGACGCCGAAGTCGCTGTTGCGGCACAAGCGCGTGGTGTCGCGGCTCGACGAGATGGCGGAGAACACGACCTTCCACCGCGTGCTGTGGGACGACGCGCAGAACAATCCTGCCGATGCGACGAAGCTCGTGCCCGATGACCAGATGAAGCGCGTCATCATGTGCTCGGGCAAGGTCTATTACGATCTCTATGAGGAGCGCGAGCGGCGCCAGCGCAACGACATCTATCTGCTGCGCCTGGAGCAGCTCTATCCCTGGCCGCACAAGGCGCTCATCGCCGAACTGGCGCGCTTCAAGCAAGCGGAGATGGTGTGGTGCCAGGAAGAGCCCGCCAATATGGGCGCATGGACCTTCGTGCAGCCGGGCATCGAGCGGGCGCTCGACTATGTCGGCGCGCAGCACCGGCGGCCGCGCTATGCGGGACGGCCGGCATCCGCCGCGACCGCGACCGGACTCATGAGCAAGCATCAGAAAGAATTGAAGGCGTTCCTCGAGGACGCGCTCGGCGACAAATAGGACGACCCAATGGCAAAGGAAATCCGCGTTCCGCAACTCGGCGAGTCGGTCACCGAGGCAACGATCGCGAAATGGTTCAAGGCGGAAGGCGACGCGGTGAAGGTCGACGAGCCGCTGGTCGAGCTCGAAACCGAGAAGGTGACGGTGGAAGTGCCGGCACCGGCGGGAGGCGTGCTCTCCTCGATCTCGGCGAAACCGGGCCAGACGGTGAATGTCGGCGCGCTGCTCGGTGCGATCGAGGAAGGTGCGGCCGCGAAGCCTGCGGCCAAGGCGGAAAAGGCGGCCGAGCCCAAGAAGGCGCAGGAGCCGGCGCCGAAGAAAGCCGAGGAGCCTGTTAAGGCCCAGCCCGCCGATGCGCCGCTGTCGCCTGCGGTGCGCAAGATCGTCGCCGAGAACAAGGTCGACACGTCGGGCATCGCCGGGACAGGCAAGGATGGACGCCTCACCAAGGGCGATGTGCTCGAACATCTCGCGAAGCCTGCCGAGAAACCTGTCGTCGCCGAGGCCCCGCCGCCGGTGCGCATCGCGCCGCCGCAGAGCGATGCCCAGCGCGAGGAGCGCGTGCGCATGTCGCGGCTGCGCCAGACTATCGCGCGCCGCCTCAAGGATGCGCAGAACACGGCCGCCATGCTCACCACCTTCAACGAGGTGGACATGAGCGCCGTGATGGCGCTGCGTAACCAGTACAAGGATGTTTTCGAGAAGAAACACGGTGTGAAGCTCGGCTTCATGAGCTTCTTCGTGAAGGCGGTGATCCAGGCGCTGAAGGAAATCCCTGCGGTCAATGCCGAGATCGACGGCGAGGATATCGTCTACAAGAATTTCTATCACATCGGTGTGGCGGTCGGCACCGACAAGGGTCTTGTCGTGCCGGTGGTGCGCGACGCCGACCGGCTCTCCTTCGCCGGCATCGAGAAGACCATCGCCGATTTCGGCAAACGGGCGCGCGACGGACATTTGCAGATCGCCGAAATGCAGGGCGGCACCTTCACCATCTCGAATGGCGGCGTCTATGGCTCGCTGATGTCGACGCCGATCCTCAACGCGCCGCAATCCGGCATTCTCGGCATGCACAAGATCCAGGAGCGGCCGATGGCGGTGAACGGACAGGTCGCGATCCGCCCGATGATGTATCTGGCCTTGAGCTATGACCACCGCATCGTCGACGGCAAGGAAGCCGTAACCTTCCTCGTGCGCGTCAAGGACGGCCTTGAAGAGCCGCAGCGCACGATCCTCGATTTGTAGCATCCATGACGCAGCCGAAGCCACCCGCTTTCGATCCGCGCGAGGTGCCGGAAAGCAACGCGACAGGCTATCCCGAACCATTCCGCGCCGACAACCAGAAGCGCTATAACCGGCGGCTTGGCCAGCACGCCGGGCTCAAGAATTACGGCGTGAACCTGACGCGCATCATTCCCGGCGGACAATCGTCGCATCGCCACACGCATTCGAAGCAGGATGAGTTCGTCTATGTCGTCGAAGGCGAAGTGGTGCTCGAATGCAACGGTGGCACGCAGGTGCTGAAGCCCGGCATGTGCGCAGGGTTTCCTGCGGGCAATGGCGATGCGCATCGCTTCGTCAACCGCTCCTCCGCCGATGCGGTCATCCTCGTCGTCGGCGACAAGACGGGTGGCGATGAGGTGAGCTATCCGGACATCGACATGCACGGCAAGCTCGAAGCGGACGGAAAATATCGCTTCTACCGCAAGGACGGGACGCCCTATTGATGGGCGGCGAAGCTTTCAGAAAGGCGGCATAGATGGCCGAGCAATTCGATCTCATCGTCATCGGCACTGGCCCCGCGGGCTATGTGTGCTGCATCCGCGCGGCACAGCTCGGCCTGAAAGTCGCGGCGGTCGAGAAGCGCGCGACCCATGGCGGCACCTGTCTCAATGTCGGCTGCATTCCCTCGAAGGCGCTGCTCCATGCCTCCGAGCTCTACGCGGAAGCCTCGCACGGCTTCGCCAAGATGGGCATCGGCGTTTCGCCAAAGCTCGATTTCAAGCAGATGATGACGTTCCGGCAGGAAGCCGTCGACGGCAATGTCAAAGGCGTCGACTATCTGTTCAAGAAGAACAAGATCACGACCTTCCGCGGTGCCGCGAAGATTCTGGGTGCCGGAAAGGTCGAGGTCGACGGCAAGCAGACGATCGAAGGCAAGGCCATCGTCATCGCCTCCGGCTCCGATGTGGCGCGGCTCAAGGGCGTCGAGATCGACGAGAAGAGGATCGTGTCGTCGACCGGCGCGCTCACCCTCGACAAGGTGCCGGGCGAGCTCGTGGTCATCGGTGCCGGCATCATCGGGCTCGAGCTCGGCTCGGTCTATGCGCGGCTCGGCGCCAAGGTGACGGTGGTCGAGTATCTCGACCGCATCCTGCCCGGACTTGATCTCGAAGTGGCGAAGACCTTCCAGCGTCTGCTGATGAAGCAGGGCTTCACCTTCAAGCTTTCGAGCAAGGTGACGGGCGCTACGGTCGCGAAGGACAAGGTGACGCTCAGCGTCGAACCGGCGGCGGGCGGCGCGGCGGAATCGATCACCGCCGATACGGTGCTTCTCGCCATCGGGCGTGTGCCGTTCACCGGCGGGCTCGGTCTCGACGAGGCAGGCGTCAAGCGTGACGCGAAGGGCCGCATCGAGGTCGGCGATCATTTCGAGACGAGTGTCGCCGGCATCTATGCGATCGGCGATGTCATCCGCGGGCCGATGCTGGCACATAAGGGCGAGGATGAGGGCGTGGCGGTGGCCGAGATCATCGCCGGCCAGGCGGGGCATGTGAATTACGACGTCATCCCGAGCGTCGTCTACACCTCTCCCGAGATCGCCTCGGTGGGCAAGACCGAGGAGGAGCTCAAGGCGGCGGGCGTCGGTTACAAGGCGGGCAAGTTCCTGTTCCTCGCCAATGGACGCGCCAAGGCCAACCAGACGACGGATGGCTTCGTGAAGGTCCTCGCGGATGCGAAGACCGACCGCGTGCTTGGCGTCCATATCCTTGGCGTGAATGCCGGCGAGATCATCCACGAGGCGGCCGTGCTGATGGAGTTCGGCGGATCGGCCGAGGATCTGGCGCGCACCTGTCACGCGCATCCGACCTTGTCCGAAGCGGTTAAGGAAGCGGCGATGGCGGTCGCAGGAAGAGCAATACACTCATAAGTGTTTAGAGCCCCGTCATGGGCTGCGGATTGGTGCCGTCGAAATAGCGCGTATAGCGGAAGGGTGTGGGATCGACGCAAGGCGTTTCACCCCTAACCAGCTCGGCAGCAAGCTTGCCGGCGCCGGGACCCAGGCCGAAGCCGTGGCCGGAGAAGCCGGTGGCGAGGATGAGGCCGGGGAGCGCGTCGATTGGTGAGATCACCGGCACGGCGTCCGGCGTGGCGTCGATGACCCCGGCCCAGCGCTGCGCGATGGTCGCGGTGCGGAAGGCCGGATAGTAATCCTTGAGGCTGGCGAAGGCCTCGTCGAGAATCGCATTCACAGGCTCGGGATCGAGGACACGCACCTCTTCGAAGGGTGACGTCCTGTCGAGCGCCCAGCGCCGCGCGAGCCGCGCTTCGTCGATGAAGCGGCGGCCGAGACGCAGGCGCAGCCCGCTCCAGTCGAGCTTCAGCGCGGGCAGGAATTCGCGGAACAGGCGGAAGCTGTCCGGCATGATGTCGGCGACGGAGAGATGGCGGTGAGTGACGGTATAGCCGCCATCGAGGCGCTTGCGGATGGCGAATTTGCCGGCCGAGCAGGAGCGTTCGAGGCCCGTGTCGATGCCGTCGGTGCGCATCACTGAATTGACGACGGAGAGCTGGGGGAAGGGAATGCCGAGATTGTGCAGGAAGCGGCGCGACCAGGCGCCGCCCGCCAGCACGACGCTATCGCTGGCGATGCGGCCTTTCTCGGTGACGATGGCGGCGACGCGGCCCGCGGCCTTGTCGATGCCGCGCACGGCGCAGCCGGTGAAGATCTTGGCACCCTTGGCACGCGCCCCGAGCGCCATGGCGGGCACCGCCTGGAAAGGTTCGGCGCGGCCGTCATTTTCGGTATAGAGGCCGCCCAGCCATTTGCGGCTCGCACCGGGCTGGAGGCGATCGGCCTCGGCGCCGGTGACAAGTTTGCTCGCAAGGCCGTGCGGCAGCGCATTGGTCTCATACCATTTGGCGCGCGCGGCGAGCTCGTCCTCGGTCTCGCAGAGATAGATGATGCCGCATTGACGGAAACCGGTCTCCCCGCCGACACGCTCATTCATTGTCCGCCACAGCGCGAGCGACTCAGGATCAGCGGGATCTCGCGCGGATCGCGGCCCATCTGGCGGCACCAGCCCCAATTGCGGCTCGACTGCTCGCCGGCGATCACGCCCTTCTCGAAGAGGGCGACGTCAATGCCGCGCTCGGCAAGCTCGAGTGCCGTGGAAACGCCGATGACACCGCCGCCGATCACGGCGACGGAAACGCGGTCGGGAATCTCGGTGTCGGAATAGACGATATCGGGAAGCAGCACGGAAGGATACGCTCAGTTGACGGGTGTTGCCTTGTAACCCGGCTGGCGCAGCCATTCTACGGGTCCGTTGGAGACGTGCGACATTTGACGCTTCGGCTGGGTCATGCAAGGGTCGATCCTGCGGGGGCCGCGATGGAGAGACGCCATGGACAATGATACCCTGCTTCTCATTGTGGTTCTGATCGTCGTTCTCGGCGGCGGTGCATGGTATGGCCGCGGCCGCTGGTTCAATCGATAGAGCGCCGGACGTTCCGATGGACTCGGAACGGGCGCTCCATCTCCTTATTTTCGCATCGGATTATCCGAAGGCCGCGTCACGCTTTTCGGTCCGATGCTCCAGGCTGGAGAGAGATCATGGCGAATGAAAAACCCAAAATGGACTCGGACACGATCCTTTTGCTGGTCGTGATCATCATCGTCGTTCTGGGTGGCGGGTGGTACAGCTTCTCGTGAGGATTGCCGTCAATTGACGGGCGTCACCGTGTAGCCCGACTGGCGCAGGAGCTCCACCAGTCCCTTGTCGCCCGGCAGATGCAAGGCGCCCACCGCGAGAAAGACATTGCCGTCCTTGAGAAGGTCGAGCGCCCGGCGGTGCATGGTGATGTTGCGCTTCTCGACCAGCTCGCGTTCGATATAGGCCAGCAGCGCCATGTTGTCGCCGGAGGGGTCGGCGCGGCGGGTCAACGGCATGATGGCGCCCGTCTCGCGGCGCAGATAGAGCTGCACCATCGTCTCGATGTAATCGGCGATCTGGTCCGATGCCTTGGCGGTCGCGACGAGATAGGCGACCTGCTGGTCCATACTCATGCCGGCAAGCACGCTGAGCTGCTCCTCGACCTTCTCGACGCCGACGACGGGAATGCCCTTGGCGAGCGCGGTCTGACCGATCTCCTCATCGAGCGAGATCAATCCTGCGGCTTGACGCATCGTTTCGCAGAGCGGGATCGACAGCATGGCGGCGATCACCCAGGGCTGATAAGCATCGAAGGTGCCAAGACGGCCCGGCGGAATATTGGACGACTCGCGGATGAAGTGTTCCTCTTCGTCCGGAATGACATCCCACAGGGTCTTGCCGGCGGGCATGGCCATGTAATGCGCATATTTCAGCATCGCCACGGCGAGCTTGCGCCGGTCGGCCGCTTCGGCCAGCTCAAGCGAGACGACGCGCGCATGCTCGATCAGATCGCGGGTCTCTTGCGGCAAATCATGCACGCGCGGATCGGTCAGATGCATGGTGCCGAAGAGATAGGACGGTGCGATGGCGGGGTCGGCGGCCTCGATCTTCCACAGGATCGCCTCGCCGTTCTTCGTCGCCTTCATCTCGGCGATGATCTCGTCATGGGTCTTGGGATCGCTCCTGGCGAGCCCGTCGAGGATATTGCTGCCGGTGCA
>JBFWNN010000121.1:0-11344 GCA_050251035.1 Parvibaculaceae bacterium
CTGGCTGCCTTTGGCGCTCGTCTCGATGGCGCAGGCGATTCTGATGCTGACAGGCGGCATCAGCCTGGCGATCGGCGCGACGGTGAGCCTCGGCGCCGTCATCGCGGCGACGACCATGACCGGTCCCCTGGGCGTTCCGGGCGGCATCGCCGCCGTCGCCTTTGCTGGTCTCGCGATTGGCGCCTTGTGCGGCGTCATCGCTATCCGCTTGCGCCTGCCGGCTATCATTGTGACGCTCGCCGCGGCCTTCATCATCGGCGGCGCCGCTCTCCTCATTCTGCCGCGCCCGGGTGGCGCCATCCCCGGCTGGTTCTCCGATCTTCTCGCCGGCAACACACCGGCGGCGCTCATCCTTGTGGTGCTGACCGCGCTGCTGTGGAAACTCTATCTCGCCACACCTTTGGGCTTGAGCCTCTATGCGGCGGGCGAGAATCCGGTGGGTGCCTATCGCGCCGGCGTGCCGGTCGATGCGGCGCGCATCATGGCCTATGCGCTGAGCGGGCTTCTGTCGACCATGGCGGGACTCTTCATCGCCGCGCAGACGGGCTCGGGCGATCCGGTGATCGGCCAGGCCTTCACCCTCAACTCGATCGCGGCCGCGGTGCTGGGCGGTGTCGGCTTCCTCGGCGGGCGCGGCACCATGCGCGGCGCCATCGCCGGCAGCCTGCTGTTGAGCGTGATGATCAATGTCATGTTCTTCTTAGGGTTTCCCCCGGTCGCGCAATATGTCGCGCAGGGCCTCATCATCATCGGCGCCGTGGCGCTGCCTGAGATCTCGCGCTGGCGGAGGGCGGTATGAAAGATGTGAAGGGCACGCGCTTTCCATCCTGGCGCCCGGCCGCGCTCCTGCGCAACCGTGCCTTCCTGACGCTTGCGATCGTGGTGCTGGTCTGGATCGTCGCCGGCCTCGCCAAGCCCGGCTTCGGGTCATATGGGCACCTGCGCTATCTGCTCGAGCTCGCGGCGGTGATCGGGCTCGTCGCCATCGGCCAGACCTATGTCGTCATCGCGGGCGGCATTGATCTCTCGGTCGGCGCCATCGTCACGGTGAGCGCCGTCGGTGTGCCGCTGGTCGCCCTGCCGGGCGACGGCAGCGGCGCTGTGGCGGTTCTCGTCATTCTCGCCGCGGCGACGGGGATCGGCCTCCTCAACGGCCTAGGCGTCGCCTATTTGCGCATCCATCCGATGATCATGACGCTGGCGATGGCAACCTTCCTGCAGGGCGTGCTCATCCTCATCGCCGGCGGCACCGCCATCTCGGCGCAGAATCCGCTGCTCGCCTGGCTCGGCAATGCCCGGGTGATCGGCATTCCTGCCGGCGTCATCCTGTGGGCGCTCGCCTCCGCCCTGGCGCTCTTCGTCCTCCATGCCACGCCGTTCGGCGCGCGGTTGTTCGCGCTCGGCGCCAATCCGGTGGCGAGCGCGCTGTCGGGCGTCAATGTCAGGACCTCGACCATGGCAGTCTATGCGGTGAGCGGGCTCACCGCCGGGCTGGCCGGCGTCCTCATCCTCGGCATGAACGGGCAGGGCTATGTCGGGATCGGCGATCCCTATCTCCTGGCCTCGATCGCGGCCGTGGTCCTCGGCGGCACGTCCATATTGGGCGGCTCGGGGACCTATGCCGGCACCATTCCGGGCGCCATCCTCCTCGTCACCATCACCGCCCTCATCACCGTGGTCAATGCCTCTGCCGGCTGGCGCAGCATTCTCTTCGGATCTCTGATATTGCTTCTCCTTCTTCTTTCAGGCCGGGACTCGCAGCGCAGATGAACGATCAAACAGCCCAGAACACGCAGGCAGGTATCAACGACGAGGAGGTGGTGAAGCTCCTGTCGCGTCTCGTCTCGGTACCGAGCGTCAATATCGCCTTCCGTCAGCCGGGCGATCCGGACGACTGGTTCAACGAGGCGCGGCTCGGCGCCGTGGTCGCCGACTGGCTGCGCGAGCAGGGGATCGCGGTCGAGGTCGATATGGTGGCGCCCGAGAGTCCGAATGTGATCGCCCGCATCAAGGGGACGTCCGGAGGGCCCAGCATGATCTGGGAAGGCCATCTCGACACCGTCCAGGTGACGGGGATGAGCGATCCGTTCACGCCGCGCCTCGCCGACGGCAAGCTCTATGGCCGCGGCGCCGTCGACGACAAGGCCTGCCTCGCCGCCTTCATGCTGGCGATGCGCGACCTGGCGCGTGACCCGCCGCCGGGCGATGTGACCTTCCTCGCCGCCTCCGATGAGGAATTCAGCTTCACCGGCATCACCCATCATGTCGAGCGCGACGCGCGCTACGACATGGGGGTCGCCGGCGAGCCGACCGAATTGCGCGTGGTGCGCGCCTGCAAGGGCTGCGTGCGCTGGTTCGTGGACGTGCACGGCCGCGCCGCCCACACCGCCAAGCCGCATGAGGGCGTCGATGCCATGGTCGCGGCGCGCAAGCTTCTCGATCGCTTCGACGCCGAGATGCGCCGGCGCATTGAAGTCCATCCACTGCTCGGGCCCGCGACACTGACCTGCACCGCCTTCGAGGCGGGCGAGGGGCCCAACACGGTTCCCTCCCATGCGCGCCTGCGCTTCGACTATCGCTATCTGCCGAGCGAGGAGGGCGATGCCGTGTGGCGCCGCTTTGCCGAGATCGCGGCCGATCTTGCCGCCGCATCGCCCGGCATCCGCATCGTCACGCAGACGCCCTTCATCGATTCGACCGCGATGGACGTGCCGGAGGATGAGGCGGTCATCGGCCTGTTCTCCGAGATCTGCCGCCGGCACGGCATCGATCCGACCCCGGAGGGCGTTCCCTATGGCTCGGATTCGACCAAGATGGTCGCGGCCGGTATTCCGACCATCGTCTTCGGGCCGGGTAGCATCGCACAGGCGCATGTGCTCGACGAGCATGTCGAGGTCGCGCAGGTGACCAAGGCGGCGCGCATGCTGGTGGACGCCGCCCGGCAGGCCAAGGTCCGCTGAAGCAACACCAATTTAGCTTCCAAATTTACAAAGTAGGCCCGAGAAAAATACTAATCAGCGCCGATTCCATTTCGTGCGAAGGTCGCTTCCTCTGATTTTTGCCCGGTTTTTCGGGTCTTTTTCGAGGGAGATGCGGATTTCGGCGATGACGATGATGGCAAGGCAGTTCGCGGGCTCACCGCACGACCGGAACCTGGCGGATTTCGTCACCTTCACCGGCGTCGACAAGACCTATGACGGCAAGTCCTTCGTCATCCGTGACCTCAATCTCACGATCTCCTGCGGCGAGTTCGTCTCGCTCTTGGGGCCTTCGGGCTCCGGCAAGACGACGACCCTGATGATGCTTGCCGGGTTCGAATCCGCTTCGCGCGGCGACATCCATCTCGACGGCCAGCGCGTGAACGACCTCCCGTCCTACCAGCGCGAGATCGGCATGGTCTTCCAGAACTATGCGCTCTTCCCGCATATGACGGTCGCCGAGAACGTCGCCTTCCCGCTCTCGGTGCGCAAGGTGCCCAAGGCGGAGATCGACAAACGTGTCCGCCAGGCGCTCGCCATGATCGAGCTGCCGGGCGTCGCCGAGCGCAAGCCGGCGCAGCTCTCGGGCGGCCAGCAGCAGCGCGTGGCGCTGGCGCGGGCGATGATCTTCGAGCCGCGGCTCATCCTGATGGACGAGCCCCTGGGCGCGCTCGACAAGCGCCTGCGCGAGACGATGCAATATGAGATCAAGAAGCTGCACAGAAGGCTCGGCACGACCATCGTCTACGTGACGCATGACCAGTCCGAGGCGTTGACCATGTCCGACCGTGTCGCGGTGTTCTCGGATGGCGACATCCAGCAGATCGCGACCCCCGACCGGCTCTATGAAGACCCCGCCAACGCTTTCGTCGCAAGCTTCATCGGCGAGAACAACGGACTCAAGGGCAAGGTCGCCGAGATCCGCGGCAGCCAGGCGGTGCTCGCTCTGCCGGACGGCGCGCGGGTGACCGGCGCTGCGGGGGAAGGACTGAGTCTCGGAGCCGAAGCCATCCTCGCCCTGCGGCCCGAGCGCGTGGCCCTAGCCCGGAGCGCATCGGCCACGGGCAACGAGCTCAAGGGCAAGGTCGATGACGTCACCTATTGCGGTGATCACCGGCGCGTCCAGCTTTCGACGGCCGACGGCCAGGGCTTCATCGTCAAGATACCCAATGACCAGCAGCTCGCCGTTCCCAAGGAGGGCGAGGCCATATCGGTCCATTGGCAGGAGAAAGACTGCAAGGTCGTGATCTGAGGTGCCGGCGCAGCCGGTGTCATGAGTCATAACAACTAGGGAGATTGAGATGCTGACTAAAATGTTGCGTGCCGGTCTGCTGGGGGCCGCTTGCTTGGCGGCGTCGTCCGCCTTGGCCCTGGCGCAGGAGAGCCTGACCATCACGACCTTCGGCGGCGCCTACGAGAATGCCGCCACCAAGGCCTGGTTCGAGCCCTATACCGCCAAGAGCGGCACGGCGATCGCCAAGGAGCAGTATGATGGCGGCCTCGCCAAGCTGCGCGCCATGATCGAGGCGAAGAACACCACCTGGGACGTGCTCGATCTCGAGACCAATGACGCCATCGTCGGCTGCGACGAAGGTCTGCTGCAGAAGCTCGACGCCAAGGTCTTCGGCGACACGGCCGATTTCGTGCCGGGCGCCACGCTGCCTTGCGCCGTCGCCTCGATGGTGTGGTCGACGGTCTTCGCCTATGACACCTCCAAGCTGGCGCAAGGCCCGCAGACGATCGGCGACTTCTTCGACGTGGCCAAGTTCCCCGGCAAGCGCGGCCTGCGCAAGAGCCCCAAGGCCACGCTCGAATCGGCGCTCATCGCCGACGGCGTGCCGGTGGCTGAGGTCTACAAGGTGCTCGGCACCCAGGAAGGCGCCGACCGCGCCTTCAAGAAGCTCGACGCCATCAAGGGCTCGATCGTCTGGTGGGAGGCGGGCTCGCAGCCGCCGCAGCTGCTCGCCGACGGCGCGGTCGTCATGACCCAGGCCTATAATGGCCGCATCTTCGATGCCGCCAAGAACGAGGGCAAGCCGTTCAAGATCGTCTGGGACGGCCAGATCTATGACTTCGAATGGTGGGGCATCCCGACCGGCACGCCCAAGGCCGAGAAGGCGGCCGACTTCATCACCTTCGCAGTCGGCCCCGAGGTGATCGGCGACCTGTCGAAATACATCGCCTATGCGCCGCCGCGGCCCTCGTCCATCCAGAAGATCGATCCGGCGATGGTGCCCAACCTGCCCACCGCGCCCGACAACTTTAAGAATGCGCTGCAGATCGACGCGACATTCTGGGCCGATAATTTCGATACGCTCAACAACCGCTTCCAGACCTGGCTGGGTCAGTAGCGGGTTGTCGAGACCGTGGCGATGACGGCCTCCGTCGATGAGCGGCCGGGCGCGACCATGCGCCCGGCCGACGAGACCTTCGGCTACAGGAAAGCCCAGCGGGCCGAGGCACGCCGCGCCTTCCTGCTCGCCGTGCCGCTCCTCCTGTTCCTGACGCTCACCTTCATCCTGCCCATCCTCTCGCTGCTGTGGCGCAGCGTCGACAATCCGGAGCTCAAGGCGGCGATGCCGACGCTGGTGACGGCGCTCGGCGACTGGGACGGCCGCGACCTCCCGGGGCCGCAGGTCTTCGACGCCTTCGCCAAGGACATGGCCACGGCCGCGGAAGGCGGCGGCCTGGCCCAGGTCGGACGCCGCCTCAATTATTACGAGCCGGGCTTTCGCAGCCTGCTGCTCAAGACGGCGCGCAGCCTGCCGGCGGCGCCCGAGGACGACTGGCGCTCGACCATCGTCAAGATCGACAAGCGCTGGGGCGAGACCGAGACCTGGCGATTGGTGCAGCGCGCCGCGCGCTCGCTCACGCCCGATTATCTCCTGACGGCGATCGACCGCACGACCGACGCCAATGGCGAGATCGTCGCCGTGGCGCCCGACCAGCGCGTCTATATCGCCGCCTTGTTGCGCACCTTGTGGATCGCGACAGTGGTGACGGTGCTCTGCCTGGCGCTCGGCTATCCGGTCGCCTATCTTCTCGCCACTCTTCCCGCCCAGCAGTCCAATCTGATGATGATCTTCGTCATCGTGCCCTTCTGGACGTCGCTCCTGGTGCGCACCACCGCCTGGTACGTGCTGCTGCAGCCCAGTGGCGTGATCAACACGCTCTTGATGTCGACGGGTCTCGCCAACGAGCCCGTGCCGCTCGTCTTCAACCGCACCGGCGTGCTCATCGGCCTGACCCATATTCTCCTGCCTTTCATGATCCTCGCCAACTATGCCGTCATGAAGGGCATTTCGCCGGTCTATTACCGCGCGGCCCTGTCGCTCGGCGCTCATCCGGTGACAGCCTTCCGGCGCGTCTATGTGCCTCAGACCTTGCCCGGCATCGGCGCCGGCGTGTTCCTCGTGTTCGTCCTGACGCTCGGCTACTACATCACGCCAGCGCTCCTGGGCGGCGGCGGCGATGAGATGATCAGCCAGCTCATCGCCATCCAGATGGAGAAGCAGCTCAATTGGGGCCTGGCCGGCGCGCTCTCGGCCTATCTGGTGCTGATCACCGTCGCGATCTATGTCGCCTTCAGCCAGCTGATGGGCGTCGATCGATTGAAAATGGGTTGATCACATGGCGCAGAACCAGCCGATGGTCCTTTCCGAGCGCATCGCGGCCCGCGCGGTGCGCATCTACAGCGTGATCGTGCTCATTTTCCTGATCTCGCCCATCCTCGTCACCATCCCGCTCTCCTTCAATGCCGGCTCCTATTTCTCCTATCCGATGTCGGGCGTCTCGCTGCGCTGGTACGAATTCGTCTTCGCGTCGGCGGACTGGCAGCGGGCCTTCTTCAACAGCCTGTCCATAGGCGTGGTGAGCGCGCTCTTGGCGACCGTGCTCGGCACCTCGGCGGCCTTGGGCCTGTCGCAGCCGCAATTCCCCGCCCGCAACCTGGTGATGTCGCTCCTGGTGTCGCCGATGATCGTGCCGGTGGTCGTCGTGGCGGTCGGCCTCTATCTGGTCTTCGCGCCGGTGGGGCTGGTCAACAATTACTGGGGCCTCATCCTGGCCCATACCGCGCTCGGCGTTCCCTTCGTCGTCATCACGGTGACGGCGACGCTCTCGTCCTTCAACTGGACCCTGGCCCGGGCGGCGGCGAGCCTCGGCGCCAGCCCATCGACCGTGTTCCGCAAGGTCACGCTGCCGCTGATCATGCCGGGCGTCGTCACCGGTGCGATCTTCGCCTTCGCCACCTCCTTCGACGAGGTTATCGTCGTCCTGTTCATCGGCGGCGTCGACCAGCGCACCATCCCGCGCCAGATGTGGAACGGCATACGCGACCAGATCAACCCGTCGATCCTCGTGGTCTCGACGCTGCTGACGCTGTTCGCCATCGCGCTCTTCGTGGTCATCGCCTGGCTGCGCCATCGCCAGATGAGCGCCGCCCGCTCAAGATGAGCTTCTGGCGACCTGCGGGACGAGCTTGACGAGAGCAAAGGCCGGATCCGCGATCTCGTCGAGCGTCGGCGTGACGCCGGCATCGATCAGGCGCCGGCCGGTCATGTAGCTTGCCGGATCGTTGACCGCATCGACCGCGATGAGCGTGCCGGATCTCAGATACCAGATCGACTGCGCGCCCTCGCGCTTGGCGGGCCGCCGCACGACATGGTCATAGCCCTGGCTGACGCCGGCGATCTGCAGCTTGGTGTCATACTGATCCGACCAGAACCAGGGCGAGAATTTGCGTCCCGCGCGTGAGCCCGCCAGCGTGGCGGCCGCGGCCTCGCCTTGCTCGATGGCGTTCTGGACGGATTCGAGCCGCAGCCGCGTCCCGTCCTTCAGGAAGCTGGTGCAGTCGCCGGCCGCCAGGATGTGGTCGTCGCTGCTGCGGCCGTGATCGTCGACCGCAATGCCGTTGTCGATGGCGAGCCCGGCGTCGCGCGCCAGATCGTCGGCCGCGACCGCGCCGATGCCGGCGACGACGAAGTCGACATCGAGCACGTCGCCGTCCGACAACCGTGCGCGCTTGACATTCGGCTTGCCGGAGAGCTCCATGACCTGTGTCGCCTCGCGCAGATCGACGCCTTTGGCACAGTGCAGCCCACGGAAATAGTCGGCCGTCTCGGCCGCCGCGACCCGGCCCAATATGCGTGTCCCCGCCTCGACCAGTGTCACCCTGAGGCCGGTCTTCACGGCGACGGCGGCGAATTCGAGTCCGATATAGCCGCCGCCGATGACGAGCACATGGCGACCGGGCTGCATCTCGTAGCGCAAGGCGTCTGCATCGGCGATGCCGCGCAAGGTGTAGATACCCTCGAGGCCGCGGCTCAAGGCCTCGGGCAGGGCGCGCGCGCGGGAGCCGGTGCACAGAACGAGATCGTCATAGGCGAGCGTGCCGCCATCGGCCAGGTGCAGGCGCGCCGCCTTGCGGTCGATGCCCTCGACCCTCACGCCAAGTCGCGTCTCGATGCCTTCGCTCGCGAACCATTCGGCCGGCCGCAAGGCGAGGCGATCGGCGGTCAACTCGCCGCCGAGATAGCCCTTGGACAGAGGCGGGCGCTGATAGGGCAGCCATGGCTCATCGCCGATAAGCGTGACGGCGCGGTCCGGCGCCAGCGCCCGGAGCTCCACGAGCAATGAGGTGGCCGCCTGCCCGCCGCCGATGATGACCGTGCTTTTCGTCATGCTCCACTGAGCCAGAAAGATTGCGCGAGACTCACCCTCGCCCCCAGCGGGGGAGAGGGAGGGGCCCAATGCGCAGCATTGGGAGGGTGAGGGGGAACAGACAGCGATTTCTTTCGCACTTCGCGAAGTTGCTCCACGCCGGTTCCCTCTCACCCTAGCCCTCTCCCCCGCAGGGGGAGAGGGGATATCAGACTAGGGTCACTCCGCGGCGAGGCGTGGCGAGCGGGCGACACCTGCCGTCCGTTCCGCGACATACTGCATGAAGTCGTAGATAGGCCGCTCAAGATAAGAGAGATGCCCGGGTTTTGCCCTTTGTGAGCTTAACCCCCTGAACACCCGTTCGGTGCATCCCCGATCTTCAATATTGACTTCTTCCAGCAAGGTTTTGAGCGTCGTTACATATTCCTGCATTAGGGGATCGTCGATGAACTCGGGGGAGAGCCCGCCACCGAAGACCATATGCACTTGGCCGGGACCTTTCGGATGCAGTTGGAGATACCAGAAGTAGCCAGGCGTCAATGTGATGAGGTGGCTCGGATAGATCGACAGCAGCGCCGATGTCTTGCGCCATTTGCCCTCGAGGCGCGTATTGGAGGGATGGGCATTGCCGATCGGCAGTGACGCTTCTTTAGTGAACCAATGATAGTTGAACGTGGGGAAGCCCACCGGGCATTCGACATCCTCGATCTTGGAGTGCGGTCCGACGGTCGCCGCGTGGCAGACCGGCAGGTGGTAACTCTCCATGAAGTTTTCCGCCAGAACCTTCCAATTGGTGTCCCAGACATGTGTTTCGCGGAAACACTCGACGTAATTCTCCATGCCATATGGCGCGATCAGTTCGGCGAGCGGGCTGAGCGTCTCGGCGACCGGCGGCGCGTCGGGATTCAGCGTGATATAGATCCAGCCCAACCATTCTTCCAAACGTACCGCCGGCAACTGGTAGTTCTCGCGGCAGAAACCGGTGGTCGGTTTCATATAGGGAGCACCGCGCAAGCTCCCATCGAGATTGTAGGTCCAGGCATGATAGCGGCAGACTATATTGCGCGTGTTGCCCGAGCCTTCGAGCAGGGTCGACATGCGGTGAAGGCAGACGTTTGAGAAGGCTCTGAGCTGCTTCTCGCGGTCGCGCAGGACGACGATAGGCTGTCCGGCGAGCTCATAGGTGATGTAGTCTCCGGGCTCCTTGAGCGAAGACGAGCGGCCGACGCACATCCACTCCTTGGCGAAGATCTCTTCAAGCTCGCGGGCGAGGAAAGCGTCGCTGGTATAGACGCCAGGCGGCATGGCGGTCGCGTCGGTGAAGGGCCGCGCTGCGGTGTGGACAAGCTCGGAAAGGGTCGTGTCGAGAGGTTTCACGGCGTCATCCTCCATTGCTTTGGGGCCGAGCCTAGATCAGACTTTACACAGGCGAAAACTCGAAAATCCTAAGAACAAGATAGGAAAAAAATATGATCCGTTTCACGCTGCGCCAATGCGCCTATTTCCGCGCGGTGGCGGAAGAGGGCGGCATCACCCAGGCCGCCCGGAAGCTCAATATTTCCCAGCCCTCGGTGGCGCAGGCGCTGGCCAAGCTCGAGGCAGTTTTGGGCCTCGTGCTGTTCGAGCGCCATCACGCCAAGGGCACCACGCTCACCTTGCAGGGGCGGCTGTTCCTCGATCACGTGCTCGCCCTCGATCTCAAAGCGCGCCAGGTCGAGCGCGAGGCGGCGGCGCTCGCCGCCGAGCGAGCCGGCGAGATCAGGCTCGGCGTCTTCCACACCCTGGCGCCCTTCTATGCCCCGGGCCTGATCCGCTCCTTCGCCAGTGTGGCGCCCGGCATCAGGATCCATCCGTGGGAGATGTCCTTGAGCGAGCTCGCGCACGGCTTGCACGAGGGCACGCTCGACCTCGCCTTGACCTATGACCGGGGCGCCGATCTTACTGGCCTCGACACGCGCGAGCTCCTGAGCCTCGAGCCCCGGGCCGTCCTTCCCGCCGACCACAAGCGGGCGGGCCAGAAGACCATCCGCCTGAAGGACCTGGCGCGTGAGCCTTATGTGATGTTCGATGCGCCTGGCAGCCGGCACTATTTCGAGGAGCTGCTCCAGGAGAACGGCATCGACCCGCCGATCGCCTATCGCTCGGGCTCCCTCGAGACGGTGCGCAGCGCCGTCGCCAACGGCTTCGGCTTCACGCTGCTCGTCATGCGCCCGCCGGACGCTGCGACCTATGACGGACGAAAGGTCGCCGTCATCGCCATCAAGGAGAGCGTGCGCCGGCTCGGCATCGTGCTCGCCGCCCGCGAGAAGACGCTCGACGGGCCGATCCTGCGCCGCTTCGCCGACCATGCGGGCCGTTATTTCAAGAACTGAGTGTTCAGTGTCAATGCAGTTATTGCCAAGTTTCCCGCAAGTGCGAGAAGGGGAAACCTTGCTGCTTCCGAATGGGGTGGGGGCCACCGGATTCAGGGAATATCAGGGATTATCAGGGAATTTTCGCAAAAATTCTCCGTCTCAGCAATTTCAAGGGCTTAGTTTTCCGAGCAGGGAATTTCAGACGGGCGAGCAGGGAGCCGGGCAAGGTTTTCACCGGTGAAAAATTTAGGAGAAGCGTCCTGCCTGTGGCGTTGGAGTTTCGCGACGGCGGCAGCCGGCATGCGCCTCGCCATCCTGAGATTTCCCAAATCGCATGGACTGGCCCGCGAA
>JBFWNN010000122.1:0-11031 GCA_050251035.1 Parvibaculaceae bacterium
TCTCCATCACGATCGATTCGGTCACCTCGAGCTTCAGCGTTTCGCGCACCAGTCCTTCGCGCGTGAGCAGCGCCTTCACGTCGTCGATGAGGTCGGCGGCGAGGAACTGGCTCGACGACACGTTGACAGCGACGAACAGCGGATCGTGCGGGCGGAAGGCGCGCTGCCAGATGCCGAGCTGGCGGCCGGCCTCGTTGAGCACGTGATGACCGATATCCTTGATGATGCCGGTGGTCTCGGCCAGACCGATGAAGGTTTCGGGGCCGAGAAGCCCGAGGCTCTTGTGGCGCCAGCGCACCAGCGCCTCGAAGCCCGCAAGCTCCATGTCGGCAAGGCGCGCGATCGGCTGATAGAGCACCTCGATCTCGTTGCGCTCGACCGCCCGGCGCAGCTCCGCTTCCAGCACCACGAGCTCGGTGCGGTCGTCGCGCATCGCCTGGCGGAAGAATTCGACGGTGTCCTTGCCGCGCCGCTTCGCCTCATAGAGCGCGACGGCGGCATCCTTGACCAGCCCTTCAGCCGTAAGGCTGCCCTCGCGCAAAGCCGAAACACCGATGCTGGCGGTGAGAAATATCTCCTGCGGTCGCATGTTCACCGGCTTCGAGACAGTGGCGCGCACCTTGTCGGTGAAGGGCAGGATGTCGCGCTTCGGCTTGTCGCCGTGGAAGAGGATGGCGAACTGATCGCCCGGCATGCGCGCCACGGTGTCATGCTCGCTCGCGATGGCCGCGAGCCTGCGGCCGACGATCTTGAGCAGGCCGTCGCCGGTCTCGTGGCCCAGGCCGTCATTCACCGCCTTGAAGCGGTCGAGATCGATCAACATCAGATAGAGGTTGTTGACCGGCGTCCGCCCCGCGGCGCTGATCTCGCGCTCGACGCGGTCGAGGAGCAGCGCCCGGTTGGGCAGGCCGGTGACGCGGTCATGCACCGCATCGCTCAGCAGCTGATCCTGGGCGCGGCGCGTCGCCGTGATGTCGCTGAGCGTCCCGACGCAGCGCGCCGCCCGTTGCTCAGGCCCGGGAATGGCGCGGGCCCGCAGCAGGAACCAGCGATATGTCCCGTCGCCGCGGCGCAGGCGGAATTCCTGCGAGAAACTGCCATGGCCGCGCCGCTCCGCCTCCTCCACCGCCGCCAGATAGGCGCTGCGGTCGGCGGGATGGACGAGGTCGAGCCAGGCTTCCGGCGCATTGCCCTTCAGGCTGCCGCGGCGCAATCCGAGGATCTTCTCGAGATCCTCCCCGACATGCAGGTTGTTCTCTTCGACCTGCCAGTCCCAGACACATTGCTGCGAGGCTGCCAGCGCCAGAGCGCGGCGCGCATCTTCGGCGAAGAAGCGCTGGGCCAGGAAGCCCTGGGCGAAAGCGAACTGGGCGAGCGCGAAGCTCATGGTCAGGATGACGAGCACCAGGCCCGCCGAAAGCAAGGGCTTGGCCATGCTGTCGGCGGCCGGCGTCAACGCGGCGACGGCGGCGAGCACGGTCCAGGCCACGATCATCGCCCAGGACAGGAGCGAGACCCGTGCCCGCGCGGCGCCCTCGCGCCACATGGCGAAGATGACGGCGCATCCGAGCGCCGCGACGACGGCAAAGGCGATGCGGGCGACGCCCGAGGCGCGCGCCGGCTCGAACCAGCCATAGATGGGCAGCGCCAGCAGGAGTCCCGCGGCGAGGAGGAGGACGTTCCAGGCGACCGGACGCCTGCGGCGCAGATCGGCGAAGGCGACGAGGCACAGAATGAGCCCGACCACCATGAGGCCCTCGATCACCGCGCGGATCTCGGGGCCGAGCTCGTAGTCCTTGGGCAAGAGGTCGTTGACCTGCGGCAGGTATCCCGATTCGAGGGCGATGAAGGCGATGGCCGACCAGATGAAGACCGAGGCGAAGGGGAACACCGCGATGGTGCGCACGGCGTAGAGCGACAGCGCGACGACGCCGAGCAGCATGGCGATGCCGAGGAGGACGCCGCGATAGAAGCCCGCCTGCTCCGCCTTGGCGTCGAAGGCGACGCGCTGCCACAGCTCGATCTCGTCGAGGCCGGTGCGGGTCAGCTCCATCGCCACCGTCACCCGGCCCTTGGGCTCGATGCGTAGCGCAAAGGCGTCCGCGTTGATGACCCGCAAGGGCGCGATGGCGGCCTGGCCGGCGGCGACCACGTTCTGGATCCGCGATCCGATGGGCTTGGGCCAGAAGATGCCCGATCCGGCGAAGCCCTGATGCGGGGTAGCGACGACAACGTCGCGCGCCTGGGCCGCGCTGTTGGTCAAGGTCACCACGATCCAGCGATGCACGGGCTCACGGCCCTTGGCCGGAAGTTCCATCAAAAGGCCGGTGGCGTCATCGGCCGTCCTGATCGTCACCACCGGCTTGTCGGTATCGACCGAAAGCAGATACGGAAGGAGATCGATGCTGGTCCCCTCGAAGGCCGCATCGACCGTCTTGTCCTGCGCCCAGGCGGAAACCGACAGGAGCAACATCAGGAAGAGTGCGATGGATATGCGCAACAGCGCCATTCTCAGCCGGCCTCAGCTATTGCAAAGCGCGACGGCTCAATGCGAATTGCCGCCACGCTTATCCCGTTGTTTGAGCATGACCTTTCGGAAAGCCAGTGTCCGCCTTCCCGGACCATGCCCCAATGCGAATCAATTCCTTGATACCCCCGGAGGCCAGATAATGGCAAATCCGGCGGGCTTTATCTATCGTCGCCAAGCCGGCCGAAAAGCAAGTGGTCTTCCCAGCGGCCGTTGATCTTGAGGTATTTGCGGGCGAGACCTTCCTGCCTGAAACCGCATTTCGTCAGTAGTCTGATCGATGCCTGATTGACCGGGATGCACGCCGCTTCCAGTCGATGCAGATGCAGATGCCCGAAAGCGAAGGGCAAGAGCGCCGTCAGCGCCGCCGTCATATGACCCTGGCGGGCAAAGGGGATGCCGATCCAGTAGCCGACCGATCCCGTCTGGGCGACGCCGCGGCGAATGTTGGACAGCGTGATGGCGCCCATCAAGGCATCGTCCTCGGCCCGGTACACGAAGAAGGGATAGGCGATGTCGCCTTCGATATCCCGGATATAGCGCTTCACCCGACTGCGGAAGGCGGTGCGGGTCAGATCGTCCTGCGGCCAGGAAGGTTCCCACGGCGTCAGAAAGGCGCGGCTTTCGAGGCGCAGCGCCGCCCAGCTCTCATAATCCGCCATTTCCGGCACGCGCAATTCGACGCCGCCCTGGATCAGGACGGGCGGCAGATCACGCGCGAAGGGGCTGCGGAGGAAAACCATCAGGTGAACTGGGCCTTGATCTTGGCATAAGGCGTCAAGGTCGAGAGCTGACCGACGGCGCTCAAGGCCGGCGACTGGCCGCGGAACAAGGCGGCGGCGAGCCCGGCCACATGATCGGCCGAGACCGCGTCGATCTTGGCCACCAGCGTCTCCATGGCCGGAACCTCGCCGAAGGCCAGGAACTGGCGGGCGATCTGGTCGGCCCGGCCGGTGGCGCTTTCGAGGCTCATCACCAGGCTCGCCTTGAGCTGCGCCTTGGCGCGCGCCACCTCGACCTCGGTGACGCTCTTGGCCGTCGACAGCATCACTTCGGCGGTCACATCGACAAGCTCGGGCGTGTCGTCGGGCGAGGTCGCGGCATAGACCCCGAACTGGCCGGCGTCCTCATAGGCGGAGGCGAAGGAAAACACGCTGTAGCAAAGGCCGCGCTTCTCGCGCACCTCCTGGAAGAGGCGCGAGGACATGCCCCCGCCGAGCAGGCTCGAGAGCACCTGGAGCCGATAGATCTCGGGATTGCGGTAGCCGGGCGCGGAGAAGGACAATACCATATGGGTCTGGTCGAGAGGCTTCTGCGCCAGCTCCATATGCGAGACGAAATCCGGCCGGTTGCGGCCGGGCGGCGCGCCCGAGCTCAAGGAGCCGAGCAATTTCTCGGCCTCGCGGCGCAAGGCGGCATGCTCGATATTGCCGGCCGCCGCGACCACCATGCGCGAGGCCCAGTAGTTGCGGTTGCGCCAGGCCAGGATCTCGTCACGCGTCACCCGGGCGATCAGATCGTGGACGCCCAGTATCGGCCGGCCGAGCGGATGCGTGCCGAAGGCGGCGCTCTGGGCGAGGTCGAAGACCAGATCGTCCGGCGTGTCGCCGGCGGCCGCGATCTCCTGCAGGATGACATGGCGCTCGCGCTCGAGCTCGTCGGCATCGAAGACCGATTCGGTCAGGATGTCGGCCAGGATGTCGAGCGCCTGCGGCCAGTCGTTCTTGAGGACGCGGGCGTAATAGGTGGTGGTCTCCATGCCGGTCGAGGCATTGATCTCGCCGCCGGCGGATTCGATCTCCTCGGCGATGGCCTGGGCGGTGCGCCGTTTGGTGCCCTTGAACGCCATGTGCTCGAGGAAATGGGCGATGCCATTCTCTTCCGGCAATTCATCGCGGGAGCCCGCCTTCACCCAGATGCCGAGCGCCACTGTCTCGAGATGCGGCATGCTGTGCGTTACGACATGCAGACCGTTGTCAAGACGCGAAATTTCAACGCTCATGCCACACCAACTAGGACCTGACCCGTTCCAGGATGAAAGCCTTGACCTCTTCCGGGTCGTTGGCCAGGACGCTCACCCGCTCCTCGGCCATCATGAGGGGGAGAAGGCGCGGCGGCAAGCCCGGTCTTACGCCGGAAGCCTTCTCGACCGCATCGGGGAATTTGGCGGGATGGGCGGTCGCCAATGTCACCATGGGACCCGAATGGCCCTGCTCCTTGCGGGCCACCCCATAGCCCACAGCCGTATGCGGATCGAGCAGCTCGCCGGTCTCTGCGCGCGTCGCTGCGATGACTTTCGCCGCCGCGGCCATGTCCGTGCTGCCCGAGGAAAATTCCGCCCGGATGGCGCGCAAGGAGCCGGCCTCGATGGTGAAGGCGCCCGACTGGCCGAGGCTCGCCATCAGGCGACGGACCGCCGCCGCGTCGCGGCCATGGGCCTCGAACAGCAGGCGCTCGAAATTGCTCGAGACCTGGATATCCATGGATGGGCTGGTGCTCGGCCTGACCCCTTTGACCTCGTAGCGCCCGGTCCTCAGAGCTCGGTCGAGAATATCGTTCTCATTGGTCGCGATGACCAGGCGGCCTATGGGCGCGCCCATGCGCTTGGCCACCAGTCCGGCGAAAATGTCGCCGAAATTCCCGGTCGGGACAGTGAAATTCACCGGCCGGCCCGGCGTCCCCAGAGCGAGCGCCGCCGTCACATAATAGACGATCTGGGCCATGATGCGGGCCCAGTTGATCGAGTTCACGCCTGCGAGCGTGACCCGGTCGCGAAACGCATGATCGTTGAACAGCGCTTTCAGTATGGCCTGGCAATCGTCGAAGGTGCCCTCGAGCGCGATATTGTGGACGGATGGCGACAGCACCGTCGTCATCTGCCGGCGCTGCACCTCGCTGACCTTGCCTTCGGGATGCAGGATGAAGATCGAGGCATGACGGCTCGCCTTGAAGGCTTCGATGGCGGCGCCGCCGGTATCACCAGAGGTGGCGCCGACAATGGTGGCGCGCATCCGGCGGCGCGCCAGGGCCCAGTCCATCACCCGCGCCAGGAACTGCATCGCCACGTCCTTGAAGGCGAGCGTCGGCCCGTGGAAGAGCTCGAGCAGCCACTGGCCGGCATCGAGCTGCTTGAGCGGTGTCACCGCCGGGTGTCCGAAGCTTCGGTAGGCATCGGCAATCATCGCCTTGAGCTCGGCCCGCGGCACCTCGTCCCCGGTGAATTTGGCGATCACCGCGAAAGCGACATCGGCATAGGGCTGGCCGCCGAGTGCTGCAAGCTCGGCGCCTGAGAATTCCGGCCATCGGGCCGGCACATAGAGCCCGCCGTCACGGGCGAGGCCCGTGAGCAGCACATCCTCGAAAGCGAGCTCCGGGGCTTCACCCCGGGTGGAGACATAACGCACGGGACGGGAGATCCTTATCTGCGGCGGGGCACCATAAAAGGGAGGTTCCGGTTTTTCAATCGTGCCGGCGCACCGTCTGGCGGATCAGCAGCCCCGACATGACGACGAGCAGGCCTGCGAGCGCGAACCAGGTCAGCGCATATTGAAGATGGTTGTTGGTCAGGCCCGCATCGACGGCAACCGGGCGCGGCAGGCCTTTGCCGTCTCCCGGCAGGAGGTGCAGCGCGAAGGGCGCCACGCGCATGTCGGGCCCCACCTGGGCAAAGGCCAGCATGGCCGGGATGTCCCACCAGTACCAGATATTGGCCTCGGGATCGTTGTCGGGCGTGAAGGCGCCGCGGCTCCCGACATGCCGGCGCACGAGGCCCGTCACCGTGACCTCGCCCGCGGGCCGGCTCTCCGGCCGCCGCGCCGGGTCCTTGAGCGGCTCCGGTATGAAGCCGCGATCGGTCAGGATGACGATGTCGTCACGGCTCATCAGCGGCGTTACGACCTCGAAACCCGGCACCCCGCCTTCGGTGGTCAGGAGGAACAGCTCGGTGTCGTTCTGGAACGTGCCGGTGGCCTCGACCTTCAGGAACTCGACCGCGCGGTCGGCGTCGAATTCCCGCAAAGCCTGGTCGAGCGACACCGGGGCGGCGGCAAGGCGGGCATCGCGCTCGGCAATGAGCGCTTCCTTCCAGGAGAGGCGCTGCAGCTGCCACGCGCCGAGGCCGACGAGCAAGGCCACGCCCAGGATCGTCGCGATGACGATTTGCCAGACCCTGCCCGTCATCAATGGTGCAGCCGGGCTTCCTCGGCCTTGGTCTTCCATTGCTGGCACAACAGCATGCCCTTGGCCGGGCGCAGGAGAAGCAAAGGCATGAGGATGATGAGCGGGATGGCGATCAGCACGTGAACCCAGACGGGCGGCGAATACGCGACCTCGATACCGAGGATCGCGCCGACGCCGACAAAGCAGGTGAACAGCATGACGAACCAGGCGGCCCCGTCGCCGGCATCGGCGAAGTCGAAGGAGAGCCCGCAGGCCTTGCAACTCTCCGCCACCGCGAGATAACTCGAGAACAGCCGGCCGCGGCCGCAGCGCGGGCATTTGCCGGCAAGGCCGGTCTTGATCGGCGAAAGATTGGGATAATAGGGCTCGGTCACAACCTTCTCCGTCGTTCCCCTCACCCTGGCCCTCTCCCCCGCCGGGGGAGAGGGAGATTGCCGGCGATCAATGCTCGGTGAACTGCACGCCGGCCGAACCCCACACATAGATGCAGGCGAAGAGGAACAGCCAGACGACGTCGACGAAATGCCAGTACCAGGCCGCCGCCTCGAAGCCGAAATGCTTCTCGGGACGGAAATGACCTTTCAGCGCGCGGAACAGGCAGACGATCAGGAACAAAGTTCCGACGATGACATGGAAGCCATGGAAGCCCGTCGCCATGAAGAAGGTCGAGCCATAGATGTTGCCGCCATTGTCGCGATTGAAGGCGAACGCGGCATGGGCATATTCATAGGCCTGGACGGCGGTGAACAGGAGGCCGAGCCCGACGGTGAGGGCGAGGCCCCATTTGAGGCCCTTGCGGTCGTTGTGCAGGAGCGCGTGATGCGCCCAGGTGACGGTCGTGCCCGAGGTCAGAAGGATGAGCGTGTTGATCAGCGGCAGATGCCAGGGATCGAAGACGTCGATGCCCTTGGGCGGCCACACACCGGCCGTCGCCTCGAAGCGCGACGGCTGCATAGCGTCGCCGGCGAACAGGCTCGCATCGAAGAAGGCCCAGAACCAGGCCACGAAGAACATGACCTCCGAAGCGATGAACAGCAGCATGCCGTAGCGCAGATGCAGCGACACGACTTCGGTGTGGTCGCCCTTGTGGCTCTCCTTCACCACGTCGCGCCACCACATGAACATGGTGTAGAGCACGCCGGCTAAGCCGATGAGGGCGATGGCGGGATTCGATCCGTGCATCCACATGATGGCGCCGACGGCGAGAATGAAGGCGGCCGCGGCGCCGATCGCCGGCCATGGGCTCGGATCGACCAGATGGTAGTCGTGGTTCTTTGCGTGTGCGTCGGCCATGGCCCCTGCTCCTAGGTCGGTCAATTCAGATTGGTTTCAGTCGAAGGTTTTTTCTCGGCGGCCGACGACACGGTGTCGGGGTCGTCCGCCGGATAAAACGTATATGACAGCGTGATGGCGCTCACCTTGTCGAGGCCGTGATCCTCGACGATCGCCGGATCGACGAAGAACGACACCGGCATCTCGATGCTCTCGCCGGGCTTCAGCGTCTGCTCGGTGAAGCAGAAGCACTGGATCTTGTTGAAATAGGCGCCGGCGGTGTCGGGCGTCACGTTGAACACGGCGCTGCCGGTCACGGCGCGGTCCGATCGGTTGGTGGCGCGATAATAGGCGAAGTGCTCCTCGCCGACCTTGACCTCGAGCGAGCGCTGCACCGGCTCGAAGGTCCAGGGCAGGCTGCCCGCCGTGTTGGCGTCGAAGAGGATGGTCATGCGCCGGTCGACGATCGTCTCGGGCGCGGCTTCCGCGCGCTGCGTGGTGCCGCCGAAGCCGGTGACCTGGCAGAAGAGGCGGTAGAGCGGCACCGAAGCATAGGCGAGGCCGACCATGCCGACGACGACCAGCGCCGACATGAGGGCCACCTTGCGGTTCTTGGCCGAATTGGGGGTGACGGGCAGGCGCGACATGTCAGAACGTCCTCAGGCCGACATCGCCGCCGAGCCTGACGATGGTGGTTACGAAGAACAGGACCACGAGGCCCGCGAGCACCACCGCCAGGGCGATGGAGCGCTTGCGGCGGCGGCTCATGTCCTCGGGCGAAAACGGCTTGGGGGTCATGACGGGGCTCATCCGAAGACTGGGGCGAAAGGCGCCACGCCCACAATGCGCTCGGCGATGATGAGGGCGAAAATGGCGAAGAGATAGAGGATCGAGAAGCCGAAGAGGCGCCGGCAGGCGCGGCGCGCCGCTTCGCCCTCGCGCCGGCGGTAGACGTCGAGCGCATGCCAGAGGAAGACCGCGCCGAGGAGCGCCGTCACCACCGTGTAGAGCATGCCGGTCGTGCCGAGGAGCGAAGGCAGGAAAGTAACGGGCACCAGGATCAGGCTGTAGAGCAGGATCTGCCGGCGCGTCTCGCCGGCGCCGGCGACATTGGGCAGCATCGGCACGTTGGCGCGCGCATAGTCGTTCTCGCGGAACAGCGCCAAGGCCCAGAAATGCGGCGGCGTCCAGACGAAGATGATGAGGAACAGCGCGATCGAGGCGAGCGTGACCTCGCCCGTGGCGGCGGCCCAGCCGATCATCGGCGGGAAGGCGCCGGCCGCGCCGCCGATGACGATGTTCTGCGGCGTCGAGCGCTTGAGCCACATCGTGTAGATGACGGCGTAGAAGAAGATGGTGAAGGCGAGAAGTCCCGCCGCCACGACATTGACGAGAAGGCCGAGGACGAGGACCGAGCCCACCGCCAGAGCGAGGCCGAAGCCCAGAGCTTCGCCCGGCAGGATGGCGCCGCGCGGCACCGGCCGGTTGGCGGTGCGCGCCATGACGGCGTCGATATCGGCGTCATACCACATATTGAGCGCGCCCGAGGCGCCCGCCCCTACCGCGATGGCGAGCAGCGCCACCAGAGCGAGCCAGGGGTGAATGTCGCTGGAAGCGGCGACCAGACCCGAAAGTGCTGTGAAGATGACGAGCGACATCACCCGTGGCTTGAGCAAGGTCCAGTAGTCGCCGACCGAGCCCGCTCCGCCCAAGGCGGCAGGATTGGCGTCGGTGATATCGGCGTGGATGTCGCTCATGCTCGTCTTTCAATAGAGCGAAGCCGCCTCGATAGGGCGGCCTCGCCTCATCGTCACCGGATGACCGGAAGGGTGTTGAACTGATGGAAGGGCGGCGGCGAGGACAAGGTCCATTCGAGCGTCGTCGCCCCCTCGCCCCACGGATTGTCGGCTGCCTTCTCCTTGCGGGCATAGGCCTGGAATACGCCATAGAGGAAGATCAGCACCGAGAAGGCCGAGATGTAGGAGCCGATCGAGGACACCAGGTTCCAGCCGGCATAGACGTCGGGATAGTCGATGTAGCGGCGCGGCATGCCGGCGAGGCCGAGGAAGTGCTGCGGAAAGAAGATCAGGTTCACGCCGATGAACTGGATCCAGAAATGCGCCTTGCCGATGGCTTCCGAATACATGTAGCCCGAGATCTTCGGGAACCAGTAGTACCAGGCGCCGAAGATGGCGAAGACCGCGCCCAGGGACAGCACGTAGTGGAAGTGCGCCACGACGTAATAGGTGTCGTGCAGCGAGCGGTCGGCGCCGGCATTGGCGAGGACCACGCCGGTGACGCCGCCGACGGTGAACAGGAAGATGAAGCCGATCGCCCATAGCATGGGCGTCCTGAACTCGATCGAGCCGCCCCACATGGTGGCGATCCAGGAGAATATCTTGACGCCCGTCGGCACCGCGATGATCATCGTGGCGGCGACGAAATAGGCCTGGGTGTCGGCGTCCATGCCGACCGTGTACATATGATGGGCCCAGACGACGAAGCCGACCACGCCGATCGCCACCATGGCGTAGGCCATGCCGAGATAGCCGAAGACCGGCTTCCTGGAGAAGGTCGACACGATGTGGCTGACGATGCCGAAGCCCGGGAGGATGAGGATGTAGACTTCCGGATGACCGAAGAACCAGAACAGATGCTGGAACAGGACCGGATCGCCGCCCTTCGACGCCACGAAGAAGGCGGTGCCGAAGTTGCGGTCGGTCAGCAGCATGGTGATGGCGCCGGCGAGCACCGGCAGCGACAGGAGAAGCAGGAACACCGTCACCAGGATCGACCAGACGAAGAGCGGCATCTTGTGCAGCGTCATGCCGGGCGCGCGCATGTTGAAGATCGTGGTGATGAAGTTGATGGCGCCGAGGATCGAGGACGCGCCGGCGATGTGCAGCGCCAGGATGGCGAAATCCATCGCCGGTCCGGGCTGGCCCGTCGTCGACAGCGGCGGATAGATGGTCCAGCCGCCACCCACGCCATGGGCGCCCGCCGGGCCTTCGACGAACATCGAGATGAGGAGCAGCGCCAGGGCCGGCGGCAAG
>JBFWNN010000123.1:0-10364 GCA_050251035.1 Parvibaculaceae bacterium
CGTCCTGGGTGTTGCCGGCGATGTAATAGAGCCAGCCCGCCCGGGCGGCGTCATCGAGCCTGTCTGCCTCTGAATCGGGTTTGCGCGCCACGTCCTGCCATTCCTGCCGGATGAGCTTTTGCACATTAGTGGGCAAATGAAAACCCTCCCAGGCGACGGTGCAGGACGCTCACGCCCATGAAAAATGTTTCATCTTGTGCCGGCGATGCGATGTGGTTCACTCTGCCGACGGATCAATCTCGCGGATCGCATAACGCATGAAACAGGGAACGAGAAGCCGTCGGCACGCGCTCTTGTCGAACTGCATCGCCAATCAGAATGCCAAGGTCGACGAGTATGCCTTGTGTCCGGGCGCGATCACGCCGTTCATGGACCTCCTGCGGCGTGCCGATTATCGCATCCAGCAGATGCCGTGCCCGGAGATGACCTTCCTCGGCGCCAACCGCTGGTGGCAGGTGCGCGAGCAATATGACACGCCGGGCTATCGCGCGCATTGCCGGAGCTTGGCGAGCTCGGTGGCGCAGCTCCTGGCGTTCCAGATCAAGGATGGCTGCGACGATCTGATTCTGATCGGCGTCGAAGGCAGCGGCTCGAGCGCCGTCGCCATCACCGGCGTGGGCTCCCTGTGGGGCGGCCGCCCCGAAGATCTGGCGTGGGAGCAGGTGCCGGGCAAGGGCGTGTGGATCGAGGAGCTGGAAGCCGTCCTGGCGAAACACGACCTGCCGGTGCCGCGCGCCTACGGCTTTCCCGGCGAGCTGCGGGACTTCGACATGGACCGAGCGCTGGCGGAGTTCGCGCACTTTCTGGCCGCGAGGGATCGTCCCCATGCGCAATAGCGACACGCGCTCGCGCCGGATCGCCGTTCTGCCCGAGGCGCTGATGAATGCTCATCTGGCGAACGCCGGTCTCATGCTTTCGGTGCAGCACGCCCTGGAGCGCGTAGGATATGGTGTGATCCAGTTGCCGCCGTCGGGCGCGCCGCCCGAGGTGGTCGAGATCGCGGTCCGCTTCGTCGTCGACCAGGTCCAGGATTATCTCAAGAACGCCTACGAGGTCGTGGAAGTCACGCTGGGATCGGACGCTGACGAAGCGAGCCGGGTTTTTCGCGCGGCCTGCCGGTCGCGTGGAATCGCGGTCCCGAAACTTCCGGTCGAGCCCGGCCGGCGCGCTTAGCGGCTCGCCCGGCCCACCTCGCGCAGGATCCAGTCGCGGAAGAGCCTGGCCTGCGGGCGCAGCTTGCGCCCGGACGGCGACACCAGGAAGAAGACGCCGTCGGTATCGATCGCCAGGCCGAAGGGCTGCACCAGCGTCCCACGCGCCAGCTTGGCGGCCACGAGAGAGGCATGGCCGAGCGCCACGCCGCCGGACCGCTCGGCAAGCTCAAGGGCGATGGCCGACGTGTCCGTCTGGGTCAGCGACCGCTCCATCGTGTGGACGACGCCGGCGGCGGAAAACCATTCGGTCCAGCCGTGGCTGTTGCCGATCACATGGATGAGATGCTCCTTGAGGAGATCCTGCGGCTTGCGCAGACGCTGCGCCGTCGCCCCGTCGCAGACCGGCGACAGCCGGTCCTGCATCAGCGCCTCGGCGTCGAGGCCCGGAAACTGGCAGAGGCCGTATCGGATCTCGAAATCGACGCCGTCCCAGACCGTGTCCTGGCCATGCACCGCCGCCAGGAGGCGAAGCGAGATATCCGGTTCGAGTTTCTGGAACTGGCCGAGCTTCTCGCTCAGCCACTGCGTGGCGAAGGCGACATTGACCCGCAAAGTGATGCCTTCCGTCTCGTCTACCCCGAAGATCTCATGCGTGCCGCCGGCCAGGATCTCGAAGCTCTCGCGGATGACATGGAGATAGGCGCCGCCGGCATCGGTCAGCTGGACGCCGCGCGGCAGCCGCTGGAACAGAGGCTGCCGCAGATGGAGCTCGAGCGCGCGCACATGCTGGCTCACGCCGCTCTGGGTCATGTGCAGCTCCTTCGCCGCCTCGGTGAAGCTCTGCAGCCGGGCGGACGCCTCGAAGCTCCTGATCCAGTTCAGGTTGGGGACTTGCCGCATTGCCTCAGCGCTCATGCCAAACCATTAGAGGAAATGGGTCTTTGACCCCACAGCGATTGTTTGTCAGCCTTTGGTCGCGATCATAAGCTTCCGCAACAGCCTCTGACCAGTCGAACCTTTCAGTCGGGAAGCTCAGAAAATGAATTCAATCCTAGCGTGTTTTCGCCGGACGGTCGTGAAATTCAGCACGCTGACGCCGCTTGCCTGTGCGGCCGTGCTGAGCGGCGTCATCGCGACGGGCGCGGCGACCTCGACCCTCAAATATTTCACCTGGGGTGGTTATGACGATGCGAGCTTCCGCAAGCCTTATGTCGACAAATATGGCGGCGGGCCCGAATTCACCTTCTACGCCCATCCCGACGAGGGCTTCGCCAAGCTGCAGGCCGGATTCACCGCCGACGTCGCTCATCCCTGCATCCACGATGTGAAGAAATGGCGCGAGGCCGGCATCATCCAGCCGATCGACACGTCGAAGGTGGCGGCCTGGGACGACCTGATCCCGGCGCTCAAGAACGCCCCCGCGCTGGTGGCCGACGGCAAGAACTGGCTGGTGCCGTGGGAGTGGGGCGCCTCCTCGGTGATCTACCGCAGCGATCTCGCCAAGCCGCAGGACGAGAGCTTCGCGATGCTCATCGACCCGCAACTCAAGGGCAAGACGGCAATCGTGGACGCGTTCGACGAGACCTATCGCCTCGCCGCCGTGCTGGCCGGGGTGAAAGATCCGCTGGCCCTGGCGGAGGAGGACTATCCCAAGGTCGAGGCGATGTTCAGGACCTTGCGCGACAACGCCCGCTTCATCTGGAGCGATCCGGCGCAGCTCGAGCAGGCGCTCGCCTCGGGCGAAGTGGTCGCCGCCTGGGGCTGGCCGAACAGCTTCAAGAATCTCCGGAAGCAGAACATCGCCGTCACCTACATGCTGAAGCCCAAGGAGAAGCTGGTGACCTGGCTTTGCGGCGTGGCCCATCTCAAATCCTCAACCGCGCCCGTCGAAGAGGTCTATGATTTCATCAACGCGCTCGAGGCGCCTGAATCAGGCAAGGCCCTGGTGGAGAACTGGGGCTATGGACATGCCAATGCCAAGGCGCTGCAGCTGGTGAAGAAGGAAGACCTCGAGGCGCTGGGGCTCGTCGGCAATCCCAACGAGTTCCTCGCCAATGGCAACCTCCTGGGGCCGATGCCGGAAGAGCAGCGGGCGCGCCTGGTCAAGATGTGGGACAATGTGAAGGCCGGCGGCTGAGCCATTCGGGAGCGCCGCGCCAGGTCGACAACCAAGCTCGTAGGGTGAGAATGCCACGATCCATCGTCATCGGTGCTGCGCAATTGGGACCGATTGCGCGCAGCGAGAGTCGCGCATCCGTCGTCAAGCGCCTGCTGGCGCTCATGCGCGAAGCGAAATCCTTCAATTGCGATCTCGTGGCGTTCCCCGAGCTCGCTTTGACCACGTTCTTCCCGCGCTGGCCGATCGCGGACGAGGCCGAGCTCGACTCGTTCTACGAGACGGAGATGCCCGGTCCCGAGACCCGGCCGCTCTTCGACGAGGCCGTTCGTTTGGGGATCGGCTTCAGCCTCGGCTATGCCGAGCTCGACCTGGCGGGCGGGCGCAAGCGCCGCTTCAACACGTCCGTCCTGGTGGACAAATCCGGCCGCATCGTCGGAAAATACCGCAAGATCCATCTGCCCGGCCATGCCGATGTGCTCGACCGGCCGGGCCAGCATCTGGAGAAGCGTTTCTTCGAAGTGGGGGACCTGGGCTTCCCGGTGTACCGCGCCTTCGGCGCGATCGTCGGCATGTGCATCTGCAACGACCGCCGCTGGCCGGAGACCTACAGGGTCATGGGGCTGCAGGGCGTCGAGCTGATACTCCTCGGCTACAACTCGCCCATCGGTCTCGGCGATCCGTTCGAGCTCGATGCCCTGGAGCCGTTCCACAATCACCTGGTGATGCAGTCGGGCGCTTATCAGAACGCCACCTGGGTGGTGGGCGTGGCCAAGGCGGGCAAGGAAGAAGGCTTCAACATGATCGGGCAGACCTGCATCATCGCACCTTCGGGCGAGATCGTCGCCATGTGCGCCACGATGGGCGACGAGCTCGTCGTCCGCAAATGCGATCTCGACATGGCCGCGCCCTATCGCGCCGACATCTTCAATTTCGCCGCCCATCGCCGGCCCGAGCATTATCAGCTGATCACCACCCGCACCGGCGCCATTCCGCCCGAGCCGGAGGCGGAATGAATCGGCCGGTCACGCCCGAGACGGCCGACCTCCCGCCTTATCTGACGATCGAGGACGGCCGGCTCCATATGCAGGGGCGCGACCTGATCGGGCTGGCGGAAGAGCGGGGCACGCCGCTCTATGTCTATTCCGCCCCGCGCATCGCGGAGACCGCGCGTGCTATCGCCGCCGCGTGCCGGACCCATCACCCGCTGGCGCGGCTGTGCTTTGCCAGCAAGGCTTTGTCGGCCATCAAGATCCTGCGCCTGATAAAAGAGGCGGGGTGTCTGCTCGAAGTGAATTCGGGCGGCGAGCTCTATCGCGCCTATCGCGCCGGCTTCACCGCCGACGAGATCGCCTTCAACGGCGTGTCGAAATCCGAAGCCGAGATCGTCGAGGCCCTGTCGCCGCCGGTGTTCGCGATCAATGTCGACAGCCTCTGTGAGCTTGGCCGGATCGCCCGGATCGCAGCCGCGCTCGGCCGGCCGGCGCGGATCGCCTTGCGCATGGTGCCCGATGTCGCCAGCCGGACGTCGCCGGGCAACCAGACGGGGACCGAGGCGACGAAATTCGGCATCCGCCAGGCGGAGCTCGGCCAGGCCCTGCAGATCGTGCGAGCGAATGCCGCCGGCCTGGAGCTGGTCGGGCTTCACTGCCACATAGGATCCCAGATCCTCGATCTCTCCGCCTATGTGGCGGCGGCGAACCGGATGGCCGAGCTGTTCGCGCAGGTGCGGAAAGAGTTGGACTGTCCGCTGGGCCATCTCAATATCGGCGGCGGATTTCCCTTGCCCTATATGACGAGCGGCGGCGACTGGCAGTCGGGGATATTCTCGCCGAAGATCGACTATCACGACATCCTCGCGGCGGTCCTGCCGCCGCTGCGCGAGAAGCTCGGCGCCGATGTCGCGGTGCTCGTCGAGCCGGGCCGGCGCGTCGTCGGCGATGCCGCGATCCTGCTCACCCGGGTGGAGAACGAGAAGGCGAGGCCGAACGGGACCTGGCTCTACACCGACGCCGGCTACAACACGCTGGTCGAATCCTACACCTACAAATGGTACTACCATTGCCTGAATGCCGGCCGGCCCGTCGAGCCGCTCGCGCCCTTCAGGCTCGCGGGCCCACTCTGCGACAATGGCGACATGTTCCATGATGTCGAGGGCGAGCAGACCCTGGCGCGCATGCTGCAGTCCTTCCCGGCGCTGGCCGGCGAGCGGGCGACGCTGGAGAAGCTTCTGGTGAGGCTGCCGCAGGAACGCTGGCTCGCCAGGAGCACGGCGCCCGGCGACCTTCTCGCCTTCCTCAATACCGGCGCCTATACGCTCGACCAGATGACGCCCAATAACGGCCGGCCGCGTCCCGAGGTCGGCATCATCGATGCCGTGGGCGGCTATGAGCTGCTGCGCCGGCGCGATACCTATGACGATCTGCTCTTCAACGAGGTCGTCTGACCATGCTGGACCTGAAGCTGTCGGGCGGAACGCTGGTCACCGAATCCGAGAGCTTCAGGGCCGATATCGGCATAGAGGGGGGCAAGATCGCCTGTATCGGTCTTGCGCTGCCGGACAGCCGGCAGGTCATCGACGCCGAAGGGCTGTTCATCCTGCCGGGCGGCGTCGACGCCCATTGCCATATCGACGAGCCGCCCTATGGCGGCGCCGAGCTTGCCGATGATTTCACCTCGGCGTCGCGCGCGGCGGCCTGCGGCGGGACGACGACCATCATCCCCTTCGTCAACCAGCTCGCCGGCCGCTCCTTGCGGCAGGCGGTCGCCGACTATCGCGAGAAGGCGCGGGCGAGCCTGGTGGACTACGCGTTCCACATCATCCTGAAGAAGCCCGGGCTTGCGGCGGCGCTCGCCGAGCTCGAGGCGCTGCTCGCCGAAGGCTATCGCTCGATCAAGCTGTTCATGACCTATCCCGGCTACATGATGGACGACAGCGACATGCTCGCGGTGATGCATGCGGTCGCCTGCGGAAACGGCACCGTGCTGGTGCATGCGGAGAACGGTCACTGCATCCAGTTTCTGTCCGACCAGCTCGCTTCCGCGGGGCAGACCGCGCTCTCGGCCCATGCCGAAGCGGCGCCGCCGGCGGTCGAGCGCGAGGCTGCGCATCGCGCCATCAGCCTGGCAGAGGTCGCCGGCTGCCGGCTGCTGATCGTGCATGTGTCGGCGGGAGAAGCCTTGGAGCAGATCGAATGGGCGAAACGCAAGGGCCTGCGCGTCCTCGCCGAGACCTGTCCGCAATATCTCGCCTGCGCCATGACCGCGAGTGACGGAAAGTCCTGGGAGGATGCGAAGCTCCTGTGCTCGCCGCCGCCGCGGCCGGCCGCGGACAGGCTGCGCCTGTGGCAGGGGATCGCGGCGCGGAGCTTCGACCTTCTGTCATCCGACCATTGTCCTTACCGCTTTGACGGCGCACGCGGAAAGAAGGTGTCCGGCGCGAGCGAGCCGGATTTCAGGACCGTGCCGCCGGGCCTGCCCGGGATCGAAACGCGGCTGCCGGTCTTTTATGAGCACGCTGTTGCCGGAGGCCGCCTGTCGATCAACCGTTTCGTGGCGCTGACGTCGGCCAATCCGGCCCGCATCTATGGACTCTATCCGCGCAAAGGCTCGCTGATGCCGGGGAGCGACGCCGACCTGGCGGTGTGGGACATGAAGACGCCGCGCAAGATCAGCCATGCGGCCCTGCATGACGCCTGCGACTACACGCCCTATGAAGGCATGTATGTCTCGGCCTGGCCGGTCATGACCATCAGCCGGGGAAGCGTCATATGGGCCAAGGGCGAGGTGTCCGACGAATTTGGCCGCGGCAGGTTCCTGCGGCAGCAGGCGCATGAGTCATGTCCTATCGGGCGCTGAGGGATATCGTCGCAAGCGAGATGTGCCTGGGATGCGGCCTGTGCGCCGGGATCGCGCGCCAAGGCGCCCTCGGCATGGAGGTCCAGCCGGACGGCTATCTGCGTCCCGTCGCTGCGGCGCCGCTGAGTGCCGAGGACGAGGCGCTGATCGTCAAGACCTGCCCGGGCATCGTGCAGATGGGGCAGCCGCAGGACGGGATCGCTCTCGCGCGCGATTGGGGGCCGGTCGCCGGGAGTTATCGCGGCCACGCGGCGGATGCCGAATTGCGGTTCGTCGGCTCTTCCGGCGGCGCCATATCGGCTTTCAGCACCTATCTGCTCGAGGCCGGCCTGGTCGAATTCATCCTCCATGTCGCTGCCGATCCGGACAACCCGTTGCGCTCCGTCATCCAGGAGAGCAGCAGCCGGCGGCAGATATTGTCGGCGGCGTCGGCGCGCTACGGGCCCGCGGCACCGCTCGCGACGATCGCGAGCCTGCTGGCTGAGGGCCGGAGGTTCGCCGTCGTCGGCAAGCCCTGCGACATTGCCGGCCTGCGCAACCTGGCCCGCCTCGATCCCCGGGTCGATGCGCAGATCCCCTTCATGCTGGCGTTCTTCTGCGCCGGAGTCTCGAGTCTCAGGACGAGCGAGCAGATCATCGAGAAATATGGATTGCGCGCCGAGGATGTGAGGACGCTGCGCTATCGCGGCCATGGCTGCCCGGGACCTCTGCATATCGAGACCCGGCACGGGCAAACCTTCGAGCAGAGCTATGACGAGACCTGGTCGAACGAGCTCAACCAGGAGATCCAATATCGCTGCAAGATCTGTCCGGACTCGACCGGCGAGCAGGCGGACATCGCCTTCGGCGACGCATGGACAAATCCGGACGGCTATGCGCATCACGAGCATGACGGCTGGACGGCCATTCTGACGCGCACGCGCGCGGGCGAAGGACTGCTGCGGGACGCGCGCAACGCCGGCCATGTGGTCATCGAACCGCACGCCTTGACGGCACTGGCGTCGGGCCAGGCGCATCAGATCGAAAGAAAGCAGGCCATCCTCGCCCGCCTCGCCGGCATGCGTTTCGCCGGAACCGCCTTGCCCCGCTTCACCGGGCTTCGTCTGGGAGAGGCGGGACTGGCCGGCTGGCGCGGCGCCCTCGCCAATGCCGTGGGATCGTTCCGGAGGCGGCGCAGGCTCGCCGGTCCGGCGCCGCTCCAGGGATCATCGTCCGGCGCATGGGCGCCTTATCTCCTGGCTTCGCCTCTGGCGCTCCTGTGCTTCGCCACCATCGTCCTGCCGTTGCTCTCGGTGCTGCTCTATTCATTCTGGACGCAGGACTATCTGACGACGAACCGCACTTTGAGCCTCGCCAATTTCCGCGAGATCGCTCTATCACCGCTTTATATCTGGCTCATCGCCAAAAGCCTGCTGCTGTCGCTCGCGGTCACCGTGATCACGGTGGCGCTCGCCGTTCCGATCGCCTATTTCATCAGTTTCCGCGCCGGCCGCTGGGGCCCGATGCTCCTGCTCGCCTTCATCGTGCCCTTCTGGGTCAGCTATCTCCTGCGCATTTTCGCGTGGAAGGTCCTGCTCGGCTACAATGGGATCATCAATTCCGGCCTGATGGCCCTGGGCCTTATCTCCGAGCCGATCGGAGCGCTCCTCTACAGTCCATTCTCGGTCGTTCTCGCGCTCGTCCACGCCTGGCTGCCTTTCGTCGTCCTCCCTGTCTATGTCGCCATGAGCCGCATCGACCGCGCGCTGCTCGAGGTTTCGGGCGATCTGGGCGCGCGCCCGATGCAGTCCTTCCTGACGGTGATATTGCCGCTCTGCGTCAACGGCATATTGGCGGGCGCGGCGCTCGTCTTCATCCCGGTCGCCGTCGACTACATCACGCCGGCGCTGCTCGGCGGCCCCTCGGGCGCGATGATCGGGAATATCATCTATGCGCAATTCACCCGCGCCAACAACTGGCCGCTCGGTTCGGCGCTGTCGCTGGCGACGATGCTATGCGTCACGGTCTGCGCCTTCGCCGCCCTGCGGCTGGCGAAGCGCGGCACAGAGCGGGACGCACCATGAAGTCCGTGCGGACCAGGCTCGGGGAATTGCCGCTGAACGCCTATATCGCGTTCATCCTGGTGTTCCTCTATGCGCCGATCCTGCTGCTGCTGCTGTTCTCGTTCAACGACGCGACGATCGTGGCCTTTCCCCTGGGCCGCCTGACCTTGCACTGGTATCGGTCGCTGACGGCAGATGCGAGCCTCCTCTCCGCCATCAGGAACAGCGCTTTGATCGCCCTCTGGGCGGCGCTCCTCTCAACGGTCATCGCCGCCTTGGCGGCCTATGTCATGGAACGTCACCGGATCATGGGCGCGGCCACGCTCACCGCCACCGCCCTCGCAGCGCTGGTCATTCCCGCTCTGGTCCTTGGCGCTTCGCTCCTGGTGCTGATCAGCGCCGCCGGGATAAAGCTCTCGCTGTTCACCATTCTCGCCGGCCATCTGACGGTCTGCACGCCGGCGGCGCTGGTGATCATGCGCACGACCTTCGCCAACATCCATCGCGAGTTCGAGGAAGCGTCGCGCGATCTCGGCGCCAGCGCCGTTCAGACCTTCCTGCGGGTATCGCTGCCGATCGCATGGCCCGGGATCATCGCGTCCCTGCTGGTCTCCTTCACCGTCTCGCTCGACGAATTCGTGATCTCGTTCTTCCTCGCGGGTTCCGACATCACGCTTCCGATCTATATGTGGAGCCAGCTGCGCTTCCCGCAGAAGCTTCCGATGCTGCTGGCGGTGGCGTCGCTGCAGATCGCCTTGTCCCTGATCCTGATCACGCTCGCGGTGTGGTATGGAAAAAGGGCGCGGCGCGGTTAGCCCAGCCTGAGGCCGCTCTCCCGGTCGAAGACATGCATATCCGCGGTCCTGGCCGTGATGAACCGGGCATCGCCAGGAGCGAGCTGCGGCCGCTCCAGCGTCAGGAGCGTCACCCGCTCGCCGGCGGCGTCGAGCGTCACTTGCGTGCTCATGCCCAAAGGCTCGACCACCGTCACCCCGGCGAGAATGCCTTTGTCCGAGAAATGCAGATGCTCCGGTCGCAGGCCGAGCACGATCTCGCGGCCTTCCCGAGCCTCGGCCAGATCGGGCAGCGCCAACAGCGAGCCATCGGCGAGGCGCGCCCATTTCCCGTCGATGACGGCAGCGAAGAAATTCATCGTCGGCGAGCCGATGAAGCCCGCGACGAAGATGTTGGCCG
>JBFWNN010000124.1:0-10120 GCA_050251035.1 Parvibaculaceae bacterium
CGGACGGCGACGGGCTCACCCTCGATTCGCTCTATACCCATGACGCGCTGATCGTGACGCCGCGTGGCCTGGTGCGTCCGTTCATGGGCAAGCCGCAGCGTCGGCGCGAGGCGCAGGTGAACGGCGCTCATCTCGAGGCCCTGGGCTTCCCCATTGCCGGCGAGATCGCCGGGCCCGGCTCGGTCGAGGGCGGCGATCTCGTCTGGATCGACCGCCACACACTCCTGGCCGGCATCGGCTACCGCACCAATCGCGACGGCATCGCGCAGCTGCGCCAGCTCGCCGGCGCCGATGTCGAGATCCTGGAATTCGACCTCCCGCATTACAAGGGCAAGAGCGACGTCTTCCATCTGATGTCGGTCCTGAGTCCGCTCGATCAGGACCTGGCGGTGGTCCATCCGCCGCTGATGCCGGTCAGGCTGGTCCAGTTCCTGGAAGCCCGAGGCATCGGCTTCGTCGAGGTGCCGGATGAGGAATTCGACAGCATGGGCTGCAACGTGCTGGCGCTCGGCCCGCGCCATGCCATGATGGTGGCGGGCAATCCCGAGACCCTGCGGCGCATGCAGGCCACCGGTGTCAAGGTCGAGGTCATCAAGGCCGATGAGATCTGCCGCAAGGGCGAGGGCGGCCCGACCTGCATGACGAGGCCGCTGGTAAGGGGTTGAAACACTCTCTCCGCTGCGCGGCTATCGCATTCACATTTCCTCCTTCCCCCGCGAAGCGCGGGGAAGGTGGTGCGAAGCGCCGGATGGGGGTCGGGCAACAGCCTGCACCTCCAACCAGTAACGAGATCGGCATCTCAGTGCCGAAGCCGACAGATTTGTGCAATCCGACACCACTGTTCTCGTTGCACGACCCCCATCCGGCTACCCGGCCAAAGCCGGGTAGCCACCTTCCCCGCAGGGGGGAAGGATGGTTGTGTGAATGCGATAGCCGCAAGCGGGGCGAGGTAACTGCTACCCGATGAATCCCTTCACCTTGTCGGAGAAGCCGACGGTCACCGAGCCGTCGCCATGCTCGATGAGCGGCCGGCGGATGAGCGAGGGGTTCTTCATGGCGAGCGTGACCGCCTTGGCCTCGGTGAGGTTCTCGGTCTCCGCCGTGGGCAGGCCGCGCCAGGTGTAGCCGGCGCGGTTGATCATCTTCTCCCAGCCGCCCAGCGCCTTCGACCACTTGGCCACCTGCTCCTTCGCCAGCTTGTCTTCCTTCACGTCGGTGAAGTCATAGGCCTTTTTCTTCTTGTCGAGATAGTCCATCGCCTTCTGGCAGGTGGTGCATTTCTTGAGGCCGAACAGTTTGAGCATCGGGAAAGCTCCGGTTGACGGGTTAAAGCGAAAGGGTCTTGTCGGTGTGGAAGGCGCCGGCGCCCGAGACCTCGTCGGTGAAGGCCTTGAACAGGTCCTCGATCAGGCGCTTCTCGATGTCCTTGACGATGAACACCAGCCGGGTGCGCTCATCGCCGTCGGGCCAATAAGCGAGACGCACCGGCGGGTGATAGATATGCTGCACGCCATGCAGCACGACCGGGCGCCCAGGGTCGTCGGCGACCTTCACGATGCCCTTCATGCGCAGCATGTTGGCGCCATGATAGGACTGCAGCAACCCTAAGAACATGTCGAGCCCCTGCGGGCTGATGGCGCGCGTGTCGGAGAAGGTGAAGGAGCGGATATGGTCGTCGTGGCGCGACACGTCATGATGCTCATGCGCGTGGTCATGCCCGTGATGGGCCTCATGATGATGGCGATGACGGCGGCGTTTCTCGCCCGCTTCATAGGCCTCAGCATTGAGCCAGCCGCGCGCATCGAGCGACTTGGTCTCGGGGTTGTAGAGGCCGCTGTTGAACAGCCGCGCCGCCGTGGCCTCGCCGCGATGGGTGGTGAGGAGGCGCGCCGAGGGATTGAGCGCCCGCAGCCGGCCGATCAGCGAATGCAGCGCGTCCTCGCCCTCGCGCCCGCTGAGAAGGTCGAGCTTGGTCAGCACCAGCCGGTCGGCGACCGCTGCCTGCTTCACCGCTTCGGCATGGGCATCGAGCGTCGTTTCGCCCTGCACGCCGTCGACGACCGTGACGACGCTTTCCAGCCGGCAGCGGCGCAGGAGATCGGGCTCGCTCATCACCGTGTGCAGCACGGGCGCCGGATCGGCGAGGCCGGTCGTCTCGATGACGATGCGGTCGAAGGCCTTGATCTCGCCTTGGTCGCGCCGGGCGATGAGCTTGAGCATGGTGTCGATGAGGTCGCCGCGGATGGTGCAGCACAGGCAGCCCGATGCCATCTCGAAGACGTTCTCGTCCGAGCGCTCGACCAGCAGATGGTCGAGGCCGATCGCGCCGAATTCGTTGATGATGACCGCGGCGTCGGCGAGCATCGGGTCCTTGAGCAGGCTGTTGAGCAAGGTGGTCTTGCCGGCCCCGAGGAAGCCGGTGATCACCGAGACGGGAAGGATCTTGGGGTCGCTGCTCATAGGCCGCTGATATAGGCGATAGGGGCCCCGCCGTCAGCCCCTCCCGGTTCCGTCCCGCTCATGGCTCACTTGCCCGGGCTGCATGAAAACCGCCGGATTTCAGCGCGTGCCGGCGGGCAGCCTCACTTCTTCTTCCGGCGCGCCTTCTTTTTCTTGGGCGGGCCGACATCGCCTTGCGAGGCGGCGGGCTGGATACGCTCTTCGGTGGCGCGCGCCAAGGTGGCGATCGATGCGAAGCTCTCCGGCGTCATCACGTCGCAATAGCTGTTCTGCTTCTTGAACGCGGCGCAGACCGAGAGTGAGGACGCCTGGTCGAGATTCCACACCATGGCGTTGAAGCCATTGGCGCCGGGCACCTTCACCACGCCGCTGGTCGAGTCCTGGATCAGGTCGCGCACGCCGAGCAGGCGGCCGCGCAGCGCCATGTCGGCGGTGGCGGGCTTGTCATAGGAGCCGAAGGACACGCCCCATCCGGCGAGGCCAGAGGCCTTGGCGACGGGGGTGGGCTTGCCCTTGCACACGATCTGGGTGAGGTCGGCGGGCACGAGCGCTCCGAGCTGCGTGTTGGCGATGGCGCCGAGGCGCATCTGCTGCGGCTGCGGCGGCTTGGCGAAGCCTGAAGTCAGCATCATCTCGGCGAGATCGGCGCGTTCCTTGCCGCCAGAGGCGCCGAGCACGATGGCGATGAGCTTGCGGCCATTTTCGGTCGCCGAAGCGACCAGATTGAAGCCGGAGCTGCACACGAAGCCGGTCTTCATGCCGTCCGCCGTCTTCATCTGCCGCAGCAGCATATTGCGGTTGCGCAACTGCCGCTTGCCGAGGCTCACGGCGGGCTGTGAGAAAAAGTGAGCGTGCTCGGGGAAATCGCGCAGGAGCGCCGTCGCCAGCATGCCGATGTCGCGGGCACTCGTCACCTGCCGGGGGTCGAACAAACCGTTGGGGTTGGCATAGTGCGTCGCCGTCATGCCGAGGCGCGCGGCCTCGGCATTCATCAGCTTCGCGAAATTCTGATATGTGCCGCTGGCGCCCTCGGCCAGAACATAGGCCATGTCATTGGCGGAATAGACCAGCAGCATCTGCAGCGCGAGATCGACGGTGATGGTGGTGCCGGCCTTCATGCCGACCTTGCTTGCCGGCTGGCCCGAGGCGAGCGGCGACACGGTGAGCTTCTGCTCGAGCTGCATCTCGCCGCGCTTGAGCTTCTGGAAGACGACATAGGCCGTCATCAGCTTGGTGATGGAGGCGGGGTACCAGGGTTCGCCGGCGCGATCCTGCGAGACGACCTCGCCGGTTGCGGCATCGAAGAGGAGCGAGGGGCCGGCAAGCGCAGGTGTCGCGGCAAAGCTCGCCGCTACGAATAAGCTGATGGCTTTGAGACGTAACCGTGCCGCCACAATGTTTTCCTTCTCAACTTCGAAAACGCCCCGTCTCAAGAGCCGGAGTACCGTACTCTGCGTTCAAGATCAATGGCGTAGCGGACCACGCTCCCGCGTCTTGGAACCTACGCCGGAATTTTGTCGAGATTAGGTATTTTGTTGCCGAGATCGTTAAGACTCGTATCAAGTCTGTCGCAATCCTGCTTTATCCTGCCCGGATGACGGACGGGAACCCTGCATGGGCAATCCCGTCCGCGCGTCATCCAGGGCCGTCAGGCGCGCCGCGCCGCCGGCAGAGTCGGCCTGTCGGTTCCAAAAGCGAGCGGCCGGTCGCCTTCTGCATCCCTGATCCAGGTTTGGAGCCCCATCTCGTCGAGCAACGCCAGGAAAGGTTTGGGCGGCAGTTCCTCCACATTGACCATCTTGCCGACATTCCAATCGCCCCTGGCGACCAGCAGGGCGGCCGCCGCTGCCGGCACTCCCGCCGTGAAGGAAATCGCCTGGCTGCCAACCTCGCGATAGGCTTCGGCATGGTCGGCGATATTGTAGATGAACATCTCACGGGCCTTGCCGGCCTTGCTGCCCTTCACCAGATCGCCGATGCAGGTCTTGCCGCTGTAATTCTGGGCGAGCGATGCGGGATCGGGCAGGACCGCCTTCACGACTTTCAAAGGCACCACATCGAGGCCCTCCGCGGTCCGCACCGGCTGCTCCGAGAGGAGGCCCAGCGATTTCAGCACGGTGAACACGGTGATGTAACGCTCGCCGAAGCCCATCCAGAAGCGCACAGTCGGAACGCCGAGGATCTGCGACAGCGAATGGATCTCGTCATGCCCGGTCATGAAGGTCGTGCGCTTGCCCACGACGGGCAGGTCCCAGTCCTTGCGGATCTCGAACATCTTGTTGGCGGTCCATTGCCGGTCCTGCCAGGACCATACTTGTCCGGTGAACTCCCGGAAATTGATCTCGGGATCGAAATTGGTCGCGAAATAGCGCCCATGCTCACCGGCATTCACGTCGATGATGTCGATCGAATCGATGCTGTCGAAATAGTCCGCATGCGCCAGCGCCGCATAAGCGTTCACCACGCCGGGATCGAAGCCGGCGCCGAGAATGGCGGTGACGCCCGCCTTGGCGCATTCATCACGGCGCTTCCATTCATAGTTGGCATACCAGGGCGGCGCCTCGCAGACCCGGCGCGGATCCTCGTGGATAGCGGTGTCGATATAGGCGGCGCCGGTGGCGAGGCAGGCGGTCAGCACCGACATGTTGAGGAATGACGAGCCGACATTGATGACGATCCGGCTTTGCGTCCGGCGGATCAGGTCGGCGGTCTTCTCGCTGTCCAAGGCATCGAGCGCGTGGGCGGCGAGCCGCGGGGTTGCCGTGGCGCCGCGCTTCTCGCGGATCGAGCCGACGATCGCCTCGCATTTGCCTGGCGTTCGCGATGCGATATGGATCGCCGCGAACGCATCGTCATGTTGCGCGCATTTGTGCGCGACCACCTGGGCGACGCCGCCCGCGCCTATGATCAGGACGTTGTGCTTCATTTTCGGCCGAGTGCCTCCTTCCTTATGAATAAGCCCGGACTCACGAGAGACTCGCGAGATAGTCGTGATAGGAGAATTGGCGCACGAGCCGCAGGCTTCCGTCGAGCTCGCGCAGGACGATCGCCGGCATCTGCACGCCGTTGAACCAGTTCTTCTTCACCATCGTGTAGCCGGCCGCATCCGCGATGGAGAGGCGGTCGCCCGCCTGCAAGGGCCGGTCGAAGCGGAACTCGCCGAAGATGTCGCCGGCGAGACAGGATTTGCCGCACACCATGGTGCTGTACGGCCCGGCATCGGGCGCGATCTTGGCGCTCTGCCGGTAGATCAGGAGATCGAGCATATGCGCTTCGATGGAGCTGTCGACGATGGCGAGGCGCTTGTCGTTGACGAGCGTGTCGAGCACCGTCACTTCCAGCGTGGTGCTTCTGGTGACCGCGGCTTCGCCCGGTTCCAGATAGACATCGACGGCGTGGCGCTCGGCGAAGTTCCGCAGCCGGTCGCAGAAGGCCGCGAGCGGATAGTCCGCGCCGGTGAAATGGATGCCGCCGCCGAGGCTCACCCAATTGACCTCGCGCAGGAGCAGGCCGAACTTTTCCTCGATATGCGATAGCATCCGGTCGAACAGGGCGAAATCGCCGTTCTCGCAGTTGTTGTGGATCATGAAGCCGTCGATGCGGTCGATCACCGACTTGATCCGCTCCGTGTCCCATTCGCCGAGCCGGCTGAACGGGCGGGCCGGATCGGCGAGATCGAAGCTCGAGGAGCTGATCCCGGGATTGAGGCGCAGGCCGCGCTGCAGCCCGACCGTCTCGTCGGAGAAGCGGTGCAGCTGGCTGATCGAGTTGAAGATGATCTTCTGGGCGCGCGCCACGACGGCATCGATTTCATGCGCGGCGAAGGCGACGCTGTAGGCATGCGTCTCGCCGCCGAATTTTTCCGCGCCGAGACGGACCTCGTTGAGCGACGACGAGGTCGTGCCGTCCATATAGTCGCGCATGAGGTCGAATACCGACCAGGCCGCGAAGCATTTGAGCGCCAGAAGCACCTTGGCGCCCGAGCGCTCGCGCACCTCCTGGATGATCCGCAGATTGTCGAGGAGCTTGCTCTTGTCGATCAGGTAATAGGGAGTCTGGATCATGTCGTGCCTGTCCGGGATGCGAAGGTCGGGTTGCGGGTTCCGTGCATGTCGGCGCATGCGATGTCCGGCATCCTGAGGATCAGGGCCTTGAGCTCATCCTCCTCGACGAGGGCCGCGGCATCAGATGCCGTGAACCAGACGCGCCGGCGCCGGCGCCAATCCGGCCAGCGGTCGAGTTCGTCCGCGACGCGCAGGGAAAAGACCTCGACGCGGCAGATGACGGCGCCTTGCGGCCGCTTCTTCCAGTAGCGATAGGCGCCGATCGCGGGGACATCGGCTGCACCAACGACTCCCGCCTCCTCGAAGGTCTCGCGTCCGGCGGCGTCGGGTCCCGCTTCCCCGGAGAGCGGCCAGCCCTTGGGAATGATCCACCGGCCGGTGTCGCGCGACGTGATCAGCAGGATGTCGATGTGACCGGTCCAGGACAGGCGGTAAGGCAAGGCGCCGTATTGTTGCCGATCCTCTTCGCCAATGCCGATGCCGGCGGGCGTCATGACGGCACCCGCTGGAGGCGGCGCAATCGTTCGTGCTTGCGCGCGTGACGCGACGTGGCGAGCCCGGCGGCGAGGCTCACGAGCATGAGTGCTTCGCGCGGGGTCTCGGCGGCGCGCAGCCAATAAGCGAGGCTCGGCTCGCGCAGCAGGCGGCACAACTCGGCAAGCCCGATCAGCGAATAGCCGTGCGCGTCAGCCGGCCACAAGGCGGCGAAGACCAGATCGACCGGATGTCCGTCGGGTGCATCGAAGTCGACCGCCCGGGCAAGGCGCAGGAAGATGGCCGCCGGCGCGTCGAGGCCGTCGAGCCGCGCATGCGGAATGGCGATGCCCTTGTGGATCGTCGTCGGTCCCATGCGCTCGCGGGCCGTGAGCGCCGCGCGGATGACGCTTGCTTCGCGGCCGGTGATGACGCCGAGGCGCTGCGCGGCGGCGTCGAAAACGCCGGTTTTGTCCGCAGCCGGAATATCCAGGGCGATGGCCTCGGCCTGGAGGAGGTCGATGAGTTTCATCGCGTGCTCCGTATCGGCCGGCGGTCCTTGCGGGCATGGCGGACGTGGCCGCCCGCGCAAGATGCGCCGGATGGTCTAAATGATCGGGGGTGCCTTGACTATCCCGGACGCGGGAGCTTGGTTACGCGCGTCCGGGCAACGGGCCGGCTTTGAGCGGCCGAACCTCGCGAATAAGATGTGCAAAGAGCATCGTCATGGCGCCGCGGAAGCTAGTCCTTATTGGCGGGAAGTCAAGCCACGAAGCCGTTATCTCGCCAGCGGCATGTCGCCGGTCCTACGCCTAGCTCAGCGCCTTGTCGAGATTGGGCGTTTTGAGACCGAGGTTGCCGACGCTTTCCTTGAGCCTGTCCCAGGCGCCGTCGTCGAGCTCGACCAGGGGCGGCCTGACCGTCCTGAAGCCCGGCGCCTTGCCGTACTCCGCCACCGTGCGCTTGAGCGCCGGGATCATCGCGACCGTGTCATAGGCCACGCGCATCTGGGTGAGTGCCTGCTGCTTGGCCTCGGCCTCGGGCGTGGCGCGGGTCTCGTAGAGATTGACGATGGCGCCCGGATGCACATTGGCCATGGCCGAGATGCAGCCCGCTCCGCCATGCCGCATGGTGTCGAGCAGGAAGCGTTCCGAGCCGCAGAAGATGCGGAAATCCGGGAACGCGTCCAGCATCGCCTTGGTGTTGGCGAAATCGCCGCCCGAATCCTTGATGCCGACGATCGTGTCGGGATAGGCCTTGATCAGGCGCTCGATGAGCGGGAGTGTGATCGGCACGCCCGACATCTGCGGGATATGATAGAGGCAGATCTTGAGCGCAGGGTCGCCGACGCGCTCTATCGTCTCGGCATAAAAGGCGAAGAGCCCGTCCTCGGCCACGGATTTGTAATAGAAGGGCGGCAGCATGAGCACGGCCGCGGTCTTGGCCTTGGCCGCGGCCTGGCACAGAGCGACCGCGTCGGGCAGCGCCGAGGCGCCGGTGCCGGGCATCATCCGGTCGGGCGGCAGCTCGGCCTCGATGAGGCGGGCGAGGAGCTCGAGCTTCTCGGGCACGGTCAGCGAGTTCGCTTCCGAATTGGTGCCGAAGACGGCAAGCCCCGCCCCTTGCGTCAGGATCCAGCCGCAGAATTTGACGAAGAGATTGGCGTCGACCTGCAGCGTCTTGTCGAAGGGCGTCAGGACCGGCGTGAACACACCGGCGAGAGTCTCATGGGCCATTGAAATTCCGCTTCTGCCGAAAAATGGGGCACGTCCAGTGCTTCTCCTCGCGCCCAGGCTTATGCCGGTTTTTGCGCCGAGTCACAATGGCCGCAAGAGCACTTGGTCGCTGAGTAGAGCGGGTTCGGATTTGACGATGGTGAACCGCGCCGCTTCGGCGAGCGGCCGGAAGCCGTTGAGTCCACGCGGGATCACCGCAAAACCCGACATGGCGATCATCCGCCGCCGGATCCCGTCGCCGCTCGTGACCGAGCCCGCGACGAAGCGCGCCGCGCCACGCAGGACGCGCAGATTGGCGATGATGGCATCGTCGCTGCCATATTCGAACAGGCCGCCTTCGCTCGATGCCGCCACGACTCCGCCGGCGGTTCTGATCCCCTCGAGGAGTCGGGCCAGATCGGCGGGCGCGTTCCAGTCATAGTCATGATGCTTGAAGACGGCGTCGACACCCGCAAGCGGGTTGCCTTCCCTCTTGAGGACATCGAGCGCATCGGCGCCGAAGGCCGCACCATCTTCATTGCGATCGAGCACGTGAACCACGATCCGCCGGCGCAGCAGCTCAGAGCGCCTGTGGCGCAGAAGGATCAGGCTGTTGAGGGACTCGAGCGCCGGGCCGCCGGCGATATTGACGAGATGCAAGGGAGCGCTGGTCGCCAAGTCCGCGTCTTCCGCGATGGCATCGGCGATGAGCGTCGCGGTCTGCTGGGTCCTGAGGCGCAGGAGCGTGATGTGGGGCGATTGGGCGAAGCGGCGGTCGGCCGGGCCGTCGTACGGCCGCACGAGATTGTCGGTGCCGAGCTTCATCACATAGGTGCTGAGGCCGTCGAGATAGGCGCTCTCGCGATTGAACATGGCGGCGGCGAGGCGGGATTTGCGCGTCAGGTGGCGGAGCATGAAACGCAGCAGGAAGCCGGGCATCCACCGGCGCTGCCGGTCGTCGCGGAGAAAGGCTTCCTTCCGTGCCGCGCGTGCTGTCGCGTCATCAACCACCGCGAAACGTGGATGGGTCACATCGATGATCGGCAGATCATAGCCGGCGCGCGTGCGGGCGAAGAGAACCGGGCCGGGCTCTCGGGGTGTCGCATCGGCGGATACGGAATTGGGTGATGTCATGTCGATTGGTGCCCCTGGAGGGACTCGAACCCCCACGCCCTTGCGAGCAACAGATTTTGAGTCTGCCGCGTCTACCATTCCGCCACAGAGGCCAACCGGGGCACGGTGTAGAGGCTGGCCCGCCCTGTCGTCAAGCCTGCTGCCAACCGCGTTCGGCGCGCTTATGATGCCGGCAAAGGAGACAGCGCCGATGGCCAGTCCGTCATTCGAGTTCCAGAGCCCCAGGGGATACCGTCTCTCAGGCCGCATCGAGCCGCCCGAGACGACGCCGCG
>JBFWNN010000125.1:0-10029 GCA_050251035.1 Parvibaculaceae bacterium
GCACGCGTTCGTCCATTACGGAGCTCTCTTTCCACGGCATCCACACTTTCCCCCATGCAATTGCATGGGAGAAAGTGTTACCTATGTCTCCGGTACAGAACGTCACCTATGTCTCAGGTCGGACAATAGTTCGACGGCAGAGCGTCGTTCTCCAAAATCGGCGATCGGGGGTCGATCCCTGGTGCGGGTGCCGGCTTTCGGTCCTATCTGGATGATTTCACTATGATCTTTCGACGCCCGGCACGTGCCGATCGGCGCGGCCCAAGCTCCGATCGGTAATTTATTTCCTCCCGAGCGGCACGAATTTTCACTTGGCGCCAATGGCGGAAGGAACCAGCATGCTCCTGCGTAAATGAGCTTGAAGGAGTATTCGGGTATCCATACGATGCCCTGGGGAAATCGCCCCTGGGTAGACGCGACGACCAGCCCGATTGACCCGATACGCCTCAGCGCAAGACAGGAGAATGCAAATGGCTTCCGAAGTCCAAGCCGACAATGGCGTCAACGTTGCCGCATTGCTTGAAGCCCGCGAGGCGCTGAAGGATGCGCCCGAGGCCGCCAATTTCAAATGGCGGGCGACCTGCAACTGGCAGAACGGCACCCACAGCCACTCGACCGTCGAAGGCTTTTATGGCCTGGGCGGCGAGCAGAAGCACAAGACCACCTTTACCTTCGATGCCGATCACCCCGAGGTTTTTGCCTCTGCGGACCATGGCGCCACGCCGGTCGAGATCGTGCTCGTCGGCCTCGCCAGCTGCCTGACCGCCGGCGTCGCGGCGGTGGCGCAGAACCGGGGAATTCAGCTGCGCTCGGTCACGGCGACGCTCGAAGGCAATATGAACCTCTACGGCATCCTCGGCATCGACAAGGATGTCCGCAACGGTTTCGACGGCATCAAGGTCGCCTTCAAGATCGATGCCGATGCGAGCGACGACGATATCAAGGCGCTGGTGGCCCAGTCGCAAAAGCGCTCGGCCGTCTTTGATATCGTGACCAACCCGACCAATGTCACCGTCACCGTGAATTGACCGGCGCATCTCACGATCAGAATAATTGGGAAGCCTTCGCAACATAGACGCTGTTGTGATCGGCGCCGGTCATGCGGGACTGGCGATGAGCCGCTGCCTCACCGAACGCTCCGTCGACCATGTCGTGCTGGAGCGCGGTGAGGTCGCCAATTCATGGCGCACCGAACGCTGGGACTCGCTCCGCCTGCTGACGCCCAACTGGCAAAGCCGTCTGCCGGGCTTTGGCTATGATGGCGACGATCCGGACGGTTACCGCACCATCCCCGAGGTCATTGGTTTCCTCGCTCGTTATGCCGGCGTGATCTCGGCGCCCGTCGAAGCCGATACGCGGGTGACATCGCTCTCCGCGGCGGACAACGGCTTCGTCGTGGCCACGGAGAGAGGCACCTGGCGCTGCCGGACGGTCGTGCTCGCCACCGGCGCCTGCAACGTCGCGCGCGTTCCCGCGGTCGCTGCGGCGGTTCCACCCGGCGTCGCCACCCTGACCGCGATGGACTACCGCAATCCCCGCCAGCTCGATGAGGGCGGCGTGCTGGTGGTCGGCGGGTCGGCGACCGGCACCCAGCTCGCCGACGAGATTCATCGCTCGGGCCGCCCGGTCACGCTCTCCGTCGGCGAGCATGTGCGGGCGCCGCGCGTCTATCGCGGCAAGGATATCCAATGGTGGATGGACGCCGTCGGCCTTCACGACGAGCGTTATGACGAAGTCGACGACATCGACCGGGCGCGGCGGGTGCCGTCGCTTCAACTCGCGGGCTCGCCCGAGCGCCGGACCTTGGACCTCAACGCGCTGACCGGCATCGGCGTCCAGCTCGTCGGCCGGATTGCCGGCATCGCCGATGGCAAAGCGCAGTTCTCGGGTTCGCTGCACAACAATTGCGCCATGGCCGACCTCAAGATGAACCGGCTGCTCGGCACGATCGACGAGTGGGCGGCCCGGACTGGCCTCGACGGCGAGATCGAGGCGCCGCATCGCCTTCCTCCCACTGCAGTCGCGAGCGCGCCGCCGCTCGGCATGGATCTCGGAGACGGCCGGATCAAGACGATTCTCTGGGCGACCGGATATCGCCCGGACTACTCCTGGCTCCACCTGCCGGTCCTCGACCGCAAGGGCCAGGTCCGGCATGACGGCGGGGTCGCCGCGCATCCGGGCCTCTATCTGATGGGCATGCAGTTCCTGCGCCGCCGCAAATCCGCCCTGATCGACGGCGCCGGCGACGACGCGCGCGATCTCAGCGACCATTTGGCAGCCTATCTCAGACAAGCAGCCGTCTGATCCACCTTTCCCCGCGTTTCGCGCGGAAGGTGGCGCGAAGCGCCGGATGGGGTGGTGCAATGACCGCTGATCTCAGCCGACTCTGATGTCAAATCCCGAGATGCAGTTTCGGCTTCCAGAACGGCCGGAACAGCTCGATCTTGGGGCAACGGTTCATCACCACCTTGAGGCCCGCCTCCTCCGCCAGCCGGGCGGCGGCGTCATCGCGCACGCCGATCTGCGCCCAGAGAACCTTCGCGCCAATGGCGATCGCTTCCCGCGCAACCTCCATCAGGTCTTCCGAGCGGCGGAAGACCTCGACCATGTCCACCGGCCGGTCGATGGACGCCAATGACGGATAGACTTTGAGCCCGCGGATCTCCGCGAGCCCCGGCGTGGGGTTGACCGGGATCATGTCATAGCCGGTTTCGTGCAGCACCCGCAGCACGCCATAGGAGAACTTGGTCCTGTCTGGGCTCGCGCCCACCATCGCGATGGTTTTGACCGATTTGAGGATGCCCTGCAGATAGGCCTCCGGATAGGGTTCGTCATGATTCATGTGGGTCATTTCGTTCGTCCAGCGGGGCAGCGATATCGGCCTTCAGCTCATGCGGAGCCAGGGGATCGAGGAAGGGATTGCGGTAAAGCCTGTCGTGGCTCTCGACCCCGACCTCGAAGGTGCAGTCGCTCATCGGGCGGGCGACGCACAGGATGACATAGCCGTTGTTGATCTGGCGGTTGTTCAGCGCCACTTGCGCCGTCTGGTCGACTTCGCCGCTGATCAGCTTGGCGGCGCAGGTAATGCAGCCGCCATACTGGCAGCCATAGGGCAGGTCGACCCCCTGCTCGCGCAAGCTCGCCAGCAGCGGCCTGCGGTGATCGACCTCATAGGTCGCGCCGCCACGGTTGGCGAGAGTGATGGTGCGTATGGTCAAAGCCAGATATCGCTTGTGCAATCGCCGCCGGGATAGCGGGTTTCATGGCAGCGGCTCGGCCCGTTCGGCTCCTTGCCGAAATCGACGACGAAGCGTGGATCGATCGCCATGCCGCCCTTTTCCGTATCGCAATTCACCATCAGCATGCATCCGCCATTGGTGCGGATCTCCGGATAGAACTGGTTGTCCCAGGTCGAGAACAGCGACGTCGTCACATAGAGACGCTTGCCGTCGAGGCTGAGCTGTATCATCTGCGGCCCGCCGGTGACCTTCACGCCATTGACCATAGGCGCGCGGCCGAGAAGGCCCCCCATCCACACCTGACCGGTCAGCCTGGCCTTGTGCGGGTCGGAGATATCGTACTGGCGGATATCGCCATGCAGCCAGTTGCACAGATACAGATACCTGTCGTCCATGCTGAGCAGGATGACCGAGATCACGCCCGGTATCGGGATGGGCCACTCCGGATGCGGCTCATTCTCGACATCCACGATTTTTTCCCATTGCCATTCACCCGCCGCGTCCTTCCACCAATGGATGATGTTGGCCGAAAGGGCGGCGCCGACGAAGCCGTGGCTGCTGTCGGGATTGTGGTGGAAGCGCACCTCGAGCGGGATCAGGCCGTCCTCGCCCAGATAGAATGTCTGTTTCGGCTCCTTCTTCTCGAAATCCCAGAAATGGATTTCGCGGCCATATTTGAGATGGCCCACCTCTTCGAGATCGAAGCCCGGCATGAAGGTGTTGGGCGCCGCCCATTCCGAGCTCACCATCACATTGTGACGCGGCTGGTACCAGAAGTCATAGCCGAACTTGATCTTGCCCATGGAGTTTTCCCAGCGGCCGACGATCTCGAAATCCTTGTTGAGATGGAGATAGCCGCCGGGCGCATTGCCCTGGGCGTCGCCGAGCATGGAGATGATGATGTCCGAGCCGAGGCAATGCACGGTGTGCGGCGCCGACAGGTTGGTCTTGGCCTTGATCTCGGACCCTTCGATGACCTTGAACAGCTTCGGCTTGCGCGGATCGGTGCCGCAATCGACGATATGCAGGTTCGACGAGCGCACGCCGGGCACGATCAGGTATTTCCGCTCCAGGCCCGGATCGCCATGGCAGGACGAGCAGGCGTTCCAGCCCATATGATGAAGCTCGTCGCCGATGCCCGGCACCTCGAGACGCGAGATCACCTGACTGTAGGTCGGGCTCTCCGGATCGGCGTCTATGGTGCACAGATAGTCGGGCTTCTGGATGCCCGTCCCGGTATAGATGGCGATCGTATAGAGCAGCTTTTCGCGCGGCGCCTGCATCGCCTCGGCCGGAGACGCATAGCCGGGCCCGCAGCAGTGTTTGGTCATAGGCACTTTCCCTTATGGACGAACCGGGAAAGATTAAACCCATGGGCCGCATTGGGAATACCCAAAATTTCAATGCTGTTATCGGCGTTTACCTATTCGAAAGCATCTCTGTTCATCCTGAAGGCAGTGGACGGATGCCAGATCGTAGAGGAGTATCTCTATGGCGTCGTTCCTTGCTCGCTTCACCACCGCCAAGATCCAGCCGGTTTCCGAGACCGTTCCCCAGTCCGCCGGCGCCGATGCGCGTGCGCTGCAAGCGAAGCTTACGACGGCGCTGAGTGAAATTGAGCCATCGGCCGATCCCGATGCCGGTCTCCTTGCCCTCTACGAACGATATCGGGAGGCGCGGACGGAGACGCACAAGGTGTTTGCCGGACGCGTGTCCTCTGACGCCGAAGCCGATCTCATCCTGGGACTCCGCGATGCCATTCTGCGGGACATTGCAAAAATGCCGGCAAAGACATTGCGCGGCTTTGGCGCCAAGATGGACGTCCTCCGGCACTGTGAATGCTCCGCCTTGGAGAAGATTTGCCCGGAGGAGCCCGACGCCATCCTCCTGCAATCGATCGTGGCGGACAGCTATTGGCTGTTCAGCGTCGAAGGAGCGATAGTTTCAGAAGAGCCTTTGACCCCCGCCTCTACTCCAGCGCCACCCAGCTGCCGTCGGCAAGGCCGGATTTGAGCACCGCATCGACGAAGGCGAGCGCATCGACGCCGTCGGCGCCGGTGGGGGCGCTGAGGCTCGCCGGATCGGGCGTCCGGTTCTCGCGGCGCGCCTCGATCTGCTCGGCATAGTCGGCATAGAGGTTGGCGAAGGCCTCGATGAAGCCCTCCGGCAAGCCGGCGACCAGGCGCGTCGCGCGCTTCGCCTGCGGCGAGAGCTTGGCCCCGCGATGCAGCGTCTGGTCGGTTCCGTCGAGCATCTTGAGGCGGAGTTGATCCGGAAAAGCTTCGTCCCAGGCGACATGGCCCGTCTCGCCATAGACCCGCAGGCGGAAGCCGACGCTCTCGCCCGCCGCCACCATGCTGGCCCAGAGCGCGCCGCGCGCGCCCTCCTTGAAGCGCAGCAGGATTTGGGCATTGTCCTCGAGCTCACGTCCTTTGACCATGGTCGCGAGATCGGCGGCGAGCGTCTGCACCTCGAGCCCGGTGACGAAGCGCATCAGGTGATAGGCATGCGTTCCGATATCGGCAACGACACCGCTCGGCCCCGCCGCGGCGGGATCGGTGCGCCAGGCCTGCTTGACGCCCTCCTGCTCGAGAGGTACGGCAAGCCAGCCGAGTGCGAATTCGACCTGCACCAGGCGGATCTTGCCGATGCCACCCTCCGCCATCAGGCTGCGCGCATGGCGGATCATCGGATAGCCGGAATAATTGTAGGTGACGCCGAGCAGCCGCTGCGCCTTGGCGGCGCGCCCGACCAGGTCCTGGCCGTCGCCCAGGCTGGTGGCGAGCGGCTTGTCGCAGATGACCGCTATGCCCTGGTCGAGGAAGGCGGCGGCGATCGCGTGATGCGAGGCGTTGGGCGTGACGATGGTGACCGCCTCGATGCCGTCGGCGCGCTGGGCTTCGGCTTTCGCCATCGCGCGGTAGTCGGTGTAAGTCCGCTCCGGCGCGATGAAGCATTGCTCTGCCGACTGCTGCGCCCGCTCCGGATCGGAGGAGAGCGCGCCGGCGATCAGGTTGAACTTGCCGTCGAGACGCGCCGCCATGCGGTGCGCCTCGCCGATGAAGCCGCCGATGCCGCCGCCCACCATGCCCCAGCGAATTGGTCTCTTGATCTTGTCGCTCACCTGCCCGGCCCTTCGCTCGTCATCCACAAATGTTGCAGCAGAATGACGGTCTTTGCATCCGCAATCTCGTTATTGGCGACCAGCCGCATCGCGTCCGTGAGGCTCATCTCCAGGATCTCGACATCCTCATCCGCATCCGTGCCGCCGCCTTTTCCGGTCCGGTCGGCGGGAGTGTAATCGGCGAGGAACAGAAACAGGCTTTCGGTCACGGCGCCGGGCGTGGCCCAGACGCGCCCGAGAGGCTTGAGATGGCGGATGCGGTAGCCGAGCTCCTCTTCCGCTTCGCGCACGGCGCAGGCCTCGGGCGCCTCATCGCCGTCGAGCAGGCCGGCGCAGGCCTCGATCATCATGCCGTCGGTGCCGGAAAGATAGGGCGGCAAGCGGAACTGCCGGACCAGGAGCACGGTGCCGCGCGCCGCGTCATAGGGCAGGACGGCGGCGCCATGGCCATGGTCATGCACCTCGCGCACCGCGTGAAACACCCCGCCGGCATGCGTCTCGATGGCGAGCCGGTAGCGCGTCAGCTTCGCCCAGCCGGAATGAACGAGCTCGGCCGAGGTGATCGCGATCTTGGGAACGAACTTCAAAGGGGGCTCCGGTCTTTGCGCAGCATGGCCAGGATCGCCCGCGCGCGGGCGTCGCTCGAGAGGTCGCCGACCGGGCGGTCGTTGCGCCGCCGCCAGTTCGGATATTCGCGATCGGTGCCCGGCACATTGAGCTGCTCGGTTTCGCCGAACAGGTCGTCGACCTGAACGAAGACCACGCCTGAACCGGTCCGGCTCAGGAATTCATGCGCGGCCAGCATCGGATCGCCACGGGCAATACCGGCGGCGTCGAAGGCCGTCTGGAGCTCGGCCCGTTCGATCTCATAGTCGTGCCGCTGTTTCGCCTCATCGGGGTTGCGCTTGAGCCGGTGGTCGAGCGCGAGATGGGCGCCGGAGGCCCAGCCGGCAAAGGTCGGCAGATCATGCGAGCCGAGACAGGCGAGCGACAGATAGGGATAGGCTTGCGGCGCCCGGAACACGGCGCCATCACGTTCGAACCACAACACCTTGTAGGAAAGGAAATTGCCGCGCGCGAGCCGTTCCCGCAGGCCGTCCGGCACGGTGCCGAGGTCTTCGCCGACCACCATGCACCGATGCGCCAGGCTCTCTTCCGCCACCAGGTTCATGAGCGCATCCATCGGGAAGCTCACATAGGCGCCGTCCTTGCCTTCAGCCCCGCTCGGCACCCAGAATTGCCGCATGAGGCCCAGCACGTGATCGATGCGCAGCATGCCGGCATGGCGCATATTGGCGCGGATGATCTGCCGATAGGGCTCGAGGCCGCGATCGAGCAGCACGTGCGGCTGGAAGGGCGCCAGGTTCCACACCTGGCCCAGCGCCGAGAACGGATCGGGCGGCGCGCCGAGCGACACGGTCGATGCGAACAGGCCTGGATCGGCCCAGATCTCGCCGCCGTCGAAGGCGGTGCCCAGCGCCAGGTCGCCATAGAGCGGGCTGCCGCGCCGCGCATTCCGGGAAAGCTGAAGGTCTGCGACCCATTGCAGCCACTTGCGGAAAATCACGTCGTTCTGATGATCTTCGGCAAACCGTGTGACCTCGGCCGAGCGCACATCATGAAGCTCTTTCGGCCACTTGTTTCGGTCGACGGTGCCCACCTGCTCGGCGATGGTTTCAAAGACGGCATGAAGGTGCAGCGGTTCGCCGCCCTCGGCACAGAAATCCTTGAAGGCTTGCGTATCGTTGCCCGACCGGATGGCATCGAAAGCCGTGGCGAGAGCGGCTTTGTTCATCTGCCAGCTCGCCTCATAATCGACATGGCGAAGCTTGCTCAGCACCGTAACCGCATCCTGCGTCTTGCGGTGCTCAGGGTTCTGTACGGCCTCGACATCGATATAGATCGGATCGATGAAGCGCCGGTCGGACGGCTGATAGGGACTGGCGCGGCTGCGGTCGGTCGGAAAGAGGTGATGTAGTGGATTGATGCCGGCGAAGGCCGCGCCGGCTTCCGCAGCCGCGGCACCATATTCGCCCAATGTCGCTAAGTTCCCGAGTGCCGCAGGCTCGCTGCCGCGCAAGGCATAGAGATGCGCGGCGAGGCCGAAGATCTTCTTGCCTTCGGCGAGTGCCGGAGACAGGTAGCATTTCTTCTCATCCTGCTCCCTCTGCGCGACCTTACGCAAACGCGCGAAGCTTTCTCCGATGCTCCGGCCTGATGAAACATCGAGGCCCATGGCGGCAAGGAGCGCGCGCTTGGTCGCGATCGAGACATCGTGCCTTTCGCCCGCGACCGTCCACCAGACCGGCTGGATGCCGGCCGCTTCCGCAAGCTCGTTCACCAGGCGATCGGTCGGCGCGGCACTCGTCCGCGCCTTCATCCTCTCGGCGAGGACGATGACGGAGCGTCCAGGGCACTCGACGGTATCGCTTGCGGCTTCATCGACTGCGCCGGCGTGGTCCAGGATCAGGCGCCAGCTTCCGCCGTCGCGCGACGCCGGAAGCCTGACGATTTCGCGCGACCGCCCGGCATTGAGCCAGACGAGCGTGCGGTCGCCGGCGGCGAAATCATAGAAGGCCGCGCCCAGCGAGTGCCGGTCGGGAGTGTTCCAGTCTTCCTCGCGCATGACTTCGCCGTCGGCCCGGAGCCAGGTCACATCGGCAAGGCCGGTATCGTCCAGAGCGAGACCGGTGAGGAAGCGGTCGGCCGAGAGCGAGGAATGGGCGCGCCGCAGGGCAACGAGCGATTGCACGAAGGCCAGGAGTGATGGATCGGCGCGCTCCCAGTCGAGCCAGGTCAGCGCGTTGTCCTGGGCATAGGCATTGTTGTTGCCCTTCTGGCTGCGGCCGAATTCATCGCCGGCGGTGAGCATGACGGTGCCGCGCGACACGAAGAGGCTGGCGAGCAAGGTGCGGAGATCCGATGCACGCGCCGAGCGGATGACGGGATCGTCCGTCTCCCCTTCGACGCCGTTGTTCCAGGAGAAATTAGTGCCAGTGCCGTCGCGATTGTTTTCGCCATTGGCCTCATTGTGCTTGTCCGCATATGAGACGGCGTCACGCAAGGTGAAGCCGTCATGCGCGGCGAGGAAATTGACGCTGCTCGCCGGCTTGCGCAGCTGCGGATCGAAGATATCCGACGAACCGGCGAGCCGCGTTGCCAAAGTGCCCACCATGCCGCGGTCGCCGCGCCAGAACCGGCGCAGGTCGTCGCGATAGCGGTCGTTCCATTCGCGCCAATTGGGCGGGAATTGTCCGAGCCGGTAGCCTTCGGGCCCGACGTCCCACGGTTCGGCGATCATGATGAGATCCTTGAGGACGGGATCGGCGGCGACGCCTGAGAAGAACGGCGCCTCGCGCGAGAAACCTTGCGGGCCGCGGCCCAATATGGTGGCGAGGTCGAAGCGGAAGCCGTCAATGCCGGTCTCTATGGCCCAGAGCCGCATGGCGTCGAGGACGAGCCGCAGGGCGGGCTCTGCCTCGGCCGCGATCGTGTTGCCGCAGCCTGTGTCGTTGATCAGGCGGAAGCCGCCGTCATGGCGGTAATAGCTCGCCGCGTCGAGGCCTCTGAGCGACAGCGTGGCGCCGTGCACATCGCTTTCGCCGGTGTGGTTGTAGACGACGTCGAGAATGACATTGAGGCCGGCCTCGTGCAGGCGCTCGACGG
>JBFWNN010000126.1:0-9940 GCA_050251035.1 Parvibaculaceae bacterium
TTGCTGGTGGTCGATCGCGAGCCTCTGGCGCCGATCATTGCTGCACTGCAGCAAGTCGCTCTCGGCTTCGATCCAGCCGCTTTGCGGACCCCGCCCGCCCTTCATCGACCCTGACAATCGACTGATCGGAACTACCGATTTGCCGGAGCCGGCCGGTTCCGGCACACCGGAACGATCATGTTGTCTTGTACCCGGCGCCGGTCATCCGGCCAGGAAGGTGTGGCGCGATGTTGACGAAGCCCGAAAACTCACGAGATCACGATGACCTTGGACAGAGCCCAAGGTCATGAACGTGATCGATCCCAAGAAGGCGCGGGATTCTCACGAAAAACCGGCATCCACTTTTTCGCATCCCGCGCTCGGCGAACGCGCCCGTGACGCCTGCAATCGTCACGGCAATCGTCCCGACGAGCTGATCGAGATCCTGCATGAGGTGCAGGAGGAGCTGGGCTATGTGCCCGAAAGCGTCCTGCCGGTGATCGCCAAGGCGATCAACCTGTCGCGCGCCGAGGTGCATGGCGTCGTCACCTTCTATCACGATTTCCGCCGCGCGCCGGCCGGGCACCATGTGGTGAAGATCTGCCGCGCCGAAGCCTGCCAGGCGATGAATGGCGAGACCTTGTGCAACCACGCTAAGGCGAGCCTTAAGACGGGCTTCGGCGAGACGACCGCCGACAATACGGTTACCCTCGAGGCCGTCTATTGCCTCGGCAATTGTGCTTTGTCGCCGGCGATGATGGTCGACGGCCGCCTGCATGGCCGCGTCGATGCCGCGCGCTTCGACGAGATCATGGCCGAGACGTTGAGCGAGGCCGCGCAATGACCAGGATCTTCGTTCCCGATGACGCCGCCGCTCTCTCGATGGGCGCCGACAAAGTCGCTTCCGCCATCAAGGCCGAGGCGGACAAGCGCAATCTGAAAATCGAGATCATCCGCAACGGCTCGCGTGGCATGCTGTATCTGGAGCCGCTGGTCGAGGTCGCGACGCCGCGCGGCCGTGTCGCCTATGGGCCAGTCACGGCCAAGGACGTCGCCTCTCTCTTCGACGCCGGTCTCCTGACGGGCGGCGAGCATCGTCTCGGCCACGGCCTCACCGAGGAGATCGACTACCTCAAGAACCAGGAGCGCCTGACTTTCGCGCGCTGCGGCATCACCGATCCCCTGTCGGTCGACGACTATGTCGCGCATGGCGGCTTCGCCGGCCTGACCGCGGCGCTCGCGAAATCGGGCCTCGACATCGTCAAGGACGTCACCGACTCGGGCCTGCGCGGCAGGGGCGGCGCCGGCTTCCCGACCGGCATCAAATGGAAGACCGTTCACGACGCCAAGGCGGACCAGAAATATGTCTGCTGCAACGCCGATGAAGGCGACAGCGGCACCTTCGCCGACCGCATGCTGATGGAAGGCGACCCCCTCACGCTCATCGAGGGCATGACCATCGCCGGCATCGCGGTGGGCGCTACCCGGGGCTTGATCTACATCCGCTCCGAATATCCCCATGCCATCGCCAAGATGAAGCAGGCGATCGCCAATGCGGTCACGGCGCGCTTCCTCGGCGAAAACATCCAGGACTCGGGCAAGAGCTTCACTCTCGCCGTGCGCACCGGCGCCGGCGCCTATATCTGCGGCGAAGAGACGTCCATGCTCGAAAGCCTCGAAGGCAAGCGCGGCATGGTGCGGCCGAAGCCGCCGATCCCGGCGCTCGAGGGCCTGTTCGGCAAGCCCACCATCATCAACAACGTGCTGAGCTTCGCTGCGGTGCCGGACATCCTCAGCCGTGGCGCGGCGTTCTACAAGAATTACGGCATGGGCCGCTCGCGCGGCACCTTGCCCTTCCAGCTCGCCGGCAACATCAGGCAGGGCGGCCTGGTCGAGAAGGCCTTCGGCATCACCTTGCGCCAGCTCGTCGAGGATTTCGGCGGCGGCACCCATTCGGGCCGCCCGGCCCGCGCCATCCAGGTCGGCGGACCGCTCGGCTCCTACGTGCCGGCTTCGCAATTCGACCTGCCGATGGATTACGAGACCTTCGCCGCCAATGGCGCGATGGTCGGCCATGGCGGCCTCGTGGTGTTCGACGACACGGTCGACATGGCGCGCCAGGCGCGCTTCGCCATGGAATTCTGCGCCATCGAATCCTGCGGCAAGTGCACGCCCTGCCGCATAGGTGCGGTGCGCGGCGTCGAGGTGATCGATCGCATCATCGCCGGCGTCGAGCGCGACAAGAACCTCATCGTTCTCGACGATCTCTGCCAGACGATGGTCGAGGGCTCGCTCTGCGCCATGGGCGGCCTGACGCCCATGCCGGTGCAGAGCGCCATCAAGCATTTTCCCGAAGACTTCGACCGCCCCACGGCGAAGGCCGCAGAATAGGAGAGCGACATGACCACGCTCATCAAGGAAATCGATTACGGCACGCCCAAGTCGGACGCGACCAAGATGGTGACGCTCGAGATCGATGGCCAGTCGGTGACGGTGCCGGAAGGCACCTCCATCATGCGTGCCGCGATGGAGCTCGGCACCAAGATCCCCAAGCTCTGCGCCACCGATTCGCTGAAGAGCTTCGGCTCCTGCCGCCTCTGCCTGGTCGAGATCGAAGGCCGCAAGGGCACGCCCGCCTCCTGCACCACGCCGGTCGCCCAGGGCATCAAGGTCAAGACTCAGAACGACCATCTGGCGCAATTGCGCCGCGGCGTTATGGAGCTCTACATCTCCGACCATCCGCTCGACTGCCTCACCTGCGCCGCCAATGGCGACTGCGAGTTGCAGGACATGGCCGGCGCGGTCGGCCTGCGCGAGGTGCGCTACGGCTATGACGGCGACAATCACGTCTTCGCCAAGCAGAACGGGTCGGAGAATTTCCGCTACCAGCCCAAGGACGAGAGCAATCCCTACTTCACCTTCGATCCGGCGAAGTGCATCGTGTGCTCGCGCTGCGTGCGCGCCTGCGAGGAAGTGCAGGGCACCTTCGCGCTGACCATCGACGGGCGCGGCTTCGCATCGCATGTCTCGGCCGGCATGGACGAGGACTTCCTCGCCTCCGAATGCGTCTCCTGCGGCGCCTGCGTGCAGGCCTGCCCGACGGCGACCCTGACCGAGAAGTCGATCATCGCCAAGGGCCAGCCCGACCATTCGGTGGTGACGACCTGCGCCTATTGCGGCGTCGGCTGCTCCTTCAAGGCCGAGATGAAGGGCGACGAGGTCGTACGCATGATGCCCTATAAGGATGGCGGCGCCAATGAGGGCCATTCCTGCGTCAAGGGCCGCTTCGCCTGGGGCTATGCCTCGCATCAGGATCGCAAGCTGAAGCCGATGCTGCGTGACAAGATCACCGATCCGTGGCGCGAGGTCACTTGGGACGAGGCCATCTCCTTCACCGCCCGGCGCTTCACCGAGATCCAGGCCAAGCATGGCATGGGCTCGATCGGCGGCATCACTTCGTCGCGTTGCACCAACGAGGAAGTCTATGTGGTGCAGAAGATGATCCGCGCCGCCTTCCGCAACAACAATGTCGACACCTGCGCGCGCGTCTGCCATTCGCCCACCGGCTACGGCCTGAAGCAGACGCTCGGCACCTCGGCCGGCACCCAGGACTTCAAGTCGGTCGACAAGGCCGATGTCATCCTGATCATCGGCGCCAACCCGACCGACGCTCATCCGGTCTTCGCCTCGCGCATGAAGAAGCGTCTGCGCGAAGGGGCGAAGCTCATCGTCGTCGATCCGCGCCGCATCGACATGGTGCGCACGCCGCATGTCGAGGCGCAATATCATCTCCCCTTGCTGCCCGGCACCAATGTCGCCGTCATCAATGCCATGGCCCATGTCGTGGTGACGGAAGGCCTGGTGAAGCGCGGCTATGTCACCGAGCGCTGCGAGCCCGAGGGCTTCGCCCGCTGGGAGACGTTCATCGCCGAGCCGAGGAATTCGCCCGAGGCTCTGGAAAGCGTGACCGGGGTTCCGGCGGCCGATCTCAGGGCCGCGGCGCGCCTTTATGCGACGGGCGGCAACGGCGCCATCTATTACGGCCTCGGCGTCACCGAGCACAGCCAGGGCTCGACCATGGTCATGGGCCTCGCCAATCTCGCTATGGCGACCGGCAATTTCGGCCGTGAGGGTGTGGGGGTCAATCCCTTGCGCGGCCAGAACAATGTCCAGGGCTCCTGCGACATGGGCTCCTTCCCGCATGAATTCACCGGCTATCGTCACGTCGCCGACGATACGGTGCGCGATCTCTTCGAGAAGGTGTGGAACACCGGGCTCGACGCCGAGCCCGGCCTGCGCATCCCCAACATGTTCGACGCCGCCATCGAGGGCTCCTTCAGGGGCCTCATCGTCCAGGGCGAGGACATCGCCCAGTCCGATCCCAACACCAAGCATGTCAACCGGGCGCTCGAATCGCTCGAATGCCTGGTGGTGCAGGATCTCTTCCTCAACGAGACGGCGGCCTTCGCCCATGTGTTCCTGCCCGGCACCTCCTTCCTCGAGAAGGATGGCACCTTCACCAATGCCGAGCGCCGCATCAACCGCGTGCGCCCGGTGATGGCGCCGCAGCAGGGTCTGCAGGAATGGGAGGTCATCGCCCGGATCTCCACCGCCATGGGCTATCCGATGCAGTACAATTCGGGTGCCGAGATCATGGACGAGATCGCCCGGTTGACGCCGACCTTCGCCGGCGTCAGCTTCGATAAGCTCGACCGCCTGGGTTCGGTGCAGTGGCCGTGCAACGACGCGGCGCCCGAGGGCACGCCGACCATGCATATCGGCAAGTTCGTGCGCGGCAAGGGCCGCTTCATGGTCACCGAATTCGTGCCGACGGACGAGCGCACCAACCGCTTCTTCCCGCTCATCCTCACCACCGGCCGTATCCTCAGCCAGTACAATGTCGGCGCCCAGACGCGGCGCACCGGCAACGTTTCCTGGCACCCGGAGGATGTGCTCGAGATCCATCCGCATGATGCGGAGGTGCGCGGCATCAAGGACGGCTCGATGGTGTCCCTGTCGAGCCGCATGGGCGCCACCACCTTGCGCGCCGTCATCGCCGACCGCATGCCGCAGGGCGTCGTCTACACCACCTTCCATCATCCGATGACCGGCGCCAATGTGATCACCACGGAATTTTCCGACTGGGCGACCAATTGCCCGGAATACAAGGTGACCGCGGTGCAGGTGACGCCGTCCAACCGGCCTTCCGACTGGCAGGTCGAATGGGAGCAGCGCGAGAACGAGCAGAAGCGCGTGGCGGTGAAGCCGCTGGTCGCGGCCGAGTGATAAGATGACGGTGCGGCCCGCCCCGCAATGGGACTTTGAGCCCGCGACCTCGCGGCCGGCCGAGGGCCTGTTGCATCGGCCCGATGGCACGCAAAAGCGCCTCGTCTGGCAAGTGCCGGAAGAGGTGCCGGTCGCGATCATGCACAATTCCGTCTCGACCGCGGTGATGATGGCGACGCCCGCCGATCTCGAGGATTTCGGCATCGGCTTCTCGCTGTCGGAAGGTTTCGTGACGGAAGCGCCCGCCATCCGCAATGTGGTGGCGCTCACCGTCGACAATGGCTTCTGCGTCGATATCGCCGTCGCCGAAGCGGCTCTCAAGCCCCGCTCAGCCCGGGCTCTTGAAGGCCGCACCGGCTGCGGCTTGTGCGGCGTCGAGGACATCGCCGATGTGGTGAAGCCCGTGGCGCCGATCACGGCGGGCTTCGCGCTCGATCCGGCGGCGGTCCGAAGGGCTTTCGCGGCGTTGCCGGCACTTCAGCCGATGAACCGGATCAACCATTCGGTCCATGCCGCGGCCTGGGTGACGCCTGAGGGCGACATCGCGCTGGTGCGCGAGGATATCGGCCGGCACAATGCGCTCGACAAATTGCTCGGCGCCGTGATGCGGCAGGGCATCGACGAGGCATCGGGCTTCGTCGCGATGACCAGCCGCTGCAGCTTCGAGCTGGTGCAGAAATGCGCGGTGATCGGCATCACGCATCTGGTCACCATATCGGCGCCGACGGGCATGGCGCTGCATCTGGCGCGCCAGGCGGGCATGACGCTGGCCGCCCGTTCGCCCGACGGCATCGTGAGTTTTCACTGACAGGGAGATCATGGACAAGTTTGCCGACATCAAGCGCATGGCCAATCAGATCGCCGTCGCCTTCCAGGCCTATCCCGAGGAGCAGGCGGTCAAGGAAACCGCCAACCACATAAAGTCCTTCTGGGACCCGCGCATGCGCAAGCAGCTGGCCCAGCTCATCGCCAAGGATGCGACGGCGCTCAATCCCATTGCGCTCGCCGCCGGCAAGCAACTGGGCCTCGGCTAACGGTCGTACTGAACAGAGGCCGGTTCTCATGCCGCAGCATGATCTGAAGACCTTCAGACCCCTTGAGGAAAGCCTGCATCGATCGGCTTTCGCCGTAGAATGACGAGGCGGCGCATGGAGCGGCGCTTGAACAACGAGACGATGCTTCCAAGGCTGCCGATGAGGTGATGGAATCGGATCGAATTCGGAACCGCGCCGCCGGACACGAGCTCGAAGCCCCAAGGGACATAGCGTCGCCAATGTGCGCGGGCGGTAATCATATAGACGCTTTGCGCTTCCTCCTTCAGGAGCATATCGATAAGCCGCCTGGCTACCCCCTGGCGCCGCCAGTTTGGGGCGACCACCAGGGATCCGAGCTCATGCGTTCCATCCGAATGACGTCTCATCTGGACCGTGCCGATGATCTCATCACCCTCGACGGCAACCAGGAAATTCTCGGGTTTGAGGTCGACCGGGCGCATCCGCTCACTCAGCACCAGAGCGCGAATGGCGGCGTCTTCCCAGGCACGCGCCTTGCGAATGACACAGGTTTTGGCTGCCGGCTCCATTTCCTAATCCTTTCAGGTTCGATCTGACGGTGCTTTCGCGCCAAATACGGCCCAAACGGGAAATTTATGCCGGCGAAGCCGCCGTCCCTCGACCGACAAGCGCCTGCGGAATATCTTTTCTCCGCCCCAATTGCCGTCTAGACAGAAGCGATGGGCGAAAAATCTTCCCTTCCGGCAGTCCTGATCACCGGCGCCTCGGGCGGCATCGGCGAGGCCTTCGCCCATGTCGCGGCCGGCGACGGCCATCCCTTGATCCTGGTGGCGCGCAGCGAGGCCGAGCTGCACCGCGTGCGCGGCGTGGTGATCGCCCGCTATGCCGTGCCGGTCACCGTCATCGTGCTCGACCTCAGCAAGACCGGCGCGGGCGAGACCCTCGCCAACGAGCTCGCGGCGCGCAAGCTCGAGCCCGAGATCCTCATCAACAATGCGGGCTACGGCCTCATCGGCAAGGCGGCCGAGATCGCGCGCGAAGATCAGCTGCAGATGATCGACCTCAATGTCCGCGCCCTGACCGATCTCACCTTGCGCTTCCTGCCCGGCATGATCGCCAGGGGCTCGGGCGGCATCATCAATGTCGCCTCGACGGCGGGCTTCATGCCCGGCCCCAATATGGCGGTCTATTTCGCCACCAAGGCCTTCGTGCTCTCCTTCACCGATGCGCTGCATGAGGAGACCAAGGGTACGGGGGTCACGTTCACCACCTTGAGCCCGGGCCCGGTCGATACCGGCTTTCAGCGCCGCGCCGGCATGAAGACGGCGCGCGCTCTGAGCCGGGTGGTGCCGAAGGGCGCCATGGCGGTCGCCCAGGCCGGCTGGGCCGGCTTCAAGGAGGGCGAGCGGCTGGTGGTGCCGGGCACCATGAACAAGCTCACCGCCTATGCGCTGAGGGGCGCGCCCCGGCGCGTCATCCTCCCCGTCATCAGGCGTGCAATGGGCGCAGCCAAGGCGCGCTGACACCCCTCTCGACCACGGACCGCACTTCATGTCACCCTCGCGAATCATGGCTTCGGGCAAGATCCTGATCGTCCTGCATTCCGAGACCTCCTCTCCGGGACGGGTCGGCCATATGCTCGCGGAGAAGGGCTACACGCTCGACATCCGCCGGCCCTGTCTGGGCGATGCTTTGCCCGGGACGCTGGCCGAGCATGCGGGGGCGGCGATCTTCGGCGGGCCGATGAGCGCCAATGACTGCGACGCCTTCATCCGCGCCGAGACCGACTGGATCGCCGTTCCGCTCGAGGAGAAGAAGCCCTTTCTCGGCATCTGCCTCGGCGCCCAGATGCTGTCGCGCCATCTCGGCGGCAAGGTCGAGCCGCATGCAGAGGGCTTGGTCGAGATCGGCTATTTTCCGCTCATCCCCACTGAAGCCGGGCGCAGCCTCGGCGACTGGCCCCGAACCGTCTATCATTGGCATCGCGAGGGCTTCACGCTGACGGCGGGCTGCGAGCTTCTGGCGACGGGCGATACCTTCGCCAATCAGGCCTTCCGTTATGACGGCGAGGCCTATGGGCTGCAGTTCCACCCCGAGGTGACGCGGCTCATGATGCATCGCTGGTCGGTGCGCGGCGCTCACCGCTTCACGCTCAAGGGCGCGCAGAACGGCGCCGAGCAGCTCGCGGGCCAGATCCTCCATGACGCGCCAGTGCGCCAGTGGCTTCAGGGTTTTCTCGATCATTGGCTGAAGCCGCCGACGGTCGCTTCCGCCCCGGCCGCTTGACTCTTCCCTTAAGGCAGGTCCAAGCTTTTCTTCACCATCTATTAACTATCTGAAAAAGTTCAATTTTTAGCTATTTGGAAACTTCGCTGAGCGATCATCGGGGCCAAGGCTCACGAGGGTGAAACAAGCGGGGCCGCGGCCGGGATGGGGTACTGCGTACCCGGCGGAAAATTGGAACGGGGAGGCCGTCGCCTCCCCGTTTCTTTGTGAGACCCGGACTTGCAGTTTCAACGCTTGGCTCTGATCGTCTCGACATCGGTGTCGCCGACATACCAGTCGCGCGCCGCGACCTCTTCGAACACGACCCAGACATCGGCCTTGCCGAGGCCGGTGGCCGCCATGATCGATTCGGTCACCGCCTTGCTGATCTGCGCCTTCTTTCCGGCGGGATCGGCGGCGATGACCTCCTTGACGATGCGGATATTGACGAAGGGCATGGATATCACCTCAGCAGGTTGACGCCGTTGACCATCAGGCGGACGGCATAGAGCGACGTCGTCCCGCAGATATAGAGCACGTTGCGCTTGGGCCCGCCCCAGGCGCAATTGGCCACCACTTCCGGCACCTTGACCTTGCCGATCAGCGTGCCGTCCGGCTCGTAGCAATGGATGCCGTCGGCGGCGCTCGTCCAGATGCGGCCGTCGGTATCGAGCCGAAACCCATCGAACAGGCCCGCGGTGCAGTCGGCGAACACCGCGCCGCCCGAGAGCTTGCCCTTGTCCGAGACCTTGAACGCCCGCATATGCGCCGGGTTCTGCGGCCCGTGGGTGCGCCCGGTGTCGACGACATAGAGCAGCTTTTCGTCGGGGGAGAAGGCGATGCCGTTCGGGCGCACCATGTCGGTGATCACCGCGTCGACCTTGCCGCTCTTCGGATCGATGCGATAGACGTGGCAGGCGCCGATCTCGCTTTCGGCCTTGTTGCCTTCATAGTCGCTGTCGATGCCATAGGCGGGATCGGTGAACCAGATCGAGCCGTCCGACTTCACCACCGCGTCATTGGGCGAGTTGAAGCGCTTGCCCTGCCACCGGTCGGCGAGCGTTGTGACCGAGCCGTCATGCTCGGTGCGGCTGACGCGCCGCCCGCCATGCTCGCAGGTGACGAGCCGGCCCTCGCGGTCGGTGGTGTTGCCGTTGCTGTTGCCCGCCGGCTGGCGGAAGACCGAGACCGCGCCCGATGTTTCGTCATAGCGCAGCATGCGGTCATTGGGGATGTCGGACCAGACGAGATAGCGCCCGGCGGCGAAATAGGCCGGGCCTTCGGCCCAGCGGCAGCCGGTATGAAGCCTGTCGACATGCGCGTTGCTGTTGAACAATCGCGCGAAGCGCTTGTCGAAGACCTCGTAATAGTCGGAAGTCGCCATTCGTCACACCCCG
>JBFWNN010000127.1:0-9465 GCA_050251035.1 Parvibaculaceae bacterium
CATCATGGACGGCGCGTCGGAATTCGAGATCATCATGGGGCTGAACCACCGCCGCAAGCCGTTCGACAACGTTCTGGTGCGCCGCGCGCTGGCCAAGGCGATCGACCGCAAGGCGGTGGTGGAAGGCGCCGAATACGGTTATGGCAAGCCGATCGGCGCGCATTTCTCGACCAACCATCCGGCCTATGTCGACATGACCGGCGTCAATGCCTATGACCCCGAGGCGGCCAAGGCGCTGCTGAAGGAAGCGGGCTATCCCGACGGTTTCGAGACGACGATCAAGGTGCCGCCGCAGGGTCCGTTCGTGCGCAGCGCCGAGATCGTGGCGGCCTATTTCGAGCAGGTCGGCGTCCGCCTCAAGATCGAGAAGCTGCAATGGCCGCAATGGCTCGAGCAGGTGTTCAAGAACTACAGCTACGACATCTCCATCGTCGATCACGTGCTGCCGATGGATTTCGACGTCTATGCCAATCCGGGCTTCTTCTTTGGCTATGACAATCCGCAGTTCAAGCAGATCTGGCAGGAGATCAAGGGGGCCGCGAGCGAAGAGCAGCAATATGAGGCCTTCCGCAAGATGCAGACCTTCCTGGCGGATCAGGTGCCGGCGCTCTTCCTCTATCAGGCCCGCAATGTCTCGGTCGCGAAGAAAGGCTTGCGAGGCCTGTGGAAGGACATGCCCGCTTATCAGACGGTCATGACCGACGTCTATTGGGCCGAATGACCTTTATCAGGCACGCAGCGGGACCGGGCGACCGACGCCCGGTCCCGGCGTCTGCAGTCCGACCCGACCACGCATTGGAGTATCGTGCATGCCATCGAGCCTGATCTGGGGCAAATATCTCATTCCCTTCGCGCTGAGCGACGAGGAGGTCGAAGTCGTCGCCGATGGCGCCATTTTCCAGCGCGACGGCAAGATCGTCGAGATCGGGAGCAAGGACGAATTGCTGGCGCGCCACCGGCCGGACGCCGTCATCGGCGGCGCCGACCAGGTGGTCGTTCCGGGCTTCGTCAACGGGCATCATCACCTCGGCATCACGCCCACCCAGCATGGCGCGCCCGATCTCGCGCTCGAACTGTGGATCGCGCGCCTCATGGGACGGCGCACCGTCGATCCCTATCTCGACACGCTCTATTCGGCCTTCGAGCTCATCGAGTCCGGCGTCACCACCGTCCAGCACATGCAATATGGCGTGCGCGGTCCGCTCGAGAACATCTACAACACCGCGAACGAGGTGCTGCGCGCCTATCGCGACATCGGCATGCGGGCATCCTATTCCTATGTCATCATGGATCAGAACCGCCTGCTCTACCAGGATGATGCGCGGTTCGCCGCCGGCCTGCCCGGCGATCTCGGCCCCAGGCTCGCCCGCTTCACCGCCACGGGCGCCATCCCGCTCATGGACAATTTCCGCCTCTTCGAGGCGCTGCATGAGAAATACAAGGCCGAGGACCGGTTGAAGATCCAGCTCGCGCCCGCCAACCTGCATTGGATGAGCGACGAGGCGCTGGTCATGGCCAAGGACTATTCCGACCGCTATGCGGTGCCGATGCACCTGCATCTGCTGGAGACGAAGTTCCAGCGCGAATATGCGCTGAAGCGGACCGGCCGTTCGGCTGTCGAGCATGTCAAGGCGCTGGGGCTCATGGGGCCGCGGCTGACGCTCGGCCATGCCATCTGGCTGTCGCCGAGCGACATCGAGATCGTGGCGGAGTGTGGCTGCCACATCTGCAACAATGTCAGCTCCAACCTGCGCATCCGCAGCGGCATAGCGCCGGTGAACCACTATCGCCGGCACGGCATCCCGGTCTGCATCGGCATCGACGAGGCGGGCATCAACGACGATCGCGACATGCTGCAGGAGATGCGCATGGCGCTCAACGTCCACCGCACGCCGGGCATGGACGACTTTCCGCCGACCTGTCCGCAGGTGTTCCGCATGGCGACCGAGCACGGCGCCCGCACCACGCCGTTCGGCGACACGATCGGCCGGCTCGAGCCGGGCAAAGCCGCCGATTGCGTGCTGCTGAACTGGCCCTCGCTCGCGCATCCCTATCTCAGCGACGAGCTGCCGGTCATCGATGCTATCCTCAAGCGCGCCAAGACGCGCTCGGTCGACGCCGTCATCATCGCCGGCGAGGTCATCGCGCAAGACGGGCGCTCGACCCGGCTCGACCGCGACGCGATCCTGAACGAGATCGCCGCGCTGGCGCGGCAGCCAATGACGGAGGCCGAGCTCGATACCAAGGATCTCGCCCGGCAGGTCTTCGCCCATGTCAAGGCGGTCTATGCCGGCTATGACTGCTACAATGGCGACGGCGCCTATATCTACAACGACGTCAGGACGGCGGTTAAGAAGGGCGGAGAGCCGAGGGACACCGCATGCTGACATTCCTGCTCCGCCGCCTGGCGACCTTCGCCGCGACGCTCGCCATCGCCTCGGTGGTGATCTTCGCGGCGCTCGAGCTGCTTCCGGGCGATCCGGCGCAAGTGATGCTGGGCATCGACGCGCCGCCCGAGGTGGTGACGGCGCTGCAGAAGAAGCTCGGCGTCGACCGGCCGGTAGTGGAGCGGTATTTCAGCTGGATCGCCGGCCTCGCCGTCGGCGACATGGGCGAAAGCTTCACCTATGTCATGCCGATCAACGAGCTGATCATGTCGCGGCTGGCGGTGACCTTGCCCCTGGCGCTGTTCGCCGCCGTCCTCAGCATCGTGATCGGCGTCCCGATCGGCCTCTATGCGGCGGCGCATCACAAGACGCCGCGCGATTACGGCGTGATGGTGTTCGGCCAGCTCGGCATCGCCATCCCCAATTTCTGGTTCGCCATACTGCTCATCCTGGTCTTTTCGGTCTATCTCGGCTGGTTCCCGGCCGGCGGCTTCCCCGGCTGGAGCGCCGGCTTCTGGCCGGCCCTCAAATCGCTGTTCCTGCCGGCGCTGGCGCTGGCGATCGTCGAGGCGGCGATCTTCGCCCGCATCTCGCGCTCGGCTGTGCTCGACGTCCTGCGCGAGGACTTCGTGCGCACCGCCAGGGCCAAGGGCCTCAATCGCCGCGCCACGCTCATCAAGCATGTGCTGCGTAACGCGCTCATACCGATCGTCACCATCTGCGGGCTGGAAGTCTCGAGCCTGCTCGTCGGCACCATCGTCATCGAGCAGGTCTTCAATATTCCGGGCCTCGGCCGGCTGGTGTTCCAATCCTTGACGCAGCTCGACCTCATGGTGGTCAAGAACCTGATCATGCTGCTCGTGGCGCTCGTGGTCTTCATCAATCTCGTGGTCGATCTGCTCTATGCGGTGATCGATCCGCGGCTGAAGCAGGGGCACTGAAATGGGCCGGTTCCTCTCCAACGCCCTCATGCATCGCAGCCTGGTCATCGGCGGCATCCTCACCTTGCTGCTGGCCGGCGCCGCCGTCGTCAGCCTGTTCTGGACGCCGTGGTCGCCGACCGCCATCGACATCGTCAACAAGCTGCAAGGTCCGACGGCGAAGCATTGGCTGGGCACCGATCACCTGGGGCGCGACGTGTTCTCCATGCTGCTGGCCGGATCGCAAGTGTCTATCATCGTCGGCTTCCTGGCGGTCAGCGTCGGGCTGTGCGCCGGGGTGGCGCTCGGCGCGCTGGCCTCGGCCTATCGCGGCTGGGTCGAGGAGCTGATCATGCGGTTCAGCGACTTCTCCATCGCCTTTCCGATCATCATCACCGCCGTGCTGCTCACCGCCAGCCTGGGCCCCGGCACCATCAACTCGATCCTCGCCATCGGCATCTTCAACATACCGATCTTCGCGCGCATCACCCGCGGCGCCGCCAATGCCGTCTGGGCGCGCGAATTCGTTCTTGCCGCCCAGACCTGCGGCAAGGGCCGCCTGCGCATCACGCTCGAGCATGTGCTGCCCAATATCAGCGGCGCGCTGATCGTGCAGGCGACGATCCTCTTCGCGGTCGCCATCCTGGCCGAGGCCGCTTTGTCCTTTCTCGGCCTCGGAACCCAGCCGCCGGAACCGAGCTGGGGCAAGATGCTCAACAACGCCCAGACCTTCGTCGCTCTGGCGCCGCATCTGGCGATCTTTCCCGGCCTCGCGATCGCTCTGTCCGTCCTCGGTCTCAACCTGATCGGGGACGGCCTGCGCGACGTCCTCGACCCCAAGCTGGCGCGCGCGCGTTAGGCCATGGAGAGCGCTGATGCTTAAGGTGCAGGATCTGAATATCGCTCTCTCCCGTCCCGGCGGCGAGGTGACGATCGTGCGGGATGTCAGCTTCGACCTGGCGAGCGGGCGCTCGCTCGGCATCGTCGGCGAATCGGGCTCTGGCAAGTCGATGACCGCGCTCGCCTTGATGCGCCTGCTGCCGGAAGCGATCCACGCCGGCGGCACCGTCAGTCTCGCTGGCGAGAACCTCCTCGCCCTCGGCGAGGAAGAGATGTGCGCCGTCCGCGGCAACAAGATCGCCATGATCTTCCAGGAGCCGATGACGTCGCTGAATCCGCTGCACACGATCGGCCGGCAGGTCGCCGAGCCGCTCATGCTGCACAAGGGCATGGAGCGCGGCGCGGCCCGGCAGGAGGCCATCCGCCTGCTCGATCGCGTCGGCATTCCCGATGCGGCGCGGCGGTTCTCCGTCCATCCGCACCAGCTCTCCGGGGGCCAGCGCCAGCGGGTGATGATCGCCATCGCGCTCTCCTGCTCGCCGCGCGTGCTGATCGCCGACGAGCCGACGACGGCCCTCGACGTCACGGTGCAGCGGCAGATCCTCGATCTGCTGCGCGAGCTGGTCAGCGAGACGGGCATGTCGCTCATTCTCATCTCGCACGATCTGGGCGTCATCGGCGAGATGGTCGACGACATGCTGGTGATGTATGGCGGCCGGGTGGTCGAGCGCGGCGGCGTCGAGCGTGTCTTCCATGCGCCCGGCCATCCCTATACGCGCCGGCTGCTCGAGGCGATCCCGCGCTTCGGCATGGGCCGCGACGAGCGGCTCAAGACGATACCGGGCTCGATCCCGGAGGCCGGCTATTCGGCGCAAAGCTGCATCTTCGCCGACCGCTGCGACCTGGCGGGCGCCGACTGCCAGCGCGGCGTTCCACCCCAGATCATGCTCGGCGGCGATCATGTCGTGGCCTGCGTCAGGCCCGTGCGCGCGGAAGGACCAGCTCCATGAACCAGCCCATCGTCGAGCTTCGCAAGGTCGAGCGCAGCTTCCAGCTCCCGCGCGAGTCGTTGCGTCAGCCGGGCCGCAGCGTCCGGGCGCTGAACGGCATCGACATGCGGGTCGAGCCGGGCCAGAGCTTCGGCATCGTAGGCGAATCCGGCTGCGGAAAGTCGACCCTGGCCAAGATCATCATGGGGCTCGACCGGCCGACGGCAGGGACGGTGAGCGTGCTCGGCAAGGATATCGCCGCTCTCAAGGCGAATGAGCTGCGTGCCATGCGGGCGAATTTCCAGATGGTGTTCCAGGATCCCTACGCGTCGCTCAATCCGCGCCATCGCATCGAACGCATCGTCGCCGAGCCGCTCTTCGCCCTGGGCACGCCGGTGAGTCGGCAGGAGCGCAAGGACAAGGTTTCGCAGGCGCTCACCTCGGTCGGGCTGCGGCCGGCCGACATGGAGAAATATCCGCACGAATTCTCCGGCGGCCAGCGCCAGCGTGTCGCCATCGCGCGGGCGCTCATCACCCGGCCGTCGCTGATCGTGGCGGACGAGCCGGTATCGGCCCTCGACGTCTCGGTACAGGCGCAAGTCCTCAATCTGCTGCGCGACCTCGAGGACGAGTTCGGCATCACCTTCATCTTCATCAGTCACAATCTGGCGGTGGTCGATTATGCCTGCCGGGAAGCGGCAGTGATCTATCTCGGCCGCATCGTCGAGCAGGGGCCGACGCGGGCGCTGTTCAGCACGCCGCTGCATCCCTATACGCGTTCGCTCGTCGAGGCCGTCCCGCATGTCGGCGTGAGAGGCAAGAGCGTGGCGCGGCCGGCATCGCCGCCGGCGTTGCGCGACCAGACCGCCGTCCAGCCGGGCTGTGCCTTTGTCGGGCGCTGCGGTTTTGCCCGCGAGCGCTGCCGGACGGAGGCGCCGATCCTGCGCACGGCCGAGCATGGACATGCCGTGGCCTGTCACTTCTTCGACGAGATGGACAGGCCGGCGGGCGGCGGGCTTGCGGCCGCGGCCCGCCAGCCCGCCGTCTCCGCCCCGATCGCCTGACCACGACGGACTCTCTCATGCGCATCCTGCTGATCAACGGAAACACCTCGCCGGCGACGACGGAAAAGGTCGCGGCGGAAGCACGACGGGTGGCTGGCCCCGATATCGAGATCACGGCGGCGACCGCCGAATTCGGCGCCGGGCTGATCCGCACCCGGGCCGACAATGTGCTCGCGGCGCATGCGGTGCTGGCCGCCCTCGCGCGGCATCACCGTGGCTGTGATGCCGCCGTCCTCGCGGTTTCGACTGACACCGGACTTTCGGCCTTGCGCGAGATCGCGCCCTTTCCGGTCGTCGGCATGACCGAAGCGGCCCTGCTCACCGCCTGCCTGATGGGCGGCAAGTTCGGGATGATCGTGTTCGACCGGCGCGCCGAGGCGGTGTTCCGCGAAGTGGTGGAGGGGCATGGCTTCGCCGGGCGGATGGCGGGCCTGCGCACGCTCGAGATGACGGTGGCCGAATTCCAGGACCCGGCCCTGGTGGCGGAGCGCACGCTGGCGGCGGCGAAGTCGCTGGTCCGTGAGACTGCCGCCGATTCGGTGATCGTCACCGGAGGCACCATGGCGGGCGTCGCCCACAAGCTTCAGAAGGATGTGCCGGTGCCCTTGATCGACGGCATATCCTGCGCCGTGCTCTCAGCCGCCAGTCTCGTGCGCCTCGCTCTGCCCAAGCCCCGCGCCGGAAGCTTCGTGCCGGAGCCGTTCCAGAAACCCAAGGGCGTCGATCCGGCGCTGGTCGATCTCCTCGGCGCGATCACTTGAAATAGCGGGCGAGGGCGTCGCTTACGCCGACCATCTCCTTCGTCGCCGGCGCCCGGTGGCTGCCGGCGGTGGGCTTGTGCGCGCCGATGGCGGAGAGCGCCTCGGCCATCTTGACGGCGCAGACCACGCCGTCGAGCAGCGGGACCGCGATCCGGCCGGCCAGGCCGCGCGCCAGGCCGGCCACGGCGCCACCGCCGAGAATGATGACTTCGGCGCCGTCCTGGGTGACGGCGATATCGGCCAGGCTGATGACCTCCGCGGCGAGGTCGTCGGGGTTCTGTCCCGCGGCGACGACGCGGCGCTCGATGGTGCGGATGCTGGCAAGCCGCGAGGCCAGGCCATAGCTCTGCGCCAGCTCGCGCAGTGGCTGGGCCATGCGGTTGCCCAGCGTGACGATGGAGAAGCGTCCGCCCAGCATGCAGGCGGTCAGCATAGAGGCTTCTGCGATGCCGACCACCGGAAACGGCATCAGCTCACGCGCGGCGGCGAGGCCGGGATCGGAAAAGCAGGAGATCACGCCGGCATCGATGCCCTTCGCATGTTCGGCAAAGGCGGCGACCGTCGCATGCGCGGCGATCACGGCCTCGGTCCGGCACTCGATGCCGCGCGCGCCGAAGGTGGCGGTGGCCGCGACGATCTCGGTGCCGGGGGCGGCGACACGGCGCGCCTCCGCGGCAATGAGGTCGGTCATGAACTCGGACGTGTTGGACTGGACGACGAGCAGGCGCATGCGAGTCCTCAGGCTTGTGGGAGAGCGAGCCAGTGCCTGGCGATCTGCTCCCGGGTCGCGAACCAGACCTTCCCCTTCCGGGTCATGTGGCGCAGCACCATGGCGAGCCCGGCGATGCGCGCCGGGCGGCCGATGATGCGGGTATGAAGCCCGATCGTCATCATCTTGGGCGACGTCCCGCCTTCCTCCCACAGCCAGTCGAAGCCGTCAGTGACATAGTCGGCGAAATCCTTGGCGCGCACGAGAGGAGATTCCGGCCTCTGGCAGCGCATGTCGTTGGTATCGAGGCTGTAGGGCACCACCACATGGCGCCTGTCGCCGAAGGTCAGCACGCGCGGCAGGTCGTCGTCATAGAGATCGCTGTCATAGATGAAGCCGCCTTCCTCGATCAGCAGCCGGCGTGTCGCCGGCGTGAAGGGCGCGCGCGAATGCCATCCGACCGGCCGCACGCCGGTGATGCGGCGGATGCTCTCCACCGACCGATGGATCCAGCGCCGTTCCTCATCCTCGCTCTTGCCCGCCGGCGTGTCCCAGCGATAGCCGTGGCATCCGAGCTCGAAGCCGCGCTTGAGCCCGTCCTCGCCCACCCATGGCGTCTTCTCCAGCGCCTGGCCGCACAGGTTCAAGGTGCAGGTGACGCCATATTCGTCGAGCACGCGCAGGATCCGCCAATATCCCGCCCTGGCGCCATAGGCGAAATGCGATTCCATCGCCGGATCGGGGATGTCGAGCGGGTCCTGGATCATGTCATAGACACGCTCGTTGCGGTCATCGCCCTTCGATATGGCGAATTCGGAGCCTTCCTCGATATTGAGCACGACCGACACGGCGACGCGCGCATTGTCGGGCCAACGCGCATGCGGCGGCGTGGGCCCATAGCCATAGAGATCCTGATCCGCCTGGGAATGATCCACCGACATCACGCGTCCGTCCATCTTCTCCGCGCAACCCCTATCGGGCGGCGCCCCTTCATTATTATCCCAAAGGCGCGACGGCTTTGGAACTGCCGTCACGCCTCATCTCTTTAGTCTTGCTTGACCCTTCCGGAAGTGGTCAGTCCTGCCAGTGCACGTCCGTCATGTTGGCGATATAGACGGGCATGTTGCTCCACAGGCCCACCAGTCCCTTCTTGGCGACGGAAATGTTCTCCATCTGATAGATCGGAATGACCGGGAGCTCCTCGGCGAACAGCGTCTGGATAGCCTGCAGGCTCTGCAGCTGGGCCTCGGGCGTGGTCGCCTCTTTCACCTTCTGCAGGGCCATGCGGTACTTCTCGCTGTCATAGCCATAGAAATAGTTGCTGTTGGCATGGACGTCGAAATCCATCGGCGCGTCATGGTCGATGATGGTGATCTGGAAGCTCCGGTTGCGGAACACCTGCTCGAGCCATTGCGGCCATTGCAGCTTCTCGATCTTGAGGCGGATGCCGACCTGCTCGAAATAGGCCGCCACGATCTCGGCGCTGCGCACGAACGGACCCTGCGGCGGCACCTTGAACGTCGCCTCGAAGCCGTCGGGATAGCCCGCTTCCTTCAGCAGCGCCTTGGCCGCCTCCGGGTCATAGGCATTGACGCCGGTCGTGTCGACATAGGCCGGATGGTTGGTCGAAAAATGCGCGCCGATCGGCTTGCCATAGCCAAATTCCGCGCCCCCGACCACCGCTTGGCGGTCGATCGCCTTGGCCATCGCGCGGCGCACCAGCACGTTGTCGAACGGTTTCTGACGATGATTGACGCCGAGGAGCACTTCACTCTCGGAGGCGCCGCGCAGGATC
>JBFWNN010000128.1:0-9417 GCA_050251035.1 Parvibaculaceae bacterium
CGCGCCAGGTTGTTGTGGACGGCGCTCACCGCCTTCTCATTGCCGGGAATGGTCTTGGACGAGAAGACGACGAGATCGCCGTCGTCGAGCGCGATATTCGGATGATTGTCCTCGGCGATGCGGGCGATGGCGGCGCGCGGCTCGCCCTGGCTGCCGGTGCACAGCAGCATCACCTTGCCGGGCGGCAGATAGCCGAAGGCCTCCTCGTCCAGGAAGGCGCCGGCATCGCGCAGATAGCCCGTCGCCCGCGCCGCCTCGATCGTCTGGCGCATGGCGCGCCCGGCAAGGACGACTTCGCGGCCGGCCTTGCGCGCCGCCGCCACGGCGGAGGAGATCCGTTCCACATGTGAGGCGAAGGTGGTGATGGCGATGCGGTTCTTGGCCTCGGCGACGATGCGCCAGAGGGTGGCCGCGACCTCGGCCTCGGACACCGAGAAGCCTTGGCGCAGCACGTTGGTCGAATCGCAGACCAGCGCGTCGACCCCCTCCTCGCCGATGGCGCGCATGCGCTGCTCGTCGAAACTGTCGCCCATCACCGGGGTGCGGTCGATCTTCCAGTCGCCCGAATGGACCACTCGCCCCTGCTTCGTCTCGATGAGCAAGGCGGTGGGCTCGGGGATGGAATGGGTGACGCTCACATATTCGAGGCCGAAGGGGCCGGCGGTAAAGCGCGACCCGACCGGCTTGATGCGCACCGGCACGTCGTTCTCGAGCCCCGCCTCCTTGAGCTTGTTGGCCAGGATCGCAGCGGCGAAGGGCGTGCAATAGACCGGGCATCTGAGCTGCGGCCACAACCAGGCGACGGCGCCCAGATGGTCCTCATGGGCATGGGTGAGCACGAGCCCCGCCAGCCGCTTGCGCTCTGCGATGATATGGCCGAGCTCGGGCAATACGATATCGATGCCGGGCTCGCTCTCCTCGCCGAACTTGACGCCGAGATCGACCATCAGCCAGTCGCGGTCGCCGGCGGGGCCGGCGCCATAGCAATAGCAGTTCATGCCGATCTCGCCGACGCCGCCCAGTGGCAGGAGGACGAAGTCGTTGCTGTGGTCGAATTTCTTCTTGGCGTTCATGGGCGCCGGACCTCTCCGGAGTGGATGGGCCGGCGGCTGCCGTCGGCGAGGACGAGGATCATCGCGCCGTCATCGCCCAGATCGGCGAACCTGCCCCGCACTTCCTTCTGGTTCACCACGCCGACAAAATCCTGGCCCAGACCCGCCGCATGCGCCAGCCATTCCTTTCTGATATCGCCAAAGCCTTCACCCTTGCGCCAGACGGCAAGCCAATGCGCCAGCGAGCGATCGAGCACGTCCAGGCAATCGCGCGGCGTGATGACGCCACCGTGGCGCGCCAAGGAGGTCACCGGATAAGGCGTTCCTTCCGGCGCATGGGCGATATTGAGCCCCATGCCGAGCGCCACCAGGATCCGACCCGCAGTCGATTGCCCGATGACCTCGGGCAGGATGCCGGCGAATTTGGCGCCGTCGAGCTGCACGTCGTTCGGCCATTTGATCTTGATCGGGCCCGCCCCCCGCGGCAGCACGCCCGTTGCCGTGTCGCGGATGGCGAGGGCCGCGACGAATCCAATCTGGCTGGCGAGAAGCGCCGTCCCTTTGAGTGTGAAGGCGAAGGTGGCGTAGAGATTGCCCGGTTCCGACACCCAGTGGCGGCCGAGCCGGCCGCGGCCCTGCGTCTGCAGATCGGCGACGATCCACAAGGGGCCGAATTCGCCTGTCTTGGCGAGGCGGTGCGCTTCCGCATTGGTCGAATCGATGGCCTCGAAGTGCAGGAGCCTGCCCAGCAATCCCATCAGAACAGAGAGGCGGCCGCCGCTTGTGCGAGGCTGCTCAAGGGCTGCGGGAAGAGCGCGAAGAACAGCACGAAGAGACCGGCCAGCACGATCACCGCCTTGACCTCGCTCACCATCGGTTCGAAGCGCTCCACCGGCTCGTCGAAATACATGATCTTGACGATGCGGATATAGTAGACGGCGCCCACCACGCTGGCCAGGACGCCGATGATGGCGAGCGCCACCAGGTTCGCCTTGATGGCCGCCATGAAGATGAAATACTTGGCGAAGAAGCCGGCGAGCGGCGGGATGCCGGCCAGCGAGAACATGAAGACGGCGAGGAAGAAGGCGTGCAGGCCGTTGGTGCGCGCCAGGCCGGCAAGGTCGCCGATGGTCTCGATCTGCTCGCCCTTGCGCCGCATCGCCAGCACGCAGGCGAAGGAGCCGAGCGTCATGATCAGGTAGATCGTCATGTAGATGATGACACTCTGCACGCCCTCGGGACTGCCGGCGGCGAGACCGATCAGCGCGTAGCCCATATGGCCGATCGAGGAATAGGCCAAGAGCCGCTTGATGTTGGTCTGCCCGATAGCGGCGAAGGCGCCGAGCACCATGGAGGCGATCGAGATGAAGACGAGGATCTGCTGCCAGTCGGGCAGGATCGCCGGGAACGGCGCCAGCATGGCGCGGATGAACAGCGCCATGGCGGCGATCTTGGGCGCGGCCGCGAAGAAGGCGGCGACCGGCGTCGGCGCGCCCTCATAGACGTCGGGCGTCCACATATGGAAGGGCACGGCCGAGACCTTGAAGGCGAGACCGGCGATGAGGAAGACGAGGCCGAAGATCAGGCCGAGGCCGGGCTCGGCCGTCACCGCGGCGGCGATCCCCGGGAAGGTGACGCTGCCGGTGAACCCGTAGATGAGCGATGCGCCATAGAGCAGCATGCCCGAGGACAAGGCGCCGAGGACGAAATATTTGAGGCCGGCCTCCGACGACTTGGCCCGGTCGCGGTCGATGGCGGCGACGACATAAAGGGCGAGCGACTGCAGCTCGAGGCCCATATAGAGCGCCACCAGGTCGTTGGCCGAGATCATGATCATCATGCCGGCGGTGGCGAGCAGCACGAGTATCGGATATTCGAAGCGCTCGATTTTCTCGGTCTTCATGAAATTGACCGACAGCACGATGGCGACCGCCGAGCCGAAGAGCGTCAGGACCTTCATGAAGCGGGCGAAGGTGTCGATGACGAGCGAGCCGCCGAAGGCCTCCGCGCGCCCGCCTCCGCCGGCGATCACCATCACCACCGCGAGGCCGAGGACGGCGATCGCCGCGATATTGACGATGTCGGCCGATTTCTCGCGGAACACCCCGAACATGAGGAGCGCCATGGCGGCGACGACCACGAAGATTTCCGGCAGTGCGGCGGTGGCCTGGATCTGATCGAGAAGTGACATCATGGTTTAGAGTCCTGCCGCCGTGATGGTGCCCGCCGCAGCCAGCGACTTCTGCACGCCCGCCATCAGGCTTTCGACCGAGGCGCCGAAGACGTCGAGAATGGGCGACGGGAAGACGCCGAAGAGGATGGTGAGGATGATCAGGGGCACGAGTGCGGCCGCCTCGCGCGGCGTCATGTCGGTGATATGAGCCAGGCTCGGCTTCTCGAGATTGCCGAACACCACGCGGCGGTAGAGCCACAGCGCGTAGCCCGCCGACAGGATGACGCCGGTCGCGGCGAAGAACGCGACCCAGCTGTTGGCCTGGAAGGCGCCGACGATGGTCAGGAACTCGCCGATGAAGCCCGAGGTCCCCGGCAGGCCGACATTGGCCATGGTGAAGACCATGAAGGTGAGCGCATAGAGCGGCATGCGGTTGACGAGCCCGCCATAGGCCGAGATCTCGCGCGTGTGCATGCGGTCGTAGACGACGCCGACGCACAGGAACAAGGCGCCCGAGACGAGGCCGTGCGAGATCATCTGGAACAGGGCGCCGTCGATGCCCTGGCGCGTCATGGTGAAGATGCCCATGGTGACGAAGCCCATATGCGCCACCGACGAATAGGCGATGAGCTTCTTCATGTCCTCCTGCATCATGGCGACGAGCGAGGTGTACACGATGGCGACGATGGAGAGCGCGAAGACGAGCGGCGCGAACTGGTCGGACGCCAGGGGGAACATCGGCAGCGAGAAGCGCAGGAAGCCGTAGCCGCCCATCTTCAGGAGGATGGCGGCGAGGATCACCGAGCCCGCCGTCGGCGCCTCGACATGGGCGTCGGGCAGCCAGGTATGGACCGGCCACATCGGCATCTTCACCGCGAAGGAGGCGAAGAAGGCGAGCCACAGCCAGGTCTGCATGTCGGCCGGGAAGTCCGCCGTCTTGTACAGCACCGCGATGTCGGTGGTGCCCGAATACCAGTACATGGCGATGATGGCGAGCAGCATCAGCACCGAGCCGAGCAGCGTGTAGAGGAAGAACTTGAAGCTCGCATAGACGCGCCGCGGTCCGCCCCACACGCCGATGATGAGGAACATCGGGATGAGGCCGCCCTCGAAGAAGAGATAGAAGAGCACCAGATCGAGGGCGCAGAACACGCCGATCATCAGGGTCTCGAGCACCAGGAAGGCGATCAGATATTCGCGCAGCCGCGTCGTGACCTGCCAGCTCGCCAGGATGCAGATCGGCATCAGGAACGTGGTCAGGATGACGAACAGCATGGAAATGCCGTCGACGCCCATGTGGTAGGAGGCGGTGTCGCCGAGCCAGGCCAGCTTCTCGACGAACTGGAAGTCGGGATTGCGCGGATCGAAATAGTACCAGATCAGGAGCGACAGCACGAAGGTGACGATGGTCGTCCACAGCGCCGCCCAGCGCATGTTGCGCAAGGCCACCTCGTCATTGCCGCGGATCGCCAGCACGAAGAGCGCGCCAACCAGCGGCAGGAAGGTGACGACGGAGAGGATCGGCCAGCCGGACATCAGTGAGCGCTCCCGAACATGAACCATGTCGCGAGGGCGGCGACTCCGATCAGCATGGCGAAGGCATAGTGGAAGAGGTAGCCGGTCTGCAGCCGGACCACCCTCTGGGTGACATCGACGACGCGCGCCGAGATGCCGTCCGGACCGAAACCGTCGATGAGCCAGCCGTCGCCCTTCTTCCACAGGAAGCGGCCGAGCCACTTGGCCGGATTGACGAAGATGAAGTCGTAGAGCTCGTCGAAATACCACTTGTTGAGCAGGAACTGGTAGAGCGGCCAGTGCTGTGCGGCGAGCTTGCCCGGTAGGTCGGTGCGGCGGATATAGAAGAGCCAGGCCAGCGCGAAGCCCAGAACCATGGCCACGAAGGGCGACCACTTCACCCAGGCGGGCACATGGTGCATCTCTTCGATGATCTTGTTCTCAGGCGCGCGGAAGATACCCTGCGCCCAGAAATGCGCCTCGTCATGGCCGATGAAATAGGGCGCGAAGAGGATGCCGGCGAGGAGCGCGCCCGCCGCCAGGATATAGAGCGGCACCAGCATGACCTGGGGCGATTCATGCACATGGCTCATGACTTCGGGCGCCCCGCGCTTCTCGCCATGGAAGGTGAGGAACATCAGGCGCCAGGAATAGAACGAGGTGCAGAAGGCCGCGATCACCAGGAGGGCGAAGGCGAAGCTTGCCGCCCCGGCATGCGAGACGAAGGCCGATTCGATGATGGCGTCCTTGGAGAAGTAGCCGGCGGTATAGGGGAAGCCGGTGAGCGCCAGGGTGCCGATCAGCATCATCGCCCAGGTGATGCGGATATGGGGGGCGAGGCCGCCCATCTTGCGGATGTCCTGCTCGTTCGACATCGCATGGATGACCGAACCCGAGCCCAGGAACAAGAGCGCCTTGAAGAAAGCATGGGTGAAGAGATGGAACATGCCGACCCCATAGGCGCCGACACCCATGGCGACGAACATATAGCCGAGCTGCGAGCAGGTCGAATAGGCGATGACGCGCTTGATGTCGTTCTGGACGAGACCCACGGTCGCGGCGAAGAAGGCGGTGACGGCGCCGACGATGATCACCACTTCCTGGGCGGTGGGGGCGAGCTCATAGAGCGGCGACATGCGCGCCACCAGGAACACGCCCGCGGTCACCATGGTCGCGGCATGGATCAGGGCCGAGACCGGGGTCGGGCCTTCCATGGCGTCGGGCAGCCATGTGTGCAGCAGGAACTGGGCCGACTTGCCCATGGCGCCCATGAACAGCAGCAGGCAGATCACGGTCAGCACGTCGACCTGCCAGGAAAGGAACTGCATGCTCTTGCCGACTTGGCCCGACGCAGCGCCGAAGATCGTGTCGAGCTCGATCGAGCCGAAGATCAGGAAGGTCGCGGCGATGCCGAGGATGAAGCCGAAATCGCCGACGCGGTTGACGATGAAGGCCTTGATCGCCGCGGCGTTGGCGGAGGGCTTCTGATACCAGAAGCCGATCAGCAAGTAGGACGCGAGGCCCACCCCTTCCCAGCCGAAGAACATCTGCAACAGGTTGTCGGAGGTCACCAGCATCAGCATGGCGAAGGTGAAGAGCGACAGATAGGCGAAGAAGCGCGGCTGATGCGGATCGTGGCTCATATAGCCGATCGAATAGATATGGACGAGCGAGGAGACGGTGTTGACCACCACCAGCATCACCGCCGTCAGCGTGTCGATGCGGAAGGACCAGTCGGCCGCGAGCGCGCCCGAATTCACCCAGCGCAGCACCTCGACCTTGAAGGGCGCCGCTTCATGCATGTATTGCCACAGCGCCACCCAGGAAAGGACCGCCGCGACCACCAGGAAGCCCGAGGTCAGATAGGCGGCCCAGGGTGTCGGATAGGCATGGTGGGCGTGGTCGTCATGGCCATGGTCGTGATCGTGGCCCGCGCCATGCGCCGCATGGGCATCGCCATGTCCGTGGACGTCCGTCGTCGTGCCCATCATGCGGAACGCCTTGGTTCCGAGAAGGCCGGCGAGGATCGCGCCGATGAGGGGAAGGAATACGATGAGCTGATACATGGTGCGGCGTCAGCCCTTCATGAGGTTGATGTCTTCGACCGCGATGGTGCCGCGGTTGCGGAAATAGACGACCAGGATGGCGAGGCCGATCGCCGCCTCGGCGGCGGCGACGGTGAGGACGAAGAGCGCGAAGACCTGGCCCATCAGGTCGTTGAGGAAGGCCGAGAAGGCGACGAAATTGATGTTGACCGCGAGCAGCATGAGCTCGACCGACATCAGGATGATGATGACGTTCTTGCGGTTGAGGAAGATGCCGAACACGCCGATGGTGAACAGGATGGCGGCGACGGTGAGAAAATGCCCGAGCGTGATGTCCATCGTCAGATCCCCTGCCCCGGCTTGACCTGGCGCACTTCGATGGCGCTGGCCGGATTGCGCGCTACCTGGTCGGCGATGTCCTGGCGCTTGACGCCCGCCTTGTGGCGCAGCGTCAGCACGATGGCGCCGATCATGGCGACGAGCAGCACCAGGCCCGCCACCTGGAAGTAGAAGAAGTATTTGGTGTAGAGAATCCGGCCCAAGGCCTCGGTGTTGGTCAGCCCGCCTTGGGTGACGATCGGCTCGGCGAGCTTGCCCGAGCCGGAGAAGTGCCAGGAGCCGAGCACCAGGATCAATTCGACCAGCAGGATCATGCCGATGGCGCCGCCGATCGGCAGATAGCTCAGCATGCCGCGGCGCAATTCGGCGAAGTCGACGTCGAGCATCATCACCACGAAGAGGAACAGCACCGCGACCGCGCCGACATAGACCACGACCAGGATCAGCGCCAGGAACTCGGCGCCCATCAGGATGAAAAGGCCGGCGGCATTGAAGAAGGTCAGGATCAGGAACAGCACCGAATGGACGGGGTTGCGCGACGAGATGACCATCACCGCGGAGGCGGTAGCCACCACGGAGAAAAGATAGAAAAACAAGCTCGCGACCGTCATAGTCCCCTCAATCCTCGGCTCCTGCCCTTAGCGATAGGGTGCGTCGAGCGCAAGATTCCTGGCGATCTCACGCTCCCAACGATCGCCATTGGCCAAGAGTTTGTCCTTGTCGAACAGGAGCTCCTCGCGCGTCTCCGTGGCGAACTCGAAATTCGGCCCCTCGACGATGGCATCGACCGGACAGGCCTCCTGGCAGAAACCGCAATAGATGCACTTCACCATGTCGATGTCGTAGCGCGTGGTGCGCCTGGTGCCGTCATTGCGCCGCGGCCCCGCCTCGATGGTGATCGCCTGGGCCGGGCAGATGGCCTCGCACAGCTTGCAGGCGATGCAGCGCTCCTCGCCATTGGGATAGCGCCTCAGCGCATGCTCGCCGCGGAAGCGCGGTGAGACCGGCCCTTTCTCGAAGGGATAGTTCACCGTCGCCTTGGGGGCGAAGAAATAGCGCAGCGCCATCCAGGTGGCGGACAGGAACTCGCGCAAGAACAGCTGGCGGCCAGCCTGAGCCAGTCTCATGACATCACCCGTTCCATAACATGCCGCCCAGCAGGAAGCCTGCGAGCGGGAACAGCACCAGCCCCACCAGATAGACGATCCGCGAGAATTGCGCCGGGTCGCGCCCCTGCGTGCCCGTCACCTTCGCCTTCTCGTGCCGGGCGCTGAGCAACGGATAGACGAAGCGATGGAAGATCGCGAGCACCAGAAGGCCCAGCCCCAGGGAAACCAGGAGCCCGATCACATTGCTGAAGGAGTAGTCCATGCCCTTCACCCCTCATGGCAGCCATCCGAAGGTCACCAGGACGCCGGCGGTCAGCGCCACCCAGAACAGCGACAGCGGCAGGAACACCTTCCAGCCGAGCCGCATGAGCTGGTCGTAGCGGTAGCGCGGCACGATCGCCTTCACCATGGCGAACATGAAGAAGACGAAGCACAGCTTGATCAGGAACCAGATCACGCCGGGCACCAGGTTGAGCGGCCAGATGTCGATCGGCGGCAGCCAGCCACCGAGGAACAGGATGGTCGTCATCGCGCACATCAGGATGATGGCGATGTATTCGCCGAGCATGAACAGCAGATAGGGGGTCGAGGAATATTCGACCATGAAGCCGGCGACGAGCTCCGATTCCGCTTCGCCCAGGTCGAAGGGCGGCCGGTTGGTTTCGGCCAGCGCCGAGACGAAGAACACGATGAACATCGGCAGGAGCGGCAGCCAGTACCAGTTGAGGAAGGCGAGCCAGGGCAGGCCGATCATCGTGGCGAGGCCGGTCTCCTGCGACTTGACGATGTCGGTCAGGTTGAGCGAGCCGACGCACAGCAGCACGGTGATGATGACGAAGCCGATCGAGACCTCGTAGGACACCATCTGCGCCGCCGCGCGCAACGCCGAGAGGAAGGGATATTTCGAGTTCGACGCCCAGCCGCCCATGATCACGCCATAGACGCCGAGCGAGGAGATGGCGAGGAGATAGAGGATGCCGACATTGAGGTCGGCGATCGCCCAGCCCTCGTCGAGCGGAATCACCGCCCAGGCGGCGAGCGACAGGAGTGCGGTCACGAGCGGCGCGATGATGAACACGCCCTTGTTCGCGCCGTCCGGAATGATGACTTCCTTGAACACGAATTTGAGCAGGTCGGCGAAGGACTGCAGCAGGCCCCAGGGACCGACGACATTGGGCCCGCGG
>JBFWNN010000129.1:0-3009 GCA_050251035.1 Parvibaculaceae bacterium
CTACGTGACCGCCCCGCTCACCCATTGCCTTCCCGTCGACGACAATCTCTATCGCAAGCTCGAGCCCCTCAACAATTACGCCTCGACCGGTCCCGCCGCCCGGTTTCTGGTGGACCGGACGCTCGACATCCATGAGCTGGAGACGGCCGACTTCCTCGATCGCCGCTGGCTCGAGCAGATATCCACGCAATGGAAGAGCGACGCCGACCGCTTTCCCTCCGTCTGGGTGCTGCTCCATCATGACACGGGCTGGGGCCGCGAGGTTCTGCTCGACGTCGAGCTGACGAAAGGTGTCACCAATCTCGGCTGCAAGGCCTATCCGTTCGGCACCTTCGCCGGCGACATCGGCTATCGGCGTCAGCTCTTTCCCAATTATTATCCCGTTGCGGGCGCGCCGCCGCTGTTCGCGTTCGGTCCCGACTGGCTGCCGCTCTATCAGCTGACCTCGAGCGGCATGAACTGGAACTTCCAGTATCAGATCCTCGTCCAGGACAACAAAGTCCAGTTCCGCCTGCCGGCGCGCGACGGCGAGACCGACAATTTCGTCGACTATCAGTCCGTCTATGGCGGCACCGCCATCCGCTACGATTCGGGCGCCCGCAATATCCGCTGCCTCCTGCTCAATATCCAATACCGGGCCAATGACCTGCGCAGCATCGAAGGGCGCTCCGTCAGCGCGAAGATCTCCGTCAACCAGCAGCCGGCGTCTGAGCTGGCCTTGCTGCGCTTCAGCCGGCGTCCCTGGGTGACTTCGGGCTCCTCGCTGCACATATCGCTCGACCAGCGCGCTCATTGCGATCTCACGACGGGCAGCCTCGATCAGGTCCTGACCTGCTTCAAATGCCACGGGCCCGGCATCATCGATCGCCTCAACCTCGTCTATTCAAGCGAAAGCTCGCTCTATTACCGCGACGCCTGGAAGGACCCCAGGCACGACCAGTTGGTCTGGGCGCCATTCGGCCAGGGCTTCGGCTTCACCTATGGCATCCGCATCCTGGGCGCGCAGCGCGCCAAGCTGCGCTATGACACAGGCGTGCGGCAGGTCGATCATCTGCTGGTCCAGGATCCGACCGGCCGCCACACCGTCTTCACGCGCGAATACACGAACTACAACTATCCCAACAGTCCGACATCGCGCTTCCGTCCCAACAGCCACGGCTGGTGGGGACCGGCCTTCGGACGCATGGATGGCGACATCGTCCTCGACGAGCAGCCGGGCGGGGGATATCTGCTGTCGGCGGGCGATCACTCCGACCAATATCTGTTCTCGAATGACGGCAAGCTCAAGCGCATCACCACGCCGGGTTATGGTCGTCCGCTCGAGATCGCCTGGGTCGGCGACAATTTCACTGTCACCGATTCGAGCGGCCGGCAGACGCGCTATCAGGCCGGCGCCGGCGGCCAGATCCAGACCGTCACCGATCCCGCGGGCGCGGTGTGGACCTTCATCTATGACGGACCGAGCCTCACCGAGATCCGCTCGCCGCTCGGCCTCCTGTGCAAGTTCGATTACGACCCCGACAACTTCGTCATGCGCAAGCGCACCGACGAGACCGGCCTCGCGACATCCTACGACTATCTGTTCACCACGTCCTTCGACCGTCGGCTGCTGTGGGGCACATTCACGCGCTCCGACGCCAGCGAGCCGACACGCGGCCAGATCTCGCATCGTTTCGACTATCAGACGGCCGGCAACAGCCAGAGCAGTCTCGGTCCCGATTATTGCCAGATCACCCACACCAATCCGCGCAATTACACGACGGGCTACGTCATGAATGCCTGGGTCGGAACCGCTTTGTCCGGCTTGAGCCCCATCGCCATCACCGCACCCGACAATTCGGTGCAGACCGTGTCCTACAGCGCCAACAGCGGCAAGCTCCTCTATCAGTATTTCTCGACCGGGCGCAACATCGGCTACATGGCCGATGACGGCGTGCTGCGCGGCATCAATCTGACGGCGCCCTTCGAGCCGACCATCGCCGCGCGCTATGTCTTCGACCCCAACAATCCGCGCCGGCTCGACAAGTATGTCGATGAGCTCGGCAAGGAGGAGAGCTATCAATATATCGACAAGCCCAAGGCCAAGGACCTGATGGCCGAGATCACCCGCGCGGCCGCCAACAGCCAGCCGCCGCTGGTCGTGAAATATGGTTGGAACGACATGGGCGACATGACGGAGGAGTCGGAGACCGGCGGCGAACTCAACGTCTTCGAATATCATACCCAGGCGCCGTTCCTCGGCCTGAAGAAGAAGGTCACTCATTGCGCCTCATCGACGACGGAAATCGGCGAGGACGAGTTCGAATATGACAACTACGGCAATGTCACGATGTTCAAGGGCGCCGAGGGCATCCTGCGCCAAGAGTATGATTGCTTCGGCGAGCTGACCAAAGAGAGCCATGAGAGCTGCGGCGTCGTCTCGACCCGCACTTACGCGCCGAGCAGCGACCGCAAGACGGTGGTCGAGACGGACTTCGACGGCACCGTGATGAACATGACGTTCGATCTCTATGGCGCAGTGACCAATATCACCGCCACCGATCCGTCGGGCGCCACGTCGCAATGGTCGTTCAAATACGATCCCAATGGCAACCGGAAGCAGACAAGCCAGCCCAATGGCGAGCCGATCACGATGGACTATGACGAGCGCGACCGGCTGAGGAAGGTCACGACCTCGCTCGGAACCGACGAGTATCGCTACGACGCCCATGGCTATCTGGAGCAGGTGACCCAGACCGACACCATGGGCGAGGTTCAGATCACCAATTACAGATTCTCGCCGGAAGGCCGATTGCGGCGCATCGACTATCCGAGCGTGCCCGTGCCCGACGGCGGTGCCGGGACTTGGCGGCCGGCGGTGACGATGGAGTATCACTTGAACGGCTGCGCCAGGAAGGTGACGACCGGCCTGATGCCGGGCATCGATGCCGAGGCCGAATATGAGCTCGACGAGGATGGCCGGCCGAAGAGCGTCAAGCGCAAGGTCGGCGGCAGCCAATATGAGGTCAA
>JBFWNN010000129.1:3109-9355 GCA_050251035.1 Parvibaculaceae bacterium
GGCGGAGACGCTCTACACCGATTTCGGCGATCCGAAGCTGGTGAAAGTCGATGGGCACGACATCGCCATGGACTATGACGCGTTGCACCGGCTCACGGAGAAGACCTTCGTCCAGTCGGGAGAAAAGCACCGCTATCGTTATGACGGGCAGGGCAACCTCACTTATGCCGACAATCCGGTCACACAATGCCGCTGGCGCTATGACGAGGCCGGCCGGCTGCTCGAGCGCTCGGTGACCTTCAAGAGCATCAATGTCACCAAGACGTTGCGTTATCAGTATGATCAGTTCAGCAATCTCTATTCGCGCCGCGATGATGAGGGCTACAAGCTCGACTTCGGCTTCGACGAGGACGGCAAGCTCATGCGCGTCCGCTGGAACGCCGCGGTGATCGTGAGCCAGACCTGGAATGCCGCGGCGCTGCCCTGGACCCGCGACTATGCCGGGCCCGGCGTGACCACGCGCTGGACCTATGACACGTCGGGCTGGATCAGGGAGATCGCGCACAGCAAGGCCGGGCAGACCGTCTCGTCCTTCTCCTATCGCCGTGGCAGCCTCGGCGAGGTCCTCGAGGTCGAGCGGCTGGGTCGGGCGCAGACCGGCGTCTTTGGCCGTGATGGCCTGGGCCGGCTGTCCAGCGAGAGGGTGACGAGCGGGCTCCATCCGACCCACAGCAGCGACCGGGTCTTCGATTCGATCGGCAACATCGCCTGGGAACGGACGAGCCAGGCGATGCGGCTGATGCAGTCCGATGTCTGCAATCAGATTTCGGCCATTGTCGAAGGTGTGATCCGGCCGATCGCCGCGGCCGATATCGCGCTCACCGCCGACAGCGACCAGGGCGTGGGCTTCGAGGTGGCGAATGTGCTCAATGGCGACGTCACCGATGGTTTGGCGGCGGGGATCGGCTGGATCAGCGCGCCGGCCGATGTCGAGCACATGATCGAATGGCGCTTCACCAATCCGCGCCCAGTGGCTTTGCTCGAGCTGCAGTTTCCCTCGGGCCTCGGTCTGGCGGGCGGCCTGCAACTGACCGCCCAGGCCGCGGCCGGCGGCGCCTGGCAGCCATGCCAGATCCGCGCCGTCAAGGGCGGGCGCAAGGAGGCTGCCGGCATCCGCACGCTCGCGGCCAGTCTCACGGTCGCGCTCGACGCGCAGCAGCCGGTCGTCGCCTTGCGGCTCACGCGTCCGGTCGGCACCGGCTTCACCGCTGCGCCCGCGGCCTATCGCGGCGCTCTGGCCCTGATCGAAAGCCGCTTGTCGGAAGTGAGCCTCCTGGCCAAGACCTTTTCCTATAACGGGCTCGGTTGTCGCACCGCCCAGGGCGCGACGGCGCTTCAATATGACTATGAAGGGCGCCTCACCCGCGTCACCGACAGCCAGTGCGACGTCGAATATCGTTACGGCGCCGACGGCCGTCTCGCCGAGCGCATCGATCATCGCGGCGGGTCGAAGAGCTTCTTCCTGTTCGACGGGACGCAGCTCTTCGCCGAATATGATGAGCTCGCCCGACCGAAGCGGCGCTATCTCCTGGCGCCGGGCGAGCCGGCGCCGCTTGGCGTCTTCGCCGGCGACGCCGCCCAGGCCGCCTGGCACTTCTATCTGTTCGACGATCACCTCAGCGTCACCGAAGTGATCGATCCCTCGGGGCAAGTGGCCAATCACTATCTCTACGACCCCTGGGGAGCTGAGCTCGCCGTCAACGAGACGCTGCCGCAGCCGATCCGCTATATGGGCCGCTATTACGACGAGGCGACGCGCCAGTATCTCTGGCACATGCGCAACTACGACCCGGCCTATCGCACCTTCCTGCAGCGCGATCCGCTGTCGGGCTCGGCCCATGCCTATGCCTTCCTCGGCAATGATCCGACGACCAATGCCGATCCCCTGGGGCTCGGCTGGCTGCCCTCCTGGGTCACCAAGACGATCGACACCGTGGTCGAGACCGCCAAGGAGCTGCCGGGCGCGCTCTATGAGGATTTCGCCTCCGGCGCGGCGCGCGACCGGCTTTCGCATTTCGGCACCGGCGTGGCGAAAGGCGGTGCCGAAGCGATGAAGGCGGCGGTCAACGGCGTCATCCGCGTCGCCACCCACCCGGTCGAAACGATCGAGCATGCGGCGGAGCAGATCAACTACACGATCTGGTATCCGAAGGACTCGGCCGCCCAGACATGGAAGGGGATCAAGACGGGCGCCGCGGACCTGCGCCGTGAGGTCGACCGTCTGTTGATCCTGGCGCGCGATCATCCCAATGCCTTCGCCGAGCAGATCGGGCGGCTGACCGGCCAGGCGATGGTCAATGCGGTCATCACCCGCGGCACCGGCGCCGCCCAGGGCTATGTGGTCAACGGCGCCGTCACCGCCGCGCGCAAATCGGCGGTCCTGACCAGGATACGCAATTTCGTGGCGCCCTATTCGCGCGCCACCCGGCCCACGCGCTGCTACTGGAACAACTCGACCGGCAAGGCGGCCACCAAGGACTTCCAGCTGCCGCGCACCGACAAGGGCTCGGTGGCGCGGCCCGCCTGGCCGAAGCAGGTCAAGGACTGGATCAAGAAGCAGTACCCGAATTACACGTCAAAGGAGCATGACATCCTGCATGGCGTGCCGGCCAGTCTCATGGCGCATTCGATCGAGGAGGTCGTCAACAGCGGGGTGAAGGTGGAAGCGTGGCTCGAGAAAGCGGGCTTCCCGGTCGCCCAATATGGCTCGATCGAGCGCGCCGCGACGGCGTGTTTCTATCACCGCTGCACCGACGTCAACAATTTGAGCATCGGCGACCGCCATCTCAACCGCTCCACCGGCGCGCAGATGCCGTGGAATCCCAACTTCCGCGGCACCAACGGGGTCGAGCAGTTCGTGCTCGACCGCGCCGATGCCTTGTGGGCGCAAGGCAACACCTGGCCGCCTTAACGGCTGCGCGATCACCCGAGATAGGGAGCGTCCTCACGCACTTCGATGAGCGTGGGACGCCGCTTGGCGAAGGCGGCCTCGATGTCGCTCTTGAGTCCGGCCAGGCTTTCGGGCCTCACCGCGTCGCAGCCGAAGGACTTGGCGAGCGCGAGGAAATCCGGGTTCTTCGGCCGCACGCTGATCAGCGGCAGGCCGCGCGCCTGCATGAAGTCCTTGATCTCGCCCAGTCCGTCATTGTTCCACAGCACGACGGCGAGCGGCAGCTCGTGCTCGACCGCGGTGGCGAGTTCCTGGATGGTGAAGAGGAGCCCGCCGTCGCCGGCGAGCACGACGCCGGGGCGGTTGGGCGTGGCGAGCTTGGCGCCGATCGCCGCCGGCAGCGCATAGCCCATGGTGCCGTAACCCATCGGGAAGAACCAGCTCCTGGGCTTGCGCGTCTCGAAATGCACGCAGCCCGTATAGGCGATCTGCGTCATGTCGCCGATCGCGAAGCCGTTCTCCGGCAGGGCCGCGCGCACCGTGTCGAGCACCTTGATGTGCTTGGCCTCGAGCGGTGTCACGGCGCTGCGCATCGTCCGGCGCAGGCTCTTGATGTCGGGAGCCTTGGGGGCCGCGCCGATGGGTAGCTCGGCGAGCAGCGCGCGCAAAGTGAGCGCGCTGTCGGCCAGGATGCTGAGCGTCGCCGGATAGTCGCCGGCAAGGACCATCGGGTCGAGGTCGATGCGCACGAATTTGCCGGTGACGTCGAGCTTGCCGTGGGTCAAGGCCTGGCTGCCGCCGGTCTTCTCGGAATCGGCGGTCACATAGAGATCGGCTTCCGACAATTCGCTGCCAACCACGATGACGAGATCGGCCTCCGCGATGAGCGTGCGCGTCTCCGGCCGCTGCAAGGTCGAGCTCAACGACAGAGGATGATCGTCGGGGACGACACCCTTGGCGGCGATCGTCGTGGCGACGGGCAGCGAGACGCGCTCGGCGAGGGCGACGATCTCCGGGCCGGCATGGATGGCGCCGCCGCCCGCGACGAGCACCGGGCGCTGCGCGTCACGGATGAGGCGCGCCAGTTGGGCGACGAGATCGGGCGCCGGTGCCGGCGGCGACAGTCTCGGCGGGATCAAAGCGCGCTTCGATGCCGGCTGGGTGAGGAGATCGAGTGGGAAGGAGAGATGATTGGGCCTTGGCCGCTGCGCGGAGAACAATGCGAAAGCGCGCTCGAGCAGGATAGGCACCTGGTCGGGCGAGAGCACGGTCGCGGTGAGCGTGGTCAGAGGCAGGGTGGCCTGGCGCTGGTCGGTCATGTCATGCAGCATGCCGCGGCCCATGCCGAGGTCGCCGGTCGCATTCACGCTGGAGAGGGCGAGCACCGGTATGGAATCGCTGTAGGCCTGGCCGAGCGGCGTCGCGATATTGGTGACGCCGGGGCCGCTGATGACCATGCACACGCCGGGCCGGCCGGAGGAGCGCGCATAGCCGTCGGCCATGAAGCCCGCCCCTTGCTCATGCCGCACGCCGACATGGCGCAAGCCCGCGTCGTTCATGGCGCGGAAGAATTCCAGCGTGTGCACGCCGGGAAGCCCGAAGACGACATCTACCCCCAGCTGGCGCAGGAGGAAGGGCAGGTTCTCACCAACAGTCTGTTGCATATTTATTCCGTTAATCGAAATTAATTTCCGATTTATAGAATTTCATTTGATGGCTACAGTGTCAAGCCATGACCATGTTGGACCGGAATCTTCCCGCCTGTCTCGCCGGCCTGCGCGACATTCTGGGCCCGCGCTGCTCGACCGGGCAGAGCCTGCGCGAACTGCATGCGCGCGACGAGGGCTGGCACTTGCCGGGCCTGCCCGATGCCGTGTGCTTCCCGCGGACGGCCGAGGAGACCGCCCGCATCGTGACTCTCTGTCGCCGCCATGCCGTGCCGGTCATCGCCTTCGGCACCGGCTCGGGCATGGAGGGACAGATCAATGCCGTCCAGGGCGGCATATCGATCGATCTTTCCGGCCTCGACCGGATCCTCGAGGTGAACGCCGCCGACATGGACTGCTGGGTCGAGGCGGGGGTGCGCCGCCTCGCGCTCAACACGCATCTGCGCGACACCGGCCTGTTCTTCCCGGTCGATCCCGGCGCCGATGCGAGCCTCGGCGGCATGGCGGCGACCCGCGCCTCGGGCCCCAATGCGATGCGCTATGGCACCATGCGCGACAATGTGCTGGCGCTCGAGGCGGTGCTGGGGACGGGCGAGATCATCACCACCGGCACGCGGGCGCGCAAATCGTCCGCCGGCTACGACCTGACCCGCCTCCTCATCGGCTCGGAGGGGACGCTCGCCATCATCACCAGGCTCTGCCTCAGGCTGCATGCGCTGCCGGAGGCCCAGCGCACCGCGCGCCTCAACGCGCCCGACATGCAGAGCCTGCTCGATTACGCCATCGCCCTCATGCAGGCGGGGATCGGCCTCGCCAAGCTCGAAGTGATGGACGAGGTCGCGGTCAGGGCGGTCAATCTCCATGCCGGCCTCGGACTTGCGGAAGAGCCGACCTTGCTCGTCGAATTCGCCGGCAGCGCCGCCACCATCGATCATGAGGTCGCTTTCGCCCTGGCGCTGGCCGGGGATTTCGGCCTGCCGAAACCGCTGTGGGCCGCATCGCCCGAGGACCGTAATGCCTTGTGGAAAGCGCGCCACGAGGTCGCCCATGCCGAGGCGCTGCTGCGGCCGGGCAGCCGCAGCCTCGTCACCGATGTCTGCGTGCCGGTCTCGCGCATCGCCCGATGCATCGCCGAGACCCGCGCCGACATCGCTTCGCTCGACCTCATCGCTCCGATCGTCGGCCATATCGGCGACGGCAATTTCCATGTGAGCTTCCTGATCGATCCCGGCAATGCGGCTGAGGTCGCCATGGCGGAAGCGGCGCATGACCGGCTGATCGCGCGCGCCCTCGAAATGGGCGGCACCTCGACTGGCGAGCATGGTGTGGGGCTCGGCAAGAAGACCCATCTGCGGCGCGAGCTCGGATCGAGCGTCGATCTGATGCGCGCGATCAAGCAGGTCTGCGATCCGGATCTGATCCTCAATCCGGGGAAGATTTTCTAGGAATTCTCCGTGCTCCTTCTCGCGCTTCGCGCCTATCGGATTCACACATCGTATTGAACACGGCCCGGCGACGATCCCCTCTCCCCCTGCGGGGGAGAGGGTTAGGGTGAGGGGGAACCGGAGCAGAGATTCCGATGCAATGCCGGAACGAGTGTCGTCTGTTCCCCCTCACCCACCCAATGCGGCGCAAAGGGTCCCGCCCGCAACCCCCGGGGGGGCGAGGGGTGTGAGCAAACGAGTGGGT
>JBFWNN010000130.1:0-9233 GCA_050251035.1 Parvibaculaceae bacterium
ATATCCAGTCGCCGAGGGTGCCGGCCTCCACGTCCGTCTGGTCTTTGGCGGTGCATTGCTTGGAGGTCTGGACGTTGGAGTCGTCGTCATCGTCGTCCTTCTTGGTCGCCGCCTTCTTGACGGGCTTCTCGATCTCGGCCGAGGCGCCCGGGCCGCATTCGGCCTTGCGGAAGTCGTTCCACTTCATGTCGCCGAGGGTGCCGGCCTCTTTCGCCGCCTGATATTTGGCGCTGCACTGCTTCGAGGTCAGGCCCTTGGCGTCGTCGTCATCGTCGTCTTTCTTGGCGGCCGCCTTCTTCTTGGCGGGCTTCTCGATCTCGGCCGAGGCACCGGGGCCGCATTCGGCCTTGCGGAAGTCGTTCCATTTCAAGTCGCCAAGCGTACCGGCTTCCTTCGCCGCTTGGTATTTGGCGCTGCACTCCTTCGTGGTGAGGGCTTCGGCGGGTGCGACAGCAAAAGCCGCCGCTGCCAGGGCAATGCCGGCAACGGCCGTAATACGGGCAATCAACATGCGGGGACCTCCATTCTCCGAAAGCGCCCCGACCAGGGCCCGGACGCTCTCTGCCGCCAGGGTCGCACTGTACCAAAAACATTGTGACGAAAGAAGATCGCCGCCGTTAAGGATTACCGTTCGCCATTCACCCCCATCATGGTCACGCGATCAGGCGCGCTCGACCGCGGCGATCATCGCCTCGCCGGTGATGACGCGTTCGACCTCCTCGATGCTCGATTGCCGGGGATCGATGGCGTCGGCGACGATGCGGCCGCCGCGCATGACGACGATGCGGTCGACCACCTGGAAGACATGATGGATGTTGTGGGCGATGAAGATGCAGGAATGGCCGGTGTCGCGCGCCTCGCGCACGAAGCGCAGCACGCCTTGCGTCTCGGCGACGCCCAGATTGTTAGTCGGCTCATCGAGGATGATGAGGTCGCTGTCGAACTGCATGGCGCGCGCGATCGCCACCGCCTGGCGCTCGCCGCCCGACAGAGCGGTGATCGGCGTCTCAGGCGGGATCTCCTTGGTGATGCCGACCTTCCTCAGGAGCTCGCGCGCCACCTGGTTCATCGCGTCATGGTCGAGCCGGTTGAGGAAACGCGGACCCTTCACCGGCTCGCGTCCAAGGAACAGGTTGCGGGCGATGGAGAGCTGCGGCACCAGCGCCGAATCCTGGTAGATGGTCTCGATGCCGTTGGCGATGGCATCGGTGGTGCTCTTCATCTCGACCTTGCGGCCCTTGACGAAGATCTCGCCGCTTGACATCGGCACGGCGCCCGACAGGACCTTGATCAGGGTGGACTTGCCGGCGCCATTATCGCCGAGCAGCCCCACGACCTCGCGCTCGGAGATGCGCAGGCTCACATCACGCAAGGCATGGACGCGGCCATAGAACTTGTTGATGCCTGCCATGCGGACGAGCTCGCCGGACATCGCGCTCATGTCCCCGCATTGTGCCGGCGCTCGAGGCCGGAATGGAGCGCCATCATGCCGAGGATGATGGCGCCGATGAAGATGTTGTAGGCGAGGCCCGGCACGCCGACCAGCACGATGCCGTTGCGCATGACGCGCAGGATGAAGATGCCGAGCACGGTGCCGATGATGGTGCCGCGCCCGCCGGTCAAGAGCGTGCCGCCGATGACGACCATGGCGATGACCTCGAGCTCATAGCCGGTGCCGCTGTTGGGATTGGCGGCCGAGGTGCGGATCGACGAGATGATGCCGGCCAGCGCCGCCATGGCGGAGGCGAACATGAACAGCAGGATCTTGGTGCGCCGGACGTCGACACCCCTGGCGCGCGCGGCGCTCGCGTTGCCGCCAGCGGCCTGGATCCAGTTGCCGGCCTTGGTCTGGGTGAGGAGGTAATGCGTCGCGAGCGCGGCGAGGGCGAACCAGAAGACCGACATGTAGACGCGGAAGCTGCCGATATAGAAGCTGCCGACCAGGGCGTCGGCGAGCCAGCTGCCCTCGGCGTTCCAGGTGCGCTGTGGGAAGCCGTCGGTGACATAGAGTGCCGTGCCGCGCACCACCAGCAGCATGCCGAGCGTCACCAGGAAGGACGGGATGCCCAGCCGCGTCACGAACCAGCCGTTGGCGAAGCCGATGAACAGGCTGACGCCCAAAGCGGCGAGGAAGGCCAGCTCCAGCGGCACGGCGCCGCTGTTGAACAAGGTCCACATGAGCACGGCCGAGAAGCCGAAGACCGAGCCGACCGAGAGGTCGAACTCGCCGGACGTCATGAGCAAGGTCATGGCCAGCGCGATGAGGCCGAGCTCGACGGTGAAGGCCAGCGTGTTGCTGATGTTCTGCAGCGACAGGAAGCCTGGATTGATCGACCAGAAGACGACGAGCTCGAGCAGCAGAAGGACCAAAGGGCCGAATTCCGGCGCGGCGATGAGGCGCTTCAGGTGAAGTGGCATGAGCGATCGTGTTGCCTGTCGAAGGAGACACCCTCATCCGGCCTCTCGCCTTCGCGAAGCCGAGGCTTCGCGTCGGCGGAGCAAGGTCGGCCACCTTCTCCTGCAAGCGGGAGAAGGGAAAGCCGGAGAGGGTGGTCCGGTTCTGTCAAAGACGCTTGTCTCGGGCCGACACTACTTCCCTGACAGGATCTTGTCATAGACTTCGGCGGTGTCCTTTTCGTAGAGGGCGCCGGTGATGATGTTGAAGCCGGGCGGGATCTTGCTCGCCGACATGGCGGCCATCGACAGCGCCATGTAGCTCGTCGCCTGCGGGTCCTGCCACTGCGCGGCGTTCACATAGCCGGTGAGCACCTCCTGCGTGGTATCGGTCGAGTTGCCCCAGCCGACCACCGGGATCTCGCCGGCCTTGACGCCGACCTGGTCGAAGACGCGCTTGATGCTGCCGGTCACGAGATCGCCCAGGCCGATGATCGCCTTGATCTTGGCGCGGTTGGCGGTCAGGTAGTCCGACATGCGAGTGATGATCTCGGCCTGGTCGAGCGTGGCGTCGGTCACTTCCCAGGTGATGTTGAGCGGCTTGAAGACACTGGCGATGCCTTCCTCTTCCTGCACGCCATAGGTGGCGCCCGGCACCTCGACCGGCATCCAGACGAAGTCGCCCGACTTCACCAGGCCCTTGTCGACCAGATATTGCGCCCAGTTGCGCCCGAAGGTGACGTTGTCGCCGCCGACATAGGCATCGAAGCTCGCCTTGGGATCGGGCGTGTTGAAATTGATGATCGGGATGCCGGCGTCGTTCGCTTCCTTGGCGACCTCGACCAGGCTGCCGGGATCGGGACTGGTGGTGACGATGCCGTCGGCCTTGGCGGCAATGGCGGCGCGAACCGCCTCCTGATGCGCCGGCACGTCGCCATTGTGGAAGGAGGTGTTGACGTCGTTGCCGGTGTCTTCCGCCCATTGCTTGGCGCCGGCGAGGAAATAGGTCCAGACCGGATCGGCGGGCGAGCCGTGCGATATCCAGTAGAAGGTCTTCTTCGCCTCGGCCGAGACGCTCGCGGCCAGGCTCAAGCTCAAGGCCACCAGCGCGGCGCTGAGACAGATCGTCAGTCGCTTCAGCATGTCTTCCTCCCATGTGGCCCGCCAGGCGGGACGCTCTTCTTGTTGCAGTCTCAAAATGACATTGAGCCTGCATCATTTTGATGATGTTAGGAGCGGGCGGAACGGCGAGTCAAGCCATGCGGCGCGAGGTTGCCCGAATATCAGGGAATATCAGGGATTATCAGGGAATTTTCGCGAAAAAATCCTCCCCTGAGCAAAATCAACCAGTTGGCTGACCGAGCAGGGAATTTGCGTGGCACCTGAAACACGAACGCCCGCAAGCTTCGGCTCACGGGCGCGTCAGGATCCAATCCTGATATTTTCCAAATCGCATGCTTTCGCTCATGACGTCAAGCCCTCCCGCCGCCTGGCGAAATGCGCGGCGAGGAACGGCACGCGTCGTGTGTCGCCGCTCGCATCGACGAGGGTGATCGCGTCCGGGCCGAACCCAATGTCGCGGACCTCGGTCCAGTTCTCGGGCACGGGGATCGCGCCCAGCGCGTAGCGGACCGTCGCGGTCCGGTCCCGGCCCAAGGCGAGGCCCGCGGCCCCGTCGCGCGGATCATCGATCAGGCGATGATCGAGGGACGCTTCCTCGATGCCGATCACCGCGTGGTGGCGCCCGTTCCAGGGCGTGTAGGAACGGCCGCCATTGCTGAGCCACAGAACGGTGTGCGGCAGGACGGCCGCGTCCTTGACGGCGAAGAACAGGAAGCCTTGCGCCTTGGCGAGCGCCGCCGACCAGGCGAGCCTCGCGCCCGGCGCCTCACTCATGATGATGAGGTCCTCATGGTCCCGATCGAAGGGATAGAGGCGCGCATCGCTCAAGCCGCCATCGGCGCGCCGGACCTCGGCCAGCGCGGCGAAACGCTGCGGATAGAGGAGGACCGAGCGGCCGCGCTTCGGATCGGTCTCGAGCGGCGCTTTCGGCGTGAAGCCCGCGGCCTTGGGCGAGAAGCTCAAGCGGGCGCCGCCCGGCACATGCAGCATGGCATGATGGGCGACCGGAATACGGCCGTCACCGCCCGTGAAGTCATGGCGCTGATAGACGACAGGATGGCCGGAACAGAGCGTGAGATGCTTGGTGAGCCGCGCGCCCTCGACCGCCTCACGCAAAACATAGGTCGCGGTGACGGCGCCGGACTCGTTCCTCGCGATGCCGGCTTCGTCCCACGTGCCATTGGCGGCCCAGCCATGGATTGGAATGTCGGGGCTCGTCTTGCCGAAAGGCGCGCAGAAGAAATCGCCGGCGAGACGGCTTTCGACGGGGGCGACCGTGTCCGGCAGGCTTTCGCCGGCGCGGACCCAGGGGGCGCGGTGCAGGGGCCTGAGCTCACGCGCGCCTGCACAATCGATCACCAGATCGTCGATGATGCCGCTCGCGCGGCGAAAGCTCAGGGAGATGCCGTCCGTGCTTATGATATCCATTGCGCTTCAGCTTTCGGTGGGGATGTTTTCGCGAAAGACCGACTGGATGCGGACGGTGGCGGCGGAGATGTCGGCCTCGCCGCGCACCGCGCGGATGAGCCGGTCGACCGCCTCGCGCGCCTCGACGCGGGCATTCTGGTCGATCGCCACGTCCATCACGCCATCGAGCAGATACTGGCGGGTGTCCTCGGTCAGGTCATGGCCGACGAAGACGACCGACTTGTCGTGTCCGAGCTCGATCAGCGCGCGCGCGATGCCCTCCTGGCCGGCGCCGATGCAATAGATGGCGCCGAGATCGGGGTGCTCGTCGAGAAGCGCCCGGGTCTCGCGATAGGCGCGCTCGGCGTCCTCGCGCACCTCGCGCGCGGCGACGATGCGCAGCTGCGGGAAATTCTCCTGCAGGATGTGGCGGAAGCCCATCTCGCGCTCCTCATGGCCGCGATAGGCGAGGGCGCCGGCGAGCATCGCCACCTTGCCGGCGGAACCGGGCAGGAAACGGCCGATGAGATAGCCGGCGAGGCGACCGGCGGCGCGGTTGTCGATGCCGACATAGGTCACGCGCCCGACATGGCTGATGTCGGAGACGAGGGTCATGACGGCGACCCCTTGCGCGATGAGCTTGCGCACCGCTTCGCGCACCGCCGGACTGTCGAGACCTATGAGGCCGACGCCCTGGCAGGAGGAGCGCAGGGTCGCCAGCCGGGCGGCGATCTCTTCCGGCTCGATGCCCTTGAGATGATGGATCACGATCTCGACGTCGCCGCGCGCCAGCGCCTGTTTCTCGATATGGCGGGCGAGATCGGCGATGAAGGCGTTGCTGCCGCCGGGAAGGACGAAATCGAGACGGGTCTGCTTGACGGCGGCGAGCGCCGATTTCTCGCCGGCGAGATCGGCCATGACGGCCAGCACATGGGCGCGGGTATGGTCCTGGACCCCGGAGCGTTGGTTGAGGACCCGGTCCACCGTCGCCTTGGAGACGCGGGCGGCGCGGGCAATCTCGTCCAGTTTCGGTCGCTCTTTGGCCAAGGCCGTCCTTCCGGGGCTTCGATTCGGCAAGCGTACCGGCCACTCGCGGGCCTGGTCAATGAAAACCTCAAAATGAGGTATTTCGTGCCTATCATGAGCCGGAAATCGCTTGAGGCACCAGCAGCCACGTGATATCCTCAAAATGACGCATCAAAATGATGTTTCGATTGTGCGGATCCGGGGGCGGTGTCTGCGCGGTGTCGTGAGGTCGCGATGATACCCTCGGCGAGGGACTACAGCCTGATCGGCAAAGATTCGGCGCTCGCCGAAGCGAGCGGCCTCGCCGCGGCCGAATGGTATGCCTGTCCGATCCCGCGCAAGACGCTCAAGGAGCTGATGAAACGGTCCGACGGGCCGGCGCTGCGCGACACGGCGATCTGGCTCGCTTGCCTGATCCTGACCGCGGCCGGGGGCATTTATTTCTGGGGCGGCTGGTGGGCGGTGCCGTTCTTCCTCGCCTATGGCGTGCTCTATGGATCGTCGAGCGACAGCCGCTGGCATGAAGCGGGCCACGGAACCGCGTTCAAGACCCGCTGGATGAACGACGCCGTCTATCACATTGCGAGCTTCATGATCCTTCGCGAGCCGACGGTTTGGCGCTGGAGCCATACGCGCCATCACACCGACACGATCATCGTCGGGCGCGATCCCGAGATCGCCGTGCCGCGCCCGCCGGACGTCGCCGGGCTCCTGCTCAACATCTTCGCCGTCAAGAGCAGCCTGCGCACCATCCGGCACCTCATCATCCATGCCGCGGGCCACCTCGCGCCCGAGGAGGCGACCTTCATCCCCGAGTTGGAGCGCTGGAAGGTCTATCTGGTGGCGCGCATCTATCTCGTCATCTTCACCGCCGTGATCGCGGCGTGCCTCTGGATGGGCAGCATCCTGTCGGCGATGCTGGTCGGGCTCCCGACCTTCTATGGCGGCTTCATGACCATCTTCTTCGGCCTGACCCAGCATGCGGGCCTCGCCGAGGACGTGCTCGACCACCGGCTCAACACGCGCACCGTCTATATGAATCCGCTGTTCCGCTTCCTCTATTGGAACATGAACTACCATGTCGAGCATCACATGTTCCCGATGGTGCCCTATCACGCGCTGCCCAGACTGCATGAGGCGATCAAGGACGACTGCCCGGCGCCTTATTCGAGCACCATCGCCGCCTATCGCGAGATCATCCCCACCATCCTCAGGCAAATGCGCGAGCCCTCCTATCATGCGGTGCGGCAATTGCCGTCGGGCGCCAAGTCCGTTCCCTATAATTACGGCACCGTGCTGAAGCCGGCGGAATGATGCGGGGAAGCACCGATGCGAAGCAGTCGATTGCTCCATCTCCCTCGCCGCGCGGCGCAGGGAGGAACTGGCGCATGACGGTCGACCTGGTCTGACGCCTATGGCCTCCCCGGCCAGGCAGAAGGAATTGTTCAGAGGAGAATAGGGATGGCAGATCAGTGGATTGACGCCGGCAGCGCCGAGGATATCGACCCGGAGGACGTCGCGCGCTTCGATCATGAGGGGCGCACCTTCGCCGTCTATCGCACCGAGGACGACCGCTATTTCGCCACCGACGGCCTGTGCACGCATGAGAAGGTGCATCTCTCGGGCGGCCTGGTGATGGGCACGATCATCGAATGCCCCAAGCACAATGGCCGCTTCGACTTCACCACGGGCAAGGCCAAGGGCGCACCGGTCTGCGTCGATCTCGTCACCTATCCGGTGAAAGTGGATGACGGCCGGCTCTTCATCAAGCTGGCTTAGCGCGCCCGGAGCGGACATGCCGGCAGACCGCATGGTCATCATCGGGGCGGGAGAATGCGGCGGCCGGGCCGCGGTGACCCTGCGCGAGCAGGGCTGGACGGGCGCCATCACGCTCATCGGCGCGGAGGCGCATCCGCCCTATGAGCGTCCACCTTTGTCCAAGGCCGTCCTGACCGAAGACGGGCCGGGCGACTGCCGATGCAATGCGGATGGCGCGCGCTTCGACGAGCTCGCGATCGATCACCGGAGGGCCCGCCGCGCCGTCGCCATCGACCGGACGGCGCGCAGGGTAGAGCTCGACGACGGCGAGACCGTTCTCTATCACCGGCTGCTCATCGCGACCGGCGCCGAGGCGCGCTCGCTGTCCGTGGCCGGCGGCGAGACGGCGCTCACCTTGCGCCGCCATGCGGATGCGATACGGCTGCGCGGGCAGCTCGCGCCGGGTGCGCGCGTCACGATCATCGGCGGCGGCTTCATCGGCCTCGAGCTCGCCGCGAGCGCCGTGCACAGGGGGGCTCGCGTCACGGTGATCGAGCTCATGCCGCGGCTCCTCTCGCGCAATGTGCCGGCGGATCTCGCGCGGCGCATCGAGTACCGGCATCGCGCCGCCGGCGTCACGTTCCATATGGGGGCCGCGGTCGCGGCGGTCGAGGACGGTCGGACGGTGACCTTGTCCAGCGGCGAGGTCATCGCCGGCGACCTCGTGATCGCCGGCATCGGCGCCAGGCCCGACACGAAGCTGGCCGAGGCGGCGGGACTTGCCATCGACAACGGCATCGCGGCCGATGCCCAGCTCAGGACCAGCGATGATGCGATCTTCGCCGCCGGCGACTGCGCGACGGCGCTCCATCCCCTCTTCGGCGGGCGGCGCCTCAGGCTCGAATCCTGGCGCAACGCGCTGGAGCAGGGCGCGCTCGCGGCCCGCAACATGCTGGACCAGCGGTCGAGCCAGTCGGCCGTGCCATGGTTCTGGTCGGATCAGTATGAGCTCTGCCTGCAGATCGCCGGCCTGCCGGACGAGGGTGTGACCGTGGTCGAGAGGCCGTCGCCCGATGCCGTGCTGATGTTCCATCTCGACTCCGACGGCCGGCTGGTCGCCGCGAGCGGCTTCGGTCCCGTCGGCGCCATCGCCAAGGACATCAAGATCGCCGAGCTCCTGATCGCCAGAGCATGCCGGCCCGATCCTGAGGCTTTGGCCGAGCCCGGCTTCCGGCTCAGATCGCTGCTCGCCGCATGAGGGGAGGTGGTTGTCGCATCCTTCTCCAGTTTTCCCCTCTCCCGCTCTGCGGGAGAGGGTGACCGAAGGCCGGGTGAGGGTGTGGCTCCGAAAGACAAATTGATCAGTGGCTCCATGGGCACGGCCGTGCAAGCCCAACCGACACCCTCATCCGCCCTGTCGGGCACCTTGTATGGAGCTTTTCTTGTCAAGATGGTTTTCACACATTTGTCTCCTCTTCTGGAACAGAGTGGCGGCGATCTGAGGGGAACTTGCATGATATGGCGAA
>JBFWNN010000131.1:0-8784 GCA_050251035.1 Parvibaculaceae bacterium
AGTCTGTCTGACCGCTATGCTGCATTCGCATGACCGGTGTGTGACGCAACTTCAAGCGAGGAGTTTTGCTACCGCCGCCTTCCATCCGGCATATTTCGCTTCGCGTTCCGCCGCTTGCATCTGCGGCATGAAGCGCCGCTCGCTCTTCCAGCTCTTGGCGAATTCGGAAGGCTCGGGGCAGACGCCCGCGGCAAGCCCCGCGAGATAGGCCGCACCCACCGCCGTCGTTTCCAGCACCTTGGGCCGGTCGACCGGCGCATCGAGAATGTCGGCGAGCCGCTGCATGGTCCAGTCGGAAGCAACCATGCCGCCATCGACCCGGAGGATCGTCGATCCCTTGCCGCCCCAGTCGCCCTGCATGGCTTCAAGGAGATCGCGCGTCTGGTAGCACACCGCTTCGAGCGCCGCGCGGGCAAGCTCCTTCGGCCCGGTATTGCGCGTGAGGCCGAACAGCGCGCCGCGCACATCGGGCCGCCAGTAGGGTGCGCCGAGACCGACAAAGGCCGGCACCAGATAAACCTGCTGCTCAGGATCGGCGTCCGCCGCGAGCACGCCGCTCTGATCCGCCTTGGCGAGGCTCTTGAGCCCATCGCGCAGCCATTGCACCGCAGCACCGGCAATGAAGATCGCGCCTTCAAGCGCATAGGTCCGCCTGCCCTTGAGCTGATAGGCGATGGTGGTGAGCAGCCGGTTTTTCGAGACGACCGGCGCCTCGCCCGTATTGAGCAGCGCGAAGCAGCCCGTGCCATAGGTCGATTTCATCATGCCCGGCGCGAAACAGGCCTGGCCGACGGTTGCCGCCTGCTGATCGCCGGCAATGCCGCGCAGGGGAACAGACGCACCGAGAAGCGCTCCATCCGTCATGCCGAAATCGCCGGACGAGTCGCGCACTTCGGGCAGCATGGCCATCGGCACGCCGAGAATGCCGCACAATTCCTCGTCCCACTGGCCGCGATGGATGTCGAACAGCAGCGTACGCGATGCATTGGTCGCGTCCGTCGCATGGAGCTTGCCCCCGGTCAGCCGCCACAGAAGGAAGCTGTCGACGGTACCGAAGGCAAGCTCGCCTGCTTCCGCCTTCCTGCGTGCGCCGTCCACGTGATCGAGCAACCAGGCGATTTTCGTGCCGGAGAAATAAGGATCGAGCAGCAACCCCGTTTTGCGCGTGAACAGCGCCTCCTGCCCCTTGTCCCTCAGCGTGGCGCAGAGATCGCCGGTGCGGCGGTCCTGCCAGACGATGGCGCGATGGATCGCCTTGCCGGTCTTGCGATCCCAGATGACGGTCGTCTCGCGCTGGTTGGTGATGCCGATGGCGACAATCTGGCGCGCCTCGGCGGAAGCTTTGGCCAGCGCGCCCTTGATCGTGTCGAGCGTGGTGCGCCAGAGATCCTCAGGCTCGTGCTCGACCCATCCCGAGCTGGGGAAATGCTGAGGGAATTCCTGCTGCGCGGAAGCAGCGACGCTCAAATCCTCGCGGAACAGGATGCTGCGTGACGAGGTCGTGCCCTGGTCGATGGCGAGCAGATAGGACGCCATGAAACTCCCCTCCCATTTTTGGGAAAGGAGTTTCCGGTTTGGGCGTCAAAAGGTCAATGACCGGGAAGGCTTACTTGGCGAGCTTCGCCGCGATCTCGGCAACATGCTTGCCCTGGTAGCGGGCCGCTTCAAGCTCGACCTTGGACGGCTGACGGCTGCCGTCGCCGCCGGTGATCGTGGTGGCGCCATAGGGCGAGCCGCCCTTCACTTCCTCGACACCCATCTGGCCCTGGAAAGCGTAGGGCAAGCCAACGACCACCATGCCGTGATGCATGAGCGTGGTGATCATGCCGAGGATCGTCGTTTCCTGGCCGCCATGCTGGGTGGCGGACGATGAGATGACCGATCCGACCTTGCCAACGAGCGCACCTTTCACCCACAGGCCACCGGTCTGATCGATGAAATTCCGCATCTGCGACGTCACCGTGCCGTAGCGCGTGCCCGAGCCGAAGATGATGGCATCATAATTGGTCAGATCGTCGACCTTGGCGATCGGCGCCTTCTGGTCGAGCTTGTAATGCGAAGCCTTGGCCACATCGTCCGGAACGAGTTCCGGTACGCGCTTCACGTCGACCTCGGCACCCGCCGATTTGGCGCCCTCGGCGGCCGCGTAGGCCATCTGCTCGATATGGCCATAGGCCGAATAGTAAAGGACCAGAACCTTCGTCATCGCATCATCCTCTTTTGCTGATTTGAATTAAGCGTCCGCCTTGAGCAGGCCGTCGAGATCGAGCCGCCGCGTGAACATGGTGATCGACCCATCCGGATTGCGCGGCCACTCCTCTTTCGGCCTGTCCCAATAGAGCTCCACCCCGTTCTCGTCGGGGTCGCGCAGATAGAGCGCTTCGCTCACCCCGTGATCGGAGGCGCCGTCGAGCGGAATCTTGTGGCGGATAAGCTGCTTCAACGCGCGCGCCAGATCGGCACGCTCGGGATAGAGGATGGCGAGATGATAGAGGCCGGTCGTCCCCGGAGGCGGCGGCGAACCGCCCGCACTTTCCCATGTGTTGAGACCGATATGATGGTGATAGCCGCCGGCCGAGATGAACGCCGCCTGCGGCCCGTAGCGGGTTACGAGGTCGAAGCCGAGCACGCCGCAATAGAAAGCGAGCGCGCGCTCGATATCGGCGACTTTCAGATGCACATGGCCGATGCGTGTGCCGGCCGGAATTTTCTCAGACGTTACGGAAGCCATGGCGTCCGCTCCATTATGTAACAGAAGAAGTTACGAAATAACTAGGCCGGTCGAGGGTCAATTTCAAGAGGCATGCGAAGCGCCTTTCGCTGGGGCAGCCGCGTTGTGTTGCCGCATCATTGGGCAATACGCATGAAGCGCGAAGTCAGGCTAGGCAAGCGCCGAAGTTCATTCTATAACCGGCCGCATGGGCAATAAGTATGACAAATACGGCGCCCAGAGAACGCAATGTGGAGGAACCTCATGACGAAAGACTCAGCGCATTCGCGCCGCGACATGCTCAAGCTTGCCTCCGTGGCCGGTGCCGCGGGACTCTTCGCGCCGGGCCTTGCCGCCCTCGCCAAGGAAGCGGGCAAATCCGAAAAGCCGCTCAAGGCGGCCTTCTCCAATGCCGGCCTTCAGGCGACATGGTGCGCCCAGGGCAAGCAGGCGGCGGAATATTGGGGCAAGCTGTTCAACGTTGAAGTGACCTGGTTCGACGGCCAGCTCGATGCGGTCAAGCAGCGCGCCGCCATCGACAACATGGCCTCCCAGAAATGGGACTTCGTCGCCATCCAGGCCTTCGGCATCGGCACGCTGACCGCACCGGTCAATGCCATGATCGATGCCGGCACGCCGGTCATCGACATGGACACGCTGATCGCCCCGCTCGACACGATCAATGTCCACAGCTTCCTCGCCCCCGATAACGAGTTCATGGGCGCTTCCGTGACCCAGGCGCTCGTCAACCAGATCGGTGGCAAGGGCAAGATCATCATGACGCAGGGCGCGCTCGGCCATACTGGCGCCCAGGGCCGCGCCCGCGGCTTCAAGTCGGTCGTCGAGAAGTTCCCCGATATCGAGGTGCTCGACGAGCAGCCGGCCGATTGGGACGTGACCAAGGTCGCCCGCATCTGGGAAACCCTCCTCACCAAATATCCCCAGATCGATGCCGCCTTCTTCCACAATGACGACATGGCGCTTGCCGCCCATAACGTCATGAAGGCCAAGGGCCGTGAAGGCATCCTGATCGGCGGCGTCGACGCCATGCCGCCGGCCATCAAGGCCGTCCAGGACGGCGTGATGTTCGCCACCGTCCGCAACCCGTCCTGCCGCATCCATGGCGGCGCCATCATCGCCGGCGTCGCGGCCGTCGTGAATGGCGAGAAGACCGGCGAAGGCGGCATTCCGAAGAACATCGTCACTGACGGTCCGGTCGTGACCAAGGCGAACGCGCCCGGCATGGCCTGGATGGAAGAGCAGTTCCTCATCTGACGGAATTGAACGAAACGATGAGCGAGTCCGCTCACCGTATTGTGATGTCCAACATCTCGAAGTCGTTTGGCGGTGTCCAGGCGCTTCGAGGTGTGGACTTTGAATTGCGCAAGGGCGAGATCCATGCGCTTGTCGGCGAGAACGGCGCCGGCAAATCGACTTTGATGAAGATCATCGCCGGCGTGCATTCGGGCTTCGAGGGCGAGATGCTCCTCGACGGCAAGCCGGTGCATTTCCGTTCCGCCCGCGATGCCCTCGCCGTCGGCATTGGCATGGTGCATCAGGAACTGAGCGTCGTGCCGCAATTGACCGTGGCCGAGAATGTCTATCTCGGCGTCCAGCCCGTCAACAGCTTTGGCAAGGTCGACTGGAGCGCCATGGCTACAGGCGCCGCCAAGCAGCTTCACAATCTCGGCCTCGACGTCGACCCCAAGACCACGCTGGGCTCGCTGCCGATCGGTATCCAGCAACTTGTCGAGCTGTCGCGCGTGCTGTTTTCAGGCGCGAGCATCATCATTTTGGACGAGCCGACCTCAGCGCTTTCGCCGCCCGAGATCGAGCTTCTATTCCGCGTGCTGCGCAAGCTGCGCGATGAAGGCAAGAGTCTTATCTTCATTTCGCACTTCCTCGAGGATGTGCTCGCCATCTCCGACCGCATCACCATTTTCCGCAATGGCCGCAAGGTCGTCACGACCGAGGTGACGCCCGAGATCGACAAGGCCTGGATCATCGAGCGGATGATCGGCAAGGGCCATGAAGAGCTCGAATCGAGCTATCTCGGCGATGTCGAGCTTAAGAGCCCGCCCGGCGCGCCTATAGTTCTCGAAACGGAGAAGCTGGGCAAGAATGGCTTCTTCCGCGACATCAGCCTGACGGTGAAGGGCGGCGAGATTCTCGGCATCTATGGCTATATGGGCTGCGGCCAGATCGAGCTTGCGCGCACGCTGTTCGGCAAGCTGCGCAACGATTCGGGTTCGCTCAAGGTCGCCGGCAAGCCGATCCGCCTCGCCAGCACGGCGCGCGCCGCCGAGGCCGGTATCGCCTATGTCCCGGAAAGCCGCCGGAGCATGCTGTTCCACGACGAGCCGATCTACAAGAATATCTCGATCGCCATCCTCAAGAAGCTCTCCCGGCTCTTCCTCAAGCCCGAGGCCGAGCGCGCACTTGCCCGCAAGCATATCGAACGCCTCAGCATCAAGACGCCCAGCGCCGAAGCCAACCTCGGAACCCTGTCGGGCGGCAATCAGCAGAAGGTCGGCGTCGCCAAATGGCTGAGCTTCCTGCCCAAGGTCCTCATCCTCAGCGAGCCGACGCGCGGCATGGATGTCGGCGCCAAGGAGGACGTGGTCAAGATCGTCCGCGGCCTGCGCGACCAGGGTGTTGGCGTCATTGTGTTCTCGACCGAGCCCGAAACCGTGTTATCTCTTGCCGACCGGATCGTCGTGATGAAGAAGGGAACCATATCCGGCGAGTTCGCCAATCAGACGATCAGCAAGGACAAGCTGCTCGCCGCGGCATAGGGATGGGAATACGGGAATGACGTCAGCGGAGGCAGCGCCGGCACGACGGAATCTGGGCTACTGGTTTCGCAACCAGCTACGCAACATCGCGCCCTTTCTCACTCTTCTGTTTCTCGTGGTGTTCTTCAGCATCGCGAGCCCCTCCTTCCCCACTCTGGGCAATCTCCAGAACATCCTCCAGCAGGTCTCGGTCACGGCGATCATCGCGGTCGGCCTCACTTTCGTGATCCTCACCGCCGAGATCGATCTCTCGGTTGCCAGCATCGCCAATGCGACAGGCATCGTGCTGGCTTTCTTCACGCTCCAGGATGCGAGCGTGAACATCGCCAATGTGCCCCTGCCCGGCTGGGTGGCGATCATCTTCGCCATTCTCGCCTGTCTGGCGCTCGGCAGCGTGACGGCTTTTGGCGTCACCCGCATCGGCATTCCGTCCTTCATCATGACGCTCGCCATGCTGCAGATCGCCGACGGCGTCTGCGCCATGCTGGTGCGCGGCCAGATCGCCTACGCGGTCCCTTCGCTCATCACGACATTGGGCTCCGGCCGCATCTTCGGCATCCCTTGGATGATCATCATCGCGGCCCTGGCGCTGCTGATCGGTCATCTGGTGCTGACCTATACCCGCTTCGGCCGTTATGTTTACATGACCGGCGGCAACCGCGAGGCGGCGGAATATTCGGGCGTCAATGTGCGCGCCATCATCGCCGCGGTCATGATCATTTCCGCATTCTGCTCCGGTCTCGCCGGCATGCTCGGCGTCGCCTATTTCGGCAGCGCCCAGCAGAACGAGTTCCAGACCTATCTCCTCGATGCCATCGCCGCCGTCGTGGTGGGCGGCACGAGCCTCTTCGGCGGGCGCGGCGGCATCGGCAACACCATTGTCGGCCTTTTCGTTCTGGGCGTGCTCAACAACGGCCTCGATCATATCAATATCGACAGCTTCCTGAAGATTTTGATCCGCGGCCTCATCCTGCTCGCCGCGCTGGTCATCAACATCTATGCCGAGCGCCTGCGCACCCAGGCGACGACGCACTAGACATGGCCGGCAGGTACCGGGCGCTCGCCGACGGCACGCTCCAGCCTTTTCTGGCTGACGTTCCCGCCGCGCGCGAAAAGCTGGGCGGCAGGCCTGAAAGCTGGACGGTCCGCGAAGTCGGCGACGGCAATCTCAACCTCGTCTTCATCGTCACCGGCAAGGACGGCGCGGTCGTCGTCAAGCAGGCCCTGCCCTATGTTCGCCTCGTCGGCGAATCCTGGCCTTTGCCGCTCGAGCGTTCTCACTACGAATATCTGGCGCTGAGCGAGCAGACGAAACACGCGCCCCATCTCGTGCCGAAGATCTTCGGCTATGACCGCGACATGGCGCTCATCGTCATGGAATATCTGTCGCCGCATGTCATCATGCGCAAGGGGCTGATCCGCGGCATCGAATATCCACGCTTCGCCACCGACATCGCCGAATTCATGGCGCAAACGCTGTTCAACGCCTCGCCGCTTGCCTCGACCGCCGCCCAGCACAAGGCGCGCATCGCCGATTTCGCCGGCAATACCGAGCTTTGCCGCATCACCGAGGATCTGGTCTTCACCGATCCTTACCGGATCGCCGAGCTGAACCGCTGGACCAAGCCTTTCCTCGATGAGACCGCCGCGCAGTTCCGCGCCGACGCGCCGCTAAAGCGCGCCGTGCAGGAGCTCAAATGGAAATTCCTGACCTCCGCCGAGGCCATGATTCATGGCGACCTGCATACCGGCTCGATCATGCTGACCACGGAGGATACGCGCGTGATCGACCCGGAATTCGCCTTCGTCGGGCCGATGGGCTTCGATGTCGGCGCCGTCATCGGCAATCTGCTGCTCGCCTGGTTCGCGCAAGGCGGCCATGAGGATGCGCCGCATGCCCGCGACCCTTATCGCGCCTGGATCCTCCGGCAGGTTGACGACATCTGGACGGGATTTCATGACCGCTTTCTCGCCCTCTGGCGAAGCAACGGAACAGGCGATGTCTATGTTGCCGGCCTCTTCGAGGATGGTCCTTCAGCCGGCACGCTGCGGGAGGCGCAGGCGGCCTTCATGAGCCGTCTCTTCGCCGACACGCTGGGCTTTGCCGGTGCCAAGATGATCCGCCGCATTCTGGGTCTCGCACATGTCGAAGATCTCGAAAGCATCAAGGACCCTGCCCGCCGTGCCGCCTGCGAAAAGCCGGCTTTGGCGCTTGCCCGCGAGCTGATCCTCGGCGCGAAGGGCTATAGCGGCATTGCCGAGGTGACCAGGGCCGCCCGCTCTATACCCATCTGAAAACGGCAAAGGCGTAGACGAGCGAGATGATGAGCGGACCCCACAGCGGGGTACTCATGATGCCGAGCCAGGCGAGGAAGATGAAGGCGGCACCAAGCAGCGTGATGAACAGCCGGTCGCCGCGCGTCGTGTCGAGGCCGAGAATGCCGCGCCGCGGATCGCCTCCCGGCGAGAAGAACTCCCACACACCCATCGCCGCGATGCAGCCGAAAACGAAAATGAAGAACAGCGCCGTCGGCCATGTCCAGGCCATCCAGGAGAGAAGCGTGTTGTCCATGCGGGCCTCCCCTTACACACGCCCGAGGGCGAAGCCCTTGGCGATATAGTTGCGCACGAAATAGATGACGACGGCGCCGGGGATGATGGTGAGCGTCCCCGCCGCCGCGAGCAGGCCCAGCTCATAGCCCGACGTGCTCGCGGTCTTGGTCATCGCCGCGGCGATCGGCTTTGCCGCGACCGCCGTCAGCGTCTTGGCGAGCAGCAATTCCACCCAGGAGAACATGAAGCAGAAGAAGCACGCGACGCCGATGCCCGCGGCGATCGTCGGCATGAAGATCGTGACGAAGAAGCGCGGGAAGGAATAGCCGTCGACATAGGCCGTTTCGTCGAGTTCTTTCGGCACGCCCGACATGAAGCCTTCGAGGATCCACACGGCGAGCGGAATGTTGAACAGCGTATGCGCCAGCGCCACCGCCCAGGTGGTATCGAACAGTCCGATCTCCGAATAGAGCTGGAAGAACGGCAGCGCGAAGACGGCGGGCGGCGCCATGCGGTTCGACAAGAGCCAGAAAAACAGGTGCTTGTCGCCGAGGAAGCGGTAGCGCGAGAAGGCATAGGCCGCCGGCAGCGCCACGCCGACCGACAGCACCATGTTGATCAGCACATAGGTGATCGAATTGACATAGCCCATATACCAGGACGGATCGGTGAAGATCTTGATGTAATTGGCGAGCGTGAACTGATGCGGATAGAGCGAGAAGCCGC
>JBFWNN010000132.1:0-8412 GCA_050251035.1 Parvibaculaceae bacterium
CTGGACCATCGCCGAATGGGAAGCCAAGCGCGTCACCGATCCCAAGGCGGTGGAAGCGGCGGCGAAGCAATCCATGCGCACCCATGTCGAGGCGATGCTCGCTTTCCACAAGGCCGGCGTGCCGACCCTCGATTACGGCAACAATATCCGCCAGGTCGCACAGGATATGGGCCTCAAGGATGCCTTCGCCTTTCCGGGCTTCGTGCCGGCCTATATCCGTCCCCTCTTCTGCCGCGGCATCGGCCCCTTCCGCTGGGCGGCGCTGTCCGGCAACCCGCAGGATATCTACAAGACCGACCAGCGCGTGAAGGAGCTGATCCCCGACGATCCGCATCTCCACAACTGGCTCGACATGGCCAAGGAGCGCATCGCCTTCCAGGGCTTGCCCGCCCGCATCTGCTGGGTCGGCCTCGGCCAGCGCCATCGCCTGGGGCTCGCCTTCAACGAGATGGTGAAGACGGGCGAGCTCTCCGCGCCCATCGTGATCGGCCGCGATCATCTCGATTCGGGCTCGGTCGCCTCGCCCAATCGCGAGACCGAAGCGATGCTGGACGGCTCGGACGCGGTCTCCGACTGGCCGCTCCTCAATGCGCTGCTCAACACCGCGAGCGGCGCCACCTGGGTGTCGCTGCATCATGGCGGCGGCGTCGGCATGGGCTATTCGCAGCATTCGGGCATGGTCGTCGTCTGCGACGGCTCGGATGACGCGGCGCGCCGGCTCGAGCGCGTGCTGTGGAACGATCCCGGCACCGGCGTCATGCGCCATGCCGATGCGGGCTATGACATCGCCATCAATTGCGCCAAGGAACAGGGCCTCAAGCTGCCGTCTCTGGGAATTGGAGCCTGAGCCCACACATGACGAGGCACACGGCGTCCCTGGTCATCACCGGCCACGATCTCGACTTCCGCGACATGGCGAAAGCAGCGGCGGGCGGCGTTCCCGTCACCGTCGCGTCCGACGCCTTCGCGGCGATCGCAGCCTCGCGCGGCATCGTCGAGACGATCCTCGCGGAGAACCGGCCGGCCTATGGCATCACCACCGGCGTCGGCTCGCAGAAGGACTTTGCCGTCGATCCGGCGGGTGCCGCGGCCTACAATGCCAGGCTGGTCGCCGCCCATGCGACGCGCGTGCCGGGGCCGACCTTGCCGCCCGAAGCGGTGCGCGGCGCCATGATCTATCTCGCCAACCAGTTCGCCAACGGCCTCTCCGGCGTGTCGCCGGAACTGGTCGAGCTGATCGTCGCCGCCGTCAATGGCGGCGAGATGCCGGAGATCGACGGCTCGGGCTCGGTCGGCGCCTCCGATCTCGTGCCCAATGCGCAATTGTCGCATTGGCTGCTCAGCCGGCCGCAGGCGAAGGCGCTGGGGCTTCCCAAGCCCAAGGAAACCCTCTCGCTCATCAACAACAACGCCGTCTCGCTGGCGCAAGGGGCGATTGCGCTTGGCTCCGCCGAGCGCCTGCTCGCCGCTTTCGACCTCGCCGCCGCGGCGGCCCTCGAAGGTTTTCGCGGCAATCTCGGGTCGATCTCCGAGGCCGCGAACCGCGCGCATAAACGCCGGGGCCAGCGCCGCGCCGCTGAGCGCCTGCGCCATCTCCTCGGCGACAGTCGCCTGTGGAAGGCCGGTGAAGCGCGTCTCCTCCAGGACCCGTTGTCCTTCCGCTGCGTGTCGCAGGTCCATGGCGCCGCGGCCGAGGTCTTCACCGAAGCCGCGAAGGTCTGGAATTCCGAGCTCAATTCGGTCAACGACAATCCGATCATCGACCAGGAGACCCAGGGCGCCGTGTCGAACGGCAATATGGACACGACCCGCCTCACTTTGGCCGCCGATCATTTGCGTCAGGCCCTGGGCAAGATGTGCGATCTCGCCGGCGAGCGCGTCCACAAGCAGCAATGGCCGGCCTTCACCGGCCTGCCCACCGGCCTTGCCGAGGAAGCGGGCGCCGTGGGCGGCGTGCAGTTCCTCAATCTCGGCCACATCACCGCCTCGCTCGTCACCTCGGTCAAGATCTGGGCGCGTCCGAGCCTGCTCAATTCGGTGGGCCAGGTGGCGGACGGCGTCGAGGACACGGCGAGCCATGCGCTCCATGCCGTGCATGACCTGATGCGCGTCATCGACGCTGGCTGGAAGATCGCCGGGCTCGAGCTGATGATCGCCGTCTGGGCCATGAAGCGCCGGCGCCTGCGCAAGGCCGATCTCGGCAAGGGTATCCGCCCGGCCGTCGAGATCTTGGGCGATATGCTGCCGATCGGGCGCGAGGGCGACACGATCTTCGACATAGCGCCGCTAATCGCCGAACTGCAGTCGGGCGCCCTGCTCGATCGCGCCTTGACGGAAGCTCAGGAAAAGGTCGATCTTGCCCTCGATTGAGGGAACGGCAGGCATGCGGACGATACGGGCTTTGGGTCTTCTGGCTTTGCTCGGCGCGGGCCCGGCCGCGGCGCAGGCGCTCATGGATCTGGAAGCGGTCGATCCGGCGATGATCGCGGATTTCCTCGGCGACTGGTCGATCCAGAATGGCGACGGCAGCAAGGCCTGCAAGGTGATCTTGAGCCGCGAGGTGACGATCGGCGGCTTGGTGATCGATATCGATCCCGATTGCCCCGAGGCCTTTCCGGTGATGGACGAGGTGGTCGCCTGGCGCCTCTATGAGGACTGGCAGATCGTGCTCGTCGATGCGACGCGGAAATCCCTCATCCGCTTCTCGACCCCCGACAACGCCTATATCGCCGAGCCCGAAACCGACGGCATCGCCACCATCGTCAAGCTCGGCGGCGGGCTGGAGAATTAGAGACTTCCTCGTATCATTTCCCTTCTCCCGCTTGCGGGAGAAGGTGGCGCGAAGCGCCGGATGAGGGTGGCCTTTCGCGACGCAGACAAAGAGCTTGAAAGAGAGTGCGCCAGCTGAGCCAACACCCTCACCCGCCCTATCGGGCACCCTCTCCCGCAAGCGGGAGAGGGGAAAGATCGGGCCGCGCTCACCCCTCGTCAGCTCTCATATGCGATTGCCCCGCCCTCGAAGAGGGCGAGGGTAATTTGCGTCACGCTGCCTTTTCGCCGATGCGTTCCGAGAAGCGCAGGAGATAGCCGTCCGGGTCCTGCGCGATGAACTGGCGCACACCGAGCAGGATGTCGTCGCGGCGGTACCATTTTTCTTCCAGCTCCATGAAGATCGAGGCGCCGGCCTTGCGGCAGGCGTCCCGGAGGGCCGCGATGGCCTCGACCTCGATCTCCAGGTTCATGCCGCGGCCATAGGGATGGCCGAGCGGGCCGGCGATCCAGGAGCGCGCGCCCTCCTGACCGTGCTCCTCGATCATGATCTGCGCCCCATTGCGATCGAGGAAAGCGAAACGCTCGTCCTCGCGCGCATAGAGGATCGAGAAGCCGCAGACCTTCGTATAGAAGGCGAGGCTCCTGGCAATGTCGCTCACCAGAAGCTCCGGTACGAGCCTGGCCATGATCAGCCCTTCACCCGCAGGTTCCGCGGGTCATACAACGGCCCGAGATGAGCCTTCGCCTTGACCACGTCCTTGGCCACCACGAGCTCATAGTCGCCCTGCAGCACATAGGCGTCATCGACACCGGCGGCGTCGCGCACATAGCCATAGCCGATCGGTTTGCCGACCGTGTAGCCATAGCCGCCGCTGGTGAGGTAGCCGACCTGTTTGCCGTTGCGCAGGATGGTCTCGCGGCCGAGCAGCACGACCGACGGATCATCTGTGGTGAAGCCGGCGAGCTTCTTGGGCAACGGCGATGCCGCCGCCTTGGCGCAGGCCTCGCGGCCCATGAAGGCGATGTTCGACTTGAGCTTAACCGCCCAGCCGAGCCCGGCCTGGAACGGATTGTCATTGGGTGTGATGTCGGAGCCCCAGGCGCGATAGCCTTTCTCGAGCCTGAGCGCTTCCAAGGCGCGATAGCCGGCGGGCGCGATGCCCTGCGCGGCGCCCGCTTGCATCAGCGCGTCGAACACGTCGCCCGTCGCGCCGATCGGCATATGGAGCTCCCAGCCGAGCTCGCCCACATAGGTCACGCGCAGCGCCCGCAAGGTGTGGCCGGCGATCTCGATCTCGCGCACATGGCCGAAGGGGAAACCCTGGTTCGACATGTCGGCGCTGGTGATGGCAGCGATCACGGTCCGCGCCTTCGGCCCCATCACCGAAAGCGTGCCCCAGCCTTCGGTCACGTCCTCGATCCGCGCGTCGAGGCCGGGCTTGATGTGGTCCCTGATCCAGGCGAGGTCGTGGGTGCGGAAGCCGGTGCCGGTGACGATATAGAAGTGATTTTCGCCGAGGCGCGCGACGGTCAGGTCGCATTCGATGCCGCCGCGCGAATTGAGCATCTGCGTGTAGGTGAGCCGCCCCGGCGGCCGCGCCACGTCATTGGCCGATATCCAGGAGAGCGCCTCGGCCGCGTCCTTGCCCTTGAGCTCGTATTTGGCGAAGGAGGATTGGTCGAAGACGCCGACGCGCTCGCGCACCGCTTTGTGCTCCTCGCCCACCGCGTCGAACCAGTTCTGCCGGCCCATGGAATAGACGTCGTCCGGCGTCGTGCCGGGGCGTGCGAACCAGTTCGGCCGTTCCCAGCCGAGCTTCGAGCCGAAACAGGCATTGAGTCCCGCGAGCCGATCATAGAGGGGCGAAACGATGCGCGGCCGTCCGCTCCGATATTCCTCATGCGGGAAGCCCACCGTGTAATGCTTGCCATAGGCTTCGAGCGTGCGCTCGTTCACCCAGGCCCGGTCCTTGTGCAGATCGGAGAAGCGCCGGATGTCGACCACCCAGAGGTCCATCGGCGCCTCGCCTTCAGCGACCCATTGCGCCAGCACCCAGCCCGCGCCGCCGCCGCTCGCGATGCCGAAGGCGTTGAAGCCGGCGCCGACATAATAATTGCCGAGTTCGGGCGCCGCCCCGAGGATGAAATTGCCGTCCGGGGTGAAACTCTCCGGTCCGTTGATCATCTTCTTGATGCCGGTCGTCTCGAGCGCCGGCACGCGCGCCAGGGCCTGCGTCATATGCTGCTCGAAATGATCCCAGTCGTCCTGGAAGAGCTGGAACTCGAAATCGGCAGGCACGTCATCGAGCGTCCAGCTCTGCGGATCGGGCTCGTAGCCGCCCATCACCAGCCCGCCGACCTCTTCCTTGAAATAAGTGCGTCGATCGGGGTCGCGGATGGTGGCGATGTCGGTGGCGAGGTCCTGCACCTTCTCGGTGATGATATATTGATGCTTGACCGGCTGCAGCGGCACGCTGACCCCGGCCATGGCGCCGAGCTGGCGCGCCCATTGCCCGCCGCAATTGACCACCTTCTCGCAAGTCACGCGCCCATGATTGGTCCTGACCGCGACGACCCGGCCCTTGTCGATATCGAAGCCCTCGACCCGCACGCCCTCGAAGAGCTTGGCGCCATGCATGCGGGCCCCCTTGGCCAGCGACTGGGCGATGTCGGACGGGCTTGCCTGGCCGTCGGTCGGCAGGAAGCTCGCGCCGACGAGGTCGGAGACGTCCATCAGGGGCCACATCGCCTTGACCTCTTCGGGCGACAGCAGATGCATCTCCATGCCGAAGCTCTGCGCCGTGGTGGCGAGCCGCTTATATTCGATCCATCGGTCGGCATTGCAGGCGAGCCTGAGGCAGCCGGTCATCTTCCAGCCGGTCTCGAGCCCGGTTTCCCTGGCGAGGCTCTTGTAGAGATCGACCGAATATTTGAGCACTTGCGTGATCGACGCCGAGGAGCGCAATTGCCCGACGAGGCCCGCCGCATGCCAGGTCGAGCCCGAGGTCAGCTTGTTCTGCTCGATGAGGATGACGTCGGCCTTGTGGTCGCGCGCCAGGTGATAGGCGGTCGAGCAGCCGATGATGCCGCCGCCGATGACGACGATCTGGGCGTGGCTGGGGAGCGGGATGGTCATGACGGTCCGTAGCGGTCCTCGAAGGTCTTGAGCGCCTCGTCATAGCGACCGAGATATTCGTTGGCATGCGCCACGTAATCGACGCCCGGCGCATTGAGATGCAGTTCCGACACCATGCCCCACATGGCCTCGCGCAAGGCGGAGGCGGTCTTCATCGCATCGAAAGCCCGCTGCGTCGCCTCGTCCGGCGCCCTTTCGAAATAGACCTCGAGCAGGCGCTGCTGCTCGTCCGCGCCGAAGGAGTTGTTGGCCGAGATATTGGCCAGATCGAACATGGCGGTGCCGAAGCCGCCATATTCCCAGTCGATCAGCCACAGCCTCCGCCCGTCATCCATGAAGTTGCCGGGCAGGAGGTCGTGATGGCCGAAGACGACCGGCAAGGGAATCTGCGCGTCCTCGAGCGCATCGACTTGCGCCAGCCAGCGCGGAATGTCGCCCGACCGCTTATGGCCGCCCTCTTTCAGCGTGTGGCCGTAGTCGCGCAGCACATGGAAGACCCAGAAGATCGAGGCCGGCCCGGTGATCCGCCGCTTCATGTCGCGGTGGCAGCGCTTGATGAGCTCGGCCGAGCGCTCGAGATTGTCGCGCACATCCGCTTCCGAGAAGGTCCGGGCGTCGATGAAGCGCACCACCATGAGCCCGGGCTCGGCATGGACGACCTCCGGCGACAGGCCGGCTTCATGCGCCGCCCGGCTGGCGCGCAGCTCGCGGTCACGGAACACGTGGTGGCAGGGAAAGTCCTCGCCGACCCGCGCGACATATTTGCCTTTCGCGTCCGTCACGATGAAGCTCGCATTGCTGAGGCCGCCCTTGAGCGGCACAAGCGTCACCGCGCCCTGCCAGCAGGCGAGATCGCGCACGCGTTGCTCCGCCGATCCCGTCATGCGAGACCGCGCTTGGCTTTCATGCGCTCGGCCCAGGCGGTGATCAGCCGGTCGGCGATGATGCCGATAAAGGCGATGGCGAGGCCGGCGACGATGCCCTTGCCGGCGTCGGCCTTGGACAGCGCCTTGAACACTTCCTGGCCCAGATCGCGCGTGCCGATCATGGCGCAGATGACGATCATGCTGAGCGACAGCAGGATGGTCTGGTTGATCCCGAGCATGATCTCCGGCATCGCCACCGGCAGCTGCACGCGCCAGAACAGCTGCCTTCTGGTGCAGCCGGCGGCGACGCCCGCCTCGATCAGCTCATGCGGCACCTGCCTGATGCCGTGATTGGTGTAGCGGATGGCGGGCACCACGGCGAAGGCGACGGTGGCGATCAGCGCCGTCACGTCGCCGACCCGGAACAGCATGACGACCGGGATGATGAAGCAGAAGGACGGGATGGTCTGCAGCGTGTCGATGACCGGCGTCACGATCTTCGCGATCCGGTCGGAGCGCGACGCGAGGACGCCGATCGGTATGCCGATGAGGGCGGCGATGAAGGCGGCGACGCCGCAGAGATAGAGCGTCGCCATGGTCTGCACCCACAGGCCCGTCGCGGCGCAGAAGGAGGCGAGCGCCGCGACGATGAGCGCGAGCGGCAGGGCGCCGAGCCGGAAGCCCGCAAAGGCGACGAGCAGGACGACGCCGAGCCAGGGCAGGCCCTCGAAGAAGGCGCGCAGCGGATTGAGCACATAGATGAGGAAACTGGTGCGCGCGACCTCGATGACGTCGAAATAATTGACCGTCACCCAGTCGACCGCCGCCTTCCAGGCCGGCCCCGTGGTGAAGGTGATGGCGGCCGGCACCTTGTCGAAGGCGGGCAGGACGAGCCCCGCCAGCGTCGTCAGGAGCAGCACGGCGAGGATGAAAAGAAGATCGCGATGCCTGACATGCCAGGGCTGGACTTGCGTCTCCTGCTCCGGCCGCTGCGCCGCGGCCGCCTGGCTCACCCGGTCGAGCACGATGGCGAGGATCACGATGGCGAGGCCCGCTTCCATCGCCTGTCCCACCTTGAGCGCCCTGAGCGCGAGCAGCACGTCATAGCCGAGGCCGCCCGCCCCGATCATCGAGGAGATGATCACCATGTTGAGCGCCAGCATGATGACCTGGTTGACGCCCAGCATCAAAGACGGCTTGGCGCTCGGCACCAGCACCCGCCACAGTTTCTGCCGCCTGGTGCAGCCCGCCATGTCGGCGAAGTCCTTGATGTCCTGCGGTACCTTGGCGAGGCCGAGCACGGTTGCGCGCACCATCGGCGGCGTGGCGAAGAGCCCGGTGGCGAGCAGCGCCGAGACCGGGCTGTTGCCGAACAGGAGCAGCATCGGGATGAGATAGGCGAAGGTCGGGATCGTCTGCATCAGGTCGAGCACCGGGGTGATGACGATGCGGTTGATCCTGGGACTGAGATAGCCCCAGATGCCGATGAGGAGCCCGGTCGCGACGCAGATCGGCACGCAGACCAGGATCAGGGCGAGCGTCAGCATGGCGCTGTCCCATTGCCGGAACAGCGCGATGGCGAGGAAGGAGAGGCCGCTCAGCACGGCCAGCCTCGCGCCGCCGAAGCGGTAGCCGATG
>JBFWNN010000133.1:0-8399 GCA_050251035.1 Parvibaculaceae bacterium
TCCCGAAATCCACCGCTTATGAGCTGGTACGCACCCTGTCGGACGGCGATTATCTCGAGTCCTCCGGCAAGGCTTCGGGCCTGTTTCTGGGCCGAAAGCTCTTCGAGCTCGGCATGGCCTATATGAGCCATGTCGATCTGCTGCGCGACGGCAGCCGCATCGCCGAGGACTTGCGCAACGAGACCGGCGAGACGGTGCAGCTCTCGGTGCTCGAGAACAATCTCATGATGGTGCTGTTCAAGGAGGAAGGCATCCGTCCCTTGCGCATCATCAGCAATGTCGGCTCCAGAGTGCCGGTGAACTGGGCCGCGGCGGGACGCCTACTCGTCTCCGATCTGGACGACAAGGCGCTGGCCAAGCTCCTCGCCGACACGGTCCGCCAGTCGCCAACCGGCAAGGCCATTCTCGACGTCAAGAAGCTCATCGCCCAGATCCGCAAGTTCCGCCGCCAGGGCTATGCCACCGAACTCAACGAGGCCAATGAGCATGCGGGCTGCGTCGCGGCGCCGGTCGTCGACGGCACCGGCCGCTGCATTGCCGCCTTGAGCATCGTCGCCCCCGAGCAGCGCCTCGCCAAGTCCAATCGCGACCAGCTCATCGCCAGCGTCATCGCCGCAGCCGAGAAACTCTCGCGCCGCTTAGCGTGACGGAGTTGACGGCCGCCGCAGCCCCGCTATCCTGGTGTCCCTGACACTGAACTCCCTTCCAGTATTTCGGAAATCATGAACATCGAGGCGATCGACTTCTTTTACCTGTCCATGCCGCAGGTCACCGATGCCGGCGACGGCAGCCAGGACGCGCTGGTGGTGCGCGTCGTGGCCGATGGCGTCGAGGGCTGGGGCGAATGCGAAGCATCGCCCCTCGCCTCGATCGCGGCCTATGTGACGCCCATGTCGCATGGCGCGTGCAAACCGGTGCGTGATGTCGTCCTCGGCAGGAAGATCGACCAGGCCGCCGACATAGCGAATCTCACCGCGGCGATCGAGCTCGAATGCATGGACCTGCTGCAGGCGCCGCACACCTTCTCCGGCATCGAGATGGCCTTGTGGGACTTGCTCGGCCGCAAGCGGGGAACGCCCGTCTATGAGCTCCTGGGCTATCGCCAGACCTTCCCGAAACTGCCCTATGCCTCGCAGCTCTTCGGCGACACGCCGGAGGAGACGCGCCGGAACTGTACGGCGGCGCGCGGTGCCGGCTTTCGCGCGGTCAAATGCGGCTGGGGTCCTTTCGGTCGCGGCTCGCTGGCCGACGACCGCGACCAGTTGCAGGCGGCGCGCGAGGGGCTGGGGCCGGACGGGACCTTGCTCATCGATGCCGGGCAGATCTTCCTCGAGGATGTCGAGGCCGCCGCGGCCCGCCTTCCCTTGCTCACCGAAGCCGGCGCGACCTGGCTCGAGGAACCGTTCCTCGGCGGCGCCTATGAGGCCTATGCGGCGCTCTCCGCCAGGAGCGGCACGGTGCGCATCGCCGGCGGCGAAGCCTCGCATAATTTCCTCATGGCGCGACAATTGATCGACTACGGCAAGGTCGCCTATGTGCAGATCGACTGCGGCCGCATCGGCGGCATCGGGCCGGCCAAGCGGGTGGCGGATCACGCGGCGGCTCGCGGCGTCATCTATGTGAACCACACCTTCACCTCACATCTCGCTTTGTGCGCGTCGCTTCAGCCCTATGCCGGGCTGAAGGACCATGTGATCTGCGAATATCCCTTCGCGCCGAAATCGGTGGCGTGGGACATGACCCGGACGCATCTGACGCCCGATGCGAATGGCGAGGTGTCGGTGCCTCAGGCACCCGGCCTCGGCATCGCTGTCGACACCGCGGGCATGGCGAAATATCTCGTCGATGTAGAGATATCGGCCAAGGGCAAGCTGCTCTACCGCACGCCGAAGCTCTAATATGACTCCCGGCTTGACCCTCTCCGGTCGCGCTGATTAGACTATTCCGCAAAATAAGCCGACTGTCCGAAATGGCGGACAGACAACAGGTCCAGGCGGAAAGGGAGAGAGATGACCAGCATATCAGACGATCTGCGGGCAATGCTTGCATTGTCCCGCCGCAGCACGCTGTCGCGGCGCGGATTGCTCAACGGCGCGGCGACCCTGGGAGCGGCCGCCCTCGTCGGCCTGCCGGCGCGGGAGGCCCGGGCCGCGACCACCATGACCTGGATGGGCTGGCAGGGCTACGAGACCCCGATCAAGGCCGGCACGTTTCTCAAGGACAACGATATCGACTTCCAGCCGACCTTCATCGCCTCGAATGAGGAGATCATCACCAAGCTGCAGGCGGGCGGCATAGGCAAGACCGACATCATCACCATGTATTTCGGCTACCTGCCGCTGATGGCGGAAGGCGGCCTGCTCGAGCCGATCGATCCGGCGCAGATCCCGTTGTTCGGCGAGCTCATCCCGCAATTCACCGGCAACGAGGCGATCCGCAAGGACGGCAAGCTCTATGGCGTGCCGTGGAACTGGGGCTCGCTGCCGCTGATGTATGATCCGGAAGCAGTGAAGGCGCCGCCCGAGAGCTGGCAGGATCTGTTCAAGCCGGAATTCAAGGGCAAGGTCGCGATGGTCGACGACCCGCTGGGCAATCTCCTCATCTGGGGCACTGTCGTCACCGGCAAGCCGATGGGCACGCTGCTCACGCGCGAGGAGCTGGCCAAGGTCATCGACACGCTGATCGAACTCAAGAAGAACCAGGCCCGCGCCTTCTTCGCTTCCTATGGCGACATGGCGGACGCCTTCGCCCGCAACGAGGTGACCGCGAGCGCCATAGGCTGGGAAGCCGTCGCCGTCTGGGCCAAGGCCAAGGGCAAGACCATCAAATACACCATCCCCAAGGAGGGGACGGGCATGTTCATGGATTGCCTGTGCATGCCCAAGGACGCGCCGCATCCCGACCTCACCTACAAGATGATCAACCACATCGTGTCGCCCGAGCCGCAGAAGATCTTCGCGACCGAGCAGAGCGCCGGCATCACCAATCTCAAGACGGTGCCTACGCTGTCCAAGGAGCTGGCGGAGTCCTACAATTATGGCGATCTCGACGGCTTCATGAAGAAGGCGCGGCTGCAGCCCGTGCCGCCCAGCGAATATGACGGCATGACGGCGAGCTACAACGACTTCCTGCAGGAATATGCCCGGCTGCAAAAAGCCTGAGACGTGGCGCGGATAGGGTTAGACAGCGCTAACGAGCCGGCAGCACGCGCAATAGGCGTCCTGCCGGCTCTCGTCTTGTGGCTGGGGCTGTTCGCCTTGCCCCTGCTCTTCTTCTTCATCGTCAGCTTCTGGTCGGTGCGCGGACTCGCGATGCGACCCGATTTCACCTTACAGAACTACTGGGCGGGCCTGCGCGACTATGGCGATGTCCTCATCGCCACCATCCTCATCGGCCTCATCACCGCTTTCGTGACCACGGCCATCGCCTATTTCTTCGCTTTCGCCATCCGGTTCCGCGCCGGGCGCTTCGGCAATGCGCTGCTCTTCGTCACCCTCATCGCGCTCTTCGGCGGCTATCTGGTCAAGATCTACGCCTGGAAGAGCATCCTCGGCCGTGACGGCATCATCAACGCGGCGCTCCTCGGCCTCGGCCTCATCGACGAGCCGCTGACGGTCTTCATCTACAATGCCAACAGCGTCGTCATCACCCTCACCTATTTCCTGCTGCCTTTCGCGGTCCTGCCGGTCTATGGCAGCATGCGCGCCATTCCCCAGGATTTCATCGAGGCGGCACGCGATCTGGGCGCGGGCCCCCTGCGTGCCGCCGCCGACATCGTCCTGCCGCTCTGCGAAAAAGGCTTGAGCGTCGCCTTCCTGATGGCCTTCCTGGTTTCGGTCGGCGATTATGTGACGCCGCGCTATGTCGGCGGTGGCGCCTCGATGATGGGTCACTTCATCGAGACGCAGTTCTCCTTCGGCTTCAACTGGCCGATGGGGAGCGCCATGTCCTTCACCTTGATGGCGGTCTCACTCGTCGTCTATGTGCTGCTGCGCGCCGTGTTCCGGCGGCTGGTGCTGCCATGAAGCCCGATCTGGCGATGCACGGATGGCGCCTCTTTATCCTCCTGGTGATCGCCTTCCTGGCGACGCCGCTTATCCTCGTCATCCTATTCAGCTTCAATCAATCGGCGCTGACCAGCTTGCCGCTCACCGGCTTCACTCTCGACTGGTATCGCCGCCTTTTCGCCAATGAGAGCTTCTGGCCGGCCTTGACCAACAGCCTCGCCATCGGCTTCACGGTGGCGGTCCTGTCGGTCGTGGTGGGCACCCTCGCGGCCCTCGCCCTCGTGCGCTTCAGACCGCGCCGCGCCGACCGGCTGATGGCCTTGCTCGCAGCGCCGATGATGATGCCCGCCCTCATCATCGGCATCGCTCTCCTGGTCTTCTTCAAGCGCCTGCTCGACATCCCGCTCGGCCTGCCAACGGTCATTCTCGGCCATCTGGTGATCGTCCAGCCCTTCGTCATCGCCATCATCCATGCGCGGCTCGCCAGCTTCGACTGGTCGCTGGTCGAGAGCGCCCGCGACCTCGGCGCCTCGCCAGTGCGCGCCTTCATCACTGTCACCTTGCCGATCATCCAGCCGACCATCGTCGGCGCGGCTCTGATCGCGCTCTCCATCTCGCTCGACGATTTCGTCATCACCTTCCTGACCATCGGCGCCGGCAACACCTTGCCCACCATGGTCTGGGGCCTGGTGCGCACCTCGCTCGACCCGACCATCAATGCGCTTGCCACTTTGCAGCTTGTCCTCAGTGTCGGATCGACGATAGTGGCCTTGTCGGTCAGCCGATATCGCGGGTGAAGAATGATCCATTTCGACTATGGTGGAAAATACGTCCTGGTGACGGGGGCCGGTCGCGGCCTCGGCTTCGCCATCGCCAGTGCCTTCCATTCGGCCGGCGCCACCGTCTTCCTCAATGACCGCAGCACCGCCGAGGTCGAAACGGCGATCGCCAAGGCCGGTGGCGGAGAGCGCCTGATCCCGGCCCCGGCCGATCTGGCGACCGCTTCGGGTGCCGCCAAGGCTCTGGCGCCGGCGCTGGCGCGGGGCCGGCTCGATATTCTCGTCAACAATGCCGCCGTCAATATCGAGAGGCCGATCGAAGCGACCGACGACGACCATTGGGACCTGCATCTCGCGGTGGTGCTGAAGGCGGCCTTCTTCACCACGCGCACCGCCTTACCATTGCTCGCCCGCGCGCAAGGATCAGTCGTCAACGTCGCCTCCGAGCTCGGCCTGCAAGCCATCGCCGACAACATCGCCTATGTCTCGGCCAAGCACGGCCTCATCGCCATGACGCGGTCCATGGCGCTCGAGCTCGCTCCGGCCAATATCCGTCTCAATGCGCTCTGCCCGGGGACGATGGATACCGAGCTGATGCGCGACTGCGCAGAGGCGAGCGGCAATCCCGACGATTATTACCGCCGCTTCCAACACTATCATCCGCTGGGGCGCATCGCCGCGCCGGAAGAGATCGCGGCCTTCGTCCTGTGCCTCTCATCGCCCGCCGCCGCCTTCATGACCGGGGCGGCGGTTGCGATCGACGGCGGCAGCTCGGCCGGGAGGATGTGATGGCGGAGCGCCTCTTTGCCGGCAAACGCGTACTGGTGACCGGGTCGACGCGCGGTATCGGCCGCGCCACGGCCGAGCTTTTCCTGGCGCAAGGCGCCAACGTCATCCTGCATGGACGCGGCCCGGACGATGTGGACAGGACGGTCGGGCAATTGGGCGGGGGTGATCGGGTCAAGGGCTTTGCCGCCGATCTGGCGCATCGCGGCCAGACGAAGCGCCTCGCGGCGGATGCGGGCGAGATCGACATCCTGGTGAACTGCGCCGGCATCTATGTCGAGAAATCCATCACCGACAGCGATGAGCCGTTCTTCGACCGCACCATCGAGATCAACCTCACCGCGGCCTTCCTGCTCGCCCGCGGACTGTTACCGGCTTTGCGCAAGAGGCGCGGCGTCATCGTCAATGTCAGCTCCGATGCCGGGCTCCTCGGCTATGGCGGAAGCTCTGCCTATGCCGCCTCGAAGGGCGCCGTCATCGGCCTGACCAAGGCGCTCGCCGTCGAACTGGCCCCTGACGTCCGCGCGCTCTGCATTTGCCCCGGGCCGGTCGCGACCGACATGATGGAAGACGCCGTCAAGGCCACGCCGGACCCCGAAGCGGCGCGCCGGCAATGGGCGAATTTCCCCTTGCTCGGCCGCGTCGCCCGGCCGAGCGAGATCGCCGAGGCGATCCTGTTCGCGGCATCGCCCGGGGCGAGCTTCGCCACCGGCAGCATCATCGCCATCGACGGTGGCACCACCGCCGGCAAGCGGGTTTGAGGCATGGCGGCAGACGTTTCCGATTGGCAAATCTGCGCCCGGACCCAGGACAGGCTGGGCGAAAGCGTCGCCTGGCATCCGACCGAGCAGGCGCTCTATTGGGTCGATTTCTACGGACCTATCGTGCACCGGCAGAGAGAGGCCAAGGGACCGGTCGAGAGCTGGACGATCGCGGGTGGCGCGGCGATCGGATCGCTGGTCTTCGTCGATGGCGGCCGCCTTCTCCTCGCCCTCGATCATGGCCTTCATCTCTTCGACCCAGCGAGCGGGGCGACCCGTTTCTTCGCCGATCCCAAGAACGGAACGCGGCACCTCGCCTATAATGACGCCAAGGTCGACCGCGCCGGGCGCTATTGGATCGGGACCTATGATGTCACGGAAGTCGAGCCGCGCGGGGTTTTCTTTCAGATGGCGGCCAACGGCACGGCGAGTCGCGCCGATCATGGCTTCGTCGTCTGCAACGGCCCCGCTTTCGCGCCCGACAATCGCGCGCTCTATTTCAGCGACACGGTCGGCCGCCGCATTCTCTCTTACGATCTTGCGCGCGACGGCACGCTTTCCGGCCGGCGGACTTTTTTCGCCTTCTCGGCCGAAGACGGCCTGCCCGACGGGCTGGCGGTCGACAGCGCCGGCCATGTCTGGTGCGCGCTCTATGGCGCCGGCAAGGTCGTGTGCATCACGGCCGCAGGCACGGCCAAGCAGTCGCTCCCCTTGCCCGCCGCTCATGTCACCAGCCTGTGCTTCGGCGGACCGGACCTCAAGACGCTCTATGTCACGAGCGGCTGGAGCGCGGACACGACGCGGGAAAGCCGGGAGCAGGATATCGGCGGCTCCGTCTTCATGCGCGGCATGGACCTCCCCGGCCTGCCGGAGCCGGTCTTCAGTCTGCCTTAGCTCGCCCGCGGCAGGCTCGATTGCCGCTCGGCCACCAGTTTCGTCAAGGCCAGCGTGCGCGCCAGTACCTCGCCTGGCTTGACGCTGACACGGGCCAGGCCTTCCGCCAGCGCCGCCATTGCCGTCGCCTCGGCGACGCTCGCATGGGTGAGGGGATCGAGCGGCGAAGGCAATATATGCTCGGTGTCGTTTCCCCCGAGGCTCGCCAGCATGCGCGACGCCGCGAGGCACATGCCGATCGAGACGGAGCGCGCCTTGGTGTCGAGCGCGCCGCGCATGAGCCCGGGAAAGGCCAGGACATTGTTGCAGTGATTAGGGAAATCGAACCGTCCGCTGGCCGCGATGGCAGCACCCGCGGCGCGTGCTTTGTCGGGCAAGATTTCGGGCTCGGGATTGGCAAGCGCGAAGACGATCGGATCCCTCGCCATCGACCGGATCATGCCCACATCGACGATCCCGCCGACCGAAAGGCCGATGAACACGTCGGCGCCCTTGAGCGCGTCGGCAAGCCCGCCCGCGAGCTTCGCACGGTTGGTACGCGCCGCGATCTCGCGCCAATGTTCATGGGCTTGCGTGTCTGCGGCCCGCAATATTCCGGTCCGGTCGACGGCCACGATGTCGCCGACGCCGAGCGCCTCCAGCATGGTGATCGTCGCCGTGCCCGCCGCCCCCACGCCATTAACCACGACGCGGATATCGGCGACCTTCCGCCCGGTGAGCGTCAACCCCTTGATGAGGCCACCCAGCGCCACGGTCGCCGTCCCATATTGGTCGTCATGGATGACAGGGATTGACAGCCGCCGGTCGAGCTCGCGCAGTATCCGGAAACAATGCGGGGCCGCGACGTCTTCCATGTTGATGCCGCCGAAGCTCGGCTCGAGAGCGGCCACCACGTCGCAGAAGCGCTCCGGGCTTGCGACATCGAGGCACAGGGGCATGCAGTCGATGCCGGCCAGCGCCTTGAACATCACCGCCTTGCCTTCCATCACCGGCATGCCGGCTTGCGGTCCGACATTCCCGAAACCCAGCACCGCCGTGCCATCGGTAACGAGCGCCACCATATTGTCCTTGGTCGTCTGCCGGCCGAGCTCTTCCGGATGGGCCAGCAGCCGGCGTACCACATGCCCGACACCCGGCGTATAGGCGACCGCCATGTCCGCCAGCGTCGAAGC
>JBFWNN010000134.1:0-8205 GCA_050251035.1 Parvibaculaceae bacterium
CCGCCAGCCGCGACAATATTGGCATCGCCATTGGCGATCTGCTGCATGCCGAGCGCCACCGCGCGCAGGCCCGATCCGCACAATTGGTTGACGCTCCAGGCCGGGCTTTCGACCGGGATGCCGGCCGCGATCGAAGCCTGGCGGGCCGGGTTCTGACCCTGGCCCGCGGTGAGGATCTGCCCGAGAATGACCTCGTCCACCTCCTTTGCGTCGACCTTGGCGCGCGCCATCGCCGCCTTGAGGGCTGTGGCGCCCAGCGCATGGGCGGGAAGGCTCGACAGGGCGCCATTGAAGGAGCCGACGGGGGTGCGCGCGGCGGAGACGATGACGATCGAGGTGTCGGAACTGGCCATACTCATTCTCCCATTTTAGCAAGTTGAAATCATTAAGCCCGATGACGGTCGGGGTTGCAATGCACCATTCACCACTGCGGCGCCAAGGCCTTTTTGCACTTGCAATTGTGCACTGCACGGCGCAATTTTCCGTAGGCAGAAGAACAAGACCGCAAGAGGCCTGTCGACGTCGCGAGGGAGGCGAGTTTGAGTGGTGAACAGACAACGGCCGCCAATGCGGTCGTCATCAAGAAATACGCGAACCGCCGTCTCTACAACACGGCGACCAGCACCTACGTCACCCTCGACGACCTCTCGGAAATGGTTAAGAAGGGAACCGATTTCGTCGTCTACGACGCCAAGAGCGGCGAGGACATCACCCGCTCCGTTCTCACCCAGATCATCTTCGAGGAAGAGAGCAAGGGACAGAACCTCCTTCCCATCCGCTTCCTGCGCCAGCTCATCCATTTCTACGGCGACAGCATGCAGGCCTTCGTGCCGGGCTACCTGGAGATGTCGCTCGAATCGCTGACCAAGGAGCAGGAAAAATTCCGCAGCCAGCTTGCCGAGATGTGGGGGGCCGACCCCTTCAAGGCAATGGAGGACCAGACCAAGCGCAACATGGCGATGTTCTCCGACGCCATGCGCATGTTCAATCCCTTCGCCGCCGCCGCCATGTCGGGCCAGCCGCCGCGGCCCGAAACCACACGGTCCGAACCGGCAGCCTCATCAGGCGCGGCATCCAAGGACGAATTGAAGGCGCTCAAGGATCAGTTGAGCGCGATGCAGAAGAAGATCGACGCCATCAGCGACAAATGACCGACGCATGATCCCGAAAAATTGCAGACTTTTCGGAGAAAGATCATGCGCAAAATCCAAATCTAGCCGGCGGCGCGCTTTTCGGCCGTCTCCTCGCGCTCTTCACGCGCGTCGTTTCCGGCGCCGTCGCTCTTGAACTGTGCATTGAGTGCGTCGATCGCCGCCCTGAGCCGCGACAGATCGAGGCTGAGATCGAACGGCAATTCGCTCGCCGCGGCTGCGACCTCTTCCGGCTCGGGCGCGAGGGCCGCCGGCTCAGGCGCTTGAGGAACATCGCTGACAGCGCTTTCAGCGTCGACCGCCTGCGGCGCTGGAATGACCTCGACAGGTGTCCAGGGGATGTCGACCGAAGCCTTGCCGAACAGATGGCCTTGCAGGAGATCGGCGCCCCAGTCGCGCAGGCAATCGGCGTCTTCCTGGGTCTCGACCCATTCCGCGATCGTCGTCAGGTCGAATTTCTTGGCAAGATCGATCAGTGAACGGACGAAATACTGGTTCTCGTTGTTCTGCGATAGCCGCTGGCAGAACGTGCCGTCGAGCTTGAGGATGTCGACATTGAGCGCCTTGAGATTGCGGAACGATGTATAGCCCGCGCCGAAATCGTCGATGGCGACCGCGCAGCCGAGATCGCGCAGCGTCTTGGTGAAGCGCGCCGTTTCCTGGAGATCGGAGAGCGCCACGGTCTCGGTGATCTCGATGGTGAGGCGCGGCGTCACCTCGCGGTGCGTCTCGAGGATTTCGGTGAGCTGGCTGAACCAGCGCGGATCCGTCGCGGTGGTGCCCGACACATTGAAGGAGAGATGCGCATCGGGATAGGCGATGAGGGTCGCGACCGTGAGCTGCGCCACGGTGCGGTCGATGAGCCTGATGAGGCCGAGCTTCTCGGCGATCGGAATGAGGTGGCCCGCGCCGATCATGTTGCCCTGGCCGTCGGCCATGCGCAGCAGGGCCTCGTGCATGATGGTCTTGGTCGATGTCGCATCGACGATCGGCTGATAGGCAAGCTTGAAGCGGTCTTCCTTCAGGCAGACGACGATCTCGTTGGCGCAGCGCGCATTGAGGCTGCGTTCCGAGATGAGCTTCTGCGACGGCCGGTAGATGACATAGCCGTCGGAGGGCAAGCGCTTGGCTTCGGTCAGCGCTTCCTCGGCGCGCGCCATGGCGGTGTTGGGATCGCTCGCATGCTCGGGCAGCACCAGGCCGCCGATCGACAGCATGGCCCAGACCGGGCCGCGCTCCGTCTCGATGACGCCCTCGCGCGCCACATCGAGATAGCGCTCGCAGGCGACCTTGAGATCGTCCTCGGTGCAGGAATTGAGGATGATGGCGAACTTGCTGCCCGAATAGCGCGCGATCGGATCGCCGGTGCGCACCACCTGGCGCAATCTGCGGCCGACCGCGATGATCACCTCGTCGGCGACTTCGAATCCGTAGGCGTCGTTGACCACCGCCATGTTGTTGATGGCGGCGACGACGAAAGCACGCGGCACCCCTTCACGCTCGGCATCGGCGATAGCGCCGGCGAGCGCTTCCGCCATGCGGCCGCGGTTCATCATGCCGGTGAGCGGATCGCAATTGCCGAGGAAGCTTAAGTGCTGGTCACGCGAATGACGGTCATCGATGCGCCGCATGATGCCGAAGGCTTCCGCCGGCCTGCCGTCAACGCCGGCGAACCAGCGTCCCGAATCCTCGATCCAGTGCGCATGCTTGCCAGTACGCCCTTCAGGCCGGAACAGATACTCGATCTGATAAGGCACGCCGCCGCCATCGTCGGCGACCGCCGTGCGCATCACTGCATCATAGCGCGTGGTGAAATTGTCGACATCGAGCCGCGCCGCGAAATCGCGTCCCGTGCCCACTTGTGAAATTGGGCATTGCAGCAGATCGGCGGCATTGCCGGTCCAGAAGATCTCGTCCGATTCGATGACCCAGTGATAGGCCGCCTCGCCGACGGAGTAGACCGCCTTGCGGATGCGCTCGAGCTCGTCGGCCGACATGACGCGCTGAAGCTGCTCGATCGGCCCGCCCGGTTTCGTCGCGGTCTCCGCGGCATCCCTTGCGCGCCGCGGTTCCTCAAACGAGAACGGTGTTTCTGGCGAAGTCTCGCTCAAACGGCCTCCGGTAGTCTTCTGTCATGCAACGCAAACATTCATACCTGCGGCCCAGCACGATTGAGCCGCGGGTACAATATTAGGTGTGCATTCGTAAATATTTCGAGAAACGTCGGCGTTCCGGAAAGATTTCAGAAACCGAGTGCCAGCCCGTCCTTGCGGTGGTCAGAGCCGCCTTCGAGCACGCCCGAAGGCGCGATGGCGATCGCCTGTCCGCCGCCGAAAGGCTCAGGTGAATCGATCAGCGTATGGCCGCGCGCCGCAAGGCCGGCACGCACCTCAGCACTGATCCCCGCTTCGACCGAGACCACACCCTGATCGGCAAAGAGCCGCGGGAATTCGAGGCTTTCCTGGAGGTCGAGGCCATAGACGAAGCGGTTAAGCGCCACCGTCACATGGCCCATCGGCTGATAGGCGCCGCCCATCACGCCGAAGGACAGTATGACCCGGCCATCCTTGCGCGCCATCGCCGGTATGATCGTGTGGAACGGCCGCTTGCCCGGTCCGATGCAATTGGGATGGCTCGGATCGGTGACGAATCCTGAGCCGCGATTCTGGAGCGCGATGCCCGTCTTCGGCGTCACGATCCCCGAGCCGAAGGCATAATAGATCGAATTGATGAAGGAGACCGCCATGCGGTCCCTGTCGACCACGGAGAGATAGATCGTGTCGGAGCCGGGCTGCGGCACGCGCGAGGCAGGATCGTTCAGCGCGCGCTTCGGATCGATGGCGCTCGCCAGCCGGTCGGCCATGCGGTCGGACAGCATCTCCTTCACCGGCACGTCGGCAAAAGCCGGATCGGCGATATGCCGGTTGCGCAACACCCAGGCGAGCTTCATCGCCTCGATCTGGAGATGATGGCGCTCGACGCTGCCCGGCGCATGTTTCGCAAGCCCGAAGCGCTTGAGGATGTTGAGCGCGATGAGCGCGGTGATGCCCTGTCCGTTCGGCGGGATTTCGAGGATCTCGGCGCCGGCGAAGTCCGTCGCGATTGGCTCGACCCAGCTCGCCTCCGTTGCGGCGAAATCATCCTTCGCCAGAAGCCCGCCCCGCTTCGCCAGATGCTGCACAATGTCTTGCGCGATCGGACCTTCATAGAACGCATCGCGGCCTTCCCTGGCGATGAGGCGCAGCGTCCGGGCAAGGGCGGGATAGCGCATGATATCGCCCGCGCTGGGCGCTTTGCCGCTGACGAGCAGATGCTGGCTGCCGCCTTCATCGGCACTGAGCCGCGACACCTCATCGGCCCAGTCAAAGGCCACCCGTGGCGTCACAGGCGTGCCGTCCTCTGCCAGCGCGATGGCCGGCGCCAGAGCATCGGCGAGCGTCATGGTGCCGAAGCGCTTGAGGAGCCTGTCCCAGGCATCGATGGCCCCCGGCACGGTGACCGAATGGACACTGTCGGCCGCGATGGTGTCGAGCTTCGCGGATTTGAGCCAGTCCGCATCGGCGCGGCGCGCGGCACGGCCCGAGCCGTTGAGCCCCGCGACCGACCCGTCGGCCTTGCCGATGAGCGCGAAGCAATCGCCGCCGATGCCGGTCATGTGGGGCTCGGTGATGCACAGCACGGCCGCCGCCGTCACCGCGGCATCGGCGGCATTGCCGCCGCGGCGCAGCACATCCACCGCCGCGAGCGTCGCAAGCGGCGAGGACGTCGCCGCCATGCCGTCCGTCGCATAGGCCGCCGACCGGCCCGGCAATTGAAAATTCCGCATCATCAACCCCTTATGGTGGAACGAAGAGTATCACCCGGCGGCCACGGTGTCGCAATCCGCGCGGAAATGCCGCTTCGCTATCGCCCTGTTCGAGCGGTGTGTCTATTGTGCCCGCCGCCAATCGAAAAGGGGAGATGAACGACCATGGCCGACGTGAAAAGCGACATCGAGATCGCCCGCGAAGCAAAGATGAAGCCGATCCTCGAAGTCGGCAAGAAGCTCGGCATACCGGCCGAGGATCTCATCCCCTACGGTCATACCAAGGCGAAGATCGGCCTCGATTTCGTCGCCGGCCTCGACAAGAAGAAGGACGGCAAGCTCATCCTCGTCACCGCCATCAATCCGACTCCGGCGGGCGAAGGCAAGACCACCACCACGGTCGGCCTCGGCGACGGCCTCAACCGCATCGGCAAGAAGGCGATGATCTGCCTGCGCGAGCCTTCGCTCGGCCCCTGTTTCGGCATGAAGGGTGGTGCGGCCGGCGGCGGCTATGCCCAGATCGTGCCGATGGAGGACATCAACCTTCATTTCACCGGCGATTTCCACGCCATCACCTCCGCCCACAATCTGCTCTCGGCGATGATCGACAACCACATCTACTGGGGCAACGAGCTCGGCATCGATACGCGCCGCGTCTCCTGGCGCCGGGTTATGGACATGAACGACCGCGCGCTCCGCGAGATCGTCTGTTCGCTCGGCGGCGTCGCCAATGGCTATCCGCGCGAGGCGGGCTTCGACATCACCGTCGCTTCCGAGATCATGGCTATCCTCTGCCTCTCGACCTCGATCGAGGATTTGGAGCGCCGCATCGGCCAGATCGTCATCGGCCACAAGCGCGACAAGGGCCAGGTGCTCGCCAAGGACCTCAAGGCGGCGGGCGCCATGACCGTCCTGCTCAAGGACGCGCTCCTCCCCAATCTCGTGCAGACGCTCGAGAACAATCCGGCCTTCGTCCATGGCGGCCCCTTCGCCAATATCGCCCATGGCTGCAATTCGGTGATGGCCACCAAGGCGGCGCTCAAGCTCGCCGACTATGTCGTCACCGAAGCGGGCTTCGGCGCCGATCTCGGTGCCGAGAAATTCTTCGACATCAAATGCCGCAAGGCAGGATTGCATCCGGCGGCGACCGTCATCGTCGCCACCGTGCGCGCCCTCAAGATGCATGGCGGCGTCGCCAAGGACGATCTCAAGAAGGAGAATGTCGAGGCGGTGAAGAAGGGCCTCGCCAATCTCGGCCGCCATATCGAGAATGTGAAGAAGTTCGGCGTGCCGATCGCCGTCGCCGTCAACCACTTCATCTCCGACACCGACAATGAGGTCGAGGCGATCCGCAGCTTCTGCCGCGAGCACGGCGTCGAAGCTTTCAAATGCACCCACTGGGCGGAAGGCGGCAAGGGCACCGAGGCCTTGGCAAAGCACGTGGCGGAGCTTGCCGACAAGGGCACGGCGCAGTTCCACCCAATCTACAATGACGACATCCCCCTCTGGGAGAAGGTGCGCACCATCGCCCGCGAGATCTACCGGGCCGATGACATCGTCGCCGACAAGGCGGTGCGCGACCAGTTCAAGCTCTATGAGCAGCAGGGCTACGGCAAATTCCCCATCTGCATGGCGAAGACGCAATATTCCTTCTCCACCGATCCGAACCTCAAGGGCGCACCGACGAACCATGTCGTGCCGATCCGCGAGGTGAGGCTTTCCGCCGGCGCCGAATTCATCGTGGTCATCTGCGGAGACATCATGACCATGCCCGGCCTGCCCAAGGTGCCGTCGGCCGAGGTCATTGGCCTCGACGGCAAGGGAAGGATCGTCGGGCTGTTCTAGCCGCCCTGCCCCATCCGGTTCCACGCATCGAGGCCTGCGATCTTGTAGGCCTCGGCGAGCGTCGGATAGTTGAAGGTATTGTTGACGAAGAAATCCACCGTGCCGCCGAGATTGATGACGGCCTGGCCGATATGGATGAGCTCGGTGGCACCTTCGCCCACGATATGCGCGCCGAGCAGCCGCCGCGTCTCGATCGCGAACAGCAGTTTGAGGAAGCCCGAATTGACGCCCATGATGTGGCCGCGCGACGTCTCGCGGAAGCGCGCCACGCCGATCTCATAGGCCATGCCGCTGTCGCGCACCTGTTCTTCCGAGAGGCCGACGGTCGAGATTTCCGGCACCGCATAGATGCCATAGGGAAAGGATTCGGGCGGCGGCGGCAGCGTGATGCCGAAGGCATGGCAGGCAGCGACGCGGCCCTGCTCCATCGATGTCGAGGCGAGGCTCGGAAAACCGATGACGTCGCCCGCCGCATAGATGTTGGGAAGATTGGTCTGGAAGGTCTGCGGATCGACCTTGATGCGCCCGCGATTGTCGACCTCGATGCCGATGCCATCGAGCCCCAGGCTTGCGACATTGCCGGTGCGCCCCGCCGCATAGAGGACGATCTCCGAGCGGATCGAGCGTCCGTCGGCGAGCGTCACTTCGGCATGATCGGCCGTGGACACGATCGCCTTCACCGCGCTGCCGAGGCGGACCGTCATGCCGCGGTCGCGCATCTGGTGGATGAAGTCGTCGACGATCTCCCGGTCGACGAAATCGAGGATGGTATTGCGCGGCTCGACCAGCGTCACCGGCACATCGAGCGCCGAGAAGATTGTCGCATATTCGACGCCGATGACGCCGCCGCCGATGACGGTGAGGGTGCGCGGCAGCCGGTTGAGTTCGAGCATCTCATCGCTGTCGAAGATGCGCGTCTTGTCGAAGGGCACGTCCGCCGGACGGTAAGGCCTGGTGCCGACCGCGACCAGCGCATGGGCGAAGGAGGCTTCGCTGTGCTCGCCGGTTTCGGTTGTGAGGCTCACGCGGTGCGGGTCGATGAATTTCGCTTCGGCGCGGATGCTCTTCACCATGTTGCGCATGAACTGGTGCTGCAAAACCTCGACCTCATGGTCGAGCGTCTTGTGCAGGCGCTGGATGAGATCGCCGACCGAGATATCCTGCTTCACGCGGTAGCCGCGCCCGTAGAAGCCGCGCTCGCGCCAGCCCGAGAGATTGAGCACGGTCTCGCGCAGCGTCTTGGACGGAATCGTTCCCGTATGCACCGAGACGCCGCCGAGCCTGCGCCCCTTGTCGACCACCAGCACCGATTTGCCGAGCTTCGCCGACTGCACCGCAGCACGCCGCCCCGACGGACCGCTGCCGATGACCAGCATGTCGTAATGCTCCACCGCCCACCCCTGT
>JBFWNN010000135.1:0-8159 GCA_050251035.1 Parvibaculaceae bacterium
ATAGCCGTGTTTCCGGGTTATCTCGGGGGCGCGATCGGCTTCAAGAACGAAATTGCCGCCTATGACGGCAAGCGGTTGTTGCGGATCGTCGTTTTCACGGCGGTTGGCGGCCTGATGGGTTCTGCGCTCCTGCTCGTGTCGTCGAACGAAGCCTTCTCCGTCATGGTGCCCTTTCTGCTCGCCGCGGCGACGCTCGCCTTTGCTTTCGGAGATCGCATCCAGGCCTGGATTCAACGCCATCGCATCGGCAAGCCGGAAGGACCTGCCGGAACGCTGCTCGTGTCGATTTATGGCGGCTATTTCAACGGCGGGCTGGGGATCGTCCTGCTCGCCTTGTTCTCGCTATGGGGGATGCGGGACCTGAACACGATGAATGGGCTCAAGAACGGCCTCTCATTCGTGCTTTCGGTGGTCTCGGTGGTGACATTCTCCCTGGCGGGGCTTGTCGCCTGGCCACAGGCCGCCGTGATGATGCTGGCTGCGACCGTCGGCGGATATCTGGGCGCGCCCCTCGCCCGCATCGTTCCCCGCACGGTCATACGCGGCCTCGTGATAGGGATAGGCATTCTCATGAGCGCGATATTCCTCCTGAGGATTCCGTGAGCGAGCCGGCTGATCCTATGTGGCAGATACCGGCCGCAGATGTCGCGACAGGTGATGCTCGATCAGTTTGAGGGCGCGGGTGATGAGGAAGTTGAGCGCCAGATAGATGGCGCCGGCGCAGGCGAAGACTTCGATGGCGCGATAGGTCTGCGAAATGATGCCATGGGCGATGCCGGTGATCTCCATGAGCGTGATGATCGAGGCGAGCGATGTTCCTTTGACCATCAGGATGATCTCGTTGCCATAGGCCGGCAGTGCCTGGCGCAAGGCGACGGGCAGGATGATGCGCCTGAGCACCAGGACGGGCGACATTCCGGCGGCCTGTGCCGCTTCCACCTGGCCCTTGGGCACCGACTGCAGGCCGCCGCGGATGATCTCGCTGCCATAGGCGGCGGTGTTGAGGGTGAGCGCCAGGATGGCGCACCAATAGGGCTCGCGGAACAGCCCCCACAGGCCCAAGGCTTGCAGCGAGGGACGGAACTGGCCGAGCCCGTAATAAATGAGGAAGATCTGCACGAGGAGCGGCGTGCCGCGGAAGAGCGCGACGAAGCTCCGGATCGGCCAGTCGATCGCCCTGATCTCGAGCCGGCGCGCCAGAGCCAGAGTGCAAGCGAGGACGGCGCCGAACAGGATCGAGAATCCGGCAAGCTGCAGGGTGAGCGGCAGGCCGGCCAGGAGCCTGGGGACGATCTCGGAGAAGAAGCTGACGTCCATCAGCCTCTCCGGAAGCCGCGCCCCGTCAGGCGCTCGGCTCTGGTGAAGAACACGGAGGTGGCGGCGGCGATGGCGAAATAGAGGGCTGCCGCCGCGATGTAGAAGATGAAAGGCTGGCGCGTCGAGCCGGCGCCGATCTGCGCCTGGCGCATCAATTCGACGAGTCCGATCACCGAGATCAGCGCCGAATCCTTGAGCACCAGCTGCCACACATTGCCGAGGCCCGGAATGGCGTTGCGCAGGAGCTGCGGCACGATGATGCGCCGGAGCATGAGGCGGCGCGTCATGCCGAAAGCCTGAGCCGAATCGAACTGGCCCGCTTCGACGGCGAGATAGGCGCCGCGATAGACCTCCGCCTGATAGGCGCCCGAGATGATGCCGAGCGCCAGCGTGCCCGTGGCGAAGGCCGGCAGCCCGAAGAAGCCTTGGGCGCCGAAGCCGTGAGCGAGAGCGGTGAGTGCGACGCTGCCGCCGAAATAGAGGAAGTAGATGGTAAGAAGGTCGGGGACGCCCCGGAACACGGTGGTATAGACATCGGCAGGCGCGCTGAGCCAGCGTCGCGCGCTCACTCGCGCCGCCGCCGCGAGGGCGCCGAGAACGGCGCCCAGCGCGAAGCCCGCAGCCGACAGGGCCAAGGTGACGCAAGCAGCCTTGAGCAAGGCCCAGGCCCAGCCGTCATCGCCGAAGCCGAGCAGCCCTAATCCATCCCACATGCAGGTTCCAGACCTGACGCGAAGCTCACTTCGCCGGCGTCACGTCCGCTTTCAGCCATTTGAGCGACAGCGTCTTGATCGTGCCATCGGCAATCGCCTCGTCAATGGCCTTGTTGAGCTTGTCCTTGAGGGCCGTATCTTCCTTGCGCAGACCGGCACCCGTGCCGCGGCCGAACGTGCCGGCAAAGAAGCCGGGGCCGGCAACCGCGAAACCGGCGAATTCCGGTTTGGCGAGCGTCGCGGCGAGCACCGTCTGCTGGGCGAAGATGCCGTCGATGCGCCCGGCGGCGAGATCGAGGTCATGCTGCTCGGTGGTCTTGTATTCGCGGATCTCGACCGTGTCGGCGAAATAGGTTTTCACGAATTCGAGATTGAGGGTCGAGGCCTGCACGCCGATCACCTTGCCCTTGAGCATGGGCTTCATCTGCTCGATCACGGTCTTGGCCTTGGCCTCGTCGGCGAGCGATATCTTCTCGGCCGCAAGCCCGGCGAGCGGACTGTCCTTGGCGACGGCGAAGCCCGCCGGATCGATGGCATAGGCTTGCGTGAAATCGATGACCTCGAGCCGCTTGTCGGTGATGTACATGCTCGCCATGATCACGTCGAACTTGCCGACGGTGAGCGCCGGGATGAGACCGTCCCAATCCTGCGTCACCACGGTGCATTCGATCTTCATGCGGCCGCAGAGATTGAGCGCCAGCTCGACTTCCATGCCGTCGGGCTTGCCGTCGGCGGTGGTGAAGTTCCAGGGGGCGTAGGCGCCCTCCGTCGCGATGGTGATCTTCTCCTGGGCCGCGGCAGGCGACAGCGCCGCCACCGCGAGCCCGAAGATCAGGCACGTCGTCGATACGATCTTCATCATGTTCTCCCTGAGTTCTGTTTGTGTCGGTGAGTGTCTTTCTTGCTGGCGAACTCGGCCAGCACCGGTGCGGTGCCGAGAATATGCTTGCGCATCACGATCTCGGCGTGATCGGCATCGCCGCTGCGCAAGGCGTCGATGACGATGCGGTGCTCCTGCTCGGCGCTGAGCGGCTTCGCGGCATAGTCGAACCAGATGCGCAAATAGGGCTCGATCGTGACATGCAGGGCGTCGATCTGGCGGTTGAGCTTCGGGCGGCCGCTCAGCGCGCAGACGTAATTGTGGAAATCCTGGTGCTGTGTCACCCAGTCGGCGCTGCCGGCGCGCCCGCTCCTCTCCATTTTGTCGAGAAGGCGCTCGAGCTCGACCAGGACCTCGCCATCGATCCGCGGCATCGCCAGGCGGACGGCGAGACCTTCCAGCACCGAGCGGATCTCGAAGGTCTCGTAGATCTCATCGAGCGACAGGCCGGCGACGATACAGCCGCGATTGGGCCTGACGACCACGAGGCCTTCCGCCGCGAGCCGCTGGAAAGCTTCCCTGACCGGCATGCGGCTCATGCCGAGCTCGGCCGCGATATCTTCCGGGATCAGCCGGTCGCCGGCCCGATAGCGGCCGAAACGGATGGCGGAATGCAGATGGAGGTAGGCTTCCTGCTCGGCGGTCGCGGGCGCAGGCGCAACGAACTGGGGCACCAGTTCCTCTCCTGTATTATTGTATCCACAAATACAGCCCGCTTTCGCCGGGGAGTCAAGCTTGTCCTGATGCCGGCCGTTCAGGCGAGCGTCTGGTCCGGCGTCGTCTTGCCGATGCGCTTGCGATATTGCTCGGCGGCGATGGCGCCGAGTCCCCAGAACAGGAAAAGTCCGACCAGCAGCACGACCAGCGCCAGGGGCAGCTTGAGAATCCAGGCGAAGATGATCTGCAGGCCCACCCAGCCGGCGCCGATCGAACGCAGGACGCCGCCCAGCGCATGATCGAGCGGCAGGCTCGTCCACAGGCCGGTCATGAGCCAGTGGATGCACTGGCCGACGACGATCCCGCCGCCGCCCAGCACTCCCAGGAGAAGGCAAACGAGGCCGAGGCACGAGAGGGTTCTTTCGCTGCTCATGGTTCCATCCTCCGTCTCATGAAGATCAAGGCCGCGCCGGCGGCGATACTGGCGCCGCAGCCTTTGCCGGCAGGTCATGTAGGGCAAGGGCACGTCGCGATAGTAGTCGCTGAACTGCGGATGGCGGCGCAGCGGCTCGGGCCGGTAAAGCGCGGTGACGTCATGCTGCAGCACGCCCGGTGACGCGATGGCGAAGCGTTCCGCGACCGACGCGTGCGTGACGGCTTTGCTCACCAGACGGCGGTCGGATGTGCCGGCGAGCCTGAACAGAAGGCTCCGCGTCGCATCATGCTGCTTGCCGTCGCTGGCCGGCGAAAGACCGAGGACGCTCGCGTCGATCTTCAGGCTTTCATCGCCGAGCGCCGTCGCCTCGTCGGCCATCCATTTGAGCGCGATGTCGGAGAGGCGCGCTTCCGCCTCCGGATAGCCGCCGCCGATATCGGCATGGTTGCCGGCGAACCACAATTGGACGAAGCGTGCGACGCCGGCGCGCGCGCCGAGGTCGCTCGCCCGGTTGCCCCAGGGCACGCGCTGGAAATCGGCGCGCCGCTCGTCGATCGAGATGGCATGGCGCGCATAGGGCACATTCGGATTGAGCAGCGTGTCGTAGAATTTCTGCTTGAACGAGGTGAGATGGACCGTCTCCCACCAGCGAAAGCCCGGCAAGCCGAAGGCGAATTTGAGATGCGTCGCGACATAGAGCGCAACCAGCAATGAGGCGAGGACGACGGCGAGCCAGAAGGCCCAATAGCCGAAGCTCTCGCTCGTGAGACGGCTGAGGAGAAGGCCGGCGCCGGCGATGCCGGCGATGACGAGGCCCGAGACGACGACGAGCGCGCCGCGATTGGCAAGCGCGGCCACCGTGTCGAAGACGCCGACGAAGAAAGGAAAGGTATTGGGCGTCTCGGCATTGCCGGAGCCGAAGCGCTCACGGAATTCCAACGCCAGCGCCTGGCGCTGCGCCTGGTAGAGGGCGTCGCGATGCGAGCTCACATGCTGATAGACCGACTTGACCGCTGTGCGGGCGATGCGCAGGCTGGTGGCCTCGTCGCGTTTGAGCTCTTGCCCGTCGTCCCTGGTCGGAATGCCGCAATAGGCGATGACGGCGGCGAGGCAGCGCACCGTATAGGCACCGCGGCTGAAGCCGAAGAGATAGATACGGTCGCCGGGACGCCACAACCTTATGAGCGCCGCATAGCAGTCGACGATATTGTGGGTGAGGCCGAGCCCCGTTGCCTGGCTCAGGTAGTTGTAGAACGTACGGAACCAGGTGATCGGCGAGCCGTCGGGCGACCGCCCCGTGCCCAGCCCGGGATCGTAGAAGGCGATCTGCTCTGCGGGATCGATCGTCGAATCGGGGCCGATGCGCGTGGCGCGGTAGAGCTTGTAGATGTTGGTGCGCGCCTCGTCGAAGAACACGCCGCCGCGCTGGCCGGTGCCATCCGACAGGATGACGATGTTGCGGCCTCCAGACGTGGCGGGCGTGTCCGGGGCTTCGGCAGGATGGCGGGCCATAGCCCTCTTATACGCCGAAGCCCGCTAGATTCCTCCATGCGTCGTGAACTGTCCCATTTTGACAAGTTTCAGCCGTGGTCGCGCACCGCATGGAAGATCTTGCCCGCCGGCTCGTTGATGCCTTTGAGATAGAAGGACTCGAAATCACCGGCCCCGGAATTCTGGATCAGCATGATGGTGGTGCCGGTCTTCTCGTCGCGGCCCATGATGCTGGTGTGGCCGGGGATCTGGCCGAGATGGCCCTTCGCGTCGATATCGCCATAGCGCATGACCAGGAAGCCATGGCCGTTGGCGACGGTATTCGATCCCGGGAACTGCGCCGGCTTGATATTGTCCTTCATCTCGGCGAGCTGCCTGGGTCCGAGCACGCGGCCCTCGAACACGGCGTTGAGGAACGTCACCACGTCGCGCGGCGTCGACACCATGTCGCCGGCCGCATTGGCGCCCGACAGCGGGAACCATTCGGTCGAATCCCACACGCCGTCGACCGGGTCGCCGGCGCCGCTCACGTCCCATTGCGGCTTGTCGTCGTCGTCATTGTGCATATAGCCGCGCGCCTCGCGCGCCAGCGGGAAGTTTTCGTCGGTTCCGACCCAGGTGTCCTTCATGCCGAGCGGCGTGAAGATGCGCCGGCGCAGATGATCGGAATAGGGCTTGCCGGTCTCATGCGCGATGATGAGGCCCGACAGCACATAGCCGGTGTTCGAATATTCCATGCCGTGCCAAGGCTCCTTCTGCACGCCATGCTTGAAGGCGAAGTCGACGATCTCCTCGCCGGTCCACACCTTGTCCGAGATCATCGGCATCGAGGTCTCGAAATCGGGCAGGCCGCTCCTGTGGTTGAGCAGGATGCGCACCGGCATCTTGTCGGCCTTGGGGATCTTCGGGAACCAGCGGGTGATCGGCTCGTCGAGATCGACCTTGCCGTCCTCAACCAGGAGATGGAGCCCGGTGGCGATGAAGCTCTTGGTGCAGCTCGCGATGCGGAACAGATGGTCGCCGCGCATCGGCGTCTTCTTGAACTTGTCGGCGAGGCCGCTCTGATAGAGGGCGATTTCCTTGCCTGGCCGCCCGACGGCGAGCGATATGCCGACGACGCCGCGCTTCACGTGATCGTCGAGGATATTCTGGATCGCCTGGTCGAGTTCACTCATGAGCCTTTCCTCCTTCAAGTGCGAAATGACAGCGTGACATGTGGCCTTGGCCGACCGCGACCTGCGGCGGCTCGGTCGTGCAGATCTCCTGCGCCATGGCGCAGCGCGTGCGGAAGCGGCAGCCGGTCGGAATGTTGAGCGGGCTCGGTATGTCGCCCTGGGTCACGGGCTTGCGCTGACGCTTGACCAGCTCCAACTTCGGCACCGCGCGTAAGAGCGCCTGCGTATAGGGATGGCGGGCATTCTCGAATATGGCTTCCGCCGGGCCGATCTCCATGATCTGGCCGAGATACATGACGGCGATGCGGTCCGACATGTGGCGCACCACGCCCAATTCATGGGCGATGAACAGCATGGTGAGGCCAAGCTCCTGGCGGAGATCCGAGAGGAGATTGAGGATCTGCGCCTGGATCGACACGTCGAGCGCCGCGACCGGCTCGTCGAGCACCAGGAACACGGGCCTCACCGCCAGCGCCCGGGCGAGACCGGCGCGCTGGCGCTGCCCGCCCGACAATTCGCGTGGCCGGCGCTCGGCCATCGCCCCGGGCAGGCCGACGAGCGCCAGGAGGCGCCCGACTTCGCGCGGCACATCGGCCTTGGCGACGATCTCGTGGAAGCTCAGCACCTCGGCAATGGCGCTGCCGATGGTGAGACGCGGATTGAGCGAGGAATAGGGGTCCTGGAATACCATCTGCATGCGCCGGCGCAGATGCGCGCGTGAGACGATGAGCTTGCCCTCGAAGCTGATCTGGCCTTTGACCGGCGTGTTGAGGCCGAGAATGGCGCGGCCGATGGTCGATTTCCCGCTGCCCGATTCGCCAACGAGTCCCAAAGTCTCGCCCGGATGGACGGCGAAGGACACGCCGTCGACGGCGCGCACCGCGCGCGGCTTCCGGCCGGTGATGACATCGGCGAGGCTGCGCGGCTTGGCGAATTCGACCACCACATCATCGACCGCGAGCGTCGGGACGGCGCTCATGAGGCGAGCCTCCGGTCGAGCTCGGCGACGCGCTCAGGGTAGAGGCAGGCCGTCTGGTGATCGCCGGCGATGGGCCTGAGCGCGATCGGATGGGTGCGGCATTCGGCGCTGGCGACGGCGCAGCGCTCGGCGAAGGGGCAGCCGGCCGGCAGCCTGGCGAGATCGGGCGGCTGGCCGGGGATCGAGGCGAGCTTGCCCACCTTGCCATGCGCATGCGGGATCGAGCGTAAGAGGCCATGGGTGTAGGGATGGGCCGGGCGCCGGAAGATGTCGGCGGTGCTGCCGGTCTCGACGATGTTGCCGGCATACATGACGGCGACGCGGTCGCAGGATTCCGAGATCACGCTCATGTCGTGCGAGACGAGGATGATCGCCATGCCGGTCTCGCGCTGCAGCTCCATGAGCAAAGACAGGATCTGGTCCTGGATGGTGACGTCGAGCGCCGTCGTCGGCTCGTCGGCGAGCAAGAGCTTGGGTCCGCCCACCATCGCCATGGCGATGACGGCGCGCT
>JBFWNN010000136.1:0-8015 GCA_050251035.1 Parvibaculaceae bacterium
TGTATATTAAAGATAGACGCTTACTTGATTGTTGTAAGCTTGTAAAATGGAAAACGATATTACACTCCACGGCCCGGCCTGGGTGAGAACGGATCATGACCCCAAGGCCTTCGCGCTCGCCTTCGTCAACACTTATGACCCGGTGCGTCCTGTCGTCGATCTCTTCGCCAATCCCGAGCATGCCCGGGTTTTCCTGAGCGAGTGGTGCGAGATGGATTGGGATCTCGACTGGGGCAAGATGGCGCGCCGCCTCCAGCTCTATCGCGACGACATGCGGGGCGTCGTTACCCGCTTCATTGCCGGCGAGCTTCCCCTCGCGGATCTGACCCGCCATCTCGATCACAAGCTCATGCACTGGCCGTGGATCGCGCATCCCGTCGCGGATGAAGGCACCTTCCGCGTGATCTTCGTCCCGTCGCCGCAATTGCAGCCGGTGCAGCATGTCGAGGCAGTGGTCACGCGGGGTCTGGCCGATCTCGTCGCCGAGCTTGGTCCCGAGCGCCTGCGCCGGTGCGAGTCGCAGCCCTGCGAGGAAATCTTCATCGACCGCTCGAAATCGGGCCGCCAGCGCTTTTGTGGCAAGCGCTGCGCCACGCGCTTCAATGTCGCGATGTTCCGCAAGCGCAAAGCGAGCTGAGCCCGCATGGGTTTTGCAGACGACGATCTCGTGATTTTCGAACGCTATGGCGCACCGCCGCTGCCCGCGGCCCGAAGCGACGGCCATGTTGCGCATGAAGGTGCGCGCATCTGGCATGCGAGCTATGGCGAAGGGCCGCCGGTGATCCTGCTGCATGGCGGATTGGGTCACAGCGGCAACTGGGCCTATCAGCTTCACGCCTTGCTGGCGGCCTCTTACCAGGTGATCCTCATCGACAGCCGCGGCCATGGCCGCTCGACCCGCGACGATCGCCCTTACACTTATGAATTGATGGCCTCCGACGTCCTCGCGGTGATGGACACCCTTGCCATCGACAGGAGCGCTTTCGTGGGCTGGAGCGACGGCGCCTGCATCGCGCTCGTCCTCGCCATGAAAACGCCTGAACGCGTGAAGGATGTGTTCTTCTTCGCCTGCAACATGGACCCGAGCGGCACGAAGGATTTTGTCGCAACGCCGACGATGGACCGCTGTTTCAGCCGCCATGCCAAGGACTATGCGCGCCTCTCGGCGACGCCCGGAGATTTCGACGCTTTCGTCGCGGCGGTCGGCCTCATGATGAAGACCGAGCCCAATTATAGCGCGGCCGACCTCGGCCGGATCACCGTGCCGGTCGCCATCGCGCAGAGCGAGCATGACGAATTCATCAAGCCCGAGCATGCCGAATACCTGGCGCGCAGCATTCCCGGCGCCGAGCTGATCCGCCTCGCGGGCGTGAGCCATTTCGCGCCGCTGCAGCGGCCGGCCCTGTTCAATCGCGCATTGCTGGGTTTTCTCGACAGAGTTCCGGTGCAAGACCCCGTCACTCGGTCGTCATGAGAAGAATACAGCTCACTTGAGCGATTTGAGCATTTCCCGGCGCAAGATCGCATTGATGCGCGATTGATAGCCCTTTCCCTGGCTCCGCAGCCAGTCCAGGACATCGGCATCCACTCGTGCCGTGATCTGACACTTCACCGGCTTGTAGAAGCGCCCACGCACTGCCTTCTTCCACAGCTCATCGCTGAGCGGCGGAATATCGCTGTAGTCGATTTCGTTATCCGGCCGCGCTGCGAGCGCCTTGAGACTGCCACGCTGCTCATCTGTCAGGGGCGGCAGGGTTTCACGAGTGTAGCTAACCATTTTCTTCTTCATAACGTCGCCTTTCCTTTCGGTCGGCACGTCGCGCCGAGATAATCCTGATTACCTCCACCGCCTGCCCATCTTCGTCATGCTCGATGGCCGTATGCGCGACCACCAGAAGCACGAATCCGGCCGTCAGCCCGCAGGTCCGCCAGCGCAGTTCACCGTCCTCGGTGCGGTCCTGGACTGAGACATGCAACGGGTCGAGAAACACCTGGGCAGCTTCCTCGAAGCTCACACCGTGTTTTCTCTGATTGGCCCGGTTCTTGTTCTCGTCCCACTCGAAGCGGGCCGTTGCCGTCATGCCAGAAATGTAGTTACATTTTTGGCATTATGCAAGTGCCGGGATCAGAGAAGGTGCGCCGTCAGGCGACACCGAGCTCGGTCAGGAGATCCGGCACGAAGCCCGCGAACGCGCCGGCCTCGACCATCTGCGCCACGGCTTCGATATCGCTCGCAAACTCGCGGTCGGTCTCGCGCGATGCGGCCTTCTCGCGGATGAGCGCATAGGTCTCCTCCAGCGCTTTCGAGGAGGTGAGCGGCCGGCGGAAGTCGATGCCTTCGGCGGCGGCGAGCAGTTCGATGGCGACGATGCGGGCGAGATTGGCGTTCATGGGGCCGAGCCTTCGCGCGCCATGCGTCGCCATGCTGACATGGTCTTCCTGGTTGGCCGAAGTCGGCACGCTGTCGACGCTGGCGGGATGCGCCAGCTGCTTGTTCTCGCTCATCAGCGCCGCTGCGGTGCATTGCGGGATCATGAAGCCCGAATTGAGGCCGGGATTGCGGATGAGGAAGGGCGGCAGGAGCGAGATCGTCGGGTCGATGAGCGCGGCGATGCGCCTTTCGCTGATCGAGCCCGTCTCGGCGACGGCAAGCGCGATGATGTCGGCCGCGAAGGCCACCGGCTCGGCGTGGAAATTGCCGCCCGACAGCACCGCGCCGTCCTCGGCGAAGACCAGCGGATTGTCGGACACGCCATTGGCTTCGATGACGAGCGTGCGCGCCGCATTGGCGAGGAGATCGAGCGCCGCGCCCATCACTTGCGGCTGGCAGCGGAAGGAATAGGGATCCTGCACGCGGTCGTCGCCGGTCACATGTGAGGCGCGAATGCCGCTGCCTTCCATGAGGCGGCGATAATGCCGGGCCGCGAGCTGCTGGCCGGGATGCGGACGAAGCGCATGGATGCGCGGATCGAACGGCGTGTCCGATCCCATGACGGCGTCGACCGACAATGCGCCGGCGAGGATCGCGCTCGCGGCATTGCGCTCGGCGGCGATGAGGCCGGACAGAGCGAGCGCGGTCGAGACCTGCGTGCCGTTGAGGAGGGCGAGGCCTTCCTTGGGCCCGAGCGGCACCGGAAGGAGACCGGCCGCCCGCAGCGCATCACGGCCAGTGACGCGTTTGCCGTGCACGAAGGCCTCACCTTCGCCGATCAGCACCAGGCTCAGATGCGCGAGCGGCGCCAGGTCGCCCGAGGCGCCGACCGATCCCTGGCCCGGGATCACCGGCAATATGTCCTGGTTGAGGAGGGCGACCAGCGTTTCCATGGCGGTGACGCTGATGCCGGACGCGCCTTGCGACAGCGCGTTGATCTTGAGCAGGAGAATGGTGCGCACCACCGCCGCATCGAGCGGCGCGCCCACGCCTGCCGCATGCGAGCGCACGATATTGAGCTGCAGGGCCGAGAGATCGGCTGCGGCGATGCGCTGCTTGGCGAGCTTGCCGAAGCCGGTATTGACGCCATAGATCGCATCGCCGGTGGTGAGGAGCCGCGTCACCGTCTCGGAGCTGCGCGCGATCGCGGCGCGCGCCGTGTCGGTGAGCTCGACGGTGATGGGCCCGGCCAGCGCCTGGCGGATGTGATCGAGAGTGAGCGGCCTTTCGCCGATACGGATGCTCATGACTGTACCTATGCTGTGAGCCGCTTCACCGCGGCGCGGAAATTCTTGAGGGTCGTCTCTTCCTTGATGTGGCGGCGATCCTCGACTACTTGCCGGCCGGCGACGAAGACGTCGCGGACGCAAGGGTTGCCGCCGGAAAAGATCCAGCTGTCGAGAACCTGATCCCCCGACCGGCCGATGAGCGCCGGGTGCTCGTCGTCGAGCACGGCGATGTCGGCGCGATAGCCCGGCGCCAGCGCGCCGACCGGCTGCGCCATGGAGGTGGCGCCGCCCTTGAGCGCGGCGTCGAGCAGCGTGCGGCCGGTGGATTTGCCAGGCCCGGAAGCCAGCGCGTTGCGGGTGCGGTCCCTGAGACGCTGCGAATATTCGAGGACCCGCAGGTCCTCGGCGGGGCTTACGCTGATATGGCTGTCGGAGCCGATGGCGATGGCGCCTTGCGCTTTGAGGAAGCGGTCGGCCGGGAAGATGCCGTCGCCGAGATTGGCTTCGGTCGTGGGGCAGAGCCCTGCGATCATACCGGAGCGCGCCATGCGCTCGATCTCGTCCGCCGTCATATGGGTGGCGTGGATGCCGCACCAGCGGCTGGACAGCGCGAAATTGTCGATGAGATATTCGACCGGCCGCGTGCCGCCCGACCAGGCCAGGCAGTCGTCGACTTCCTTGGTCTGCTCGGCGACATGGATATGGATGGGCGCCGCCGTCCGGCCCAGGCGGTCGAGGCCGGCAATGACGTCGGTGAGCAGCTCCTTGGTCACCGCCCGCAAGGAATGGGGCGAGATGCCGAGCCGGCTCAGGGCATTGGCCTTGCTCGCTCTGTCGAGGCTTTCGAGGATCTTCAGATAGCGGGTCTCGTCATTGATGAAGCGCCGCTGGCCCTGGGCGGGCGGCTGGCCGCCGAAGCCGCCATAGGCATAGAGCGTCGGCAGCAGGGTGATGGCGATGCCGGCATCTTCGGCCGCGGCGTGACAGCGCAGCGAGAGCTCGGCCGGCTCGTCATAGGGCGTGCCGTCCGGCTGGTGGTGCAGATACTGGAACTCGCCGACGACGGTCGAGCCGCTCTTCAGCATCTCGACATAAAGCTGTGTCGCGACCGCCTGAAGATCCTCCGGACCGAGCTTGAGGGCGAACCCATACATCACTTCGCGCCAGGTCCAGAAGGAATCGGCGCCGGGGCCCGCGACCTCCGCAAGCCCGGCCATGAGGCGCTGATGGGCATGCGAATGGACATTCGGGACCGCCGGAATGGCGATGCCTTTCAAGCTCTTGGCTTTCGGGTCGGCCCTGCCGGTCGCGATCGTCTCGATCATCCCGTGAGCGTCGAGTGTGAGGGTGACGTCCTCTGCCCAGCCGTCGGGCAGGAGAGCGGCGGCGAATTTCAACTTGCGCTGTTCCATCTTTCCAGTATACTGTATATACAACCTTATACAAGTGGTTTCGATGCTTTTTTCCAACCTCACTCTCGCGACCATGGCCGAAGGCCGGCCCTATGGGCTGATCGCCGACGGTGCCGTCCTCGTGGAAGATGGCCGCATCGCCTGGGCCGGAGCACGCCGGGATGCGCCCAATGCCGAGGCCGGCCAGGACGTCGACTGCGGCGGGCGGCTCCTCACCCCGGGGCTCATCGACTGCCACACCCATCTCATCTATGGCGGCAACCGCGCCAACGAGTTCGAGCAGCGCCTCAATGGCGTCGCTTATGCCGACATCGCCAAGGCGGGCGGCGGCATTCTCTCCACCGTGCGCGCCACGCGCCAGGCGGGCGAGGATGAGCTTGCGCGATCGGCGGCGCTGCGGCTCCAAAGCCTGCTCGTCGAAGGCGTCACCACGATCGAGATCAAGTCGGGCTATGGGCTCGACGTCGAGACCGAATTGAAGATGCTCCGAGTGGCCCGCAGGCTGGGCGAACATCACCCGGTCACCGTCGTGACGAGCTATCTCGGCGCCCACACCTTCCCCGCCGAATATCGCGACGACCATGCGGCCTATGTCGATCTCGTCTGCGCCAGGGCCCTGCCCGCGGTCGCCGAAGCCGGGCTCGCCGATGCGGTCGATGCCTTTTGCGAGGGCATCGCCTTCTCCGTCGCCGAGACGGAGAACGTCTTCGCCGCGGCGAAAAAGCTCGGGCTGCCGGTAAAACTCCATGCCGAGCAGCTCTCCAATCTGGGCGGCGCCAGTCTCGCCGCCCGCTATGGTGCGCTCTCCGTCGATCACATCGAATATCTCGACGAGGCGGGCGTCGCCGCCATCGCCGGCTCGGGGACCGTCGCCGTGCTGTTGCCGGGCGCTTTCTATTATCTGCGGGAAAAGCAGCATCCGCCGGTGGCCGCCTTGCGGGCGCGCAAGGTACCGATCGCCATCGCGACCGATCTCAATCCCGGCTCCTCGCCCGTCCATTCCCTGCTCGCCACCATGAACATGGCCTGCGTCCTCTTCGGCCTGACGCCCGAGGAGGCGCTCCGCGGCGTGACGGCGAATGCGGCGCGCGCCCTCGGCCTGAAGGACCGTGGTGTGATCGCGCCCGGCATGAAGGCCGATCTCGTATTATGGAATGCCGAGCGGCCGGGCGACCTCGCCTATCCCCTGGGCTTCAACCCTTGCGCCGCCGTGATCCGCGGCGGCGAGATCGTGCGGGGCGCTATCTGATGACTGCGCCCCTCTATGCCAAGGTCAAGGAGCATATCCTCGAGCACATCCGCTCCGGCGCCTGGACGCCGGGCACGCGCGTGCCGTCGGAGAACGAGCTCGTCGAGCATTTCAGCATCTCGCGCATGACCGCCAACCGGGCGCTGCGCGAGCTCACCGCCGACGGCTTCCTGTCGCGCGTGCCGGGGGTAGGCACCTTCGTCAAGGAGCCGCCGGCGCGCTCGAGCCTGCTCGAGCTGCGCAACATCGCCGAGGAGATCGCGCAGCGCGGCCACACCCATGCCGCCCATGTCGAGACGCTCCGGACGGTCGAGGCGACGCCGGCCCTGACGGAAGAATTCGAGATGAAGTTTTCGGGAAAACTCTTCCATCTGGTGACGGTGCATACCGAGAACGGCGTGCCGGTGCAGCTCGAGGAGCGTTATGTCAATCCGTTCACGGCGCCGCATTTCGCCGAGCAGGATTTCGCCAAGGTGACGCCGACCGCCTATCTCATCGCCTCCGTGCCGGTCGATGAGCTCGAGCACACGGTCGAAGCGATCATGCCGTCGCCCGAGCAGTGCGCTCTGCTCGACATCGGCGAGAACGAGCCCTGTCTCGCTCTGCATCGCCGCAGCTGGAGCAAAGGCCATGTCGTGACGGTCGCGACCCTGCTCTATCCCGCCAGCCGCTACGCTCTGTACAGCCGCCACAAGACCTCACCTTCCGGAACGCTCAGCCAGTAGGAGTTGCCCCGAATGAACACCCGCCGCGACAACACCCGCATCATCAAATCCCCCATCGGGCCCGAGATCAGCGCCAAGAGCTGGCTCACCGAGGCGCCCTTGCGCATGCTGATGAACAACCTCGATCCGGGCGTCGCCGAGCGGCCCGAGGAGCTCGTCGTCTATGGCGGCATCGGCCGCGCCGCGCGCAACTGGGAGGCCTTCGACCGCATCGTCGCGTCCTTGCGCGCGCTCGAGGCCGACGAGACCCTGCTGGTGCAGTCGGGCAAGCCGGTCGGCATCTTCCGCACCCACAAGGATGCGCCGCGCGTGCTCATCGCCAATTCCAATCTCGTGCCGCATTGGGCCGACTGGAACCATTTCAACGAGCTCGACCGCAAGGGCCTCATGATGTACGGCCAGATGACGGCGGGCTCGTGGATCTATATCGGCACGCAAGGCATCGTGCAGGGCACCTATGAGACCTTCGCCGAGGTCGGCCGCAAGCATTATGACGGCAAGCTCGAGGGCAAATGGTTCCTGACTGCGGGGCTCGGCGGCATGGGCGGCGCGCAGCCGCTCGCCGCCACCATGGCGGGCGCCTCCATGATCGCCATCGAGTGCCAGCCGTCGCGCATCGAGATGCGCCTCAGGACCCGCTATCTCGACGAGAAGGCAAACAGCATCGATGAGGCGCTCGCCATCATCGAGCGCTCGCATAAGGCGGGCAAGCCGGTCTCGGTCGGCGTGCTCGGCAATGCGGCGGAGATTCTCCCTGACATGGTGAAGCGCGGCATCAGGCCCGACGCGGTGACCGACCAGACTTCGGCGCACGACCCGGTCAACGGCTATCTTCCGGCCGGCTGGACCATCGCCGAATGGGAAGCCAAGCGCGTCACCGATCCCAAGGCGGTGGAAGCGGCGGCGAAGCAATCCATGCGCACCCATGTCGAGGCGATGCTCGCTTTCCACAAGGCCGGCGTGCCGACC
>JBFWNN010000137.1:0-7936 GCA_050251035.1 Parvibaculaceae bacterium
CGAAACCCGGCTCGGGTGCGGTCGTCGCGATCGGACGCATGGTCTCGCCCAGGATCCGCCCCGCGCCATCGATCGCCACCACCTTCGTGTTGGTCGTGCCCTGGTCGATGCCAAGGATGATGTCCTGCGGCGCTGGCATGGTTGTCCTTGCGGGAAGGCGGGAGGGCAGATTGCCATGCCGCTCGGGAAAGCAAAACCCCCTGGCGAGGCAATAGGAGACAACCCGCCTCAGTGTTTCCCCTTCTCCCGCTTGCGGGAGAAGGGGAATTTCAAGCCCCAGCCATGCAGCGCCGGCATTGCAGATTGCGGAGCCTGTCCCCATCTTCACTCCTCCCTCGCCTCCCACGGATCCCGCCATGATCGCTTTCTCGGCTCTCGACCTTTCGCCCATCATCGAGGGTGGCACCGCCGCCGATGCCCTGCGCAACACGCTCGACCTCGCCCGCCATGCCGAGGACTGGGGCTACAAGCGCTATTGGCTCGCCGAGCATCACAATATGAGCGGCATCGCCAGCGCCGCGACCGCGGTGGTGATCGGCCATGTGGCGGGCGGCACCCGGACCATCCGCGTCGGCGCCGCCGGCATCATGCTGCCCAACCATTCGCCCCTGGTGATCGCCGAGCAGTTCGGCACGCTCGAATCGCTCTATCCCGGACGCATCGACCTGGGCCTCGGCCGGGCCCCCGGCACCGACATGATGACCTCGCGCGCGCTGCGCCGCGACCTCGCCACCGCCGCCGACCAGTTTCCGCAGGACGTCGTCGAGCTGCAGATCTATCTCGACGATCCCGAGCCCAATCAGAAGATCCGCGCGGTGCCCGGCGCCGGGCTGAAGGTGCCCTTGTGGATCCTGGGCTCGAGCCTCTTCGGGGCGCAGCTCGCCGCCCATCTGGGACTGCCTTTCGCCTTCGCCTCGCATTTCGCTCCCGATGCGCTGCACCAGGCGATCGCCATCTACCGCGAGCGCTTCCAGCCGTCGCCGCAGCTCACAAAACCCTATGTCGCCGTCGCCGCCAATGTCATCGCCGCCGACAGCGACCAGGAGGCGCGCCGCATCTTCACCTCGCTGCAGCAGTCCTTCGTCCGGCTCAGGCGCGGACAGCCGGGGCAGCTGCCGCCGCCCATCGACGACATCGACAGTTTCGCCGCACCACAGGAGCGCGCCGGCGCCGACCACGCGCTGGTCTATTCCTTCGTCGGCACGGAAGCCAAGGTCACGGCAGGTGTCCGGGAATTCCTCGACCTCACCCAGGCCGACGAGCTCATCGTCACCGGCCACATCCATGATCACGAGGCGCGGCTGCGGTCCTTCGAGATCGCCGCCGGGATCCTGAAGCCCCTGGTCAAAAGCTGATTCGTTTCAAGGCCTTGAATCGGCGGCTTGAGAAAATGATTCAGGCTGGAAAAGCCGGCGGACGTTCGGTATTTTCGCGCGGAAAACCAGAGAGCGACTCATGACGCCCGCCACGATCACGCGCGATGCCGCTTATAGGAAGGACGAGACCGCCCTCCTCTTCGTCGACCTGCAGACCATTTTCTGCACGCCGGGGCTCGACCCGCAGCATCCCGAGCTCGATGCCGACCATTATTATTTCAAGCGGCTCAAGGCCACGACCATTCCCAATGCGGCCAAGCTGCTCGCGGCGGCGCGGGCCTCCGGCATCCAGGTCCTGCACACGATCATCGAGGCCCTGACCAAGGACGGCCGCGACATCTCCCTCGATCACCGCCTCTCCAACATCTTCGTGCCGAAGGGACTGCCCGAGGGCCAGCCGATCAAGGAGCTGGCGCCCATCGACAACGAGATCGTACTGCCCAAATCCTCGTCCGGCGTCTTCAACTCGACCAATATCGACTATGTGCTCAAGAACCTGGGCATCCGCTATCTGATCGTCTCCGGCGTGGTGACCGACCAATGCGTCGACATGGCGGTGCGCGATGCGTCCGATCGCGGCTATCTGGTGTCGCTCGCCGAGGACGCCTGCGCCACCTACACGCAGGCGCGTCATGACACCGCGCTCAAGGCCTTCGGCGGCTATTGCTGGGTGACTGATACGGCGACCGTCCTGCGCAGGCTGAAGGAGCTGGCCTGATGCTGAAGCGCGAGTTCGACACCGTGGAGAGCGATCCGCCGGCGGTCGAGACGGTCAATCCGGAGGGCACGTCGCCCTATGTGCTGCTGTGCGAGCATGCCTCCAATTACATTCCGGCGCGCTATGACCGGCTCGGCCTCGCCACCAGTGAGCTCGAGCGCCATATCGCCTATGACATCGGCGTCGCGCCCATCGCGCGCGAGCTGTCGCGGCGGCTCGACGCGCCGCTCGTCCTCTCCGGCTATTCGCGCCTCCTCATCGACTGCAACCGGCCGCCAGGCGTCCCCACATCAATCCCGGCGATCAGCGAAACGACGGCGATCCCCGGCAATCAGGCGCTGACCCCCGAGGAGCGCGCCTGTCGCGAGGCGAATTTCTATTGGCCGTTCCAGACGGAGGTCGCCCGCCTCCTCGACCGGCGCCAGGCGCAAGGGACGCCCACCATCGTCTTCGGGGTCCACAGCTTCACCCCCGTCTTCAAAGGCTTCGTGCGGCCCTGGCATGCCGGCATCCTGTTCCGCAAGGCGGAGCGCCTGGGCCATGCCCTGGTCGAGGCGCTGCGGGAGCCCGGCCTCAGCGTCGTCGCCAACGAGCCTTACCAGATCCGCGACGAAGGCGATTATACGGTTCCGGTGCATGGCGAGGCTCGCGGCCTCGATGCCGTACTGATCGAGATACGCCAGGACCTGATCGCCGGTCACGACGGCCAGGTGGCGTGGGTGAGGCGCCTGGTGCCGGCGCTTCAGGCCTCGGTCGCGGCCCGCGCCAGCGCGTGATCGAGCACGGCGCAGAGGAGATCGGCGTCGCGGCGGGTAAAGATCATCGCCGGACGCATCTTGACGACATTGTCATAGGGCCCGTCGGTGCCGATCAGCACCCCTTCTTCGCGCGCCAGATTGACGACGCGGTTGGCGAGCTCCGTCGCATGGGCCTTGGATGAGCGGTCCCTGACCAGGTCGAGCCCCAGGAACAGGCCCATGCCACGGACGTCGCCGATGCAGTCATGGCGCTTCTGCATGTCGCGGAAGCGCGCCACGAGATAATCGCCGATCGCCTTCGCATTGTCGCGCAAGCCGTCGCGTTCAATGATCTCGAGCACCTTGAGGCCGATGGCGCAAGACACCGGATTGCCGCCGAAGGTGTTGAAATATTCCATGCCGTTGTCGAAGGCCTCGGCGACGTCGGGCGTCGTCACCAGCGCGGCGAGCGGATGGCCATTGCCGATCGGCTTGCCCATGGTGACGATGTCGGGCACGACGCCTTGCGTCTCGAATGCCCACATATGGCTGCCGACCCGCCCCATGCCCACTTGCACCTCATCGGCGATGCACAGACCGCCCGCCGTGCGGATGATGCGATAGGCCTCATCCAGATACTGCGCGGGAAAGAAGATCTGCCCGGCGCAGCTCGGCACGGATTCGGCGATGAAGGCGGCCGGACGCTTGCCGGCCTTGCGGATCGCCGCGACCTGCCGCGCGATGCTTTCGGCGAAACGCCTGCCATGCTCGGCCGCCGGCCAGTCGGCGGGCGCCCGATAGCTGTCGGGCAATTGCGCTTCCCAGACATGGGCTTTGCGGCCCGCGCCGCCGGCGCGCTTGTATTTATAGGGGCTCAGATCGATGAGCTCGGCCAGATGACCATGATACGCCCAGTCGACGACGACCCAATCGTCGGCCTGCGTCTTCGCCCGAACCATGCGCAAGGCGAGATCATTGGCCTCGCTGCCGGTGCAGACGAAGCTACAGACCTTGAGATCACCCGGCAAAGTGGCACCCAGGGCCTCGGCGTAGCTCACCATATTGTCATGCAGGTAGCGGGTGTTGGTGTTGAGGCGCGAAGCCTCGCGCGCCTGTACCTCGACGATCTCAGGATGCGCATGGCCCAGATGCGCGACATTGTTGAAGCAGTCGAGATAGGCGCGGCCGTCATCGGCCATGAGCCATTGGCCTTCGCCGCGCACCATCTTCAACGGCGTCTTGAAGGAGATGCTCAGATTGGGCAGCAGCTTCCGCTTGCGGATGGCGACGATCTCGTCGCCCGAGCGGCCCTCGCGATGGAAGGTCTCCGGCGTCAGACCCGCGAAATCATAGGCCGGCGGATAGAGCTTCTCCCAGAGATCGAGATAGGCTTCTTCGCCCACGCCCGGAATGGGGCTGAGATCGTCGGTCGCATAGGCGGCGAGCTGCAAATGGAGATGCGGCAGCCAGCCGCCGTTTTCCCTGGCATCGCCCAGGGCGCCGATCGTCTCGCCGGCGGCGAGATGCTGGCCCTTGACTAGGCGCTCGGCCGTTGCATGGGCGAGATGGCCCCACAGGCTCGCAAAGCGCACCCCGGGCTCCGGCTCATGCTCGATCAGCACGGCGCAGCCATAGCCCAAGGGCTCGCGCTCGATGACCACATCGGCCACGCGGCCGGCGAGCGGCGTCGACACGGGAGTCCCCGCCTCGGCGAAGATGTCGAGCCCCAGATGGCGGGTGCGGCGCACGTCGCGGATCAGCTTCGACTGGAACATCTCGCCTGAATAGACGGCACGCTTCTCGCCCCAGGGGCCTATGCCGAGCTCGGCATTCTCCGCCTTGCGCAAGGCCTGCCAGGCCGTCTCGCAGGTCGCGACATCCATGGCGGCGGCGGCTTTCACCACCGGATGCGACGCATCGCCGAAAGGTACGAGCACATTGCGGTGGTTGGAGAGCGGACGGCCCAGCAGCGGGCTGAGGCCCGCGCGGTTGCGGGCGAGCCAGTCGGCGGCCCTGGCGGCGCCCGGCGCCACCTCGAATCCGCAAGCCCGGCGCAGGATGGCGAGCGCGATGTGGGGATCGATGCGGCGCAGGCGGCGCAGCATGTCCCAGGCGGGCTTCTCGCTGATATTGAGATAGGGATTGCCGTCGACCCGCGGCCGCCGCTCGGCGGAGATGGTGACGCTGGTGACGAGCCGCATGGCGATGAGATCGAACAGGAGATCGACCTCTTCCGCGAAGAGCGGCAATTCCCGGTGATAGGCGCCGAGCATCAGGGCCGCAGCACCCAGGGGATCGTCGGCATCGAGAATGGCATAGGCGGCAGCGACCGCCGGCTCGCAGATCAGCGCGGTGTGCAGCGCATCGCCGAAATCGATGAGGCCGGAAATCTCAGCACCGTTCCCGGCCACCAGCACATTCCAGTCATTGGCGTCATTGTGGATGACGGAGGCGCGCAACGAAGCCAGCCGGGGCGCCACGCCGGTCTCGAAACGGGTGAGGAAATAGTCGCAGATCTCGCGCTCTTCGGCGTCATGGAGGGCGCCGAGCCTGGCGCGCGAGCGGCCGGCCCGGCGCAGGTCCCAGTCGAGGTCGCGATGGGCGCCGGCATGGCCGAAGCTCTGCAGCGCCCGGTCGAGACGGCCGAGGAAGCGGCCGAAGCTCTGGAGCAGCGCCGGCGATTTGGGCACCTCGGCCAGCGGCGTGCCCTCGAGATAGTCGACGGCGCGGATCAGATGGCGCTCGCCCTTGTCGTTCTCGATCACCGGCAGGTCCTCGCCCGATGTCGACCGGCGCACCGGCGGCACGGCGAGAGAGGGATCGATGCGCTTGATATGGCCGATCATGGCGACCTGGAAGCGCAGCGCCTCGTCGGGCTCGGCGGCATTGACGATCTTGAGCACGGCGGCGCCCTTGCCGTCGCCGCCGAAATGGAAATTCTGGTCGCGCTCGCTGGCGAGGCGGGTTACCGGGCCGGTCAGGCCGAAATGGCGTTCGGCGATCGCGCGCGCCTCGGCATCGCTGATCGCGGGCGCGGGATGGTTGATGATCGACAAGGGTGGGACCTCACTCACGGTTTGGCGGAAGATGTGCCATTCGCGGCCCGAACTCAATCGCCACTTGGCCTTGCGGCACCGCCCTTTTGACCGGTATGACCGCCACTATGACGATCGATGGCAAGGACCGCGAGATCCTGAATATTCTGCGCGACGACGCGCGGATCAGTGCCAAGGCGCTCGCCGCCAGGGTCGGCCTCGCCCGCTCGAGTCTCAGGGAGCGGATCGCCCGGCTCGAAAAGGCCGGCGTGATCCGGGGTTATCGCGCCGACATCGCCGATACCTCGCTCGCGGCGGTCGCCTGCCTCCTGGTGAAGCTGAAGCAGACGCCCTCGCCCCAGGTCATCGTCCGCCTGAAGCGCCTGCCCGAGGTCAGGCGCTGCCTGTCACTCGCCGGCGAGCTCGACCTCCTCATCGACATCGCGGCCGAAACCCTCGCCCGCCTCAACCAGATCCGCGACGAGATCGCCAATTTCCCAGAGGTCGCCGAGACCACCACCGCCGTGGTGCTGCGGCAGGAGATTTGACGCTCCATCCGGACACTGATCAGAAATTGTTCATGCTTTGTACTTGACAGAGCCAACCGCTTTTGGGAAATATCAGGCTCGGAGACTTTCACGAAGCATACCGTCCCGGCGAGCTGCCGGCAGAGTATTCCTAAATTTTTCACCGGTGAAATTCCCCGATCATGGCAAATTCCCTGCTCGAACGCTAACCCATTGATATTGCTGAGGCGGGACTCTTTTTGCGAAAAATCCCTGATAATCCCTGATATTCCCTGATATTGCGCCGGACCGACGACAGCTAATCTGCGCATAAAGGTATATGCGCAATATATTACCTTTATGCGCAGATTAATTTGCGCATAAACGGTTAATCTGCGCATATGGCGGGTGCATGCCGTGAACGGAGTCCCTGATTTGGCCAAACGCGACAGAAAACAGGACCTGAAGGCCATCGAGAAGATCGTGGGCCAGCATCCCGGCGGAATCACACTACAGGAGATCGCCGGCCTGCTCGGTACCGCATCGCCACGACGCACCCTGCAAGACCGTCTCAAAGCCCTTGTCGACGACAATCGGCTGATCCGGGATGGTGGCGGACGAGGGGCCCGCTATCGTCTGCCGCAAGCCCAGGACACAAAGATCGCAACCGACGCAAAAGCCGGAGTCGAGGTCGAAGCCGAGGCGATTTCCCTTTCAAGAGAAGGACAGGAGATTCGGGACTATGTGCGTCAACCGCCGGCAGCACGAAAGCCGGTCGGCTATCACCGTGCGTTTCTCGAGTCGTACCGACCCAATCAGAGTTTCTATTTGTCGGCCGCCGAGCGAGCTCGCCTGAAGGAGGTCGGCACGCCGAAGATCGCCGACCAGCCTGCCGGCACCTACGCCAAGCACATACTGAACCGCCTGCTCATCGACCTGTCCTGGAACTCGAGCCGGCTCGAAGGCAACACCTATTCGTTGCTCGATACCAGACGCCTCATCGAGCTTGGCGAGGAAACGGAGGGCAAGAGTCGGCTCGAGGCCCAGATGATCCTCAATCACAAGGACGCGATCGAGTTTCTGGTCGGCGCGGCGGACGAAATCGGTTTCAACCGTTATACGGTGCTCAACCTCCATGCCCTGCTGGCGAACAACCTGCTTGCCGACCCCGATGCGCCGGGCCGCTTGCGCTATATCGGCGTCGGCATCGAGCGCTCGGTCTTCCATCCCCTCGAAAAGCCGCAGCTCATCGAAGAGTGCTTCGAGCAGATTCTCGGAACGGCCTCGGCCATAGCCGATCCGTTCGAGCAGGCTTTCTTCGCGATGGTGCAGCTTCCCTATCTGCAGCCCTTCGACGATGCGAACAAACGCGTGTCGCGCCTTGCCGCGAACATCCCGCTCATCACGAGAAATCTATCGCCGCTGTCGTTCGAAGGCGTGCCTCGCGGGCTTTACACCGATGCCATCCTCGGTATCTACGAAATGAACAGGGTAGAGCTGCTGCGCGATGTCTTCATCTGGGCCTATGAACGTTCGGCTGACCGATATGCCGCCGTCAGGCAGT
>JBFWNN010000138.1:0-7517 GCA_050251035.1 Parvibaculaceae bacterium
CCTGCAAGGTATAGGCGGCGCCATAGGCTTCGAGCGCCCACACTTCCATTTCGCCGAAGCGTTGGCCGCCGAACTGCGCCTTGCCGCCGAGCGGCTGCTGGGTGACGAGGCTGTAGGGGCCGATGGAGCGGGCGTGGATCTTGTCGTCGACGAGATGGTGCAGCTTGAGCATGTAGATGTAGCCCACCGTCACCTGGCGATCGAACGGCTCGCCGCTGCGGCCGTCGAACAGTCTGACCTGGCCGGAGGTGGACAGACCCGCTTCCTTCAGGAGATGGGCGATGTCTTCCTCGCGGGCGCCGTCGAACACCGGGGTGGCGATCGGCACACCCCTGGTCAGATTGCCGGCAAGCTCGATCACCTGATTGTCGTCGAGCCCGTCGATCTCCTCGTTCTTGCCGTAGATCTCATGGAGATGGTCGCGCACCGGCTTGGCCTTGCCCGACTCGCGGTAGGCTTCGAGCATCTTGCCGACCTGCTGACCGAGGCCGGCGCAGGCCCAGCCGAGATGCGTCTCGAGGATCTGGCCGACATTCATGCGGCTCGGCACGCCGAGCGGATTGAGCACGATGTCGACATGCGTGCCGTCCTCGAGGAACGGCATGTCCTCGATCGGGACGATCTTCGACACCACGCCCTTGTTGCCGTGCCGGCCGGCCATCTTGTCGCCCGGCTGGATCTTGCGCTTCACCGCGACGAAGACCTTGACCATCTTCATCACGCCGGGCGGCAGCTCGTCGCCGCGCTGCAGCTTCTCGACCTTGTCGAGGAAGCGGTTTTCCAGGCGCTTCTTCGATTCCTCGTACTGCTGCTTCATGGCCTCGAGCTCGGCGATCGACTTCTCGTTCGACAGCGCGATGTTCCACCACTGCGAGCGCGGAATGTCCTCGAGGTTCTTCGCCGTGATCTTGCCCTCGAGCTTGTGGCCCTTGGGGCCGCCGGCCGCCGGCTTGTTGACCAGGAAGTCGTGCACGCGGCCATAGGAGTTGCGGTCGAGGATCGCGAGCTCGTCGTCGCGGTCCTTGGCGAGACGCTCGATCTCCTCGCGCTCGATGGCGAGCGCGCGCTCGTCCTTGTCGACGCCGTGGCGGTTGAAGACGCGCACCTCGACGACCGTACCGGAGACGCCCGGCGGCAGCTTGAGCGAGGTGTCGCGGACGTCGGACGCCTTCTCGCCGAAGATGGCGCGCAGGAGCTTCTCTTCCGGGGTCATCGGGCTTTCGCCCTTGGGCGTGATCTTGCCCACCAGGATGTCGCCCGGCTTCACCTCGGCGCCGATATAGACGATGCCGGCCTCGTCGAGATTCTTCAGCGCTTCCTCGCCGACATTCGGGATGTCGCGCGTGATCTCTTCCGGGCCGAGCTTCGTGTCGCGCGCCATCACGTCGAATTCCTCGATGTGGATGGAGGTGAACACGTCATCCTTGACGATGCGCTCGGAGAGCAGGATCGAGTCCTCGAAGTTGTAGCCGTTCCACGGCATGAACGCGACCAGCACGTTCTGGCCGAGCGCCAGGTCGCCGAGGTCGGTCGAGGGACCGTCGGCGACGATGTCGCCCGCCTTCACCTGGTCGCCCACGCGCACCAGCGGCCGCTGGTTGATGCAGGTGTTCTGGTTCGAGCGCTGGAACTTCATCAGCGTGTAGATGTCGACGCCCGATTTGGTCGGGTCGGTCTCCTCCGTGGCGCGGATGACGATGCGCTTGGCGTCGACCTGGTCGACGACGCCGGTGCGGCGCGCCGTGATGGCGGCGCCCGAGTCGCGCGCGACCACGGCTTCCATGCCGGTGCCGACGAGCGGCGCGTTGGTGCGCACCAGCGGCACCGCCTGGCGCTGCATGTTCGAGCCCATGAGGGCGCGGTTGGCGTCGTCGTTCTCGAGGAACGGGATGAGCGCGGCCGCGACCGAGACGAGCTGCTTCGGCGACACGTCGACGAAATCGACCTTCTCGCGCGGCACCGTGAGCACGTCGCCATGATGGCGCGCGACCACCAGCTCGTCCTCGAACTTGCCGTCCTTGGTGAGCGGCACGTTGGCCTGGGCGATGTGGTGCTTGCCCTCCTCGATGGCGGAGAGATAGATCACCTCGTCGGTCACCTTGCCGTTGGTCACCTTGCGATAGGGCGTCTCGATGAAGCCGTATTTGTTCACGCGCGCATAGGTAGCGAGCGAGTTGATGAGGCCGATATTCGGGCCTTCCGGCGTCTCGATCGGGCAGATGCGGCCATAGTGGGTCGGATGCACGTCGCGCACCTCGAAGCCGGCGCGCTCGCGCGTCAGGCCGCCCGGGCCCAAGGCCGACAGGCGGCGCTTGTGGGTGATCTCCGACAGCGGGTTGGTCTGATCCATGAACTGCGACAGCTGCGAGGAGCCGAAGAACTCGCGCACCGCCGATGCCGCGGGCTTGGCGTTGATCAGGTCATGCGGCATGACGGTGTCGATATCGACGGACGACATGCGCTCCTTGATGGCGCGCTCCATGCGCACCAGGCCGAGCCGGTACTGGTTCTCCATGAGCTCGCCGACCGAGCGCACCCGGCGGTTGCCGAGATGGTCGATGTCGTCGACGTCGCCCTTGCCGTCGCGCAGCTCGTGCAGCGTCTTGATGACCGCGAGGATGTCCTCCTTGCGCAGCACGCGCACCGTGTCGGCGGCGTCGAGCTCGAGGCGCATGTTCATCTTGACCCGGCCGACGGCCGACAGGTCGTAGCGCTCGGCGTCGAAGAACAGGCCGTTGAACAGGGATTCCGCCGTCTCGCGCGTCGGCGGCTCGCCGGGGCGCATCACGCGGTAGATCTCGATCAGCGCCTGCTCGTAGCTCTCGACCTTGTCGGCTTTCAGCGTGTTGCGGATATAGGCGCCGGTGTTGATGTGGTCGATGTCGAGGACATCGAGCTTGGAATAGCCCGCCTCGGTCAGCGACTTGAGGAGCTTCTCCGAAATCTCGTCGCCCGCCTCGGCGAAGATCTCGCCGGTCGTTTCGTCGACCAGTTCGCCGGCGAGATAGAGGCCATAGAGGTCCTCATCGCGCACCAGCAGCTCCTTGACGCCGTCCTCGGCGATCTTGCGGGCGAGCCGCGGGGTGATCTTCTTGCCCGCCTCGACGACGACCTGCTTGGTCTTGGCGTCGATCAGGTCGACCGACGGCTTCTGGCCGCGATAGCGCTGCGGGTCGAAGGGCGTGCGCCAGCCTTCGTTAGTCTGGGTATAGGGTACGGTCTTGTAGAAATAGTTGAGGATCTGTTCGCTATCGAGCCCCAGCGCGTAGAGCAGCGTGGTGATCGGCAGCTTGCGGCGCCGGTCGATGCGCACATGGATGATGTCCTTGGCGTCGAACTCGAAGTCGAGCCAGGAGCCGCGATAGGGAATGATGCGCGCCGCGAACAGCAGCTTGCCCGAGGAATGGGTCTTGCCCTTGTCGTGGTCGAAGAAGACGCCCGGCGAGCGGTGCATCTGGGAGACGATGACGCGCTCGGTGCCGTTGACGACGAAGGTGCCGTTCGACGTCATGAAGGGCATGTCGCCCATATAGACGTCCTGCTCCTTGATGTCCTTGACCGACTTGGCGCCGGTGTCCTGGTCGACTTCGAACACGATCAGACGCAGCGTCACCTTGAGGGGCGCCGCATAGGTCATGCCGCGCTGCTGGCATTCGTCGACGTCGTATTTCGGCGGCTCGAACTCATAGCGGACGAATTCGAGCATGGCCTGGCCGGTGAAGTCGCTGATCGGGAACACCGACTTGAAGACGGCCTGCAGGCCCTCATTGGCCCGCCCGCCGGCCGGTTCCTTCACCTGCAGGAACTGGTCATAGGATTCCTTCTGAACCTCGATGAGATTCGGCATTTCCGCGACTTCCGCGATCTTGCCGAAAAACTTACGAACCCTTTTGCGACTTGCGACAGTCTGCGCTTCAGCCATGTTTCTTCCTTCGTAAGCAAAGCTTTTTACAAGCCAATTCAACAGCTTACTTCAAACCCTGTTTTTCAGGATTTCAAGCAAGCTGTTGCAACACACCAGTTATGGATCACGGGGTCCGCATCACCGGACCCCGTGATATAGTCATTACTTGAGCTCGACGGAAGCCCCCACGGCTTCGAGCTTCTTTTTCATCTCTTCGGCGTCCTTCTTGTTCACGCCTTCCTTGACCGCCTTGGGCGCGCCCTCGACCAGGTCCTTGGCCTCCTTGAGGCCGAGACCCGTGATCGCACGGACTTCCTTGATGACTTCGATCTTCTTGTCGCCGGTCTTGGCGAGGACGACCGTGAACTCGGTCTTCTCTTCGACCGGAGCGGCGGCAGCGCCACCGCCGGCGGCGGCGACCGCCACCGGAGCGGCGGCGGAAACGCCCCACTTCTCTTCCAGAAGCTTCGACAGCTCGGCGGCCTCGAGGACCGTCAGGCTCGACAGTTCGTCAACGATTTTCGACAAATCAGCCATTTCAATTTCTCACTTTCAATCAGTTTGAACCAGGTGTGTTCGAGGCGAGCCGTCAGGCAGCCTTGTCTTTGGTGGCATAGGCGTTGATCACGCGCGCCAATTGGCCGGCAGGCGCCTGGACCACGCCCGCGATGCGGGTGGCCGGCGTCTGGATCATGCCAATGAGCTTTGCCCTGAGCTGGTCGAGCGAGGGCAATTCCGCGAGGGCCTTGACCGCTTGAGCGTCCATGATGGTCTTGCCGAGCGCGCCGCCGAGAATGACGAACTTCTCATTCCCCTTGGCGAATTCGGCCGCGACCTTGGGCGCTGCGACCGGATCGGCGGCGTAAGCCACCATTGTCGGACCCGTAAACAGGTCCTTGATCCCGGCTGCGGGCGTGCCATCCAGAGCAAGCTTTGCGAGACGGTTCTTCGCGACCTTCACGGTCGCGCCCGCCTGGGCCATCTTGCCACGCAGGTCGTTGACCTGATTGACAGTGAGGCCCTTGTTGTGGGCCACAACGACAACAGTGGTGGTTTGGAACACCTTGTTGAGCGTTGTGACGAGCTCTTTCTTTTCAGCTCTTTCCACTTGCTCTCTCCTAAGTTGACGCCTCATCCGAAGATGAAGGCGTCGGTGGGCCAACCGCCAAAGTCTGGCTGCGCAAGGCAGATGAGCTTCAGCGGCGCTCATTGCCTGTCCCCTCCGCCTTCCCAGGGAGGCGGCGGAGGTCTCTAGGTTCAAACCGATCGCCGTTCCCATAGGGAACTTTGATCTCTTTGACCCATCTCATGCGGGCTTTCACGTTTAAGTGGGGAAAATCCCCACGCCAGCAATCTCGGACAGGTTCGCGGGAATTCCTAAGACTTCCCACTAACCGGCTGAAAAACCTTCGCTTTCCAGCCGGAAACTCATTCGTATCAGAGCGTCAGACTCGCGATATCGAGCTTGAGGCCGGGCCCCATAGTCGAAGAAATGGACACTTTCTTGACAAAGGTGCCCTTGGCGCCCTGCGGCTTGGCCTTGACCACGGCCTCGTAGAAAGCCTTGACGTTGCCGGCGATCTGCTCTTCCGAGAAGCTCGCCTTGCCGACGCCGGCCTGGACGATGCCGGCCTTCTCGACGCGGAACTCGACCGCACCGCCCTTGGCCGCCTTGACGGCCGCCGTCACGTCCATGGTCACGGTGCCGACCTTGGGGTTCGGCATCATGCCGCGCGGGCCCAGGACCTTGCCCAGGCGACCGACGAGACCCATCATGTCGGGGGTCGCGACGCAGCGGTCGAACTCGATTGTGCCCTTGTTGACGATCTCGAAGAGGTCTTCGGCGCCGACGATGTCGGCCCCCGCCTTCTTCGCTTCCTCGGCCTTGGCGCCCTTGGCGAAGACCGCGACCCGGACCTTGCGGCCCGACCCGTTCGGCAGGTTGCAGACGCCGCGGACCATCTGGTCGGCATGGCGCGGATCGACGCCGAGATTCATCGCGACCTCGATCGTCTCGTCGAACTTGGCGGTGGCGCGGGACTTCACCAGCTTTACCGCCTCGCCGAGGCCATAGAACTTCTCGCGGCTCAGGCCTTCGGTGGTCTTCTTGATGCGCTTGGCAATCTTGGCCATCTTATTCACCCACCACTTCGAGGCCCATCGAGCGGGCGGAACCGGCAATCTCGCGCGCCGCAGCATCGATCTCGCGCGCGTTCATGCCCTTGATCTTCTTCTCGGCGATCTCACGGCACTGGGCCATGGTGACCTTGCCGACCGGAGCGCCCTTGCCCGGCTCCTTGGAGCCGGCATTGATCTTGGCCGCCTTCTTCAGGAAGTAGGAGGCTGGCGGCGCCTTCATCTCGAAGGTGAAGGACTTGTCCTGGTAGGCGGTGATGACCACCGGCACCGGCGAACCCGGCTCCATGCCCTGCGAGGCCGCATTGAAGGCCTTGCAGAATTCCATGATGTTGAGGCCGCGCTGACCGAGCGCGGGACCGATCGGCGGAGACGGATTGGCCTGTCCCGCCGGAACTTGCAATTTTACGTATCCGACTACTTTCTTAGCCATTTGCTTTCCCTCGCCGTCTTGCGACGGCAGTTGAGGTTAGTGGTCCGGCCCCGAGGCCTCCCACCGTTCACAGGGAGGTCAACGAATCTTCTCGACCTGCCCGTATTCGAGCTCGACCGGCGTCGGCCGGCCGAAGATGGAAACCGCCACTTTGAGCCGTTCCCGCTGCTCGTCCACTTCCTCGACGAGACCGTTGAAGGAAGCGAACGGGCCGTCGGCGACGCGGACCTGCTCGCCGACCTCGAAACTGATCGATGTCTTCGGCCGCTCGATGCCTTCCTGAACCTGGTTCAGGATGCGGGCGGCCTCGGCATCGGTGATCGGGATCGGCTTGTTGTCCGATCCCAGAAACCCCGTCACCTTCGGGGTATTCTTGATCAGGTGGTAAGCCTGATCGGTGAGCTCCATCTTCACCAGCACATAGCCCGGAAAGAAACGGCGCTCGCTCTTGAACTTGCGGCCGCGGCGGATCTCGATCACTTCCTCGGTCGGCACCAGGACCGCCTCGAAGAGATCGCCGAGGCCCTTCTGCACCGACTGTTCCTTGATCGATTCGGCGACCTTCTTCTCGAAGTTCGAATAGGCGTGAACGATGTACCAGCGTTTCGTCATGCGCTCACATCCCGAACAGCATCTTCTCGACGCCCCACTTGAGGACGGCGTCGACGACCAGGAAGAACACGGAGGCCAGGACAACCATGATCAGCACCATGACGGTCGTGATCATCGTCTCCTTCCGGGTCGGCCAGGTGATCTTCCTGGCTTCCTGGCGGACTTCCTGAAGGAACTCGAGTGGGTTTGTCTTGGCCATCTGTCTTTCGCTTTCAGAAACTGGCAGGGGCGGAGGGTCTCGAACCCCCGGCCTGCGGTTTTGGAGACCGCCGCTCTACCAACTGAGCTACACCCCTAATCCCGCCTCCGTTTATTCTACGATTTTGGCGACGACGCCGGCGCCGACGGTACGGCCGCCTTCGCGGATCGCGAAACGCAGCTTCTCTTCCATCGCGATCGGCGTGATCAGCTCCACATCCATCGTCACATTGT
>JBFWNN010000139.1:0-7190 GCA_050251035.1 Parvibaculaceae bacterium
GCGGGCTCAGACGCCGATCTCGTCCTCTGGGACCCGACGCGGTCGAAGACGATCTCGGCCAAGACGCAAGTGAGCCGCATCGACTACAACGTGTTCGAAGGCTATCAGGTGACCGGGCTGCCGGTCGCGGTGCTGTCGCGCGGGCGCACCGCCTGGAAGGAGGGCGATCTCCGGGCCAAGGCGGGCGACGGCGATTTCGTGCGCCGCGATCCCTATCCCTCGGTCCATGTCGCCAATTCGACCTGGCGCGAGATCAACCGGCCGCGCGCGGTAAAAAGGGCAGGGGTGGTGACGCCCTGATCAAAGCGCCGGCATCTTTTCCGTCGCCTTCAAGAGCACGCAGTTCTCCGCCGGCGGATCGCCGGCGCAGCGGGTGCCGGCGACGAGGTCGGCCGTGGAGATGATGCCGGTGATGAGCTTGACCCCCCGCGCCTCCTGCGGATCCAGCATATACATGGAGGAGGGCGGCGCCTTGTCGAATTTGGCGAGCAGCGCGCGGTCGACGCCCATGGTCTTGAAATAGGCGAGGATCTTCTTTTCCAGCCGCTTCTCGATCTTGGTCGAGACATAGCTCTTCATCGGCTTGCGGCTGACGACCTTGCGGCTCAGGATCTCCTTCTTGCCCTTCACCATGCGGTATTTCTCGTAGTAGCGCACCTTCTCGCGCGTGATGGTGCGGCTGATCTGATGCACGCCGACAAAGGCCCCTTCGCCGAGAAAGCGTTTTTCGCCGGACGCCAGGACGAAGCTGCAGGCCGACAGGCAGTAGCCTTGATGCGACAAGGCAATGCCGCGATATGTGCCTTTCTGCGCCTTCGGCAGCTTGCAGTCCTTCTGATAGGGCGCGCAGTCGGCGAAATAGGTCCAGCCTACCACGACATCGAGCCCGCGTTGGCGGATCATCTTGCCGATGGCGAGGGCCGCGTCGACATCGCCGCCCGTCGAGCTGATCACGATCGGCAGGCGCATGCTCTTGGCCTTGGCGAGTGCCTTGCGGAAGACGGCCGGCGTCTTGGCGGTGATCTGGCCCTCGGCCGATATCCATTGCGGGCAGAGCGGCTCGCAGCCCGGCACGTTGTTGCGCACGATGACGACCCGCATCGGCAGGTCCCAGGCGGGCGTCTCCTTTTTCTTCGGCTTCGCCGCATCGGCCGGCCCCGCCGGCAGGGCCAAGACAAGCACAATGGTCAGGAACGCCAGGAGCGCAGACGGGAAAGCCTTCATAAGCCTATCCGGATTGTCACCTCGCCGCGGACTATACACGCTTTCCGTGCAGCGGAAAGCAGATCATCCGATGACCAGGTTGAAGCTCACGCTGATCCTTTCGCCGCGGGCGCGGTTCAGGGGAACCTCGTGGCGCAGCCAGCTCTCCCACAGAAGCAGGGAGCCGGGAGCGGGCGTCGCGCTGACATAAGTGCGCAAGGAACGCGGTGCCGCGGCCTTGCGCGGCGGTGCGGCCATCATCAGGCCATGGCGCGGATCCTCGAAGACGATAGGTCCGGAGCCTTCGGGCGAGGTGACATAATAGGTGCCGCTCAGCACGGCGTTGGTGTGGATATGCGAGCTGTGCGCGCCGCCTTCGGGCAGCACGTTGACCCACATGGTGTCGCAGAGCGGCTTGCCGCCGCGGAGCTCCCAATGGAGCGCCTTGGCGAAGCGGGCGGCATGGCGCTCGACGATGCGCTCGAGGCGCGCGAAAAGCGGGCTGCGGTCGGGCAGATCGGCGAGCGAGCCATAGGACGTATAGCCCGCATAGCCATGCTTCTCGCACCAGCGCCGGCCGACAAGGTCCTGCTCGGCCAGGGCCAAGGCGGCCTGTTCCAGATCGTGGTTAAGGCGGCCCGCCCCCGCCACCTCGGCGCGATAGACGAGGGTCGGGAACAGGGTCTCGATATGGGCGGCTGGCGGCTTCGGCATGGTTCGACAGCATCTTGATGCCATCCCATCCAAGCGGTGACAAGGCCGCCGCTTGATGGCACATTCGGGTCCCCAAATCAGCGACGAAAGGCGGAGGACGGCATGAGGCTCGGCAAATGGATGGGATTGCTCGCGACGGCGGCGGTGTTCCTGGCGGCAGGCGCGGCCGAAGCCGCCAAATGCGGCAGCACCGGCGCCAATTTCGAGCGCTGGAAGCAGAGCTTCAGCGCCGAGGCCAAGAAGAACGGCGTCAAGCCGAGAGCCCTCGCCGCTCTCATGGACACCAATTATTCGAACGCCACGATCCGGGCCGACCGCAGCCAGAAGAGCTTCAAGCTGTCGCTCGGCGCCTTCATGGCCAAGCGCGGGGCGCCGGCCATCGTCTCGCGCGGCCGGGCGCTCAAGAAATCCAACGCCGCGCTCTTCGCCGGCCTCGAAAAGCGCTATGGCGTGCCGCCGGGGCCGCTGCTCGCCATCTGGGGCATGGAAACCGGCTTCGGCGGAACCATGGGCAACCAGCACACGCTCTCCGCCGTGGCGACGCTCGCCTATGACTGCCGCAGGCCCGAATATTTCACCGAGCAGCTCTATGCGGCGCTCGCCCTCATCGACCGGGGCTCGCTCTCGCCCGGCGCGCGCGGCGCCATGCATGGCGAGGTCGGCCACACCCAGTTCCTACCCAAGAACATAAGGCTCTTCGGCACCGATGGCGACGGCGACGGCCGGGTCAATCTCAATTCCAAGGCCGACGCGCTCGCCTCCACCGCCAATTTCCTGAGAGGCCACGGCTGGGTGAAGGGGGCGGGCTATCAGCCGGGCCAGGCCAATTTCGGCGCCATCCAGGGCTGGAACGCCGCGACCGTCTACCAGAAGGCCATTGCCATCATGGGCAAGCAGATCGATGGACGATAAGCCGCAGAGCAAGCGCACCTACGAGCAGTCATCGCCCTTCTACCGGCCCTTGTGGCGGCGCGTCGCGATCACGGCCGTCGTCGCCTTGTGGCTCGCCTTCGAGATCTACAACCAGAGCGGCCTTTGGGTAGCTATCGCGGCGGCGATGCTCTGCTATGCGCTGTGGACTTTTTTCTTGAGTTGGCCGAAGACGCCTGACAATCCTCCTTCGCCATGACTCCTCGTCCGCTTCGAAAGGCCTTCGCATGACCGTCAAGAGCAACCTCACCATCAATCCGCAGCGCCTGTGGGACGCCCTCATGGACACCGCGAAATTCGGCGCGACGCCGAAAGGCGGCATCAAGCGGCTGACGGTCTCGGACGAGGACAAGAAGGTGCGTGACTGGTTCAAGGCGCAATGCGAGGCGCTCGGCTGCAAAGTCTCGGTCGACAGCGTCGGCAACATGTTCGCGCTGCGCCCCGGCCGCAACAGCACGCTTAGCCCCATCGCCATGGGCTCGCATCTCGACACCCAGCCCACCGGCGGCAAGTTCGACGGCGTGCTCGGCGTCTTGGGCGCGCTCGAAGCGCTGCGCAGCATGGTCGATCTCGGCTACGAGACCAACGCCCCGGTGATGATCGTCAACTGGACCAATGAGGAAGGCTCGCGCTTCGCCCCGGCGATGCTGTGCTCGGGCGTCTATGCCGGCGTGTTCACCGAGGACTATGCCTATGACCGCACCGACCGCGACGGCATCACGCTCGGCGCCGAGCTCGAGCGCATCGGCTACAAGGGCACGGAGAAGGTGGGCTCGCACAAGTTCCAGGCGATGTTCGAGCTCCATATCGAGCAGGGGCCGATCCTCGAGGCCGAGCAGAAGATGATCGGCGTCGTCACCGGCGTGCAGGGCATGCGCTGGTACGAGGTGACGGTCAGGGGCCAGGAGGCGCATACCGGCGCCACGCCCATGCTGCTGCGCAAGAATGCGCTCGTCGGCGCAGCGCGCATGATCGAGGCGATCGACAAGGTCGGACTCGACCACCTGCCGGGCGTCGCCAGCGTCGGCCTGATCGAGAACCGGCCGAACAGCCGCAATGTGGTGCCGGGCGAGGTGTTCTTCACCGTCGATCTCCGGCATCCCGACGAGACCGTGCTCGACAAGATGGAGGCGGCCTATCAGGCGGCACTGCCGCGCATCGCGGACGCGCTCAAGCTCGAATTCGAGGAGAAGCGCATCTGGAAGTCGCCGGCGGTCAAGTTCGCGCCGGACCTCATCGACTGCGTGCGCCATGGCGCCGACCAGGCCGGTTTCACGACCCGTGACATGGCTTCCGGCGCCGGCCACGATGCCGCCTATATCGCGCGCGTCGCGCCGACGACGATGGTCTTCGTGCCCTGCCTCGGCGGGCTTTCGCACAACGAAGCGGAATCGACCTCGTTCGACGAATGCGCGGCGGGTGCCCAGGTGCTGCTCAATGCCGTGCTCGAATATGACCGGCGGTTTGCCTGATCGCCTCACGCGGAGGGGCCAGTGACGACCGATCTCGCTTCGCGCAGCCGCGCCACGGCGATCCAGATGACCCAGTGGCGCAGCGTCACCGGGAGCCCCGACGAATGCGACTTCCCGCATCTCCTCAAGACGATGCTGGCGCAGGACCGCTATTTCCATCTCAATCCCTCGCATCTCAGGGTGCAGCCGCTCGATGACGGCACGGCGCGCAGCAACCTCCTCGCCCTGGTGAAGGGCGAAGGCCGCAAGACGGTGGTGCTGGCCGGGCACTTCGACACCGTGCCGTTCGACGACTACGCCGAGCTCACGCCCTATGCCTGCGATCCGGAGACGCTGCTGCCACTGATCATCGAGAAGCTGAAGCGCACCGGTGAAAATCCGGCGGCGCTCGCCGACCTCGAATCCGGCGACTACCTGCCGGGCCGCGGCCTGCTCGACATGAAGGCCGGGATCGCGGCCGGCATCGCCGTGCTCGAGTCTTTCGCGGCGCAAGAGCACCGCCAGGGCAACATCCTGCTGCTGGCGACGCCTGACGAGGAGGACCGTTCCGCCGGCATGCGCGCGGCGGCCGCCCTCCTTCCCGAGATCGCGCGGGAAAGCGGCCTCGATATCCGTCTCGTCATCAATCTCGATTCGATCGCCGATGACGGCGACGGCGCCTTCGGCCGCGCGCTGGCGACCGGCTCGATCGGCAAGCTCCTGCTGACGGCGCTCGTCGTCGGACGCGAGGCGCATGCCTGCTATCCGTTCGCCGGCGTCAACGCCAATTATCTCGCCGCCGAGCTCCTGGCCGAACTCGAATGCGCGCCCGAGCTCGCCGAGACCTCGGGCCATGAGCTCGCCGCCCCGCCGTCGTCGCTTTATGCGAAGGACGTGAAGAGCGGCTACAATGTGACGACGCCGGCGCGCATCTTCCTTTATTGGAACACGCTGCAGCACCGCCGCACGCCGGCTGAGGTGCTGAGCATCGCCACCGGCCTGGCGCGCGCGGCGATGGAGCGGGCGGTGGCCAGGCTGGCGCAAAGGGCCGGGAGTGTCAGCCCGCCGCAGCCTTTCCGCCAGGACACGGTCGAAGTGCTGAGCTTCGCCGAGCTCAAGACCCAAGCGCTGAAGTCCGATCCCGATTTCGCAACCTCCTTCGATCTCCTCAATCGCGAACTGGCGGAGCGGCACGATCTCGATTTTCCGAACCGGGCGCGGCTGGTCACCGAATTCGCCTGGTCGGCGACGAAGCTGCCGGGCCCGGCGGTCATATTGGGCTTCGGCTCCTTGCCCTATCCGGCGGTGAGCCTCGGCGACAAGGGTTTGACCGAGCGGGTCATGACGGCGGCGAGCCAAGCCGCAGCGGAGAAGGGCACCACCGTGTCGCGGCTCGGCTACTTCCCTGGAATATCGGACATGAGCTTCCTCGGCGAGACCACGGGCGATCTCAGTGCTGCCGAAGCCAACACGCCGATCTGGGGCGCGAGCTTCACGCTTGCGGCCTCGCCCGCTTATCCCGCCATCAATATCGGCCCCTGGGGACGCGACTATCACCACTGGCTGGAGCGGCTCAACATGCCATATGCATTTGACGTCTTGCCTCATCTCGTGCTTCGTGCCACCAAGGCCGCGCTCGAATAAATCAGGAGGTTTTCATGGCTTTGAAGCGTATCGGCGCCGGCAACCGCATGAGCGATGCGGTCATCCACGGCGACAAGATCTATCTGTCGGGATATGTCGCGGAAAAGACGGTCGGCAAGTCGGTCAAGGAGCAGACGAAGGACATTCTCGACCAGATCGATGCGACGCTGAAGGAAGCGGGCACCGACAAGACCAAGGTCATCAAAGCCAATATCTGGCTGACCGACATCAAGACCTGGGCGCAGATGAACGAAGCCTGGGACGCCTGGGTGACGCCCGGCCAGACGCCGGCGCGCGCCACCGTCGAGGCGAAGCTCGCCGGTCCCGGCCTCGATGTCGAGATCATGGTCGAAGCGGCGCTCTAAAGAGGTTCGTCACGCATTGTCTTCCCCCGCGATCCGCGTGGGGGAGACATTCGGCATCATTCCTATTGGTAGCCGAGCTTTTTCTTAAGGGCCGTCACGGACGCAGATACGATGTCGCCCTTCTTGATTTTCTTTTCCTGGTCGGTGCTGATATCGCCCAGATATTTGTCCTCACCCTTCACGTTCTTCGAATAGATATTCTTCCCGGCTTTGTACTTCTCCTCGCACTGGGCGTAGGTGTCGCTGGCTTTGTCGGGGCCGTGCCATTTGGAGTCGAGGCACCAGGTATTTCCGGTAACGGTCCAGGTGCCATCCGCGAACCAGGTCTTCTTGCCGTCAATTCCCAGTAAGGAGCCGTCGGGCGCAAAATAATACTTCGCGACCTTGTAATCGATCGAATTGCCCGAAAGGATTTGCTTGATCTCCTCCGTCGTCATCGGGACGGCATTCTTCGGCAGCTTGCCGGCGTTCTTCGCTTCGGCCGCGACGGTGGCCAGCACCACGGCGCAGGCGGCAATGATCAGCTTGTTCATAATATCCCCCCAGGTAAAGAGGGCACGCTAGCATGGGGCTTAACGTTACGGCAACATGAGTCTGGTTTTCAGGGATTTTCAGGGAATATCAGGGAATTTTCGCAAAAAACGCCGGCTTGAACAATTTCAATGACTTAGGTTTCCGAGCAGGGAATTTCCACATTTTTGGGGCCGAGCGGCAAGAAGGGAATCTCAAACCGACCGGCACCCGACGATTGCGTCGTCGCGATCGTTTCAGTTCGGAAACCTAACCTTGAATGCCAAACGCCCGCAGGCTTCCGCCGCGGGCGCATGTCATTCGATCCTGATATTTCCCAAATCGCACATCTCGGCCAGGGTTGGCAAGGGAC
>JBFWNN010000140.1:0-7077 GCA_050251035.1 Parvibaculaceae bacterium
CCGTTGTCGATGCCTGCATAACCCGACGACATGCCGCGCTTGATGAACATCACCGTGTTCGCCTTCCACACTTCGAGCACCGGCATGCCGTAGATCGGCGACTGCGGATCGTCTTTGGCGGCGGGATTGGTCACGTCATTGGCGCCGATGACGAAGGCGACATCAGACTGGGCGAATTCCGAATTGATGTCCTCGAGCTCGAACACCTCGTCGTAAGGCACATTTGCCTCGGCGAGCAGCACGTTCATGTGGCCGGGCATGCGGCCCGCCACCGGATGGATCGCGTATTTGACCGAGACGCCGGCTTTCTTCAGATGATCGGCCATCTCGCGCAGCGCATGCTGCGCCTGCGCCACCGCCATGCCGTAGCCCGGCACGATGATGACAGAGCCCGCATTCTTCATGATGAAGGCGGCATCCTCCGCCGAGCCCTGCTTCACCGGCCGCGCCTCGGCACCGCCGGCGGCCCCCGCCGTCTCGCCGCCGAAGCCGCCCAGGATGACACTGAAGAAGGAGCGGTTCATGCCCTTGCACATGATGTAGGACAGGATCGCGCCCGATGAACCGACAAGCGCGCCGGTGATGATGAGCGCCGTATTGGCGAGCGTGAAGCCGATGCCCGCCGCCGCCCATCCCGAATAGGAATTGAGCATCGAGATGACGACCGGCATGTCGGCGCCGCCGATCGGCACGATGAGCAGGAGGCCGAGCGCCAGGCTGATCGCAATGATGAGCCAGAACAGGATGGCGCTCTGCGTTGCGAAGAAGAAATAGATGCAGAGAACGAGCGCCACACCAAGCGCGATGTTGATGAGATGGCGGAAAGGCAGGATGATCGGCTTGCCGCTCATCCGCCCGTCGAGCTTGAGGAAGGCGATGATCGAGCCGGTGAAGGTGACGGCGCCGATGGCAGCGCCAAGCGCCATCTCGATGCGGCTCTGTGCATGGATTTCGCCGCCCGTCGCGATGCCGAAGGCATCGGGTGCGTAATAGGCGGCAAGCGCCACGAAAACGGCGGCGAGGCCGACCAGCGAATGGAAGGCCGCGACAAGCTGCGGCATCGCCGTCATGGCGATGCGCCGCGCGGTGACCGCGCCGATGGCGCCGCCAATGGCGATGCCGGCGATGATGAGGATCCAGGGAATGACGCCCGTAGGAGCGGCGATGGCGAGTGTCGTCACGATGGCGAGCGCCATGCCGATCATGCCGAAGAGATTGCCCTGCCGCGAGGATTCCGGACTGGAAAGCCCGCGCAGCGCCATGATGAACAGGGCGCCCGCGATCAGATAGAGGAAGGCGGCGAGAGAGACCGACATCGGCTCACTTCCCCTTCTTCTTGTACATGGCGAGCATGCGCTGGGTGACGAGGAAGCCGCCGAAGATGTTCACGCTGGCAAGAATGAGCGCGAAGAAGCCGAAGATCATGGCGATGACCGAGCCGGAGGCGATCGCCCCAGCGCCCACCGCGAGCAGCGCGCCGACAACGATGACGGACGAGATGGCATTGGTGACCGACATCAGCGGCGTGTGCAGCGCCGGGGTCACGTTCCACACGACATAATAGCCGACGAACACCGCCAGCACGAAGATGGCGAAGAGCGAGACAAACGGATCGACGGCGTGCTCCATGACCTAGCCCTTGCTCGCATACATGGGGTGAACCACCGCGCCATCCTTGGCGATGAGTGTGCCGGTGATGATCTCGTCCTTCCAGTCGATCTTGAGCCCGCCCTCTTTCGGCAGCAGCGGATCGAGGAAATTCTGCAGGTTGCGCGCATAGAGCGGCGAGGCATTGCCGGCGAGCCGGCCCGCCAGATTGAGATTGCCCATGATGGCGACGCCATTATGCAGGACGATCTCGTCCGCCTTCGACAGAGGCGTATTGCCGCCGCGCTCGACCGCGAGATCGACGATGATCGAGCCGGGTTTCATCGATTCGATCATGTCCTGCCTCACAAGGATCGGCGCCGGCCGGCCCGGGATCAGCGCGGTCGTGATGACGATGTCCTGACCCCTGATATGATCGGCGATGAGCTGGGCCTGCTTCGCCTTCTCCTCCGCGGTCAGCTCGCGCGCATAGCCTGCTGCGGTCTGCGCGTCCGCAACATCGGCATAGACGAATTTGGCACCGAGACTCTTCACCTGCTCTTCGGTCGCCTTGCGCACATCAGTGGCCGACACGATAGCGCCGAGGCGCCGCGCGGTCGCGATAGCCTGAAGGCCTGCAACACCGACGCCCATGATGAAGACCTTGGCCGGAGGCACGGTGCCCGCCGCCGTCATCATCATCGGGAAGGCACGGCCGAACTGCGCCGCGGCATCGATCACCGCCTTGTAGCCCGCAAGATTGGCCTGGCTCGACAGGACGTCCATCGACTGGGCGCGGGTGATGCGCGGCATGAGCTCCATGGAGAACAGGGTCAGGCCGGTTCGTGCCAGCTCTTCCAAAGCACCGCGATCGCCATAAGGGTCGAGCATGGCGGCGACCAACGCACCCTTCTTGAGCGCAGCGGCCTGCGTGGGCGACGGTCGCCTGACGCCGAGAACGATATCGGCATCGGTCAGATCGGCAGGGCTGGCGGCGATTTTCGCGCCCGCCTGCGCGAAGGCATCATCGGAAATGAAGGAGCCCTTCCCTGCTCCGGCAGCCACGACCACCGAAAGGCCCTTCTTGATATAGGCCTTGACCGTGTCAGGCGTCGCAGCGACCCGGGCCTCCCCCGGATGGGTTTCGCTCAGGACCGCGATCTGCATGGCAGAGACTGCCCTAGGAGACGTTGATCGCCGTGATCAGGCCGAAAATGATGAGAACGGCCAGAGAAAGGAACCAGTGTTTGGAACCCGCACGCGCATCGATCAACACGGCGATGGCGCCGATGACGAGGCCCGCGAAACCGATGAAAACGCTGAACCGCGCGGCGAAGGCGAAAGAGCACAGCGCGACGACCACGAAGCCGCACAGCAAGATGAGAGCGACTGCCCCGCGAATGAACGCCGCGTAGGTCTGCTGATGTGCCTCGAGATCGAGATGATGGTCCTGGACCGCGTGCTCCGCCATGGCTGGATAATCCCTCGCAAACCGGTGAATCCCTCGGTTGTTACCTAGCCGTGAAGCCCTCCGCCCGCAAGACGGCTGTTCGGGCGCGGCGATGGGTCTCAGTCCGGCCGGGCAGGCTACTGAACCACGGCCAGCGCGAAGTCCTTGACCGTCCCGGGCCTGACCATCACCGCGTTCTGCGCGCCATTGGTCAGGCGGGCAACATTCTTTGACAAATAAAGGTTGATCTCGTCGGTCGTGATTTCCCGGTCGCGCTCGTAATTGGCTTTGCCCGAAAGGCCGTCGAGCAGGACTTCGGTGAAGGCGCCGTTCTTCCATTCATCGCGCTCGAGCGAGTTCTCACGGCCGGTGGAGGACGAGAACATGACGACGCCGTTTTCCGCGAGCGACAATTCATTGACGAAGCCGGTGAGGTCAGCGCCGCCCGAGAGCGCGCTTCCTGACCGGCAGGCGTCGATGAAGAACAGCACCCTGCTCTTCTTCAGCGACTGCACGGCCTCGCGGATCTCGCCCTCCGGCAATGCCGTTGCGCGCAAGCGTTCAGGGTCGGCACTTGCCTCGACCGGAATGAAATAGAAACGCTGGCGCGGATCGGTCACGCCGTGGCCCGCCATGAAGATGACCACATAATCGTTCTCGCCGGCATTGTTGATCAGCCAGTCGAAGCCATTGAGAATTTCAGCGCGCGTCGCCTGCTTGTCCGTGAGGACGCGGGTCTCGACCTTGCTGAACAACCGGCCCTCCTGGCCTTTGAGCAGTGCTGCGAAATCGCGCGCATCGTCATCCGCATAGGAAAGCTTGAGCGTCTGGTCGTCATAATCGCTGATGCCGACGAGGAGCGCGTGAAGCTTGCGCTGCGGCACGGTGATCTCCGTGCCTGTCCATTTGATCTTGATCTTGGCCGGGGCCGAATTGGTTGTTTCGCCGATCGCGATCAGAGCGATCTCGCAGTCGCGTGGCGGGATGGGCACGTCGACCGTTTCTCCGCCGGGATCCTCAAGTCCCCGCGCCGCAGTCCGCAGTCCATCCACCAGGACTTCGACGCGCTCGACTTTCTGCCCGGAAGGCGACCGCAAACGGTAGCGGATGGTCAGATAGGGCGCCGAGGTCTCGATGCCATCGGCGGGATCGACGATATCGATGACGGGCGGCAGAAGCGCCTTCACGCTTCCCTCCTCCGCCTCGCGCTTGGCGATGATGTCCGCCTGCTCGATGGCCCGCGCTTCGTCGCGGGTCTTGAGCACCATCTGCACGATGTCGGGCCGATAGAAGCGGTTGCGGAACTGGCCGGCCGGAAAGAAGTCCGGTGTATCGCTCCAGCTCCGTCCATTCACATGCCAGCCGAGAAGATCCTCGCCGCCCGGCGAGGCCGCGTAATAGCCCGACGGCGTCCAGGCGATCCAGCGCTTGTCCGGCGCATGGATGAACAGGGCCAGAATTTCCTCGAGATCGCGATTATACCAGCGGATGGTGCCGTCGCCATGCGCCGCCACGATGATCAGGCCATCCGCGGAGATATTGAGCGCCCAGGCGTTGCTGACCACAGGGCGCCGCTTCAGCACCTCGCCCTTGTCGTTGAAGCGATAGATCGCCCAGCTCGTGCCAAGCACGAAGCTGTGCGCATCGGGCGCGATGGCGAGGCTGCGTGAGATTTCATATTTCCACAACGGCAGCGGAGCCCCTCGAAGCGTCGGGGTGAGCGTATCCTCCCAGTCCTTGATCGGCAGCGTGTCGATGATCGGCGTGACGAAATCCCCGGGCTTCGCGTCGATATTCGAAAGCACGAATTTTTGCAGGTCGAGGATCCACTTGCCGCCATTCGTATCACGCAGCGCCGTATTCACCTTCGAGGCATCGGGCGCGATGAGGAAAGCGTCGCGCCGGTTATAGCGCATGTCGACCGTCACGGGTTCGCGCCGTGTGATCGTCTTGCCGTCCGGGTCGAGCACGCCGAAGGATGGCTCGGAGCTGACATACACAATCTCGCCCGCAGGCGTGACATCGATGTCCTGAAGCGAATCCTGGGCTGCCGCGAACATGCGGCGCTCGCTCATATCGGGTCCGCTCCAGGCAACCACCTGATTGCCGATGCCCTCGGTGCCGAAGCGTCCAGCCGCATAGACGGTCTTGCCATCGGGCGACCAGGCGACGGAATGAAGATCGTAGCCCGACATGCCCGAGAGATCGAGCTGGCGTATCATTTTGAAGTCGGGAATGCTCAGCACATGCACGGCCTGGGTATCGATATGGCCGACCGCGATCTCCTTGCCCGACGGTGAGAAAGCGACACTGAAGGGCTCGTCGCCGGTCTCGCTCGGCTGCTTGACGAGGAGCTTCAGATCGGCATCGTAGAAGCGCAGGAGCTTGTCTTCGGAGGTGGTCGCGAGACGATTCTCGCGATCGAAGGCGACGCCGAAAATTCCGCCCTTGTAGTCCTTGTCTTCCATGGGCGCGCCATTGAACGGCGCTTTCCACACCTTGACACCATAGCCATCGCGCAGGCCCACGGCGAGCCGCGACCCGTCCGGCGAAAAGGCAATGCCGCCGATCACCGGATCGAAAGGCCCGAGACGGCGGATGATTCGACCCGTCACCGTGTCGATCAGATAAACGAAGTGCCCGCCATTGTTCTCATACCAGTAGCCGTCCCATCCCCCGGTCGCGATGATACGCCCCGTCGGGTCAATGGCCGCTGCATAAAGCGCGCCACCCGCGCCGAGCGAGATCGGAATACGGAAGGTCCGGATGAGCTTGCCGTCGGGCAGCGACCACAGGCGCACCGTCTTGTCCACCGAAGCCGTGGCGAGAAGCGTTCCGTCGGCACTGATGCCTGACCTGTAGATCGGGCCGGTATGCATGCCGGCTTCGATGCGCAACAGCGGCGCCGGGGTCGGCGGATTCTCGGCGCGCGCCGAAAGGCTCGCTACGATCGCGAGACAAAAGACCGACAGTGCGCGCAAGAGGAGGTGCACGGATCGTCCTATTACCCCGCCGATACGTCAGAGACTATCCGAGACCTCGGCTTTTTCAAGCCATCGGCGCTTCGAGCCCTGCCTGCCGCAAAGCCGCCGACTGGCGCGCCGCGAGGTTTTCGATCGAAAAGCCCTCGAGCGCCTCGTTGAACAGGCGGTAGAAATTGAGCTCGGCGCGCAGATGGATGAATACGCCGCCAAGGCCGATTGCCGCCCGGTCCATGAACACGAATTCGCGCGGCACGGTGACCGGCCCCTTCTCGCGCAACGCCTTGTGAACGGTGAAGGCCTGCTTGCGTCCATATTCCGCTGGCGAGACGCCTTCCGCGATGGCGCGCACCTTGTCATCCATCAGCGGGCCATAGATGAAGCGCGCCCAGATATTGAGGATGTCGATCAGTTCCTTGCTCAAGTCCCGGAAGCCCCAGGTCTCATAGGCATGCACGATGCGCGCTTCGTCCCCCGCGAGGAGGCCGCGATAGAGATCGACAACACCGCCGATGAAACGCGGCGGGAAAATGCGGATGCAGCCATAGTCGAGCAGATTGAGGCCACAGGGTGTGCCGGTGTCATCCAGTGCGGCGGAATAATTGCCGAGATGCGGATCGCCGTGTATGACGCCGACACGACAGAAAGGCTGCCACCAGGCCTGGAAGAGATGGTTTGCCAGCAGATTGCGCGTTTCGAGCGGCGCGTCCTTGAAGGCAAGAAGCTTGCGGCCGTCGAGCCAGCGCATGGTGATGAGCCGCCGCGTCGACAATTCCGGCACGGTCTGCGGCACATGGATGGTCGGCCGGTCTTTCAGGATATCGGTATAAAGTCGGATGTGCCGCGCCTCGCGGAGATAATCGAGCTCCTCGCGCAGCCTCGCCCCGATCTCCTCGCCGATCTGGCTCGTATCGATCGCCGGATCCATCCGCCGGTGCAGCGCGAAGATGAGGGAGAGCTGCGTGAGGTCGGCTTCGACCGCCGAATCCATGTCGGGATATTGGAGCTTGCAGGCGAGCGGCTCACCGTTCAGCGACGTGGCGCGATGCACCTGGCCGA
>JBFWNN010000141.1:0-6877 GCA_050251035.1 Parvibaculaceae bacterium
GGGCTCGCCTGGGTGATGCGCGGCTCGCCCTCGGCATCGACCACCACCACATGGGCCGATTTCGCCGCCTTGAGCAGCGGCAGGGAATCGAACACGGCGCGGGCGGATTCGCGCGCACCGTTCCAGCCGATGACCACCGTGCCCGGAGCGATCTCGCCCGTGCCGGTGCGCGGGAGAACAAGCACGGGGCGGCCGGCGCCGCTCAGGACGCGCTCGACGCAATCAAGCTCGACGCCCGACACATCGGAAGGATCGGTGGCGCTCATGATGATGAGGTCGGCGGAGCGGCCGCAATTGAGGATCTCGTCGGAGATGAGCGGCGAGCGGCCTTCGACGGAGAGGAATTCACCCTCCCGCCCCGTGTCACGCAGGAGCGCTTCGAAGCGGTTGCGCGTGCTCTCGAGATTGTTGCGGAAATAGGTCTGATGGCCTTCGAACATCTGCGGCACGGCCTCGAAGCCGGTCGAGGGATAGATCTGCGCGGCCGGAATTGCATAGAGGCCGCGAATATAGGCGCCGGAAAGACTGGCCACCGACTTCGCCGCGGCATGCAAGGCATCGAGCCGGCTGATCTCATTGAGGGCGAGAAGAACGGTCCTGTAACTCATCGTCTGTCTCCCTGTTGGGCGATTATCTTAACCCAACTCGGGAAGATGACACAGAAAACCTCAGGCGGTCACTGCGCCCCATGTTGCCGCACCCATGACAGGCCCGAGCGGGCCCCTCTGGAGCAACGCCACGACACCCTTGCCGTGATCGCCGAGCACGCCCTCGCGCGGCAAAGTGACGGTGAGCGCCTTGCCATGCCACATGCCGGCCGGCATCAAAGTGCGCACGACATTGCGATAGACGATGTCGTGGCCGGCATTCTCGCCCTTCTCGATCGTGACCTTGCAGGCCGGTGCTATGCCCATAACCCATAATGTCGCATCGGGTGCTTCGGTCGCGGGAACGGAAATCGTGAATTCCTTGTCATTTCCGGCAATGTCGATCGCAACCCAGGTGGAAGGCCGTGCCTCGAGCGAGCGCGAGACGGCGGCGAGCACCGACTGCTTCTTGCTGCCGACATAATGGCTGCCGCCGTCGACGATGATCTGCGGCGTATAGACATCCATGTCGCCGCGCGCCTTGGCATAGTCATACTGGCGCTGCGAATAGGCGGCGTTGGCGAGCGTATCGCGCCAGCCGAGATAGTCCCAGTAGTCGACATTGAAGGTGAGGGCGACGACGCGCTTCATCGCGGTCAGCTCCTGCATGAAGGCATCGGCGGGCGGGCAGGAGGAGCATCCCTGGCTGGTAAACAGCTCGACCACCGCGCAATGGCCGCCAGCCCGCGCGGTCCCGCTCTGGAGACCCGCTGCCATCGCACCGGCGCCGAGCGCCAGAAGGCCGCGGCGGGACATGGTAAATGGGGGCATCATGCCGCTTTCTATGACAAAACCGTAAAGCCCCCGCGAGTCACGTTCGGGTGAGTCCGCTCACAAGAGGGTGATGGTTTCAGGCAGCTTTTGCAAGGCTTCTCAGCACGTAAGGCATGATGCCGCCATTGCGGTAGTAGTCGAGCTCGTCGAGCGTATCGATGCGGCACTGCACCTCGACGATCTGCGCGGCACCGCCGGGCGCGGTGATGATCAGATTGAGCATGGCGCGCGGCTTCAGCCCGTCGGCAAGGCCGTTGATGGTGACGGTTTCGTCGCCATCGAGGCCGAGCTCGCGCCAGGACTGGCCTTCCTTGAACTGGAGCGGGATGACCCCCATGCCGACCAGATTGGAGCGGTGGATGCGCTCGAAGCTCTGCGCGATGACGGCGCGCACGCCGAGAAGCCTGGTCCCCTTGGCGGCCCAGTCGCGCGACGAGCCGGTGCCGTATTCCTTGCCGGCGAAGATGACGAGCGGCACGCCTTCGGCCTGGTAGCGCATGGCGGCGTCATAGATCGGAAGCTGGTCGCCGGAAGGGTAGTGCTTGGTGATGCCGCCCTCGACGCCGGGCACCATCTGGTTCTTGATGCGGATATTGGCGAAGGTTCCGCGCATCATGACCTCATGATTGCCGCGGCGCGCGCCATAGGAGTTGAAGTCAACGGGGCGCACCTGGTGTTCGGTGAGGTAGATGCCGGCGGGGCTCGTGGCCTTGATGTTGCCGGCGGGCGAGATGTGGTCGGTGGTGATCGAGTCGAGGAAGAGGCCCAATATGCGGGCGCCGACAACATCGGTGACGGGCGCGGGCGTCATCTCCATGCCCTCGAAATAGGGCGGGTTCTGCACATAGGTGGAGGACATGCTCCATTTGAAGGTGAGGCCGCCCTCGACCTTGATCTTGCGCCATTCAGCATCGCCCTTGAACACATCCTTGTAGCGGCGGGCGAAGGCGGCGCGCGTCACGTTCTTGCGCACGAAGGTGGCGACGTCCTTGGCCGAGGGCCAGATGTCCTTGAGATAGACGGGCTTGCCGTCCTTGCCGAGGCCGAGCGGGCTTTTGACCAGATCGACATTGAGCGAGCCTGCGAGCGCATAGGCAACGACGAGCGGCGGAGAAGCCAGATAGTTGGCGCGCACATCGGGATTGACGCGGCCTTCGAAATTGCGATTGCCGGAGAGGACAGCCGCGGCGACGAGATCGTGCTTCCTCACCGTCTCGGCGATCGGATCGGGGAGAGGCCCTGAATTGCCGATGCAGGTGGTGCAGCCATAGCCGACGAGATCGAAGCCGAGCTTGTCGAGATCTTTCTGCAAGCCGGATGATTTCAGATATTCGGTGACGACTTGGCTACCGGGGGCGAGCGATGTCTTGACCCAGGGCTTAACGGTGAGCCCCTTCTTCGCCGCATTGCGGGCGAGAAGGCCGGCACCGATCATCACCGAAGGGTTCGAGGTGTTGGTGCAGGAGGTGATGGCGGCGATCACCACATCGCCATGGCCGAGGTCGAAATTGGTGCCGGCGACGGGAAAGCGATTCGACAACTCGTCGGCCTTCTTGAACTCCTCGGCCATCACGGCGGCGAAACCCTGCGCGGCATCGGCGAGGCGCACGCGATCCTGCGGGCGCTTGGGGCCAGCCATGGAAGGCTCGACGGTGGCGAGGTCAAGCTCGAGCGTGTCGGTGAAGACGGGATCGGGCGTCTTCGGCGTCCAGAACATGCCCTGCGCCTTGGCGTATTTCTCGACGAGGGCGATCTGCGCTGCCGGACGCGATGTGCCTTTCAGATAGTCGAGCGTCTCGGCGTTGACCGGGAAGAAGCCGCAGGTCGCGCCATATTCAGGCGCCATATTGGCGATGGTCGCCATGTCCTCGAGCGACAGCGCGGCAAGGCCTGGCCCGTAGAATTCGACGAACTTGCCGACAACGCCCTTCTTGCGCAGCATCTGGGTCACGGTGAGGACGAGATCGGTCGCCGTCGTGCCCTCGGGTAATTTGCCGGTGAGCCTGAAGCCGATGACCTCAGGGATGAGCATCGATGTCGGCTGGCCGAGCATCGCGGCTTCCGCCTCGATGCCGCCGACGCCCCAACCGAGAACGGCGAGGCCGTTGACCATGGTGGTGTGGCTGTCGGTGCCGACGAGCGTATCGGGATAGGCGTAGGTGACCTTCTTGCCCTTCTCCTCGACCGTCTTGGTCCACACGGTGCGCGCCAGATATTCGAGATTCACCTGGTGGCAGATGCCGGTGCCGGGCGGCACGACGCGGAAATTGTCGAAGGCGCCCTGGCCCCATTTGAGGAAGGTGTAGCGCTCGCCATTGCGGTCATATTCGAGCGCAACATTCTTCCTGAAGGCGCCGGTCGTGGCGAAGAAATCGACCATCACCGAATGGTCGATGACGAGATCGACAGGGGCAAGCGGATTGATCTTCTTCGGGTCGCCGCCAAGGTTCTTCATGGCATCGCGCATGGCCGCGAGATCGACGACGGCGGGGACGCCGGTGAAATCCTGCATCAGCACGCGCGCCGGGCGATAGGCGATCTCGGCCTCGGTCCTGCCGCGATTGTCGAGCCAGCGCGCGATGCTTTCGATCGAGGCCCTGGTGACGGACCGGCCGTCCTCATGGCGCAGCAGATTCTCGATCAGGACTTTCAGCGAATAGGGGAGCTTCGACAGGCCGGCGAGGCCGTTCTTCTCCGCCGCCTTGAGGCTGAAATAGGTGTATGTCCGGCTGCCCACCTTCAACGTCCTGCGGCATTTGAAGGAATCGAGCGAGGCGGTCGTCATGGGCAATCCTTGGCTTTCGGCGGGTGGGCGAAGCGAAATTTGGTCAGCATATAGGTCCAATCGTCGCCGCATGCCAAGTCATACCAATGACGCGGGTTTGCCAAATTGCCGCGATGGGATAGAGCCTTGCGGCCATGGCATTGCTGACGGCAGAGGGGCTCGCCTGCGAACGGGGCGGCCGGATGGTGTTTTCCGGGGTGGGCTTCGCGCTCGCCGGGGGCCAGCTTCTCGATGTGACGGGGCCGAATGGTGCCGGCAAATCCTCGCTGCTCAGGACCATTGCGGGGCTTGCCGATATCGCTTCCGGCACGCTTGCCCTCGAGGGCGGATCGGGCGAGCTCACGATCGGCCAGCAATGCCACTATGCAGCGCATCAGGAGGCCATCAAGCCGGTGCTCTCCGTTGTCGAAAATCTGAAATTCTGGGGCGATTTCCTCGGCGGCGGTGATGTCGATTCGGCGCTCGCGGCCTTCGATCTCGGACGGCTCGCTGATTTCCCGGCGGCGCTGCTTTCCGCCGGGCAGAAGCGGCGGCTGTCGCTGTCGCGGCTCAAGCTGGTGCCGCGGCTTATCTGGCTCCTCGATGAGCCGCATACCGGGCTTGATGCCGCCTCCTCGGAGCGGCTTCTCGGCGTGATGCGCGGCCATCTCGATGAGGGCGGGCTCATCATCGCTGCGAGCCATGTGCCGATCGGCATTGCGTCCGCCGCCTCCGTCAAGCTCGCAGGACCGGCATGAGCCTCATCTGGGCGCTGCTCAGGCGCGACATCATCATCAGCCTCAGGCAGGGAGGCGGGGCAGGGACGGCGATCGGCTTCTTCCTCGCCGTAATCATCATGTTGCCCATCGGCATCGGCCCGGACCAGGGCTTCCTGCAACGGGTGGCACCCGGCGCCTTGTGGATCGCGCTCCTGCTGTCGGTGCTGCTGTCGGCCGAGCGGATCTTCCAGGCCGATTATGAGGACGGATCGCTCGATGCGATGGCGCTGTCGCCCGTGCCGCTCATCATCGTGGCGCTGACCAAGGCGGTGGCGCACTGGCTCATGACGGCGCTGCCGCTCGCCATCGCGGCGCCGCTTTTGGGCTTTCTCATCAATCTTGATGCGGCGCGCATATTGCCCCTTGGCCTCGCCATGATCATCGGGTCGTTCACCCTGTCGCTGCTCGCGGCACTGGGCGGGGCCGTCACGGTGGGCCTGAGGCGCGGCGGTTTGCTCGTATCGCTGCTCGTCCTGCCGCTCTATATCCCCGTCCTGATCTTCGGGGTGGCGGCGTCGAGTTCCGAAGACCTGGCCTGGCCCGCCATCCTGATCCTCATCGCGCTGGCGCTGGCGAGCCTGGTGCTGGCGCCGGTCGCGGCCGCGGCCGCCTTGCGCGCCTATCTCAAGTGAGTAGATCTATGAGCATGCAGACGCTTGCCAATCCGGCCCGGTTCACGGCGCTCGCCAACAGCGTCCTTCCCTATGTCTGGGCGCTCGCGGCGACGGCTTTCGCCGTCGGCCTCTATCTGGGCCTCGTCCATTCGCCGGCCGACTACCAGCAGGGCGAGACGGTGCGCATCATGTATGTGCATGTGCCGGCGGCGTGGCTTGCGCTGTTCGTCTACACGGTCATGGCGGTGGCGAGCGGCGTCGCCATCATCTTCCGCCATCCGCTGGCCGACACCGCGGCCAAGGCCGCAGCGCCTATCGGGGCGGTGTTCTGTTTCCTCGCGCTCGTCACCGGCTCGATCTGGGGCAGGCCCATGTGGGGCACATGGTGGGAATGGGATGCGCGGCTCACCTCCATGTTCGTACTGTTCCTGCTTTATCTCGGCTATATCGCGGTGTGGCAGGCGATCGAGGAGCCGACGCGGGCGGCACCCATCGCGCGCATCGTGGCGCTCGCCGGCTTCGTCAATGTGCCAATCGTCAAGTTCTCGGTCGACTGGTGGAAGTCGCTGCACCAGGGGGCGAGCGTGTTCCGCATCGATGGACCGACCATCGATGCCTCGATGCTGTGGCCGCTGCTGATCATGGGCTTCGCCTATATGATGCTGTTCCTCGCGCTGCACCTGACGCAGATCCGCAGCGAGATCGCGGCGCGCAAGCTCCGGCAGCTCCAACTCGCCCAGACGGAAGGCCGCTGATGGACTGGGGCGCCAAATATGCGGGCTTCGTCCTTGCCGCCTATGCGGTGAGCTTTGTCGGCATCGCGCTGATGCTCGCCTATGTGTTCCATCGCGACCGGCAGATGAAGCGTGCGCTGCGGCAAACGGAGCGCCGGTCTTGAGCACTGTCGAGACGCCGGCGCGCCGCGGCCTGTGGCTGACGGCGCTTCCGGTCGCCGCCTTCGCGGTCCTCGCCGTCCTGCTCTATCGCGGCCTTTCGGGCAATCCGACCGAAATCCCCTCCGTTCTCATCAATAAGCCAGTGCCGGAGTTCACGCTGCCGCCGCTTACGGGAACCGGACTGCCCGGCCTTGCCGCGGCCGATCTCAAGGGCGGCAAGCCGACGCTCGTCAATGTCTGGGCCTCATGGTGCGAGCCCTGCCGGGAGGAGCATCCGCTGCTCATGCAGCTCGGCAAGCGCGGCGATGTGAGACTCGTGGGGATAAACTACAAGGACGAGCCCGAAAACGCGCTCGCTTTCCTCAATACGATGGGCCAGCCCTTTGCGGCGATCGGCGTGGAC
>JBFWNN010000142.1:0-1279 GCA_050251035.1 Parvibaculaceae bacterium
GACGCCCAGCAGAAGCGCGTCGTCTACGAGCCGGTGAAGCTCGTGCAGGAGTTCCGCAAATTCGATTTCCTGTCGCCCTGGGAAGGCACCGATTACATCCTGCCCGGCGACGAGAAGGCCAAGTCATGACGACGACGACCGCCGAAGCCGAAGTCCGTCCCTTCACCATCAATTTCGGGCCGCAGCATCCGGCCGCCCATGGCGTGCTGCGCCTCGTCCTCGAGCTCGACGGCGAGGTGGTGACGCGCGTCGATCCGCATATCGGCCTCCTGCATCGCGGCACCGAGAAGCTGATCGAGCACAAGACCTATCTCCAGGCCGTGCCCTATTTCGACCGGCTCGACTATGTCGCGCCGATGAACCAGGAGCACGCCTTCGCGCTGGCCGTCGAGCGGCTGCTCGGCATCACCGTGCCGAAGCGCGGCCAGCTCATCCGCGTGCTCTATTCCGAGATCGGCCGGCTGCTCTCGCATCTCCTCAATGTCACGACCCAGGCCATGGACGTCGGCGCGCTGACCCCGCCGCTCTGGGGTTTCGAGGAGCGCGAGAAGTTGATGGTGTTCTATGAGCGGGCCTCGGGCTCGCGCATGCATGCGGCCTATGTGCGCCCGGGCGGCGTGCATCAGGACCTGCCGCTCGAGCTCATCGACGACATCTGGACCTTCTGCGAGCACCACAACAAGGTGCTCGACGACATCGAGGGGCTGCTCACCGACAACCGCATCTTCAAGCAGCGCAATGTCGATATCGGCGTGGTCAAGCTCGAGGACTGCTTCGCCTGGGGCTTTTCCGGCGTGATGGTCAGGGGCTCCGGCGCCGCCTGGGACCTGCGCAAGGCGCAACCCTATGAATGCTACGGCGAGCTCGATTTCGATATCCCGATCGGCAAGAACGGCGACTGCTACGACCGTTACCTGATCCGCATGGAAGAGATGCGCCAGTCGGTGCGCATCATGAAGCAGTGCATCGAGAAGCTGAATTCCGCGGACGGCAAGACGCCGATCTCTTCGATGGACGGCAAGATCGTGCCGCCGAAGCGGGCTGAGATGAAGCGCTCGATGGAAGCGCTCATCCATCACTTCAAGCTCTATACCGAAGGCTACAAGGTGCCGGAGGGCGAGGTCTATGCCGCGGTCGAGGCGCCCAAGGGCGAGTTCGGCGTCTATCTCGTCTCAGACGGCACCAACATGCCCTATCGCTGCAAGATCAGGGCGCCGGGCTTCGCCCATCTCCAGGCCATGGATTTCATGTGCCGCGGCCACATGCTGGCCGATGTGAG
>JBFWNN010000142.1:1379-6695 GCA_050251035.1 Parvibaculaceae bacterium
AACCTGGTCTGGGCCAAGGAGGCGATCAACAAATATCCGGAAGGCAAGCAGGCTTCCGCGGTGATCCCGCTCTTGTGGCGCGCCCAGGAGCAGAATGACGGCTGGGTGTCGAAGCCGGCGATGGAATACATCGCCGACATGCTCGCCATGAGCTTCATCCGCGTCTATGAGGTCGCGACCTTCTACACCATGTTCCAGCTCTCGCCGGTGGGCAAGAAGGCGCATGTGCAGGTCTGCGGCACGACGCCCTGCATGCTGATGGGTGCCGAGGAGCTCAAGAAGGTCTGCCAGCGCCGCATCCACTCCGAGCCGCACCATCTCTCGGCCGACGGCGATTTCTCCTGGGAAGAGGTCGAATGCCTCGGCGCCTGCGTGAACGCGCCGATGGTGCAGATCTTCAGCGACACTTACGAGGACTTGACGCCCGAAACCTTCGAGAAGGTGCTCGACGGCTATGCGAGCGGCAAGAGGCCCAAGCCCGGCCCGCAGAACGGCCGCCAGTTCTCGGCCCCGGCGGGCGAGCTGACGAGCCTCACCGACAAGGCGCTCTACGGCAAGGAGCGCACCTTCACCCGCATGGAAGCGCCCCCGCCCGCACCGCCTCCGGCGCAGCCGGCCGTCGCAGCGCCGCCGTCCAACGCGGCGAAGCCGCAGGCCGCGGCGCCCGAGACGGCGCCCGCCGTGAAGTCGCCCTCGCCGGTCAAGACCGCCGAAGCGCCGGCGACCCTGGCCAAGATGGAAGAGAAGGCGGAAGCGACGGCGACGCCCGAGAAAGCGCCGTCCCGCGTGGCCGAAGCCAAGGCCAGGAAGCCCGAAACCGCTGCTCCGGCGGACAGGTCCGAAACCAAGCCCGAGCTTCTGAAGCAGCCGCGCGCGGGCACGGGCGACGATCTCAAGCTCATCTGGGGCGTCGGTCCCAAGCTCGAGAAGATGCTGCACGACATGGGCGTATGGCATTTCGACCAGATCGCCTCATGGACCGATGCCGAGCTCACCTGGGTCGATGCCAGGCTCGAAGGCTTCAAGGGCCGGGCCGAGCGCGACAAATGGATAGAGCAGGCGAAGAAGCTGGCCACCGGCTGGCGGCCCGACAATGCCGTCGGCGAGAAACCGAAGTGAGGAGGGGATGACGAACGCATTTTCTTTCTCCCTCACCCTGAGGTGCACCGCCGCGGGCGGTGCCTCCAAGGGTCTGCATCCGCAGTCTCGCATTATCCTGGAGGATGCTTCGAGGCTCGCTTCGCTCGCACCTCAGCTTGAGGATTGCATCTAATGCTCGCAGACAAGGACCGCATCTTCACCAATCTCTACGGCCTGCATGACTGGGGCCTCGACGGCGCGCGCCGGCGCGGCTGCTGGGTGGACGTGAAATCGTTCATCGACAAGGGCCGCGACTGGATGATCAACGAGATGAAGGCGTCAGGCTTGCGCGGCCGTGGCGGCGCCGGCTTCCCCACCGGCCTCAAATGGTCCTTCATGCCGAAGCAGATCGGCGAGCGGCCGCATTATCTCGTGGTCAACGCGGATGAATCCGAGCCCGGCACCTGCAAGGACCGCGAGATCATGCGGCACGATCCGCATCTCCTGGTCGAAGGCTGCCTCATCGCCGGCGCCGCGATGGGCGCCCATGTCGGCTATATATATGTGCGCGGCGAGTTCATCCGCGAGCGCGAGCGTCTGCAGGCCGCCATCGACCAGGCCTATGAGGCGCGCCTCATAGGCCCCAACAACGTCCATGGCTGGGACTTCGAGCTCTATGTCCATCATGGCGCCGGCGCCTATATCTGCGGCGAGGAGACGGCGCTGCTCGAAAGCCTCGAGGGCAAGAAGGGCCAGCCGCGCATGAAGCCGCCATTCCCGGCCAATGTCGGCCTCTATGGCGCGCCCACCACCATCAACAACGTCGAATCGATCGCCGTCGCCGGCACCATCATGCGCCGCGGCGCCGCCTGGTTCTCCGGCATCGGCCGGCCGAACAATGTCGGCACCAAGCTGTTCTGCATCTCGGGCCACGTGAACAAGCCGTGCAATGTCGAAGAGGCGATGGGCATCCCGTTCCGCGAGCTCATCGACAAGCATTGCGGCGGCATCCGCGGCGGCTGGGACAATCTCCTCGCCGTCATCCCGGGCGGGGCCTCGGTGCCCTGCGTGCCGGCGGACCAGATCATCGACTGCCCGATGGACTTCGATTCGCTGCGCAACCTGAAATCGGGCCTGGGCACCGCGGCCGTCATCGTCATGGACAAGTCGACCGACATGATCCGCGCCATCGGCCGGCTCGCTTATTTCTATAAGCATGAGAGCTGCGGCCAGTGCACGCCCTGCCGCGAGGGCACCGGCTGGATGTGGCGCGTCCTGACCCGCATGGCCGAGGGCCGCGCCGAGAAGCGCGAGATCGACATGCTGCTCGACGTCACCTACCAGATCGAAGGCCATACGATCTGCGCCTTGGGCGACGCCGCGGCCTGGCCGGTCCAGGGCCTCATCCGCCATTTCCGCCATGTGATCGAGGAGCGCATCGACCAGTATTCGGCCAATCCCGACCATGCCGGCGCCGTTCGCCTGCAGGCGGCTGAGTGAGGAGGGCCGGATGAAGCTCCACCGGATGACCGAGACGCTCGATGTCAACGACACCGACCTGTCGGGCTCGCATTTCAACGATGCGAACCTCTCCGGCGCGATCTTCAACCAGATCAATTTCTCCGGCGCGTCGTTCAACGATTCGAACATGACCGGCTGGCGGATCAACGACGTGAACCTGTCGGGCGCGCATATCCAGAACGCCAACCTGTCCGGCTGCGTCATCGAGAACTGCCGCCTTGCCGGCATGACGATCGACGGCGTCGCGGTGGACGATCTCTTCAAAGCATATGAGGGCAGGAATGCCTAAACTGAAAGTCGACGGCATCGAGATCGAGGTCGAGAACGGCACGACGCTCTTGCAGGCCTGTGAGACGGCGGGCGCCGAGGTGCCGCGCTTCTGCTATCACGAGCGGCTGTCGATCGCCGGCAACTGCCGCATGTGCCTGGTCGAGGTGAAGGGCATGCCGAAGCCGCAGGCCTCCTGCGCCATGTCGGTCAACGATCTGCGGCCCGGCCCCAATGGCGAGCCGCCGGAAGTGAATACCCGCACACCCGTGGTCAAGAAGGCGCGCGAAGGGGTGATGGAGTTCCTGCTCATCAACCATCCGCTCGACTGCCCGATCTGCGACCAGGGCGGCGAATGCGACCTGCAGGACCAGGCCATGGCCTATGGCATCGACAAGAACCGCTTCGCCGAGAACAAGCGCGCGGTCGAGGACAAGTTCATCGGCGTCCTGGTCAAGACCTCGATGAACCGCTGCATCCAGTGCACCCGCTGCGTGCGCTTCACCACCGAGGTGGGGGGCGTCGAGGAACTGGGCGCCATCGGCCGCGGCGAGGACATGGAGATCACAACCTATCTCGAGCGCGCCATGACGTCGGAGCTCCAGGGCAATGTGATCGATCTCTGCCCGGTCGGCGCCCTGACCTCCAAGCCCTATGAATTCAAGGCGCGGCCATGGGAGCTGACCAAGACCGAGACCATCGATGCGATGGACGCGGTCGGCTCCAACATCCGCGTCGATTCGCGCGGCCGCGAGGTGATGCGCATCCTGCCGCGCGTCCATGAGGACGTGAACGAGGAGTGGATCTCCGACAAGACCCGCTTCGTGTGGGACGGCCTCAAGGTGCAGCGCCTCGACCGGCCCTATATCCGCGAGATCGGCAAGTTGCGCGCCGCCGCCTGGCCCGAAGCCTTCGCCCGCATCGCCCAGAAGGTGAAGGGCACGGCGCCTGAGCGCATCGGCATCCTCCTGGGCGATCTCGTGGGCGCCGAGGAGGCCTTCTCGATCAAGCAGCTCGCCAACGCGCTCGGCATCGCCAATATCGACTGCCGCCAGGACGGGACGCCGCTCGGCGACAGCGGCGGCCGTGCCGGCTATCTCTTCAACGCGACCATCGCCGGCATCGAAGAAGCCGACGCGATCGTGCTCATCGGCAGCAATCCGCGGCTCGAGGCTTCCGTCCTCAACGCCCGCATCCGCAAGCGCTGGATCAGGGGTAATGTCTTCATCGGCGTCATCGGCGAGAAGGCTGATCTCAACTATGCCTACACCCATCTGGGCGCCGGGCCGGAAAGCCTCGCGCGTCTCGCCGGCGACGAGCGGGTGAAGGGCCAGAAGATCATCTTCATCGTCGGGCAGGGCGCCCTGGCACGTCCCGACGGCGCGGCGGTTCTCGCCGAGGCGTTCAAGGCGGCCAAGACGCTCGGCGCCGTCAAGGATGGCTGGAACGGCTTCAACGTGCTGCACACCGCGGCGGGCCGCGTCGGCGCGCTCGATGTCGGCGCCGTGCCCGGCGCGGGCGGCAAGCCGACGCGCGAGATCCTGAGCGCCGCCCATGCGGGCGAGCTCGACATGCTCTTCCTCCTGGGGGCCGACGAGGTCGACCTGCCGGCGCAGGGCGCCTGCTTCGTGGTCTATCAGGGCAGCCATGGCGACAAGAGCGCGCATCGCGCCGATGTCATCCTGCCGGGCGCCGCCTATACCGAGAAGGCCGTCACCTATGTGAACACCGAAGGCCGTCCGCAGATGACGCGCCGCGCCACCTTCCCGCCGGGCGAGGCGCGCGAGGACTGGGCGATCCTGCGCGCTCTGTCGGAGGCGCTGGGCGCCACCCAACCCTGGAACACCGCCGCCGAGCTCCGCCGCGCGATGTATGAGAAAGCCCCGCATCTGGCCCGCCTCGACCATGTGGCGAAGGCGGAAGCGGGCGATCTCGAAGCGCTGGCGGACGCGGCGGGTGGCATGTCGTCCGAGGCCTTCGCCTCGCCGATCAAGGACTTCTATCTGACCAATCCGATCGCGCGCGCGTCGCGCATCATGGGCGAATGCTCGGCCTTGCGCAGCGAGGCCCGGCTCGAGGCGGCGGAGTGACATGAACGAGATCATCTTCACCGTCGGCCTGATCGCGCTGCAGAGCGTGGCGCTCCTGGTCGCCCTCCTGATCGTGACCGCTTTCCTGCTCTATGCCGACCGCAAGGTCTGGGCGGCGGTGCAGATGCGCCGCGGGCCCAATGTCGTCGGTCCCTGGGGCCTGCTGCAGTCCTTCGCCGACCTGCTCAAATTCGTGTTCAAGGAAGTCATCATTCCGGACGGCGCGAACAAGGGCGTGTTCATCATCGCGCCGCTGGTCACGGCACTCCTGTCGCTCGCCGCCTGGGCGGTGATTCCGCTCGACGAGGGCTGGGCGATCGCCGACCTCAATGTCGGCATCCTCTATCTCCTCGCCATC
>JBFWNN010000143.1:0-6624 GCA_050251035.1 Parvibaculaceae bacterium
GGGGAGAGGGCTAGGGTGAGGGGGAGCCGGCGGCAAAGCCAGCTCAGAAGCTTGGACGTCTGTTCCCCCTCACCCTCCCATTGCTTCGCAATGGGTCCCTCCCTCTCCCCCGTTGGGGGCGAGGGGATTTTGCGAAAGTCATCCCTATGAAGGTCACGCTCGCCGATATCCACAAGTCCTTCGGACCGGTCGAGGTCGTGAAGGGCCTCGACCTCACCATCGCCGACGGCGAGTTCCTGGTGCTGCTCGGTCCGTCGGGCTGCGGCAAGACGACGGCGTTGCGCATGGTGGCGGGGCTCGAATCGGTGACCTCGGGAAAGATCCTCATCGGCGAGCGTGACGTCACCAACGTGCTGCCCAAATACCGCGACGTCGCCATGGTGTTCCAGTCCTATGCGCTCTATCCGCATATGACGGTGGCGGAGAATATCGGCTATCCGCTCAAGATGCGCAAAGTGGCGCCGGCGGAGCGCGCCGCTGCGGTCCGGAGCGCCGCCACGAAGGTGCATCTCGACGAGTTCCTCGAACGCTATCCACGCCAGCTGTCGGGCGGCCAGCGCCAGCGCGTGGCGCTTGCCCGCGCCATGGTGCGAAGGCCCTCCGTCTTCCTCATGGACGAGCCGCTCTCCAATCTCGACGCCAAACTGCGCGGCGCCATGCGCTCGGAGCTCAAGCGGCTGCAGGCCGAGCTCGGCGTCACCACCATCTATGTCACCCATGATCAGGTCGAGGCGATGACGCTCGCCCATCGCGTCGCCATCATGAACAAGGGGGTGGTGCAGCAGATCGCCGAGCCCCGGTCGATCTATGACGATCCCGCCAATCTCTTCGTCGCGGGCTTCATCGGCGCGCCGCCGATGAACTTCCTCGAGGGCGCGCTCGCCCAGGGGCGGTTCACCTGGCCGGACGGCGGATTCGCGACCGGCATGACGGGATCGCAGGCGCAGGTCACGGCGGGCCTCAGGCCCGAGGACTGCCGGGTGACGGCGCCCGACAGAGGCAGGATCAAGGCCCGCGTCTATGCGCTCGAGCTCATCGGCGACCACACGCTGATCTCGGCCCAGCTCGGCGACAAGACCATGACGGTCAAGGCCGACAAGCAGGCGCACTACAACATGGACGAGCCGATCGGCATCGACTTCGCCGACAATGCGATCTTCCTGTTCGACAGCGCGACCGGCGCGCGGATCAGGGGACCTGCCGCGGCTTGAGGCCGAGCCTCGCGACATAGGACACGAAAGCCTGAGCATCCTGCGCCGCCGTGACGAGCCCGACATGGCCGTCGGGCCTGACGAGATAGGCGGCATCGCGGGTCAGCCCAACCTCGCCCATCGCCGCCGTCCAGGCGAAACGATAGAGCGCAAAGCCAGCCGCCGCGACGCGCGCCGCGAAATCCGCCTGCCCCTCACCATAGACATGCACTTGCCAGTCGAGCGACGACAGCGGCGCAAAATTGTCCGTGGCCCCCATCTCGATCCAGGGCAGGCGGTCGCCGCCTTCGACCTCGCCGGCCTTGCCTGCGCTCAAGGCGCTGCCGCGATAGGTGATGCGCGTCTGCGAGACGAGCCCGAAGAAGAAGCGCGAGCCGAATTTCGTCGTGAGCAGGCGCGCCAGGACGACCGGCATCACGAAACGCCGCCAGATGCCGGAGAACCAGGAGCGGCCGCTCACCAGGCGGAAGGCCTGGTCGGTGCCCCTGATCAGCGAACGGGCGAAGGCGATGCGCTCCGGCTCGTAGCTGTCGAGGAGCTCCTGCTTCGCCCGGCCCTGCAGCACGGCGGCGAGTTTCCAGGCGAGGTTCACCGCGTCGCCCATGCCGGTATTCATGCCCTGGCCGCCGGCCGGGCTGTGGATATGCCCCGCATCGCCCGCGATGAAGACGCGGCCGGCGCGGAAGTGGTCGGCGACGCGGTGATGCACGCGATAGGACGAGAACCAGTTGACCCGGTCGACCTTCACACGGCTCTCGCGCTCGACATCTTCGCGGATCATGTCGAAGGTGATCTCGGGCGCGGCCTCGAAACGCTCCGGCACGACGCCGATCAGCCGGAGCGATCCCGACTGGCGCACCGGCATGATCAGCGCGAAACCATAGGCGCCGAGCACGATGTCGAGGCCTTCGCGCGTGACCGGGCCATGGCCCTCGACGTCGGCGACATAGAAGGACTGGTCATAGGTGCCGCCCGGAAAGCCGAGCTTGAGCCCGTGGCGCACCGCGCTGTGGGCGCCGTCGCAGCCGGCGAGATAATCGACGCTGGCTCTGCTCACGCCATCGTCGGTGCGCAATGTGACGGTGACGTTTCCGCCATGGTCCGTGAAATCGACGAGCTCCGTCCGGCGCTCGACGGTGACGCCCGCCTCGTGCAGAGCCCGGAGCAGCACGCGCTCATGGACGTCCTGCGGCAATGCGAAGGCGAAAGCATAGCGCGTCACGCCGGCGCCGAACGCGCCCAGCGGCAGCTCGGCCGCGACGCCCTTCGCCGTGCGCATGGTGAGCTGCCTGAGCTTGACGCCCGCCGCCAGCACGTCCTCGACGATGCCGGTCTGCCGGTGGAATTCGAGCGTGCGCGCCTGCACCGCCAGCGCCCGCGAGGTTTCGCCCGGACCGTCGCTCTTGTCGATGATACGCAGAGCAACCCCGAGCCGCGCCAGCCACAGCGCCAAAGTGAGGCCGGTCGGCCCCGCGCCGACGATGAGGACCTGCGTGCCGCGGGAAGTCATATCCGTCTATTTCCCTTCTCCCGCATCCCCGCTGCCCGCCTTTTTTCCCGTCTCCCGTAAGAGGGAGAAGGGGAAACTGGCAATATGCACCTACTGCAGATCCCGCCATTTCGCCGGCGGCAGGCCGAATTCGCGCTTGAAGGCGCGGTTGAACGCTTCCTCCGCCTCATAGCCGACCTTGGCCGCCACTTGCGCCACCGCCTGGTGGCGGTCGAGCAGCAATTGCTTGGCGAGCGCCAGACGCGACTGCGTCAGATATTTCATCGGCGGCAGGCCGACCGCCGCCGAGAAGCGCTCGACGAAGGCCGAGCGCGACAGGCCGGCCGTCTCGGCGATCTCGTCCACGCTCCACGGATGCGCCAGGTCCTCATTGAGCGCCGCGATGGCGCGCCCGACATAGGGATCGCCCAGGCCCTTGAGCCAGCTGCGCGCGCTTTCCGGCAGGCTCATGGCATAGGCGCGGATGGCCTCGGCGAACAGCAGCTCCGACAGCCGGCCCATCACCGGCGATGCGGCGACGGCGCCGTGATGCAGGCCTTCCGCCGCATAGCGCACCGAGGATTCGACCCAGTCGCGCGACACGCCGTCACGGATGTTCACCTTGAGCAGAGGCGGCAGCGAGGCGAGGAGCGGGTTGCGCTGCTCCTCGGTGGCGAGGAAGCCGCAGATGATATGGGTGAGCTCGCCTGCTCCGCCATGGACGATGCGCGCCAGGCCGCCATCGGCCGCGAGCTCGATCAGGTGATGCGAGTTGACCGGCGTGCCGTCGAGGCTCGAGCCCATGACATGGATGTCGCTGCGCGGCAGGAGCACGAGCTCGCCGCCCTTGACCATCATGCGCTCGGCATCGCCGATGCCGACATAGGTCTGGCCCGACACGACATAATGCAAGGTGACGATCTCGGCCGGCGATTTCATGAAGGCGCCGACATCCTGCGGCGTGACATGTGAGAGGACGCACCAGGGCGCGGTGAAGCGCGCGTCGAGGAATATGCCGCCCTTCAGCCGCAAGCTGCGTAGAATGTCAGAAAGAGTGTCCTCCAACGCACAAGCTCCCAGATCCGGCAGATCGGTCAATTCATCCGGCGGCGCAGTCATTCAGCCGCAGCGGCACTTCGGTTAGAACAGCCTCGCGAGACGGGGACGCGTGACGAGCGTCCCGGATGGGCGGGTTATTCCCCAAGGTTACTTGAAGCCTTCAGATACAGCACAGCGAATGGAGATTGCAATGAGCAAAGCTTCCCCCGGGAGCTTAGCCGCTCACCTCAATGATTTTGTCTTTACTGCCAAGGACTTGCGCAAGCTCCTGGCGCGGCGCCTCGCCGCCCGCCGGGGTGCCCGCGACCTCTCCCGGCTCGATGAGTTCATGCTGAAGGATATCGGCCTCACCCGCGCCGATATTTTCTCGGCCGTCCATGGAAAGGTGCATCGCCGTGATTAGCAGAACCTGTCACAGGGTCGCCCCCGTCGTCTTCCTGCATGGCACGGCGGCGAGCCCGCGCCACTGGCACGAGCTCATCGGCCACCTGCCGCCCGGCCTCGAGACCTTCACCCTCGATCTGCCGGACCATGCCGCGCATGATGTTCGCATCGTGCAACGCAGCCTTTCGCAGGAGGCGGAAAGCCTCACGCACCGGCTGCGCGGCTTGGGCCAGCCTTTCCATCTCGTCGGCCATTCCTATGGCGGCGCGCTGGCGCTCCGCATCGCCATCGCCTGGCCGGGCCTCGTCCGCAGCCTGACGCTGTTCGAGCCGGCGCCGTTCCACCTGCTGCGCGACGGCCATCCGATCGAGCGGCAGATGCATGCGGACATCGCGCGCCTGGAGCAGAGCCTGCGCGAGGCGGAGCGGGGCGGCGCGCCCGAGCGCGGCGTCGCCCGCTTCATCGACTTCTGGAATGGACCCGGCAGCTTCGCCGTATATGCGCCGGAGACCCGCCGGAAAATGATCGCGCGCCTGCCTCTGATCCTGGCGAATTTCGCCGCTTTGCACAGGGAGACCTGGCCGCTCGCCGATTGCGCGCGCGTGGCCTCCCCGATGCTCGGCGTCTATGGCGAGAGCTCGCCGCTCCTCGTCCAGCATCTGACGAGACTCGTCGCCGGCGCGATGGCGGACGCCAAGGTGCTGGCGGTGAGCGCCGCCGGCCACATGCTCACCGCCACTCACCCGGCGGCGGCGGCGAAGCTCCTCAGCGTCCATATCCTCGCCGCCGAGGCGCGGACACTCAGCGCGTATCCCGGCGAAGTGGACTCACTTCGCCGAAAAGGATTCGCGCCAAATCCATATGCTGGAGCAAATCCTTATCGCCAAAGTCTGCAACCTTGGCGGGATTTGCTCTAGCCGCGCGCCGCCTGAACTCAACCTTTTACTTCATATGGAGACCACCATGACTTCTTCGAAGCATGCCGCCACTCTTGCGCTTCATGCCGGCCCGCGCAGCGAGCCCAATACCGGCGCGGTCGCGGTGCCCATCTATCAGACGACGTCCTTCCAGTTCCGCGACACGGAGCACGCCGCCAATCTCTTCGCGCTCAAGGAAGTGGCGCATATCTACAGCCGCATCACCAACCCGACCAACGAGGCGCTGGAGCTCAAGCTCTCGGCCCTCGAAGGCGGCGCCATGGCGATGACGGTGAGCTCGGGACAGGCCGCCACGGCGCTCGCGGTGCAGAACATCTGCCATGCCGGCGACAATATCGTGAGCTCGACCGATCTCTATGGCGGCACCTGGAACCTGTTCGCCCACACCTTCGCCACCATGGGCATCGAGGTGCGCTTCGTCGACCCTGAGGATCCCGAAGCCTTCCGCCGCGCAAGCGACGATCGCACCCGCGCCTATTATGCCGAGACCTTGCCCAATCCCAAGCTCGCGGTCTTCCCAATCGCGGAAGTGGCGCGCATCGGCCGGAGCCTCGGCATCCCGCTCATCATGGACAATACCGCGGCGCCGATCATCTGCCGGCCCTTCGACCATGGCGCGGCGGTGGTCGTCTATTCGACCACGAAATATATCGGCGGCCATGGCACCTCGATCGGCGGCGCCATCATCGACGGCGGCACTTTCGACTGGGAGGCCCATGCCGAGCGCTTCCCGATGCTCAACCGGCCCGATCCCAGCTATCACGGCCTGGTCTGGACCGAGGCGGTGAAGCCGATGGGACCGGTCGCCTATCTGGTCAAGGCGCGCACCACGGTGCAGCGCGACATCGGCGCCTGCATGAGCCCGTTCAGCGCCTTCCAGTTCATCCAGGGGCTGGAGACGCTCGCCTTGCGCATGCGCGAGCATTGCCGCAACGCGCAGAGCGTGGCGGAATATCTCTCGCGCCATGACGCGGTGGCGCGGGTCATCTATCCCGGCATGCACCGGGTGAAGGAAACCGACCGGCGCGCCAGCGCCTATCTCGCGGGCGGCCGCGGCGGCCTGGTCGGCTTCGAGCTCGTGGGCGGCATGGTGGCCGGGCGCCGCTTCATCGACGCGCTGAAGCTCTTCTACCATGTCGCCAATATCGGCGATGCGCGCTCGCTCGCCATCCATCCGGCCTCGACGACGCATTCGCAGCTCACGGAAGCCGAGCAGCGCCGAACCGGCGTCACGCCCGGCTATGTGCGGCTCTCGGTCGGCATCGAGCATATCGACGACATCATCGCCGATCTCGACCAGGCGCTGGCGCAAGCCGACGGCCTGCAGTCCCGCGCGGCCTGACAGTACGTTACCCTCCCCCTTGCGGGGAGGGTGGCGAGCGCAAGCGAGCCGGGTGGGGGTCGGGTCTCTCCGTATGCGGACAGCCTGCCCGACCCCCACCCCTAACCCCTCCCCGCAAGGGGGAGGGGAAACACGTTCCTCACTGCCCGATATAACACGGGTTCGGATCGTCGGGCCTGGCGTCGCACATGTGGCTCTTGC
>JBFWNN010000144.1:0-6507 GCA_050251035.1 Parvibaculaceae bacterium
ACATTTTGAACACTGCCACGGGGGCGGCGTCATGAGGATAATCGCCAAACGCATAAGGGCCGCACAAGGCGGCCCTTCGCGTTAAAACCCTGAACGGGAAGATTATTTCTCTTCCTCTTCCTTGTTCTCGTTGGCCAGGGCCTCAGCTTCGAAAAGCTCCTCTGCGGCAGCCAGTGCCTCGGCACGCTCGGAGACCGGGCCGGTGAGGACCTCACCACGCGCCTGGGCGTCGGCTTCGTCCTGCGAGCGGGCGACATTGAGGGTCACCGGCACGACCACTTCCGGATGGAGCGCGATCTTGATCGTGTAGACGCCGATGGTCTTGATCGGCGCGTCGAGCAGCACCTGATTGCGGGAGACCGTAACACCGGCGGTCTTCGAGGCCTGCTCCGCGATATCGCGGGTCGAGACCGAGCCGTAAAGCTGGCCCGATTCGCCGGCCTGGCGCAGGATCACGAAGCTCTTGCCGTCGAGCTTGCCCGACTCGCCCTGGGCGGCCTGGCGCTGCTGGGCGCTCTTGGCCTCGAGGGTCGCGCGGTCGCGCTCGAACTTCGCCTTGTTGTCGTCGGTGGCGCGCAGCGCCTTGCCCTGCGGGAACAGGAAGTTCCGGGCATAGCCGCTCTTCACCTTGACCACGTCGCCCATGCCGCCGAGGCGGCCGATGCGTTCGAGAAGAATGACATCCATTGCGGTTCTCCTCTCTTACTTCAGCACGTAGGGCAGGAGCCCCAGGAAGCGCGCCCGCTTGATGGCGCGCGCCAGCTCACGCTGCTTCTTGGCGGAAACCGCGGTGATGCGCGACGGAACGATCTTGCCGCGTTCGGAGACGAAGCGCAGCAAGAGCTTCGTGTCCTTGTAGTCGATCTTCGGCGCATTATCGCCCGAGAACGGGCAGGATTTGCGCCGGCGGAAAAATGGGCGCCGTGCGGCGCCGCCCTGAGCCTGTGCCATCAGTTTGAATCTCCTTCGCCGCCGAAGAACCCGTCATCGAAGCCGCGGCCGCCACGGCCGCCGAAGCCGCGTCCGCCACGGTCGCCGCGCTCGTCACGCCGGCTGTTGCTCTTCATCATCGCCGAGGGACCTTCCTCGAGCGCCTCGACCTTGACGGTCATGAAGCGGATGACGTCTTCGTTGATCGACATCTGGCGCTCCATCTCGGCCACCGCGGCCGGCGGGGCATCGATATTGAGCAGCGTGTAATGAGCCTTGCGGTTCTTCTTGATGCGGAAGGAGAGCGACTTGACGCCCCAATATTCCGCCTTGGGAACCGAGCCGCCACCCGAGGTGATGACGGTCTTGAATTGGTCGGTGAGCTGATCGACCTGGGCATTCGATGCGTCCTGACGCGTCAGGAACACATGCTCGTAAAGGGGCATGATATAGCCTTTCACTGTTTCGTTCGCCATCGTCCGCTCCCGGCGCAGAGCCCCTCGCGAGCCCTTGATGTGAAAGGCTCGAAAGACCGGTTTCTCGAAAGAGCGGAGACACGGGAAGATGGGGCAGGCCCCTGACCGCGCGCTTTCGCGGACCTTCCGTTCAGCCCCCAACCGGAAGCAAACTGGCGGGCGGGTCTATGGCCGAATTGACCGGGGAATGCAAGTCCGGCGGGCCTCGCCGTCCATGCCATCTTGATGACGGCGGCCGGACCCTCTACCAAGCCCCCGACAACAGTTCCACCCGCGATCCGCTCTCGGCGGAGGCGGATAAGGTTTGCCCATGACCGCGCTCACATCGCTCACCATCGCCGCCGCCCGCGACGGCCTGAAAAAGAAGGCTTTTTCCGCAGCCGAGCTTACCGAGGCCTATCTTAAGGCCATGGAGAAGGCCCGCATCCTCAACGCCTATATCGTCGAGACGCCGGAGAAGGCGCGCGACATGGCCAAGGCGTCGGATGCGCGGCTCGCCAGAGGAGAAGCTGGCCCGCTCGAAGGCATCCCGCTCGGCATCAAGGACCTCTTCGCCACCAAGGGGTTTCACACCCAGGCGGCGAGCCACATCCTCGACGGCTTCAAGCCGGCCTATGAATCGACCGTGACATCCAATCTCTGGCGTGACGGCGCGGTCATGCTGGGCAAGCTCAATATGGACGAGTTCGCCATGGGCTCGTCCAACGAGACGAGCTACTACGGCAATGTCATCAACCCGTGGCGGCGGCACAATTCAAATGCCGCGCTTGTTCCCGGCGGTTCCTCCGGCGGCTCGGCCACCGCGGTCGCCGCCCATATCTGCGCTGCCGCCACCGCCACCGACACGGGCGGATCGATCCGCCAGCCCGCCGCCTTCACCGGTACGGTCGGCATCAAGCCCACCTATGGCCGCTGCTCGCGCTGGGGTATCGTCGCCTTCGCCTCATCGCTCGATCAGGCCGGGCCTATCGCGCGCGACGTGCGCGATGCGGCGATCATGCTCAAATCCATGGCGAGCGTCGATCCGAAGGACACGACCTCGGTCGACCGCCCGGTGCCCGATTATGAAGCGGCGATCGGCAGGCCGGTGAAAGGCCTGCGCGTCGGCATCCCGAAGGAATATCGCGTCGAGGGTGCGCCGCCCGAGATCGATGCGCTGTGGGAGAAGGGCGCGGCATGGCTGAAGGAGCAGGGTGCGGAGATCGTCGAGATCTCGCTGCCGCACACGAAATATGCGCTTCCCGCCTATTACATCGTGGCGCCGGCCGAGGCCTCGTCCAATCTCGCGCGCTATGACGGCGTGCGCTACGGACTGCGCGTCAAGGGCGACGACATCATCTCGATGTATGAGAACACCCGCGCCGAGGGCTTCGGCCGCGAGGTGCAGCGGCGCATCCTGATCGGCACCTATGTGCTCTCCGCCGGCTATTACGATGCCTATTATGTCCGTGCACAGAAGGTCCGTACACTGATCAAGCGCGATTTCGACGAGGCGTGGAGCAAGGTCGATGTGGTGCTCACCCCGGCGACGCCGAGCCCCGCCTTCGCGCCAGGCGAGATCACCGACCCGGTGCAGATGTATCTGAACGATGTCTTCACCGTGACGGTGAACATGGCGGGCCTTCCCGGCATTTCGGTTCCGGGCGGCCTGTCCGAGGCCGGCCTTCCCATGGGCCTCCAGCTCATCGGCAAGCCGTTCGATGAGGAGACGCTGTTCCAGGCGGCTTCTGCGATCGAGCAGGCAGCGGGCACAGTCACCGCGCCCCAGTGGTGGTAGGCCTCACCCCATAAAGAGAGAAAGGAAGCCCGCTTTACGCACGCTTCCTTCCTCCTTCCGCGGACAATTATCCCGGCGCGCCGTCTGCGCCGTCAGTATTTCCGGATGAGCCCCACGAGCTTGCCCTGCACATTGACGCGGTCGGGACCGAAGATGCGCGTCTCGTAATTCGGGTTGGCGGCTTCGAGCGCGATCGAATCGCCCTTGCGGCGCATGCGCTTGAGGGTCGCCTCTTCACGGTCGACCAGCGCCACGACGATGTCGCCGTTGTTGGCCGAGTCGCCTTTCTTGATGAGCACCGTATCGCCGTCGAAGATGCCGGCATCGATCATCGAGTCGCCCTTGACCTCGAGGGCGAAATGCTCGCCCGAGCCCAGCATTTCAGGCGGTACGGTGATGTTGTGGGTGTGGTCCTGGATGGCGGAGATCGGCACGCCCGCGGCGATCCGGCCCATGACCGGAACAATGGCCGCACGCGGCATGCCGTCATTGGATTGGGCGAGCGGTTTCACCTTGCCGAGATTACCCTGGATGACATTGGGGCTGAAGCTCTGCCGCTTCGGCGGCCCGAGGCTCGGGCTGTGCGACTCGGGCAGCTTGACGACCTCGAGCGCCCGCGCCCGGTTCGGCATGCGGCGCAGGAAGCCACGCTCCTCAAGGGCGAGGATCAGCCGGTGGATGCCGGACTTGGATTGAAGGTTCAAAGCCTCCTTCATCTCCTCGAAGGAGGGGGGAACGCCGTCTTCCTTCAGCCGTTCGTTGATGAAGAGAAGGAGTTCGAGTTGCTTGCGCGTCAGCATGGGCGTCCTGTTCTGATAAAGTTCTGATACCGCCATGGAATCGGAACAAAAGCAAAACAGTAATAATCGTTCATGTTTGGTTCGGCAAGTGTTTTTTCGCCGCGATTCTTCAAAAATCGAGCAGGAGGACGGAAACACTGTCTCCAGCCGCGGCAGGCCCCTCAAAAGGTGCGCGCACGATCAGCGCTCCGGCCTCTCTCAGCGCGCGCTGGAGGGAAGAATCTTGTTTCGGCATGGGCGTGACGCGCAACTGGCCGTCCTCGTCCTCGCTGAGACGGGCGCGCAGATAATCCTGGCGCTGATCATTTGCCGGAAGCGGATCGGTCAGCCGGGCCATTTTCAGCGTCTCTGCGGGATTTCGGCCGAGGAGCAGGTCAAGCAGGGGTTTGAGGAAAATCCGCGAGCAGACGAGCGCTGAGACCGGATTGCCCGGAAGCCCCAGAATGCGGCGCTGGCCGGCCTTGGCGTACATCAGGGGTTTTCCGGGCCTGAGCGCGATTTTCCAGAAATCGAGTTTTATGCCTTCCGCGGCCAGCGCCTGCTGCACCAGATCATGGTCGCCGACCGAGGCGCCCCCGGTCGTGAGCAGGATATCGGCCTTTTCCGCCTTGCGGATGGCCCGGCGGATGGCCGGCAGCCGGTCCGGGATGATGCCGAGATCGACGGGCTCAGCCCCGAAGCGGCTGATGAAGGCCGAAAGGGCGAAGCTGTTCGACGACATGATCTGGTCGGCGCGCGGGGTCTTGCCGGGCATGACCAGTTCGTCGCCGGTGGCGAAGATGGCGACCTTCGGCCTGCGATGTACGGCGAGCTCGGCGCAATTCATCGCGGCGGCGAGGCCAAGGGTGCGGGCATCGACCGTGGTTCCGGCTTTCAGAAGCTCTTCGCCCCGGCGGAAATCGACGCCGGCAACGCGGATATTGGCGCCGTCCGGGGCCGTCTGCTGGACGGTGACGCCCGATCCGCTTGCCTCGGTATTCTCCTGGATGACGACGGTGTCGGCGCCTTTGGGCATCGGCGCGCCGGTGAAGATGCGCACCGCCTCGCCGGGCTTCACCTTGCCCCTGAAGCCATGGCCTGCAGGCGCCATGCCGATGACCTTGAGCGTGGCCGGAACGGTGGCGATATCCGCGTGGCGCACGGCATAGCCGTCCATGGCGGAAGCGGGGAAGGGCGGCTGGTCGCGCTTCGCCGTGACGTTCTTTGCGAGTACGCGGCCCAGCGCCTGGCGCAGCGGCACCATCTCCGAGGGGAGTGCCTTCGCGCCCTTCAGGATGCGCGCCTTGGCTTCATCGACGGGCAGCAATGCCATGATCAGTCAGCCTTGAATGTGCCGGACTTGCCGCCTGACTTGGCGGTGAGCCGGTTGTTCTCGATGCGCATGGGGCGGTCGGCCGATTTCACCATGTCATAGATGGTGAGGCAGGCGATGGAGACGGCGGTAAGCGCTTCCATCTCGACGCCGGTCTTGCCGTCGAGCGTGACCGTCGCGGTCACCTCGATCGCGGAAGAGGCGGCGTCGGGCGCAAAATCGACCGTAACGCTCGACACGAGCAGCGGATGACAGAGCGGGATCAGCTCATGCGTCTTCTTCGCCGCCATGATGCCGGCAATGCGCGCCGCACCCAGCACATCGCCCTTCTTCGTTTCACCCGAAAGGATGTGATCGAGCGTCGCCCTGGTCATGACGACGCGGCCCTTGGCGGTCGCACTGCGCGATGTCACATCCTTGGCGGAGACATCGACCATGCGCGCCTGGCCTTTGGCGTCGAGATGGGTGAGCTTAATCATGGCCTTGTCAGGATAGCACGGGTGGCGCCTGCGACATCGGCCTGGCGCATCAGGCTCTCGCCGATGAGGAAAGCGTTGACGCCATGGCCCGAAAGCCGCGCCAGATCTGCCGGCGTGAACAGGCCGCTCTCGCCCACGATCAGCCTGTCCTTCGGCACAAGCGGCGCCAGGCGCTCGGTCACCGCGAGATTCGTCTCGAAGGTCTTCAGGTCGCGGTTGTTGATGCCGATGAGCCTGGTCGAGAGCTTGAGCGCGCGCTCGAGCTCTTTCTCGTCATGGACTTCCGCCAGCACGTCCATACCCCAGTCGAAGGCCGCAGCCTCGATCTCGCAGGCGAGCGCGTCGTCGATCATCGCCATGATGATGAGGATGCAGTCGGCGCCCCAGGCGCGCGCTTCGGCTACCTGATAGGGGTCGAGCATGAAGTCCTTGCGCAATGCCGGAAGCTGCGTCACGGCGCGCGCCGCGCCGAGAAATTCCGGCCTGCCCTGGAAGGAAGGCGTGTCGGTCAGCACCGAGAGGCAGGCGGCTCCGCCCGCCTCATAGGCCATGGCGAGCTGCGGCGGATTGAAGTCGGCGCGGATCAGCCCCTTGGAGGGACTCGCCTTCTTGATCTCGGCGATGAGCGCCCATTCGCCGTGAGCGATCTTCGCATCGAGCGCCGCCTTGAAGCCGCGCACCGGCGGGGCGTCGAGCGCCATCACGTCGAGCTCGCGCTCCGCGATCTCCGTCT
>JBFWNN010000145.1:0-6034 GCA_050251035.1 Parvibaculaceae bacterium
TGACCGGTGCGGATCTGACAAGCGCCGACTTCACCAATGCCGACATGCGCCGTGCCGATCTCACATCCGCGACGATGCGCGCCACCAGGCTGAAGGATGCCGAGTTCGATGGCGCGGATCTACGGGACGTGGCTTGGCAGCCCGTGGATCTGCCGGAAGTCAGCACCATGGCGGCCGTCGCAAATCTGAGAACCTTGAGACTCGACCCGGACAAGCCGGATTCGGGTGCCATGGCGCGCCTCGTATCGGCGCTGCGGGAAGCAAATCTCGAGGACCGGGCAAAGGAAGCGGCCCATGCCCATGAGCGCGTCAAGGTGGCTTTCGACTTGGCAAACGGGTGGCGAGGCGGCGACGTTATCGCGCTCGGCTGGGCGGTCTGGCGCATGGCCGCGGGCTGTCTCACCGACTACGGTCTCTCCATGACCCGCGGTCTCCTTGTCTTTCTGGCAACCAACCTCTTGTTCGTTCCAGCCTATTACCTTTGGGGTTTCAGCCCGAACCCCGCCCGCAAGACGGGGATCGTGAGAATCCGCCCCGAAAAGTCCCTCGTCTCCAGTTCCACAGGCGAAAAACTGACTGACAAGGCCGAGGTGAAGCCACTGCGGCCCGCGAGTTGGCAAGGCCGAGCGCTCTGGGCCGTCTGTTTTGCCGCGGTAACGGCCGTCCGCTCCGGCATCGGCTCGGTCAATCTGCTCGATGTCCTGGACCGCGTCTTCGGCTGGGAAAGCCTCGCCGCTGCCGGCTGGCTCAAACGGCTTGCCAACCTGCAGGCCCTGATCAGCCTGGCGCTCATCGCCGGACTGGTCTACGTCTATTTTCTGTAGCCCCGTTGCGCGCGATCAGCCGCCTTTGGCGGCACGTCGGTCCGGCGATACCGCCGCGCTGGCCGGAACCTGGCTCGCATCGCTCTCCCCCGCCGGTACGAGCGCCGCCGCGACCGCATCGTCGACCGTCTCCAGCCACACGAAACGGACCTGGTTGCGCGCCGTCTCCGGCACGTCCTCCAGGTCCTTGCGGTTGCGCGCCGGCAGCATGACGGTCGTGATGCCGGCCCGCGCCGCCGCCAGGACCTTCTCCTTCACGCCGCCGATCGGCAGCACCAGGCCGCGCAGCGAGATCTCGCCTGTCATCGCCGTGTCGCTGCGCGCCACGCGCCCGGTCAGCAGCGAGGCGAGCGCTGTGAACATCGCCACCCCGGCGCTCGGCCCGTCCTTCGGTATGGCGCCCGCCGGCACATGGACATGGATGTCGGATTTCTCGAACAGCGCCGGATCGATGCCGAGCTTCGTCGCCCGCGATTTTATGAGGGTCAGCGCCGCCTGCGCGCTCTCTTTCATCACCTCGCCCAGCTGGCCGGTGAGGATCAGCCGGTTGCCGCCCTGAACGCGTGTCGCCTCGATGAAGAGAATATCGCCGCCGACCGGAGTCCAGGCAAGGCCGGTCGCGACACCGGGAACGCTGGTGCGCATCGCGACTTCATTCTCGAACCGGCGGGCGCCGAGGATCGTCTCGACCGCAGCCGGATCGATCTTCACGCGATCGACCTCGCCTTCCGCGATCCTGACGGCGACATGCCGGCAGATCGCCCCCACGCTGCGCTCGAGGTTGCGCAAGCCGGCTTCGCGCGTGTAGTCGCGGATGATGGTCAATATGGCCTCTTCCGTGATCTCGCACTGCGCGGGCGTGAGTCCCGCGGCGCCGAGCTGGCGCTTCAGCAGATAGCGCTTGGCGATCTCGAGCTTCTCCACCTCCGTATAGCCCGGCAGCTCGATGACCTCCATGCGGTCGCGCACCGGTCCTGGCACCATGTCGAGCACATTGGCCGTGCCGATGAACATCACCTTGGTGAGGTCGAAGGGAACAGCGAGATAATTGTCGCGGAAGGTCCCGTTCTGCTCGGGATCCAGCACCTCGAGAAGCGCCGATGACGGATCGCCGTGGATGCCGGTGCCGAGCTTGTCCATCTCGTCCAGCATGATGACGGGATTGCGGCTTCCGGCCTTGCGGATCGCCTGGATGATGTTGCCGGGCAAGGCCCCGATATAGGTGCGCCGGTGGCCCCTGATCTCCGCCTCGTCATGCACGCCGCCCAGGCTGAGGCGCGCGAAATTACGCCCGGTGGCGCGCGCGATGCTCTGGCCGAGCGATGTCTTGCCGACGCCCGGTGGGCCGACGAAGCATAAAATGGGGCTCCTGCCCTCGGGATTGAGCTTGCGCACCGCCAGGTATTCCAGGATGCGCCGCTTGATCTTGGCCAGCCCATAGTGATCTTCGTCCAGGACGCGGCGCGCCTCGGCGATGTCGATCGTGTCGGGGGTCAGCTTCGACCAGGGCAGTTCGACCAGCCAGTCGAGATAGGTGCGGATCATGGCATATTCGGCGGCGGCCTCCGGCATGCGGTCCAGCCGCTTGAGCTCTTTTTTGGCCTGGTCGTCGGCCTCCTTCGGCATGCCCGCTTTCGCGACCGCCTCGCGCAACGCCGCCAGCTCGACGGATTTCTCGTCCCCCTCGCCCAGCTCCTTCTGGATCTGGCGCAGCTGCTCGCGCAATATGTGCTCGCGCTGCTGCGAGGACAGCGTCTGCTGCGTCTGCTCGCCGATGCTCCGTGTGATCTTCAGCACCTCGATGCGTTCCGCCAGCATCGCCAGCACCTTGTCCATGCGCTGGCCGAGGTCGACGGTCTCGAGGATCTGCTGCTTGATCTCGATCGTGCTGTCGGAAATCCCGGCGATGAAATCGGCGAGCGCCGAGGGCGACGCGAGACTCTCGATGGCGGCGGCAAGCTCGGGAGGTGCCGCCGGCAGCAAGGCCAGGGCCTGCCGGGCGCGCTCCTTGAGCAGGCGCAGGCGCGCCTCGATCTCGGGCGTCATTACCTCCGAGACGCCGATCTCTTCGATGCGCGCGGCGAGATAGGGCTGGCCGGGCACGAAATCGGTCACCCGGAAACGGTTCAGACCCTGGCACACGACATGATGGGCGCCGTCGGCGCCGGTGACGTAGCGCAGGATCTGGGCCGTCGTTCCCACGCGATGAAGCTGCTCGGGTGTGGGGTCCTCGATCGTGGGATCGGTCTGCAGCAGGATGCCGACCGGCCGCTCGGTGCGGACCGCCTCCTGCGCCGCGGCGATCGACTGCGGACGGCTTATGGCGAGCGGCAGCACGGTGCCGGGAAACAGCACCATCTGGCGGACCGGCAGGATGATGAGGCTGTCGGCGGGCAGCGGGCTCGCTTGGGAAGAGGCTTCGGCCATGATGTCCTCGCTCACGCTTTGCCGAGACGGATGATGAGACAGCCATTCACCAGCTCCGACTGGTCGAGCGTCAGGAGCTGGGCCGGCAAGCGGATGCTGCGCTCGAAACGGCCATAGGGGATCTCGAGACGATGGACGGACGCGGCCCGCGCGGTAACCGGTAGCCGGCGCTGGCCTTGCACGCGCAGCACGCCGCCCTCGATCGAGAGACTCAGCTCATCCGCCTCGACGCCGGGCAGCGCTGCGATGATCCAGAATTCATCCGTGGTCTCGAACATATCGACGGGCGGCTCCCAGCAGGTCCCCTGCCCGGCCGGCTCGAAGAAGCGCCGCTGCACTTGCTCGGCCCGTGCGAGCATGGCCAGGGCTTCGTTCCACATGATGCGGCGCGGGTCGGATGCGCTCATTCGCTTGCCTCGCTGTTGGGAGGGGACATAGTCCGGTGGTCAGTCTGCTCAAGCAGCATAGCCTCTATGTATGATCAGGGAACATGATTTTCATCACCTGACAGCTTTGCCGCGAGGGCATCGATCAGGTCATTGATGGATTAGTCGGCGCAGACCCGGCCGAGAAAGTCTTCCGAAAGGCGGACCACCTCATCGAGATTGGTCTCGAGGAGCCAGTGCCCGCCGTCGAGGAGATGAAGCTCCGCCTCGGGAAGATCGCGCAGATAAGCCTGGGCCGACGCGGCCGGCATATAGCCGTCCTGAGGTCCCCAGACGATCAAGGTGGGCGGTTGATGCTTGCGCAAATGGGCCTGGTAGCGCGGGAACCAGGCGAGATTGTCCTTGAGGCCGGCGATGATGTCGGCCGCGATCTTTTTGCGCGCCTCGGTCATCAGCGGCCAATGCAACTCCCATAGATCAGGCGGAATCCGCTCCGCGAGCTCCGGCCGGACATCGTTCAGGAACTCCGCCTTGAACTCCGCGCGTGTGATGCCCGCAGCGATCTTGGCGTAGCCTGCCGGTGTGGGATTGTTCCAATAGGCTTTGAGCCCGGCATATTTGGGACCCAGTGCGTCCTCATAGATGTCGCCGTTCTGGATGATGCAGGCCGCGATGCGGTGGGGCGCGGCGATGGCGAGCCGCAAGCCGATCTGCGAGCCGAAATCATGCAGATAGATGGCGAACCTGTCGACGCCCAGATGGGTGGTGAAGCGGGCGAGGACATCGGCATAGAAGTCGAAATCGTAATCGATGCCCGAAGGCGTCGCGCTGTAGCCGCATCCGGGGAAATCGGGCGCCAGAAGACGCCAGTTGCGCCCCAGGCAGGCCATATAGTTGCGGAACTCGTAGGACGAGCATGGATAACCGTGCGGCAAGAGCACGACGGGCGCATCCGGCGGTCCCGCCTCGCGATAGAATATTTCGATCCCGTCCAATTCGAGCGTTTTGTGGACAACCGGCGCGACATTCATGGCGATGCTCCCGACTTGTTACGGGTCAACGCCGGTTCTATCATCGAGTTCAATAGGTGCAGGCGCAGCCATGCACCGGCAGAAGGAACCGTCGTCATGGTGAAACAGGTCTTGTTCGTCCGGGGCGGAGGTGAAGGTGCCCATGCGGAGGATGCCAAGCTCGCCCGGAGTCTCCAGTCGGAGCTGGGGCGGGGCTACAAGGTTCACTTTCCCATGATGCCGAACGAGCAGTCACCCGAATACGCGGCATGGCGGGATCGTCTTTCCGAAACACTGGCGGCGCTGGGCGATGACGCCGTTCTCGTCGGTCACTCGCTCGGCGCCTCGGTCCTGATCAAGATGCTCGTCGACCAGGAAGGCCGGCAAGCCGGCCGCGGCCTGTTCCTCATCGCCGCTCCTTATTGGGGCGATCAGGGCTGGGCGTGGGAGGACGTCGAGCTGCCGAAGGATGCCGGCGCGCGCCTGTCCCTTCCACTCTTCTTCTTTCACAGCCGCGACGACGAAATCGTTCCCTATGCCCATCTCGACTTGTATCTCAAGATGTTCCCGCACGCTCGCATGCGCCGCCTCTCCGGACGGAACCACCAGCTTGACGATGACCTGTCGGAGGTCGCCGCCGATATCATGACTCTCGGCTGAGTTCGGTCATCAGGCGCGACGGCATATGCGACGCAACAGCTCGGCTCGCCGTCAATCCGTCGGCTCGTCATCCAGGTAATCCCTGATATCCGACATGCCGAAGATCGAATCGCCGGGGCGAAGAGCGCGGACATCCATCTTCTTCGAATCGGGCATCACGCAGACATCGTTCGGATTGCGCTCGCCGATCATCAAATAGCTGCACGGACCTCGTCCGCTGTTCAGGAAGGAGTGACCGACCGCCTGCCCGGCCGGGAAGCAGACATAATCGCCGGGCTTCATCTCGTGCCGCTCCTCGCCCAGAAGCAGCGTGACTTCGCCGTCCAGGATGAGTGCGTGCTCTTCCTCCAGCATATGATAATGCCGCGGTGCTCCACGCATGCCGGGCGGCGGCGCTTCGATCAGGATGCCGACATGATAGTCCTCTCCCACCGCCGCATAGGTCAGGTGCCGGTTGCGGTCGAAGAAGCCCTTGCCCAGATCGGCTTCATGCCATTCGACGTCTCCCGATGAGATCGGGGGCTTGGGCGTCGCCGGCGCTCCGGCGATGGACGGCACACTGCCCGATGATCGCACGGTCTTGTCTTTCGGAAGCCCCGTGTCCTCTCCGTCCCAATAGTCGCGCCGCGCCGCCAGGTCGAAGATCGCATCCCGTCCCAGGGCGCGTACCAGCAGTTTGTTGGAATCGGTATAGACGACCACCTCGTCGGGATTGCGCTCGCCCACG
>JBFWNN010000146.1:0-5942 GCA_050251035.1 Parvibaculaceae bacterium
CCCCTTCTCAACCGTCATCATCGAACAAACGGGGCGATTCATGGTTATCAAGCACTCTCGCCGCCAGGCCGCGATTGACTTTCGTGCCCTCCTCCAACGACTTGCGGTCGAGTTCGGCCACGAGGCCGCGGGCCGCCGCAAAGGAGCGCGGCATGCGACGGACGAGATAGTCGAGCAGCGCCTCGTCGGCCTGGATCTGACGGTCGGCGAAGAGCTTCAGCAGCACGCCCCGCAACAGGGCGTCATCCGGCAGGTCAATGGCGATCACCGGCATGGCCAGCAGGCGGGAGCGGAGATCGGGCAGCGCCACGGCCCATTGCGCCGGGGGCTCACGCGCCGCCATGAGGATGGAGGCCCGGTTTTCACGCGCGAGATTGAGGAGATGGAACAGCGCCCGCTCGTCCAGTTCATCGCCGGGCGCATCGTCAATGACAAGCGCACCCGCTTCCAGGAGCGAAGGCACGGTCTCTTCGGTGATCGCCATGGCAGCGATGCGGGCCGCGCCCGCCGTCTCGCTCCAGATTTCGGCAAGATGGGTCTTGCCGCTTCCGGCAGGTCCGGAAAGCATCATCGCGTTCGACGGCCAGTTCGGCCAGGCATCGACAAGCGCCACCGCTTTGGCGTTCGATCCGGTCACCAGGAAATCATCGCGACCACGGGCCTCGCGATGCGGAAGGTCGAAGATGAGCTGCCGGCCACCCGGCTGCGTCACGGGCTACGCCCGCGCCGCCGCACCGGCTTGGGCGGAGGGTCAGGAGGGGCTGGTTCCTGAGTCGGTACGCCGAGATATAGCGGACTGTTGAGATATTGCTGGAGGGCGAAACGCACGAGGACGCCCAGCGCCGCGGCGAGCGGTACGGCGAGCAGCAGGCCGACGAAGCCGAACAGATAGGCGAAGGCGAACAGCGCGAACATCAGCCAGACGGGATGGAGGCCGACGCGGTTGCCGACAAGATAGGGCGACAGGAAGTTGCCCTCGATGAACTGGCCGGCGACGAATATGCCGACCACGATGGCGATCGGAATCCATTCCGGCCAGAACTGGACCAGCGCCATGCCGATGGCGAGCACGCCGCCAACGATCGAGCCGACATAGGGAATGAAGCTCAGCAGTCCGGCGCCAAGTCCGATGAGCAGCCCGAAATTCAGCCCGGCAAGCGACAGCGCCACCGCATAGAACAGTCCGAGCGAGAGGCAGACGGTGCCCTGCCCCCTTATGAATCCCGCCATCGCCTCGTCGATCTTCGATGCAAGCTCGCGGATGGTCGGCGCGTGATCGCGCGGCAACCAGGAATCGACTTTCGCGATCATGTGGTCCCAGTCGTTCAGCATGTAGAAGGCGACGATGGGCGTGATGAAGAGAAGCGACACGAGATTGACGAGGGCCAGGCCGCCCGACCAGATGGAGGCGAGCAAGGTTCCGATCCAGGCCGCGGCGCGCGCCGCAAAATCGGAGAGCGAGGAGTTTTCGCCGCCCGAGTTCCGGAGCATGTCCTTGAGCCATTGTGGCGCCGCGTCGTTGAACAGGGCGACGAGGCTTTTGATGTAGGTGGGGAAATCGGCCGCGAAATGCGCGACCTGATTTCCAAGCACGGGAATGAGCAGGACAATCAGCGCAACGATGACAAGGATGCTCGCGATCAGGATCACCAGAGTGGCCAACAGACGCGACAGTCCGAGCCGTTCGAGTGCATCGGCCACCGGGTCGAGGAAGTAAGCGAGCGCCAGACCAGCGATGAAAGGCAGGAGGATGTCGCTGAACAGCCACAGTGCCGCAATGAGAAGCAGCAGCGCGACGATCCAGAACCGGAGCTGGCGTGCGAGGCTCATGACCCTTCCTTTTCGCTGACGCCATTGGTCATATGGCGTGCCCATTCGCGCATGTAAAGCGAACCCGAGGCGATCGTGAGGGCGGCGACGGCAAGGCTTCCGGCCAACAGCAGCCAGGCCATGTCGGAATGCAGCGCGAGAAACAGGAGAACGACGCCGGCGAAGACGATCTGGGCGGTGGTGTTGGCCTTGCTGACGAACAAAGGCTGCATCTTGACCGGCTTGTCCAGCACATAGGACAGGATCACGGCGCCGATGATCAGCACGTCGCGCGAGGCGACGAGGATGACGAGCCAGGCCGGCATGACGTGCAGGAGGCCGAGCGACACATAGATCGACACCAGCAGCAGCTTGTCGGCGAGCGGATCGAGATAGGCGCCGAGCTGGGTCTTGAGATCGTAACGCTTGGCGATGAAGCCATCGACGCCATCGCTGATCCCGGCGATGATGAAGGCCAGGAAGGCCAGCAGATATTCCCCGGAGACGATAAGCCAGATGGTGAGCGGAACGAGGAGGATCCGCCCAATGGTGATCAGGTTAGGGAGACTCATGAGAGCCGTCGAACATGGTTGCGCAGCCGCTTTCTACAACGGCTGAAGCACCCATGTCCCGCGCATCTCGACAAGGCGCATGCCGTTGTCCCTGAGGGCGTCCTGGAGCGCCTCAAGCGAATCGACATAGGCAAGGCGGATGACCGCCCCCTTGTCGGCGATGGTCGACACATCGACGCCGATCACGCCGCGCGTCGACACGATACGGGCCCTGATGCTGTTCCATTGATGGATGCCGGCGAACGGCACGGCGACGGGAATGGACGACGAGGTGGCGGCGATCTGGGCCTGCTTGTCGGCTTCGGCGCGGGCACGAGCCTCGGCGGCAATCTTGAGGCGCGTGCTGCGCCATTTGTCGACCATGACGGCATCGAAACGCTGCGCGGCAAGCGAGGCTGCACTTTCCAACGTCCCGTCATCCGCCGTGTAGACCTTGTCGAACATCACCTTGCCGAGGGGCGAATCCCCCATCATCACCGCATGAATCCCGCCTCCCGGATCGGGCGAGGCGATGGCGACGAGGATGGCCTTGGCCTCATAGCGGATCTGGAGGGCCTCAAGCTTGATCGGATTGACCTGGAGCGCTTCCTGAGGGGAAATCGTCGACGTATCCTGAAGATCGCCCAGGGGGATGATGATCGGCACGACGGTCTGTTCGAGCTTGAGATCGAGCCAGGCCTTGCGCCAGAGATTGTCTTCCCAGACCACCGGACCTTCCGGGCCGTTCCATACGGGGAGGACAACGATGGGCGGCGCCTGGTCCTCGACCACCTCGATGCCGTGCTTGCTGAAAACATCGCGAATCTTGTTGGGCAGGAAACGCACGGTGAGCTTGCCGATATAGCGGCCGGGCCCCGTCCGCTCCTCCTCGATGCTGAGCGAGCGCAGCATGCGCCCGATCTGCGAGGCCTCCATGCCTTTGAGGCTTTCCACTGCCTCGGGCGAGCCCAGACGCGCGGCGAGGATATAGAAGGCCTTGACCTGGGCCTCGATGATGGCGCGCGTGCGCGCTGTCGAGGCGTCCTTGTCGGTGACATCGACCTCGACCCCGGTGACGGAGAAAAGCCCTGTCTCAACAGGGCCTGCGGCGATGCCCGGCCCTGCCGACAACCATGCCGATGCCGTCAAAGCCACCAAGGCTGCCAGCAGCCGGGCCGATATTCCTAACTTCATGTTCGCAGGGACCAATCCGCGCTTTATCTACCGTCCGGTTCGGGCTAATCAGCCCGGCGGCAGGGGCCAGATATCCAGATCATTGGGGCAAACTAGCGGCATGGCAGGATCGAGACAAGACGGCCGGAACGGGCTCACCTATGCCTCATCGGGCGTCGACATCAGTGCCGGAAACGCCCTGGTCGAGGCGATCAAGCCCTTGGCGAAGGCGACCGCACGGACGGGCACCGATTCGGCACTTGGCGGCTTTGGCGGCCTGTTCGACCTCAAATCCTGCGGCTATTCGGATCCCATCCTGGTCGCCGCCAATGACGGGGTCGGCACCAAGCTCAAGATCGCCATCGAGGCCCAGATCCATGACGGCGTCGGCATCGACCTCGTCGCCATGTCGGTCAACGACCTCGTGGTGCAGGGTGCGGAGCCACTGTTCTTCCTCGATTATTTCGCGACCGGAAAACTCGATGTCGAAACCGCCCGCCGGGTGATCGCCGGCATCGCCGAAGGCTGCACGCAGGCGGGCTGCGCGCTCATCGGCGGCGAGACCGCCGAGATGCCCGGCATGTATCATGGCGCCGACTACGATCTCGCGGGCTTCGCCGTGGGCGCCGTCGAGCGCGACCGCGTCTTGCCAAAGAGCGATGTGGCGGAGGGCGACGTCATCCTGGGGCTGGCATCCTCGGGCCCGCATTCCAACGGCTATTCGCTGATCCGGCGCATCGTCGAGACGAGCGGGCTCGCCTATGGCGATAAGGCACCCTTCGCGCCCGGCAAGACGCTCGCCGAAGCGCTGCTGGTTCCCACGCGTATCTATGTGAAGCCGCTGCTGGCAGCACTCAAGGCGTCGCGCGGCATCAAGGCGCTGGCGCATATCACCGGTGGCGGATTCCTCGAAAACATCCCGCGCGTCCTGCCGAAGAGCATGACGGCCGAGATCGACCTCGGCGAGGTCCCCTGCCCGGCGGTGTTCGGCTGGCTGGCGAAGACCGGCGGCATCGCCGAGCGCGAAATGCTGCGCACCTTCAATTGCGGCATCGGCATGATCTGCGTCGTCGAATCGGGCGAAGCTGATTTGGTGGCGCGCTCGTTACGCGAGTCCGGCGAAACCGTCGTGACGCTCGGGCGGATTGGCACGCGCGAGGGATCGGAAGAGCAGGTCAAGCCGCGCGGGCGGCTTGCGCTTTCATGAGCAAGAAGAAGCGCGTCGGCATCCTCATCTCCGGTCGCGGCTCCAACATGGCGGCGCTCGTCGATGCCGCCAAGGAACAGAACTATCCGGCGGAGATCGCGGTGGTGATCTCCAATCGCGCCGATGCCAAAGGCCTCGACCATGCGCGCGCGAACGGCATTGCAACCGCTGTCGTGGATCACAAGGCGCATGCTTCCCGCGATGCCTTCGATCTCGCCCTCGACAGGGCCTTGAGCGAACATCAGGTCGAGTTCGTTGCCTGCGCCGGCTTCATGCGCATCATGACGGAAGGCTTCGTCGAGCGCTGGCGCGACCGCATGATCAACATCCATCCTTCGCTCCTGCCGAGCTACAAGGGTTTGCACACGCATGAGCGGGCGCTTGCGGACGGCGTGAAGATCCATGGCTGCACCGTGCATTTCACCCGCCATGACGTCGACAGCGGCCCGATCATCATGCAGGCGGCGGTGCCGGTGATCGCGGGCGACACGCCCGACAGCCTTGCCGCGCGCGTCCTCAAGGCCGAGCACATCATCTATCCGAAGGCGCTCCGGCTCGTCGCCGCAGGCAACGTGCGGGTAAAGGGCGAGACCGTCATTTCAAGCGTGCCGGAACAGGACCAGAAGCCGTTCGTCGTGCCTTCTGAAGGTTAGACCAGGATATCAAGGTCCGGCATGGCGCTTTCATTGCGCATCTCGTCCTGCCAAGCCTTGAGCAGGGCCCGCCGCCGCTTCGGATATCTGTCCTTGAGGATATCCACGGCGGCGATGCGGTCGGTGCGGAAATAGCGGAAGGCCTGGCGCAATTCGCACCAGGCGATGATGTTGCGGGTCGCTTCGTAATAGGCGATGCCGATCGGCCAGATTGTGCGCTCGGTGCGGCGGTCGATCTCGTCCTTGTAGTGGATCGCGACCTTGCGGCTCTCGCGGATGGCGCTGCGCAGGGCGGCGACATCCACCGCATCGCGAATAATGCCGTCCTGGCGCGGGGGCACGACAAGACCGGCATCGAAGAGGAAGGGCTTGAGGCCCTCCGGCAATACGGCGCCGATCTTGGCCACCGAATCGAGCGCGGCGCGGGAAAGCTGGCCGTCTCCCCGCCGCGCCACCCAGCGCAGCCCCAGCATCACGGCCTCGAGCTCGTCCACAGTGAACATGAGCGGCGGCATGTCGAAGCCTTCGCCCAGCACATAGCCGATGCCG
>JBFWNN010000147.1:0-5824 GCA_050251035.1 Parvibaculaceae bacterium
CTATGCGCATCCGGAAAACCGTCCTGGTGATCTCTTCATCGACGAGGTCGGGATCGCGCCCTCGGCGCAACGGCGCGGCATTGGAACGCGGCTGATGCAGGCCGCCTTCGCGCTCGGACGCAGGCTCGGCTGCCGCGACGCCTGGCTCGGCACCGAAGTCGACAACCACGAGGCGCGCGCCTTTTACGAAAGTCTCGGCCGTCAGGGCCAGCCGGTAATCCACTTCACTTTCAAGCTGTAACGCCTCCTCCCTTACGTCAAAATGACGCCATCCCGCCGCGCGAAAACAGGCTTGCGGTTGCCATAATGGCGTGGTGTTTAGCCCGATCTATCCGGAGGCAATCGTGCTGCGCATCACGGCGACCGCATTCTTCATCCTTGTCACCCCATTCCACGCCTTGGCCGAGAAACGCGTCGCTCTCGTCATGGGGGCCGACGACTACAAGATCATCCGGCCGCTTTCCAATGCGGTCAACGACGCGCTCGCCATCGAGACGGCGCTGGAAAAGCTCGGTTTCGAGGTGACGCTCGAATCCAATCGCGATCTCAAGCGCATGCGCCGGGCGCTCGAGGATTTCCGCGACGATGCGGCGGGTGCCGACGTGGCGCTGGTGTTCTTCGCGGGCCACGGCGTCGAGATCGGCGGCCAGAACTTCCTGCTGCCGGTCGATGCCAAGGCGGAGAGCGCCGACACACTCAAGACCTCGGCCCTGCCGCTCGATGAGATCCGCGCCACCATTGCCGCCACCGGCAAGGTCGGCCTCATCATGCTCGATGCCTGCCGCAACGATCCCTTCGGCGGTGGTGGCGGTGACGGGTCGAGCCGCGGCGCCGCTGTCGTGGAGGAGCCCGGCGCGCCCCTCGATGTGAGGCCGGGACTCGGGCGCATGGGCCGCGCCGAGAATGTGCTCTTCGCTTTCTCGGCCGCGCCCGGCGAAACCGCCTCCGACGGCCAGGGCCCCAACTCGCCCTTCACCACGGCGCTCGCCAAATATCTGGGCACCGACGGGCTCGAAATCCGCTCGGCCCTCACTCTCGTCCAGCAGGAAGTCTACGACCAGTCGCGCGGCAACCAGTTGCCCTATATCGAGAACGGCCTGCCCAGGCTGTTCTTCGCCGCGGTCGATGCCGGCGGCCTGCCCGAGCGCGAGCGCCTGCTGCTGGCCATGGCGGATGTCACGCCGGACCTGCGCGACGAGGTCGAGCGGCTCGCCAACGAGAAGGACATGCCGCTGGCGCCGCTCTATGGTGCCCTGATCTCCTCCGATGCCAAGGATCTGACGCTGGAGCAGCGCACACGGAAGCTCGCCGAAGCGGCCGACGCCTTCGTCACCACGCGCAACCAGATGCGCACCCTCGCCTCCGCCGACCCGGCCGTGACCAAGCTTCGGCAGGAAGCGGAACGGCAGCTGGCGCTCGGCGCCTTCGACACCGCGCGCGGCAAGCTCAGCGAGGCGGCGACCATCGATTCCACCTCGCGCAGCGCGCTGAAGACGAATTTCCTGGAGCGCACCTTGTCGGAGGCGAGCACGCATGTGATCAGCGGTGGCGCCTCGCGCGCCGACCTCAATTATGATCTCGCCATCGTCAGCTACCAGCAGGCGGCCGCGCTCTATGGCGAGGTCGCGGCGGAGAAATTGCCCGACGGTGAGCGCGCGCAGCAGCTTCGGACGCTTGATGCCCTGGGCGACCTCTATGTGACCGTCGGCGATCTGGCGAAGGCCAGGACCACGTTCGAGGCCGGACAAGCCGCCGCGGCCAGCCTGGCCGAAGCCGAGCCGGACAATCGCGGCTGGAAGGACGGGCTCGCCCTCAGCACGCTCAAGCTCGGCGACGTGCTGCGCGACCAGGGCGATTCGAATGGCGCGCTTGCCGCCTATGCGAGCGGGCTCGGCCTGCGCCGGGACCTTGCCGCGGCCGATCCGGCCGATGCCGTCGCACGCGGCAATGAAGCCGCCGCCTATCTCAAGGTCGGCGCCTTGCACAAGCTGCAGGGCAATCCGGACAAGGCGCTCGCGTCCTACGAAGCCAGCCGCGACATCGTCCAGGGACTGGTCGCCAAGGACGCATCGAAGGACGACTGGCAGACGACGCTGGCGCTGAGCCACCGGTTGATCGGCGAGATCGAGCAGGAAGCGAAGAAGCTCCCGGAAGCCCTCGCCTCCTATCAGGCGAGCCTCGACATCGCCAAGCAACTGGCCGAGGCGAAGCCCGACGATTCGCTGCGGCAGTTCAATCTCGCTGGCGCCTATGAGGCGATGGGATCGATCCAGTTCGATCAGGCCCGGGCGCTCACGAAATATACCGAGGATGCCGGCCGCCCCGCTCTGCTGTCGCTCGAAGCCTCGGCGGCGATCATCAAGCGCCTGGTGGCCGCCGATCCCAAGAACACCGCCTGGCAGCGCGGCCTCGCCGGTGTCCTGGAGAAGATCGGCGAGACGACCTATTTCGGCGACAATGTCATCACCAAGGACGACGCCGACAAATCCCTCGCCGCCTATACGTCGGCCAACGAGATCCGCCAGACGCTGGTCGGTTCCGATCCGACCAACAAGGTCTGGGTCGCCGACCTGGTCACGTCCTATGAGAGGATGGCCACCTGGTACGAATTCGTGCCCGACGACGTGACGGCCATAGGCTACAGCAAGAAGGCGCATGAGGCCGTGCTCAAGCTCGCGGCCCTCGATCCCGAAAACGTCGAATGGCAGCGCAACGCCACGCTCTATCACGCCAAGCTCGCGGGCTCCTATGTCCAGCTCAAGGATTACAAGAACGCCCTGGCTTCCGACCAGGCCGGCCTCGACTACGCGATGAAGGTGGCCGAAGCTCATCCCGACAAGCAGGTCTATCAGAGCGACGTCATCATCTTCCACACCCGGGTCGCATTCGACAAGAGCAAGCTCAATGACTGGCAGGGCTTCTTCGCACAGAACGACCTGAAGCTCGAGGCGGCGAAGACCTTCAACAAGCGGTTCCCCGACAATACGGCGAGCCTGCGCGATCTCTATCAGTCCTACATGGATGTCGGCAGCACCTATACGAAGAACTTTCCGCAGGACGCGCTGAAACTCTACGAGGCCGCCCGCTCCTATGCGCAGAAAGCAGCCGATCTCGCCCCCAAGAGCCCGGAGTTCCTCTATGGCGTCTATGATACGCAGATCAAAAGCGGCTATGTGCTCGAGGAACAGAACGACAAGGCCGGTGCGTTGAAGGCTTACGAAGCGGCCCTGGCGGTGATCGAGAAAGCCGTGACCCTCAAGCCGGATGACGTCGGCTATACCGCGAGCCGCGACCACGCCAACGCCCGGATCGGCAGGCTACGCAACTAGAGCCCGATCACCGACGGAATTCGCCGCGACCTCCGCTCTCTGGCGCAAGCTTTCCGCCATGCTAGAGTGAGCGCCGCAGAGGGAGAGGCTGGTGTGGATCGATAGGCACTTGCCGTCGTTTAGACGGCATCCGGGCTATGGCTACGCCGCGGCGACAGCTTTCGTGGCGGTCGCCGCCGGCCTCAAGCTGGCAATGCCCGGCATGCAGCCTTTCCTAACCCTATATCCGGCGGTGCTGCTCGCCGCCTTTGTCGGCGGTCGCGCCGCCGGTCTTGCCGCGCTCGCCGCCTGCACCGGCCTTGCGATCTATTTCCTCGCTACCTCAGGTTCGGGCGATGCCACGGGCATCTGGGCGGTTGCAGCCATCGTCGGTTTCATCATCGTCTGCGGGCTGATCCTCTTCGTCGTCGACCTCCTCGACAAATCGATCCGGCGGCTCGAGCGCGAAAGGCTGGCACTGCAGCATGAGCGGCGGCGGCTCGAGCTCGCCTTCAAGGCGGCGGACATGGCGAGCTGGGAGATCAAGCCCGACGGTCAGCTCACCTGGGATGACAACTTCTTCCGCTTGGTGGGATTGGATCCGGCGAAGGCGGCTCCAGCCACCGAACGTTTCCTCATCATGGTGCATCCGGAAGACCGGGCGCGCATGCAGGACGCCCGCAAACGCATGAAACAGGGCGAGCCGCCGCCGCCGCGCGACGAATATCGCTTCTATCGGCCCGACGGACGGATGATCTGGCTCGAGAACCACCGAGTCGCGGTGGATCGCGACGGCAAGCACTTCATCGGCATCACCCAGGACGTCACCCGCCGGAAAGAAGCGGAAAAGCGCATCACCATGCTGATGCGCGAGCTCGCGCATCGGGTGAAGAACCAATATGCCGTCATCCTGGCCATGATTCGCGAGACCAACAATCAGGCGCGTTCGCCGGAAGAGTTCGAGATCCTGATCCGCGCCCGCATCACCGCCTTGTCGCGCTCGCATGACCTGCTCGTCCATGGCGAATGGGAACGTGCCGACCTGCATGGCCTCATCATCGCGCATCTCGACAGTTTCGGCGTCCGGGACAGGCTTACGACGGAAGGCCCCGAAGTGCTGCTGTCACCCACCGCCGCGCAATATCTCGGCATGGCCTTCCATGAGCTCGCGACCAATGCCGCCAAGCACGGCGCTTTTTCCGTGCCGGACGGCCGGGTCAGCGTGACCTGGGCATGGAGCGGCGAGGCCGGTGCCCGCATGCTCAATTTGCGCTGGCAGGAGAACGGCGGACCCGCGGTCAAACCCGAGAAATCCTCGGGCTTCGGCACCAAGGTTCTCGAGCAGCTGGCGCCGGCGGCGGTGCATGGCGAAGCTAAAGTCGAGCCCAGGGCGTCCGGCCTCGTCTGGGAGCTCAGGGCACCGCAAAGCGGTCTGGACGGCAACTGACCTCGCTCGCACTGGTGACAGGTCTTGTCACTGACCCTGCCTATGATCGGAAACAGCATCCGGTTCCACCGATCCATGAGGAACCAAACCGTGCCGACGGCATTTATGACGGCACCCTTGTGAGAAGTCAGTCCGATGAATGCGTTGCTGGAAAAGTTTTACCGCTGGTTCCATTCCTTCGATGAAGACGACGAGCCGCCAAAGGTCGTCGTCAAGACGCCGGAAGATGGCGCGCGCGTCGGCATGGTGGGCTGGTATTGACGGCGCTTGCGTGGAGGCATGACGCTTCGCTTCACTGACCCTTATCCGGCTTGTCGCGCTCGAATCGCGCCTCGACCCAGCCAATGACGGTCAGGGTGATCATGGCCAGGACCAGCACGATGGTCGCAATCAGGTATTCGGCGAGACCACAAGCGAGGCCAATGGCACCGGCGAGCCAGAGCCCTGCTCCCGTCGTTATGCCGTGAACGTTCCGGCCGCGCTGCACGATCGTTCCCGCCGCCAGAAACGATACACCGACCGTGATGGCTTCGATGATGCGCAAGGGATCGCCGCCCTGATAATTCTGCGCCATGAGTTCCTTGTGCATTTCGGCGGTCACGACCGTGAAGGTCGCCGCGGCCAGCGCCGTCAGCATGTAGGTGCGCAAGCCAGCCTGGCGGCCACGGGCCTCGCGATCGATGCCGAGGACAGCGCCCATGCCGGCGGCGGCAAGAAAGCGCAGGCCGAAGTCGAGAGCAAGATGGCCGGAGTCGAGTTGATCCATGCGCTCTTGGCCTCAGGACCGGCCGCTCACCGGTCTGCTACGCCACCAGATATGGGGCCGCATGTCGAATCTCTGGTCGCGATGCTCGCCGCCCTGCACGGCGGCCCACCAGGCGGCGCCGGCGCTGATCGCCAATGTCGCGGCGACGGCGAAGGCAAGAAGCAGCGCGAATTTCCGTGCCTTCTCGGCAGCCTCCTGGGCCGTGGTCACGGTATTGCGATACTCGGTCACGACGGTATCGACACGGGTCTTGGCATCCGCTTCGGGAAGCCCGGTCTGGCGCGTCACCAGCTGGGTGAGATA
>JBFWNN010000148.1:0-5746 GCA_050251035.1 Parvibaculaceae bacterium
TGCGGATCGACGCGCGTCACCACCTCGCCGTCGAGCTCGAGGACGAGGCGCAGCACGCCATGGGCGGCCGGATGCTGCGGCCCGAAATTGATGGTGAAATTGCGGATATCGGCTTCGGCGGTCGTCGTCGTCATGACTTGGCCTTCTCGTCGCCGGGCAGGATGTAATCGGTGCCTTCCCAGGGCGACAGGTAATCGAATTTGCGGAACTCCTGCACGAGCTTCACCGGCTCGTAGACGACGCGCTTCTGCAGGTCGTCATAGCGCACCTCGACATGGCCGGTGAGCGGGAAGTCCTTGCGCAGCGGATGGCCGGAGAAGCCATAATCGGTGAGGATGCGGCGCAGGTCGGGATGGCCGTCGAACAGCACGCCATAGAGATCGAAGGTCTCGCGCTCATACCAGTCGGCGGCCGGGAAGACCGTGATCACGCTCGGCACCGGCGTCGCCTCGTCGGTCCTCACCTTCACGCGGACGCGCTGGTTCTTATAGGGGCTCAGCAGATGGTAGACGACGTCGAAGCGCTTCTCGCGTTCGGGGTAATCGGCGCCGCAGATGTCGATGAAGCAGACGAAGCGGCACTCTGCGTCGTCGCGCAGGAAGCGCAGGACCTTCACGACCTGCGCCGGCGCCGCTTCGAGGGTGAGTTCGCCATAGGCGATGGCGTTCGCCAGCACGTCCGGGCCCAGTTTTCCGGCGATGTGGGCGCTCAAGGCTTTCAGGCTTTCCGACATCAGCGCTCCAATGTACCGACGCGGCGGATCTTCTTCTGCAGCTGCAGGATGCCGTAGAGCAGCGCCTCGGCGGTCGGCGGGCAGCCCGGGACATAGATGTCGATAGGCACGATGCGGTCGCAGCCTCTCACCACCGAATAGGAATAATGATAATAGCCGCCGCCATTGGCGCAGGAGCCCATGGAGATCACATAGCGCGGCTCCGGCATCTGGTCATAGACCTTGCGCAGGGCCGGGGCCATCTTGTTGGTGAGCGTGCCGGCGACGATCATGACGTCCGACTGGCGGGGCGAGGCGCGCGGCGCGAAACCGAAGCGCTCGACGTCGTAGCGCGGCATGGACACCTGCATCATCTCGACCGCGCAGCAGGCGAGGCCGAAGGTCATCCACATGAGCGAGCCGGTGCGGGCCCAGTTGATGAGGTCGTCGGAGGCGGTGACCAGGAAGCCCTTGTCGGCGAGCTCGGCATTGATGCCGGTGAAATAGTCCTGCTGGCCGGGCGTCAGGACAGCCCCCTGCCCGGCCTTCGGAGTCTCGATCAATCCCATTCGAGCGCTCCTTTCCGCCACTCGTAGATGAAGCCGATGGTGAGAACCAAGAGGAAGATCATCATCGACCAGAAGCCCAATATGCCGATGTCGCCGAGCGACACCGCCCATGGGAACAGGAAGGCGACCTCGAGGTCGAAGATGATGAAGAGAATGGAGACGAGGTAGAATCGCACGTCGAATTTCATGCGCGCGTCGTCGAAGGCCTTGAAGCCGCATTCATAGGCCGAGAGCTTCTCGGGATCGGGCTTCCTGACCGCGATGATGATCGCCGATGCCATCAGGGCCAGGGCGATCGCGGCGGCAATGGCCATGAAAATGACGACGGGCAGATAGTCTCTGAACAGCTCGGGCATGTCGCTTTTGCCTCTTATTCCCACTCAACCGAAGCGGGCCTTTTCGCTGCCGTGGTAGCGCACCGAATGCTGCACTGCAAGCCAATTAGACCAATTCCAAAACTGGCGTCGGGAAAAGGTCATTGTGACATTTTGTCATGGCGAGACAACGGTTTGGTGAAGTGCGGATCTCCAGCCTTCCCACCCTCCAGATCCCTGCGGGGGTGGCGCTCTTGGATCGGGTCGCGCGGCATATGGCGTGCCGACGGCATGCGTCAGCCGCGACAGGGTCGAACAATCAGGACAGTGGACGCCAAATAATTGAAATCATTGAAACGAGCGACGGGCCCGCCGGCCGGCCCTCTTGTCAGAGGTCGATCCGGCCTAAGTCGCATATTTCCGGGTCGCCTCGATCAGCGCCTCGGTGATGGTCGGCAGCGCCTTGAACTGCGCATAATAGTTCAGATTGAACTCCTTCTGTTGCTTGCGGCCGTGATCCGACGACAGGTGCCACGAGAAGCCGGCCGAATTATATTCGAGGACATAGAGCCGGCCGGTCCTTTCCTCACGGATGATGTCAAAAGCCATCAAGGGCAGTTTGCGCGCCTTGGCGTGGAGGGCTCTCGCCAGATCGATAACGGCCGGCTCGTTCACCAGGGTGATGGCTCGCGCCACGTTGTTGGCTGCGATCGGTATTTCGCCGCCCTCCGGCGGAAATTCCTGGCGCTTCTCGAGCGCCGTCGAGAGCGCGCAGTAGACTGGACGGCCCAGAACGCTCAGCACCCGATAGCATCGCACATAGGGACCAGTATCTATGTAGCGCTGGGCCAGGAGCAGCTTGTCATGCCGGGGATCATCCTCCGACAGCTTTCTGGTGTCGATCCATCGCACGTCCTTGGTCCGCGTCAGCTTTACGCCGCCGCCCAGCAAGCCCATGTCCGGCTTGACCACGGTAAAGGGTCCCCACTCCTTTTCATCGAGCTGCAGCGTCGGCGTGATGACCCGTGTTTCCAGGACCGGAGCGCCGAGGCCCCGCAAGATCTTGAGCTCCTGCGTCTTTGGAACGGCAACCGAGATCAGCCGGGTGCCCCTGATCCAGTCCGGGATCTTGATGGCGAAGGGCGAGAAGATGAGCGTCGGCCGGGCCGCCATCTTCGTCCAGAAATCGTCGGGGACCGGCTCGCCATGGGTCAGGACGCCGACCCTGATATCGGGCGCCCTCGCCGCCATCAGGCTTCGGATCGTGAGAAAGTCCGAAACGTCCTGATGCGGACGGACATGGAAGATGATGAGGCTGAACGCCATGGCAGACGGCATCACAGATTGGGTTGTGGCGGCCGGGCTTCCTGAAACTCGATCCGGCTATGGCGCAAGCCCTTGAAAAGACTGGCGCGAGTGACGGGGCTCGAACCCGCGACCTTCGGCGTGACAGGCCGACGCTCTAACCAACTGAGCTACACCCGCTTTCAGCGTGGGCGGGTGATAGGGCAGCCCCGGGCGGGTGTCAAGCAAAGCCGCCTATTTTGCCGGGACCAGCGGGATGCCTGCCTCCTTGAGGGTATCCCACACCAGGAAATGCACCTCGGAGGAATAGCCCTCGGTCCCCATGACCCAGTAGCCCAGCACGAAAACGATGCCCTTTTCGCCGAACTGCTTGAGCTCGCAAGCGGGGCCCGAGGGCAGCGCCAGTATATGGGGGTGCTTCGCGGCGGCGACGGCGATAAGGTCCGGTATCCGGTGGAGGTCGGCGTCATAGGGCACCGAGAAGGCCACCTCGTGACGATGGAGCGAATCGGATTTCGTCCAGTTGACGAATTCGGACGTGATGAACTTCTCGTTCGGCACCATGATCTCTTTGCCGTCGCCGGTATGGAGGGTGCTCGAGCGCATGTTCATCTCCCTGAGCGTGCCGGCCATGCCGTTGCCGAGCTCGACATAGTCGCCGACCTTCATGGACCGCTCGAACAGCAGGATCATGCCGGAAATGAAGTTGGAGGCGATCTGCTGCAGGCCGAAGCCCAGGCCGACGCCGACCGCGCCGCCGAAGATGGTGAGCGCCGTCAGGTCGAGCCCCAGCACCTGGAGGAGCAGGATGAAGAGCAGCACGAAGAGGACGATCTGGAAGATCTTGGCCAGGAGCTCGCGCGTCGGGATGTCGAGCGTCTCCTGCTTGCGGATGACCGTCTGGCCGGCATCGTTGGAGAGCCGCCCCAGCCAGAACAGGATGCCGCCGGCGATCGCCGCCTTCACCAGCGTATAGAGCGAGAGCCTGATATTGCCGACCTCGAGCGAGACGGAATCGAGATATTGGGTGACCTCGCCCAGGACGCCGAAGACATGCAGGGTTGCGATCGGGATGCCGATCCAGCGCGCCGCGGCGTTGATCAAAGGGTGGGTGATGAAACGGTTGATCGCCGCATAGAGGACGGCGATCACGCCGATGCTCTGGGCGATGCGGGCGAGCCAGGACGTGCCCACCACGCTTTCCAGCATCTGGACGGCGATGGCGAGCATCAGCACGGCGAGGATGGGGAACAGCAGGTCGCGGCAGCTGTGAATCCAGCGCCTGATCTTGAGCAGCGCCCCCTGTTCGGGTGGGCTGCGGAAATAAGGGGTCTTCGCCTTGATCTGGCGGTTGGCGAAATGGGCGAGCGCCACCGCGACGATGATGGCGCCGATCTGGGCGTAGAATTGCGGGCTCACCAGCCAGCCCACGAAAATTTGAAGAAGCCTGGTGGCCTCGATCTCGACCTGGTCGATGGTCATCATTCCCCGCAAGCCTGTGTTTTTCCGGCCATCCCCAGCCGTCTTAGAACGTTTCCAAATAGCTGGCGGATCAAGGTTTTTTCTTGACGCTTCCGGACTTTTCCTCAAAAACCGACAAGCATAGTCGGATTTATAGCCGGCACGGAACTCTGACCTTTTAAGGGGAAGCTCACGATGATCAAAACCTTCACGAAGGCCTTCGCAATTGCCGCCGCGGCGCCGCTGGCCGCGGCCCTTCTGGCCACGAGCGCCTTAGCCGACGGGGTGGTCAATGTCTATTCCTACCGCCAGCCGGAGCTGATCAAGCCGCTGCTCGACGGCTTCACCGCCGACACCGGCATCAAGACCAACGTGCTGTTCCTGGACAAGGGGCTCGAGGAGAAGATCGCCGAGGAAGGCGCCAACTCGCCGGCCGACGTGATCCTCACCGTCGATATCGGCCGTCTCCAGGCCGCCGAGGACAAGGGCGTCACCCAGCCGCTCGTGAGCGAGATCGTCAACAAGGATATCCCGGCGCAATATCGCGACCCCGAGGGCAACTGGTTCGGCGTCACCACCCGCGCCCGCGTCGTCTATGCCTCGAAGGAGCGCGTGACGCAGGACGCCATCACTTATGAAGAGCTCGCCGACCCCAAGTGGAAGGGCAAGATCTGCACCCGCTCCGGCCAGCATGTCTACACCATCGGCCTCATCGCCTCGATGATCGCCCATCACGGGCCCGAGAAGACGGAAGAGTGGCTCAAGGGGGTGAAGGCCAATCTCGCCCGCAAACCCGACGGCGGCGACCGCGAGCAGGCCAAGGCGATCTTCGCCGGTGAATGCGATATCGCCCTCGGCAACACCTATTATGTCGGCCAGATGCAGACCAACGAGAAGAACCCGGAGCAGAAGGACTGGGCGGCCGCCATCAAGGTGCTGTTCCCCAATGCCGGTGACCGCGGCACGCATGTGAACATTTCCGGCATGGCGCTGGCGAAGAATTCGCCCAACAAGGACAATGCCGTGAAGCTCCTGGAATTCCTGGCCAGCGACAAGGGCCAGAAGCTCTATGGCGAGCAGGTCTTCGAATATCCGGTCGAGCCCGGCATCGAGCCCTCCGAGATCGTCAAGGGCTGGGGCACGCTCAAGCCCGACCCGCTGCCGCTCGCCGACATCGCCAAGAACCGCAAGACGGCCTCCGAGCTCGTCGACAAGGTCGGCTTCGACGAGGGCCCGGCCTCTTGAGGACCCCTCATGCTTGTTTGGACCGGGGACATAGCGAACAGGTGTGCGAGGACATCGCGAACAGTTTGGCGCGATTCGCGCGCCGGGGGGTTCGGATGCCGTTCAGAGACACAAGCGCGATGAGTAAGAGGCAAGAGTTT
>JBFWNN010000149.1:0-5705 GCA_050251035.1 Parvibaculaceae bacterium
CCTTCTTCACCATGGACAGGAAGATCTCGGGGGTCGGAAACATGCGCCTGATGGATGGCGCGGCAAATTCATAGGCCCCGGCGCCGTCATCGGCATTGAAGGCGTCGAGCTGGCCGGTGATGATGCGCTGGAATTCCCGGGCCTCGGCCTCGCTGACGGTCTGGGCCGAAAGGGATATGGGAAAGGCCAGCAGGGCCAGCAGGCCGAGGGCGGCAAGGATCGATCTTCGGGTCATGGCGAGCCTCCAATCAGGTCTTACGCACTGCTGACGCCGGCGGTTTCACACCCTCACAATGGCACAAAAAGCCTGTCTTATCAGTCATCTTGTACTTTGGTCTCTATTGGTTATCGCTTGACCCTTGCCCGGCCGCGCGCAAGGATGCGCGCGGCGAAGACAGAAGATCGGCGGCCAATAATACGCCATGGGGGTCGCGCGATCTCTCGGGAGGAGACGTCGATGTCTGCGATTTCCATGAAAGTGAACGGAAAAGCCGTGTGCGGAACGGTCGAAGCGCGCACGCTGCTGGTGGAGTTCCTGCGCGAGAATCTGGGTCTGACCGGCACGCATGTGGGCTGCGACACCAGCCAATGCGGCGCCTGCGTCGTGCATGTGAACGGCCGCGCCATCAAGTCGTGCACCGCGCTCGCCGTCGCCTGCGACGGCGCCGAGGTGACGACGGTCGAAGGCCTCGCCAAGAACGGCAAGCTGCATCCGATGCAGGAAGCCTTCCGCGAGCATCATGGGCTGCAATGCGGCTTCTGTACCCCCGGCATGCTCATGGCCGCCGTCGACCTGGTGAAGCGCAAGGGCAAGAAGCTCGACGAGGAGACCATCCGCCACGAGCTCGAAGGCAATATCTGCCGCTGCACCGGCTACCACAATATCGTCAAGGCCATCCAGGCCGGCGCCGAGAACATGTAACGGCCAGGCGCAAGGGAGACACATCATGAGTGACACCGGAATCGGCGCCCGCGTGAAGCGCAAGGAAGACCACCGTTTCATCACCGGCAAGGGGCAATACACCGACGACATCAACCTCAAGGACCAGACCTACGCCTATTTCGTGCGCAGCCCGCATGCGCATGCCGCGATCAAGTCGATCAAGGTGCCGAAATGGAAGCCGGAAGAGGGCGTCGTCGCCGTCTTCACCGGCGAGCACGTAGCCGAGGACAAGATCGGCGGCCTCATCTGCGGCTGGATGATCCATTCCAAGGACGGCTCGCCCATGAAGGCCGGTCCGCATCCGATCCTGGCGCAAGGCAAGGTGCGCTATGTCGGCGACCACGTCGCCGTCGTCATCGCCGAGACCAAGGAACAGGCCAAGGCTGCGGCGGCCAAGATCAACGTCACCTATGACGTGCTGGCGCATGTCGTCGATGCCGCGCAGGCGACCAAGTCCAAGGCGCAGATCCACGACGTCGCGCCCGACAACACCGTCTATGAGTGGGCGCTGGGTGACAAGGCGGCGACCGATGCCGCGTTCCAGCGCGCCCATCACGTGACCAAGCTCGATCTGGTCAACAACCGGCTCATTCCTAATGCGATGGAGCCCAGGGCCGCGATCGGCTCCTATGACGCCGGCAACGACCATTACACGCTCTACACCACGAGCCAGAATCCGCATGTGGCGCGGCTGGTGATCTCGGCCTTCCACGGCCTCGCGCCCGAGCACAAATTGCGCGTCATCGCGCCCGACGTCGGCGGCGGTTTCGGCTCGAAGATCTTCATCTACGCCGAAGAGGTCGTCTGCACCTGGGCCTCGAAGCGCATCGGCGGACGGCCGGTGAAATGGACGGCGGAGCGCACCGAAAGCTTCCTCGCCGATGCGCATGGCCGCGATCACGTGACCCGCGCAGAGCTCGCCATGGACGCGCAAGGCCGTATCCTGGCCTTGCGATGCCACACGATCGCCAGCATGGGCGCCTATCTCTCGACCTTCGCGTCCTGCGTGCCGACCTATCTCTATGCGACGCTGCTCTCCGGCCAATATGCGATCCCGGCGATCTATGCCGAGGTCGATGCGGTCTACACCAACACCGCGCCCGTCGATGCCTATCGCGGCGCCGGGCGGCCGGAAGCGACCTATGTCGTCGAGCGCATCGTCGAGACGGCGGCGCGCGAGATGAAGATCGATCCGGCGGAATTCCGCCGGCGCAACTTCGTCACCTCGTTCCCGCACCAGACGCCGGTCATCATGACCTATGACGCCGGCGACTATGACGCCTCGCTGGCGAAGGCGCTCGAGATCGCCGACTACAAGGGCTTCGGCGCGCGCAAGGCGCAGGCGGCGAAGAACGGCAAACTGCGCGGCATCGGCTTCGCCAACTACATCGAAGCCTGCGGCATCGCGCCCTCGGCGGCGGTGGGCTCGCTCGGCGCCGGCGTCGGCCTGTGGGAATCGGCCGAGGTCCGGGTCAATCCCGTCGGCACGGTCGAGGTCCTCACCGGCTCGCACAGCCACGGCCAGGGCCATGAGACGACCTTCGCCCAGCTCGTCTCCGACCGGCTCGGCATCGACATCAACACCGTCGCGATCGTCCATGGCGACACCGACAAGGTGCAGTTCGGCATGGGCACCTATGGTTCGCGCTCGGGCGCCGTCGGCATGACGGCGATCGCCAAGGCGCTCGACAAGGTCGAGGCCAAGGCGAAGAAGGTGGCCGCCCATGTGATGGAAGCGGCCGAAGGCGACATCGAGTTCAAGAACGGCACCTTCTCGGTCAAGGGCACCGACAAGAAGATGGCGTTCGGCGAGGTGGCGCTCGCGGCCTATGTGGCGCACAAGTTCCCGACGTCCGAGATCGAGCCGGGCCTCAAGGAAAGCGCCTTCCACGATCCGTCGAACTTCACCTTCCCGGCCGGCTGCCATATCTGCGAGGTCGAGATCGACCGCGACACCGGCGTCACCGAGATCGTGAACTGGACGGCGGTCGATGATTTCGGCACGGTCATCAACCCGATGATCGTCGAAGGGCAGGTGCATGGCGGCATCACGCAGGGCGTGGGTCAGGCGCTGACCGAGGCTTGCGTCTATGACAGCGACTCCGGGCAGCTCGTCACCGGCTCGTTCATGGACTACTGCATGCCGCGCGCCACCGACGTCCCATCCTTCAAGCTGGGCTTCACCGAGACCAAGTGCCCGTCCAATCCTCTGGGCATGAAGGGCTGCGGCGAGGCCGGCGCGATTGCGGCGCCGGCGGCGGTGATGAACGCCGTGACCGATGCCCTGGGCGTCAAGGACCTGGCGATGCCGGCAAGCCCGCACACGGTGTGGAAGGCGCTCCACGCCACAAAAATGGCCGCGGAATAAGGGGAGGCGACTCATGGAAAACTTCAACTATCACCGGCCGGCAAAACCCGCCGATGCCGTCAAGCTCATGAAGAAGGTCGCGGACGGCAAGTTCATGTCGGGCGGCATGACGCTCCTGCCGACGATGAAGCAGGGGCTGGCCACACCTTCCGACATCATCGATCTGGGCGGCCTCGACAATTCGGGCGTGGCGGCGGCCGCCGGCAAGGTGACCGTGAAGGCGGGGACGCCGCATGCCGACGTCGCCGCCGACAAGGGCGTCAAATCGGCCATACCGGCGCTGGCGAAGCTCGCCTCCGGCATCGGCGATCCGCATGTGCGCAACCGCGGCACGATCGGCGGATCGATCGCCAATAATGATCCGGCGGCGGACTATCCGGCGGCCGTGGTCGCCCTCAATGCCACGGTCGTCACGTCTGCGCGCAAGATCGCCGGCGACAAGTTCTTCACCGACATGTTCACGACCGCCCTCAAGGACGACGAGATCGTGACGGCGGTGGAATTCCCGGTGCCGAAGCGGGCGGCCTATGTGAAGTTCCCCAATCCCGCATCGCGCTATGCCATGGTCGGCGTCTTCGTGGCCGAGCTCGGTGACGGCACGGTACGCGTGGCGGTGACGGGCGCCGGCCCCAAGGTCTTCCGCGTGCCGGACATGGAAAAGGCGCTGCAGGCGAAATTCTCCGCCGACGCTATCGCCGGCATCTCGGTCAAGGCGAACGGCCTCAACAACGACATCCACGCCTCGCCCGAATACCGCGCCCATCTCGTCAACGTGCTGGCGCGGCGCGCGGTGGCGGCGGCGGCCAAGTAGGACATATGTGCGAAACCTCCCTCCGCCGCGCGGAACGCGCGAGGAGGGAGGATTGCGGACATGACGCCATCGACGCCCAAATCGCATGTCCTCATGGCGCGGGAGGCGCCGGTCGCGGTGATCTTCTATCGCAGGAGCCGGCTCACGACCTATTGCCTGCATCTCGACTACGAGGAGCGGAAGAGCGGCCAGCGCGACAGGCTGAGCAAGGGCTCGCGCTTCTACGGACGGATATTTCCCGAACGCTCCGACCTTTCGCCCGACGGCAGCCTCATGGTCTATTTCGCCATGCGCGGGAAACGGACAGGAGACAGCTCGGATCCCTCGACCTGGACGGCCTTGTGCTCGCCGCCCTGGCTCAAGGCGCATCTGTTCTTCCCCAACGGCTCGACCTGGGGCGGCGGCGGAGTCTTCCTGCGCGACCGGCGGCTCGTCGTCTTCGATTCACCGCCCGAGGATGCCGGTCCGGACTATGAGGTGTTCCGGCACTATCGGATCCTGCGCGACACCACCTCGCTGCCGGCGGGCGACAGAGCGGTCATCGCGGCGCGCTTCAGGCCTCCAGCCGTCGCGGCCTTGCCGTGCCCGTCAGGCGGCCGCGCCAGGCCGGTGCTCGTCCGCACCGCGCGGCCCCATGGTCGCGGCAGCTATGAGCAATTCGACTATGTGCTCAAGGACGCCGGCGGCTACGACATCGAAGGGGCCGAGGACATCGTGCTGGCGAACTGGGCAGGCTGGGACATTTTCGGACGGCTGATGGTGGCGGCGGGGCGCCATATCAATATATATGAGATGAAGTCGGGCAGGCCTCTGCCCAAGCCCGCCAAGGTCCTCGATCTCGAGGCCGCCATCTAGGACAACACGGAATGGATGCAAGTAAGACAGCGAACGGCCTGCCACCCTCGATCGATGCCGTGGCCGAGCTCCTCACGTCGCAAGGCTATATCGCCGACCGGGCGCTCGCGACCGTCGTCTTCCTGGCACTCAAGATGGGCCGGCCTTTGTTCCTCGAAGGCGAGGCCGGAGTGGGCAAGACCGAGATCGCCAAGGTGCTGGCGGGGGCGCTGGGCCGCAAGCTCATCCGCCTGCAATGCTATGAAGGGCTCGACGTCAATGCGGCGGTCTATGAATGGAACTATTCCGCCCAGATGATCGAGATCCGCCTCGCAGAAGCGGCGGGCGAGCTCGACCGCGAGCGCCTGGGCGCCGACATCTTCTCCGAGCGCTTCCTCACCAAGCGGCCACTGCTCCAGGCGCTCGAGGCACAGAAGGGCGCGGCGCCGGTGCTCCTGATCGACGAGCTCGACCGGACCGATGAAGCCTTCGAGGCCTTCCTGCTCGAAGTGCTGTCGGATTTCCAGGTGACGATCCCGGAGCTGGGCACGATCGCCGCCGCGGAGCCGCCGATCGTCGTCATCACCTCAAACCGCACGCGCGAAGTGCATGACGCGCTGAAGCGGCGCTGCCTCTATCACTGGGTCGGCTATCCCGACGCCGAGCGCGAGACCGCCATCATCAGGGCCAGGCGTCCGGAGGCGCCGGCGGCGCTGGCGCGCGAAGTGGTGAGCTTCGTCCAGGCGCTG
>JBFWNN010000150.1:0-5468 GCA_050251035.1 Parvibaculaceae bacterium
CGCCGATCGCCTTCATGCCGGGATCGACCGGGCGGCTGTTCCTCGAATTCGCCCTGACGCTGGCCGGCGCCGTCGTGATCTCGGGCTTCATCGCGCTGACGCTGACGCCGATGATGTGCTCGAAGCTGCTCAAGCACAACGACCGACCCAACGCCGTCTCGCGCTTCATCGAGGCGATCCTCGCCTACCTCGAGCGTGCCTATCGCTCGCTGCTCGGCCTCGCGATCAAGGCGCGCTATGTCATCTTCATAGCAGCACTCGCCGTCGCGGGCCTCGGCGGCGTCCTTTTCACCAGCCTCAATTCCGAGCTGACCCCGACCGAGGACCGCGGCGTGCTGCAGATCACCGGCCAGACGCCGGAAGGCTCGACGCTGGCCTTCACCAACCGCTATGCCGCGCAGGTCGAAGGCATCCTCAAGAACTCGCCCCATATCCGCGCCTATCTGGTCACCGTCGGACAGCCGGAAGTCAATCAGTTCAACGCCATCGGCCGGCTCAGGGACTATTCCGAGCGGACCTTGAGCCAGTCGCAGATCCAGCAGACCCTGCAGCCGAATTTGCGCAAGGTGGCGGGCGCCCAGGTCGCGGCCCGCTCCTCCGGCGGCTTCGGGCGGCGCGGCGGCGGCCGGCCGGTCGAATTCGTCATCCAGACCTCCGGCACCTATGAGGACCTGCAGAAATACAGCGACGCGATGCTCGACCGGCTGACGGACAATCCGGCCCTCATGGATCTCGATACCGATCTCAAGCTCAACAAGCCGCAGCTCGAGGTGAAGATCGACCGCGACCGCGTCGCGGACCTCGGCCTCGACGTGTCGGAGATCGGCCGCACGCTCGAGACGATGCTGGGCGGCCGCCAGGTCACGCGCTTCGAGATCTCGGGCGAGCAATATGACGTCATCGTCCAGCTCGACGCCAGCGAGCGCACCGCGCCCGACAATCTCGCTCGCATGTTCGTGCGCAACAAGACGGACGAGATGATCCAGCTCTCCAACATCGTCTCGATCGCCGAGACGGTGGCGCCCAAGGACCTGCGCCGCTTCAACCAGCTGCGCTCGGTCACCATCCAGGCCAATGTGGCGCCGGGCTACACGCTGGGCCAGGCGCTGCAGGCGGTGCAGGCGACCGCGGCCGAGGTGCTTCCGTCCAATGCGCTGACCGACGTGTCGGGCCAGAGCCGCGAGTTCCGCGACGCCTCGAGCAACATCTTGTTCATCTTCGTGCTGGCGCTCGCCTTCATCTATCTCGTTTTGTCGGCGCAGTTCGAGAGCTTCCGCGATCCCCTGATGATCATGCTGACTGTGCCGCTGTCGATGACGGGCGCCCTGCTGGCGCTCAAGCTCACCGGCGGCACGCTCAACATCTACTCGCAGATCGGCCTCGTCACGCTGGTCGGCCTCATCACCAAGCACGGCATCCTCATCGTCGACTTCGCCAACCGCCTGCAGGACGAAGGCAGGAGCCGCGCCGAAGCCGCGATCGAAGCGGCGACCTTGCGCCTGCGCCCGATCCTGATGACCACATCGGCCATGGTGCTGGGGGCCGTGCCGCTGGCTCTGGCGCATGGCGCCGGCGCCGAGGCGCGCGTCCAGATCGGCTGGGTCATCGTCGGCGGCATGAGCTTCGGCACGCTGTTGACGCTGTTCGTCGTCCCCGCCGTCTACAGCCTGTTCGGGCGCAAGGCAGGCCAGCCCGTCGGCGCCGCGGTTCCGGCACCGACGCCGGCCGAATGACGATCGCTCCCTCCCCGGATTCAGGGAATATCAGGGATTATCAGGGAATTTTCGCGAAAAGATTCCGCCTTGAGCAATATCAATGACTTGCCGCGCCGAGCAGGGAATTTTACACCCCACCTCAAACACGAACGCCCACGAGCTCTGGCTCGCGGGCGCGTGTCATTCGATCCTGACATTTCCCAAATCGCACGCTTCGGCCGCGAGGGCAAGAGGCGATGGCTACTCGACCACCACCGTCTTCGGGTCCCAGCCGTCGGGCGGCGGATATTTCGGCGCCATCTCCTCCAGCGTCTCGCGCACGATGCGGGCAATGGCGGCGTTGCGCGTCCAATTGCGGTCGGCCGGAATGACATGCCAGGGCGCATGCGCCGTCGAGCAGCGCTTGAGGGCCGTCTCATAAGCCGCCATATAGTCGTCCCAGAGCTTGCGGTCGGCGAGGTCGCCCGGATTGAACTTCCACTGCTTGGTCGGATCGGTGACGCGCTCCCTGAGCCGCTCGGCCTGCTCCTCCTTGGAAATATGCAGCATGAATTTGAGGATGCGCGTGCCGTTGTCGGAAAGCAGCTTCTCGAACTGGTTGATCTCGTCATAGCGCCGCTCGACGGCGTCCGGCCTGGCGAGCTTCTTCACCTTGACGACCAGCACGTCCTCGTAATGCGAGCGGTTGAAGATGCCGATGATGCCCTTGGGCGGGCAGGCCTTGTGGACGCGCCAGAGATAGTCATGGGCGCGCTCTTCCTCGCTCGGCACCTTGAACGGCGTCACCTCGACGCCGATCGGGCCGCAGGTGTTGAACACGGCGCGCACCGTGCCGTCCTTGCCGCTGCAATCCATCCCTTGCAGCACGACGAGGAGGCCGCGCTCGCCTTCGGCATAGAGCCTGTCCTGCAGGTCGTTGATCGCGTCCGCGTCGGCCTTGATCTGGGCCTTGGCTTTGGCCTTGCCGCCGAAGGCGCTGTCGTCGCGAGCGCTGACCTTCGCGAGCGAGAACGCCTTGCCGGGCTCGACCGTGAATTTTTTCGCAAACTGGCTGGCCATGTCCTCTCCCGTTCTGGTCCGGCCGAGGTTCGGACATTGGGCCCTTGATTGCAAGGGCCGGGCGCCCTAATCCCTTAAGCCAAAGGATTGATATATGACGGATAATAAGGCTCAAATGGCGTCGCCCGCCTATCGGCTCGCCGCTCTCGACCAGGACTTCGTATTGGGCGACACGACGCGCGGCCTGCGCTTCCAGCTCGAATATCAGAAAGCCGAGGAATATTTGCGTAAATGGGGCGTGGCCTCGACCGTGGTCATGTTCGGCTCGGCCCGGGTGCGCGAAGGCGACAAACGCGGCTGGTATGAGGCGGCCCGCGCCTTGGCGAAGATCGTCTCCGACCGCGGCGGCGCGCTCTACAGCCATTCCGGCCCGCGCCAGAACGTGATCGCCACCGGCGGCGGTCCCGGCATCATGGAGGCGGCCAATCGCGGCGCCCATGACGCAGGCGCTCCCTCGATCGGCTACAACATCACCTTGCCGCTCGAGCAGGAGCCCAACGCCTATTCGACCCCGGAGCTCACTTTCCGCTTCCATTATTTCGCGATGCGCAAGATGCATTTCGCCATGCGCGCCGCGGCCCTCGTCGTCTTTCCCGGCGGCTTCGGCACGCTGGACGAGCTGTTCGAGATCCTCACGCTGCGGCAGACCGGCAAGATGGACGATGCCCTGCCCATCGTCCTCTATGACAGCATCTTCTGGCACAAGACCATCAATTTCCGCCGCTTCGCCGATGAAGGCCTGTGCGCGCCGGCGGATCTCGACCTCTTCGGCTTCGCCGACACGCCCGAGGCGGCCTGGAACGAGCTTCTCGGCCGCGGCCTCAAAATCCCGGAACGCAAAGGATAGGACATGAGCATCAAGATTCATTTTCACGGCGCCACCCGCGTCGTCACGGGGTCCTGCTACGTGCTCGAGACCGACGCGGCCCGGCTTCTCATCGATTGCGGCATGTTCCAGGGATCGAAGACCGAGAAGGAGCTGAACTATCGCGCTTTCCCCTTCGATCCGCGCAAGATCGACGCCATGCTGCTCACCCATGCGCATATCGACCATGCCGGCCTCATCCCCAAGCTCACCAAGGCGGGCTATGCCAACAAGATCTACGCGACCCATGCCACCTGCGACCTCGCCGCGGTCATGCTGCCGGATTCGGGCTTCATCCAGGAAACCGAGGTCAGGCAGCTCAATGAGCGCAACCGCAAGCGCGGATTGCCCGAGGTCGAGCCGATCTATACCGCCGAGGATGCGCGCCAGGCGCTCGAGCATTTTGAGGGCATCGCCTACAAGATGTGGATCACACCGGTCCCCGGCATCAGGGCGCGCTACTGGAATGCCGGCCATCTCCTGGGCTCGGCTTCGATCGAGGTCGAGGTGGCGCGCGACGGGGGCAAGCCCTTGCGCATCCTGTTTTCCGGCGACATCGGCCCCGACCACAAGCTGTTCGAGCCCGATCCCGAGGCGCCGGTCGATTTCGACTATGTCGTCTGCGAATCGACCTATGGCGGCAAGGACCGCTTCGAGCGTTCGCAAGAGAAGCGCCGTGAGGTGCTGGGCGCCGAGCTGCGCGCCGCGGCGAGCCGCCAGGGCGCCGTTCTCATTCCCTCATTCGCCGTCGAGCGCACCCAGGAGATCCTGGTCGACCTGATCGCGCTGATGGACGCGGGCGTCATTCCGCACGCGCCGCTGTTCATCGATTCACCGCTGGCGCTGAAGGCGACCGACATCTTCTCGCACCATGCCAAATCGTTGCGCAACGGCGATGCACTGCTCAAGGCGCTCGAATCGCGCTATGTGAAGACGACCGAGACGGCCGACGAGAGCAAGGCCATCAACCGCTTCTCCGGCTTCCACATCATCGTCGCGGCAAGCGGCATGTGCGAGGCGGGCCGCATCCGCCATCATCTCAAGAACAACCTGTTCAAGAGCAATGCTACGGTTCTTCTCGTCGGCTTCCAGGCGGCAGGCACGCTCGGCCGCCTGCTCGAGGAAGGCGTGCCAAGCGTCAAGATCCATGGCGAGGAGATCAAGGTGAAGGCCACGATCCGCCGCTTCGAGGATTATTCCGGCCATGCCGACGGGCCGGAGTTGCTGCAATGGCTGCGCGAAAGATTGCCGATCGCCAAAGCGGTGTTCCTCACCCATGGCGAGGAGCAGGCACAAGTGGCGCTCGCCGAAACCATCGAAGGCGAGATCATCGCCGCCGACCGGATCGAGCGGCCGCGCCTCGATGACGTCTATGACGTAACGGGCGACGCACCGGTTCTCCACGAGGCCGAAAGCCGGCCGCGCATCAGCCCGGACAAGATGGCGCGTCCGGACTGGCACAATGAGCTGGCCGAGCTTGTCCTCGACATCAATGACGAAGTGGGCAAGGCCGCTGACGAGAAGGCGCGCGCCGTCATCATCAGGCGGCTCAAGCGCGCGCTCGCGGAGACGCAGGGCCAGATGCCGCCGCCCAACGCACGCCAGAAGGGCCGCGACGAAGGCCGCGGTGGTGCGAAAGGATTTGATGAAGGCTGAGGCGCCGGCACGTGCCGGTTTCACGATTGCAGAGCGACGCCCGCCCAATATTGGCACGATGTCAATGTAACAGTTGACGCTGTGATTGGCGCGCATACCATTTCATTTCAGAGGTGTAATAGATCCAATAAAAGCACCCCTCGCGAGTGCGCTCGCGCGATAAGGAGGATTTG
>JBFWNN010000151.1:0-5370 GCA_050251035.1 Parvibaculaceae bacterium
GGGTTCGAGGTGGTGGCGTGAGCAGGGCGTGTCGCACTCTCCCACCGTCTGTCATCCCGGCGAAAAGCCGGGATTCATTGCGTTCGTGCGGTGCGGGCGGCGCCGCCCGCCTGGTCTTATTGAGTGGGCCCCGGCTTTCGCCGGGGTGACGAAGGAGAAGAAGAAAGCAGGAAAGCCGGCCCGTCGTCCGGAAGGCGGCGGGATATAATAGAGAGAAGGAGGAAACATGATCTCGAAACTGCTGAAGCCACTGCTCGGCCTCGCGGCCGCGCTGGCCTTCATGTCGTCCGCGGCCTTATCCGTCGCGGCCGACGAGACCCGTGTCGTGTTCGTGACCCATGGCCAGTCGGGCGATCCCTATTGGTCGGTGGTGAAGAACGGCATGGACGATGCCGCCAAGACCCTGGGCGTCAAGGCGGAATATCTGGCGCCCGAAACCTTCGACATGGCCAAGATGGCGCAGATGATCGACGCCGCCGCGGCGTCCAAGCCCGACGGCCTGGTGGTGTCGATCGCCGATCCCGCCGCCTTGAGCGGGCCGGTGAAGAACGCGGTCGCCTCGGGCATCCCGGTGATCGTGATCGATTCGGGCGGCGGCAAGCTGACCAAGGAGCTGGGCGGCCTGCTCTATCTCGGCCAGAGCGAATATGAGGCGGGCGTGCTGGCGGGCGAGCGCGTCGCCAAGCTCGGCGTCAAGACGGCGGTGTGCGCCAATCACGAGGTCGGCAATGTCAGCCTCGACGACCGCTGCGCCGGTTTCGCCAAGGGGCTCGGCGTCGACGTGCCGGTGCTCAACGGCGTGATGGACCCGACCGAGATGAAGAACCGCATCATCGGCTACCTCAACGCCAATCAAGGGACCGAGTTCATCCTCACCGTCGGCATCGGCGGCGCCGAGCCCGGCCTCATGGCGCTCGACGAATTGGGCCTCGCCGGCAAGGTGAAGATCGGCACTTTCGACCTGTCGCCGACGATCCTCAAGGCGACGGCCGACGGCAAGATGGAATGGGGCATCGACGCGCAGCAATATGCCATGGGCTACATCCCGGTGGTGATGTTCGACCTGTGGAAGAAATACAAGATCGCACCCATCGCCGACTATCCGACCGGCCCCGGCTTCGTGACCAAGGACACGGCGGCCTCGGTGATCGAGCTGTCCAAGCAGGGGAAGAGGTAGGACGAGCCCCACCCGTCACGCGTTCCGCGTGCCACCCTCCCCGCGAAAATGCGGGGAGGGAGGATACCTTCTCCCTCCCCGATTCATCCGTTCCCCCATGCGGGGAGGGGTTAGGGCTGGGGTCGGGTAGTGTTGCAGAATGTGTTGTTCACCGCCGATGAATGCTGGGCAGTTTCGGGGAGACCACCAGACCCCCACCCCGACGCTACGCGTCGACCCTTCCCGCAAGGGGGAGGGTAAAAAATGCGGGAGAAGCCATGACCTCCGACACACGTGACGAACGGGTCCGCGCCGTACCGCGCCTCTCGCGGCTGCTTGCGCGGCCGGAGCTGGGCGCGGTGGCGGGGGCGCTCCTGGTGTTCGCCTTCTTCGCCGTGACCGCGGGCGGCTCGGGCCTCTACAGCGCCAAGGGCATCGTCAATTTCCTCGAAGTGTCGGCGCAGCTCGGCATCCTCGCGGCGCCGGTGGCGCTCTTGATGATCGCCGGCGAGTTCGACCTCTCCATCGGCTCGATGATCGGCTTCGCCGGCATCGTCATCGCCATACCGACGGTGATGTGGGGCTGGCCGATCGAGCTGGCGCTCCTCCTCACCTTCGTGCTCACCGGCGCCTTCGGCTATCTCAACGGCCTCATCGTGGTGAAGACCGGGCTGCCGTCCTTCATCGTGACCTTGGGCTCGCTGTTCATGCTGCGCGGCCTGACGCTCGGCATCATGCGCGGCGTCACCGGCCGCACCCAGGCCTCGGGCATCCATGAGTATGCGCAAGAGTCGTGGATCGCGCCGCTGTTCGCGGGCCAGGTGCTGCGGACGCCGGTCGCCTGGCTCGCCGACTGGGGCCTCATCGGCAAGCGCGCCGACGGCCTGCCGATGATCTCCGGCATTCCGATGTCGATCATCTGGTGGATCGCGCTCACCCTGTTCTGCACCTGGCTCCTCACCCGCACCCGCTTCGGCAACTGGATCTTCGCTTCGGGCGGCGATGCCCATGCGGCGCGCAATCTGGGCGTCCCGGTGGCGCGCACCAAGATCACGCTCTTCGTCTTCACCGCACTGGCCGCCGCCCTCTTCGCCGCGATCCAGGTGCTGGTGACGGGCTCGGCCGACACCTTGCGCGGCAATCTCAAGGAATTCGAGGCGATCATCGCGGTGGTGATCGGCGGCACGCTGCTCACCGGCGGCTACGGCTCGGCGGTCGGCGCGCTGTTCGGCGCGCTCATCTTCGGCGTGGTGCAGATGGGCATCTTCTATACCGGCATCGACACCGACTGGTTCAAGCTGTTCATGGGCGCCATGATGATCACGGCGGTGCTGTTCAACTCCTATGTGCGCAACCGCGCCATGCGGAGCCGCTGATGCCGGCCCCCCTGATCGCGCTCGAGAAGGTGAGCAAATATTTCGGCACCGTCATCGCGCTGAAGGACGTGTCCTTCGATCTCCACCACGGCGAGGTGCATTGCCTTCTCGGCGACAATGGCGCCGGCAAGTCGACGCTGATCAAGATCCTGTCGGGCGTGCACCGGCCGGACGAGGGCACGATCCGCGTCGCGGGCGAGCCCGTGAGCTTCGCCTCGCCGCGCGCCACCCTCGATAAGGGCATCGCCACCGTCTATCAGGACCTGGCGCTGGTGCCGCTGATGAGCGTGGCGCGCAACTTCTTCCTAGGGAGAGAGCCGCTCAAGCGGGTCGGGCCCTTGCGGCAGCTCGACGTCGATTATGCCAACAAAACCGCCTATCGCGAATTGCGCGACATGGGGATCGAGCTGCGCGATGCCGAGCAGCCGGTCGGCACGCTGTCGGGCGGCGAGCGCCAGTGCCTCGCCATCGCGCGGGCCATCCATTTCGGCGCCAAGGTGCTGATCCTCGACGAGCCGACCTCGGCCTTGGGCGTGCACCAGGCGGGCGTCGTGCTCAAGCTCATCGTCCAGTCGAAAGCGCGCGGCATCGGGGTGATCTTCATCTCGCACAATGTGCATCACGCCTATGTGGTGGGCGACCGTTTCACCATCCTGAAGCGCGGCAAGAGCGCCGGCACCTATGCCAAGAGCGACATCAGCCGCGACCAGCTCCTCAATCTGATGGCGGGCGGCAAGGAGCTGGTCGACCTCGAAGCCGAGATCGCGAAACTCAATGGCAAGAAAGCGAGCTGAGCCAATGGCACATGCGCGAAATCTTCCTTCGCCGCGCGTAGCGCGGGGAGGATCGAGATGAGAGCCGGCATGGAGCGCATCGGCGTCGGACTGATCGGTACCGGCTTCATGGGCAAGTGCCACGCCATGGCCTATGGCGCGGTGAAGGCGGTGTTCGGCGACGTGCCGGCGGTCGAGCGCGTGGCTTTGTGCGATGTCGATGCGGGTCATGCGAGGAAGATGGCGAATGAATTCGGCTTCGCCAGAGCGACGACCGACTGGCGCGATCTCCTCGCCGATCCTGGGATCGCGCTCATCTCGATCACCTCGCCCAACGGGCTGCATCGCGAGATGGCGGTGGCGGCGCTCGAAGCGGGCAAGCATGTCTGGTGCGAGAAGCCGATGGCGCTCACCCTTGCCGATGCCGAGGCGATGACGGCGGCCGCAGGCCAGGCGAAGGGCCAGGCGACGGCGCTCGGCTATGGCTATCTGTGCAATCCGGCGCTGCAATATGCGAAGCGATTGATCGAAGAGGGCGCGATCGGCGAGGTCTTCGATTTCCGCGGCAGCGTGGATGAGGATTACATGGCCGATCCCGACCTGCCCTGGTCGTGGCGGCTCACGCGCAAGGAGGCGGGGCTCGGCACGCTGGGCGATCTCACCGTGCATCTCGTCTCGCTGGCGCAGGAGCTGATGGGGCCTATCGCCCGCCTCACCGCCATGGTCGACGTGGTGCACAAGGCGCGGCCCGTCGCGGGCGGTACCGGCAAGGCGCAGGTCGAGAATGACGACATCGCCCATGCGCTTCTGCGCTTCGCGTCGGGCGCGCGCGGCGTGATGACGTCGAGCCGGGTGGCGCATGGGAGGAAGAACGGCCTCAAGATCGAGGTGCATGGGTCGAAGGGCATGCTGTGGCTCGACAATGAGCGGATGAACGAACTCAATCTCTATGTGGCCGAAGGGCCGCCGGAGCGGCGCGGCTTCCGCCGCATATTGTCGGCGCCGCAGCATGCGGCCTATGGCCGGCTGTGCCCGGCGCCGGGGCATGGCCTGGGCTTCAACGAGCTCAAGGTGATCGAGCTGGCCGAGCTCCTCTATGCGGTGACGGGCAGGCCCTCGGCATCCGTCACTTTCGCGCAAGGCCTGGCGATCGAGCGCGTGATCCATGCCTTCGCCCGCTCGGCCGGACGCGGCGAATGGGTGAGCGTGGGGTGATTGCACATAAGGTCAGGACCGCCCGACGTCCGTTGCGGGGCAGTAATCTCAATGTCCACTTATGAACGGCGCTCAATGGCCCATGCAGCGGGCGCGCGCTTGTCAGCCCAACGCATCGTCACCAGATCAAGAGATGGGAGGTCGTCTTATCTGTCCTATGGTCAAGGAGACCCGACATGCGAAAGCTGATCCTATCCACCCTCATCGCCCTTCCGCTGCTGACCGCTTCGGTGCTTGCCGCAAGCGACAAGGGAACGGTGAGCTATGTCAACGCCTATACGGGCACGGTCCAACTCAGCGACGGCGCGACCTATTACGTGCCCAACCGGGTCCTGGCGAGCAAGCTGCGCCGGGGCGACGTGGTGCGCATCGAATATGACCGCGATGGCGGAAGCCGCGTGGTGCGCGACGTCGAGCGCACCGGCCGCATTGAAGGCACCATCATCACGCCCGCCCGCGACGTCGGCGTGAAGAAGAACTTCGTCAACGGCAAGAGCCACATGTGCGACGCCAGGCCCGACGATCCGAACCCGTGTTATATCGGGCAGTGAGGAACGAGTTTCCCCTCCCCTTGCGGGAGGGGTTAGGGGTGGGGGTCTGGCTGGCTGTCCGCATACGGAGAGACCGCCCGACCCCCACCCTCCACGCAAGGGGGAGGATAACGTAACGTCAGGCCGCGCGGGACTGCAGGCCGTCGGCTTGCGCCAGCGCCTGGTCGAGATCGGCGATGATGTCGTCGATATGCTCGATGCCGACCGAGAGCCGCACATATCCGGGCGTGACGCCGGTCCGGCGCTGCTCGGCTTCCGAGAGCTGCGAATGCGTCGTCGAGGCCGGATGGATGGCGAGC
>JBFWNN010000152.1:0-4821 GCA_050251035.1 Parvibaculaceae bacterium
GACATCACCCTCGAGATCGAGCGTGCGCTTGGTCGAATCCCACAGGCCCTGCTTGGAGGTCATGGTGATCTTGGTGCCGTTCTGGCGTTTCAGCTCTCCGGTGACAGTCGTGAGCTGGATGAGATTAGGCTTCTCCCGGTCCTGCACCGCGGTATTGGCATCGATCGAATAGGGCATCTCGCCCGTATCGAAGCTCGTGATCGTGGTATGCGACACGGTGATCTGGTCGGCGGGGAGATTGGTCGGCGCCGGTTCGAGCGGCGCGGGACGCGGCTCGAACATGCCGGCCTGAATGGCGATGATGCCGACGAGCACCACCAGGGCAATGGCCAGGATATAGACGAAATAGGGCGCCAGACGGGCCCGCCAGGCGGCGCGGCGCGCCCGCTGCGCGACGGGAAAGCGCATCGTGTCAGTGCGCAAAGACATCGTCCTCTGTCCAGCCCATGAGATCGAGCGTGGCCCTTACCGGTAGAAAATCGAAACAGGCACGCGCCAGTTGAGCGCGGCCTTCGCGCTCGAGCATCTGATCGAGCCGCGTCTTCAGTTCATGAAGATAAAGCACGTCCTGCGCCGCATATTGCTTCTGCGCGTCGCTCAAGACATGCGCCCCCCAGTCGGAGCTTTGCTGCTGCTTGTTGAGCTCGATGCCGAGCAATTCCTTGACCAGATCCTTGAGACCGTGGCGGTCGGTATAGGTCCGTGTCAGCTTGGATGCGATCTTGGTGCAATAGACCGGTCCCGTCTCGATGCCGAGATAATGCTTGAGGACGGCGACGTCGAAGCGCGCGAAATGGAAGATCTTCATGATCGCGGGATTGACGAGCAGCTCCCTGAGGCGTGGCGCCGTATAGTTGGACCGGTCGAGCTGGACGATATGCGCGTTGCCGTCGCCGGAGGAGAGCTGGACAACGCACAGCTTGTCGCGCAACGGATTGAGCCCGAGCGTTTCGGTGTCGATGGCGACCGTGGCGCCGAGATCGAGGCCCGCCGGCAGATCGCCCTTATAGAGTTTTATTGCCATCCGTCCGTTCGATTGGTGCCCAGAAGAGGACTCGAACCTCCACGCCTCGCGGCGCTAGTACCTGAAACTAGTGCGTCTACCAATTCCGCCATCTGGGCCCGGCGGGGTACATAGTGGACCCAATGCGCAAGGTCAACAAAACCGCTTGTGCCCGGGGATTTGGGCTTTGCAAAGGCGGAAGCCGCTGGTTAAAAGGCGAAATCCGGGCAATCACTGGCGGATGGTGCGCGTGGACCTCGATCATACCCAAACTTTAATCACCATAATCGGCGCTTCGGGCTTCGTCGGACGCCACATGGTGCGGGCCCTGGCCAAGCGCGGCTACCGTATCCGGGCGGCATGCCGCCGGCCGGATCTCGCTTTTCACCTCCAGCCGCTCGGCACGCCCGGCCAGATCATGCCGGTCCAGGCCAATGTGCGTTATCCGGATTCGCTTGCCGCCGTGTCGGATGGGGCGAATGTGGTCATCAACCTGACCGGCGTGCTCCATAGCGCCGGCGCCCAGAGCTTCGATGCCATCCATGTCTTTGGCGCCGAGGCGGCGGCAAAGGCCGCCAGGGCGGCGGGCGCGCGGCTCTTCATCCAGATGTCGGCAATTGGCGCCGACGCCGCATCGCCGAGCGAATATGCCCGCTCCAAAGCCGAGGGCGAGGTCCGGGCGCGGACCAATTTCCCGGGTGCGGCAATCCTTCGGCCCTCGATCGTCTTCGGGCCCGAGGACGATTTCTTCAACCGCTTTGCCGCCATGGCGCGTTTCGCCCCCGCCCTGCCGCTTGTCGGCGGCGGCGTTACGCGGTTCCAGCCGGTCTTCGTCGGCGATGTTGCCAAGGCGGCGGTGCGTCTCGTCGACGGTGCCGCACCAAGCGGCCGGGTCTATGAGCTTGGCGGCCCGGAGATCATGACCTTCAGGGAACTCCTGGAATTCACTTTGGCGACCATCGGCCGCAAGCGCTTGCTCGTGCCGTTGCCCTGGCCGGTGGCCCGTCTCATGTCCATCGTGCTGGGTCTCTTGCCCAAGCCGCTCCTCACCTCCGATCAGGTGGAACTGCTCAAGAGCGACAATGTGGTGAGCGAGGCCGCCATTAAGGACGGCCGCACGCTTGCCGGCCTCGATATCGCGCCCCGCGGCATCGAGGCGATCGTTCCCTCCTATCTCTATCGTTATCGCAAGGCAGGGCAGTTCAGCGCCCCGGGCGTGGTCGAATAGGTCGTCAGCTCACTGCGACCAACGGCACGCCGGCAAAGACAAGCGCCAGGAGAACGATGCCGAGGATCAGCCGGTAGATCACGAAGGGCAGGAGACTCATGCGGCGCACGAGCTGCATGAGGAATGCAATGGTCGCGAGCGCCACCAGGAAGGTGAGGGCGCCACACAGGATCGCATCCCAGGTGATGGGCTCATTGTTCTCGACCGCGTCCCCGATAATGAGAATGCCTGCCGCGGCCGTCGCCGGGATTGACAGGAGGAACGAGAAGCGCGCCGCCTCGGGCCGCGTGAAGCCCATTGCGCGGGCCGCTGTCATCGTTATGCCTGAGCGGCTCGTACCGGGATTGAGCGCGAAAGACTGGGCGATGCCGATGATGACGGCTGGAAGCCAGGTCATATCTTCAGTGCGCCGGCGCATGAGGCCATAGGTGTCCGCGATATACATGATGATGCCGAACACGATGGCATTGACCGCGACCAGCGTGACGCTGCGCAGATGGTCGGCGAGACCGGTGAATTTCAGGATTCCGCCGACGATGATGATCGGAATCGTGCCGATCGCCACATAGAAGACAAGGCGGGCATCGGCGGTGAACCGGGCGCGGGCAAGATCATAGAGCCCGCGGAACATGGCGAGCACATCGCGCCAGAAATAGACGAGGACCGCGAGCAGGGAACCCATATGGGTCATGACGTCGGTGAGCACGCCCTGATCGCTCCAGTGGAAGATCGCGGGCGCGAGGATGAGATGCCCGGAGGAGGAGATGGGCAGGAACTCGGTGATCCCCTGGATCAGGGCGAGCACCAGGATCTGTTCGATGGGCATGATAACCTTGAGCGAATCGGCTTGCCGCCTCGGATTTCGGGTTCTATATGCGGCCCGACGGCCGGGCAATGGCGGCAAATGGTCCTGCCGCGAATGAGAACTTGCCCGCAGGACCTGGATGCCACGCCTTTATCACTTCACGCTCGATCCCTTTTCGCGGCGCACGCGCCTTGCGCTCAACGAGTATGGCTGCGCCGCCGATCTCTCCGACGAGACGCCCTGGCGTCCGGAGACGGACCTCTACCGGCTCAACCCGGCCGGAACCATGCCGATCTTCGTCGAGGATTCCGGCAATATCGTTTGCGGGGTCGAGGCGCTGACCGAATATCTCGAGGAGACGCGCGGCGCTGCCCAGCCGCTCATCCCCGGTAATGCCATCGAGCGCGCCGAGGTGCGCCGGCTGATCGGCTGGTTCGATGTGAAATTCTATACCGAAGTGACGGAGCCGGTTCTCTCCGAGAAGATCATCCGCCGCTTCATGACGCCGGAACAGGGTGGCGGCTCGCCTGATATGACGCGGGTCCGCAAGGGCCTCGACATGATCAAGGCGCATCTCGACTATGTCGGACGCCTCGCCGATGGCCGCAACTGGCTCGCCGGCGACAATCTCTCGCTCGCCGATCTCGCTGGGGCCGCGCATTTTTCCGCGATCGATTTTGTCGGGGATGTTCCGTGGGCGGACTTCCCGGCGGCCAAGGCCTGGTTCCAGCGGCTCAAGTCGCGTCCCTCCTACCGGCCGCTCCTTGCCGATACGGTACGCGGGCTGACGCCGTCGGCCGCCTACGCCGATCTCGATTTCTGATATCATTGCCGGCGGCATGGAACCGCTGGAAAAAAGACTGCGCCGCAAGGCGCTTGAGGAGGGCTTCGCGGCGCTGCGCGTCGCCGATGCCGCGGCACTGCCCGAATGGGGACGGCATCTGTCCGAATTCCTCGCCGAAGGGCGTCATGGCGATATGGGCTGGTTGGAAGCCAAGGCCGAACGCCGTGCCGATCCGCGCGTCCTGTGGCCTGAGGCGCGATCCGCCGTGATGCTGGCCATGAGCTATGCACCGGAAAGCGATCCGCTGAAGCGGCTCGATGAGCGCGGCACCGGCGTCATCTCGGTCTATGCGCTCGGCCGCGATTACCACGATGTGGTCAAAGGCAAGCTCAAGGCCATAGCGCAATGGTTCGCCCGCGAGACCGGATCCGCGGTGAAGGTCTTCGTCGATACGGCACCCGTCATGGAGAAACCGCTGGCGCAGAAGGCGGGGCTCGGCTGGCAGGGCAAGCACACCAATCTCGTCGCGCGCGATCTCGGCTCGTGGTTCTTCCTCGCGGCATTGCTGACCGATGCGAAGCTTGTGAGCGATGCTCCCGAGAGCAACCATTGCGGCTCCTGCCGCGCTTGCCTCGACATCTGTCCGACGCGCGCATTCCCTGCACCCTATCAGCTCGATGCGCGCCGCTGCATTTCCTATTTGACCATCGAGCACAAGGGCGTGATCGCGCGCGAGTTCCGCGCGGCGATGGGCAATCGCATCTATGGCTGCGATGACTGTCTCGCCGTCTGTCCATGGAACAAGTTCGCCGCGGCGGCGCGCGAGATGAAGCTTGCGGCACGCGATGATCTGATGGCGCCGAGGCTGGGCGACCTCGCGCGTCTCGATGATGCGGCGTTCCGCAAGCTCTTCTCAGGCTCGCCCGTGAAGCGCACGGGACGCGACCGCTTCATCCGTAATGTGCTGATCGCCATCGGCAATTCCGGCGACGGCACGCTTG
>JBFWNN010000153.1:0-4693 GCA_050251035.1 Parvibaculaceae bacterium
CGCCAGTCGTCATAGTCCTTGTCAAATTTCTGAAGCTGCTCGCGGCGCCAGTGGCTGTAGTCGTCGTCGAAGCGGCGGTGCTGGCTCGACTCGTCGTCGTCCATGCGGCCTCCTTGATTGCCCTGCGCGCCGTAACGGTCCTCATCCTCCCACGAGGACGATCCGCCCTGCGATCCGTAGCCGCCGCCGAAGCCGCCCATCTGGCCGCGCGAACTGCCGCCAAGCCGGTTGTCGTAGCTGCCGCCGCCCATCTGGCCGCCGCTATAGCCTCCGAACTGGCGCTGCTGTCCGCGTCCACCATAGCCGCCACCCATCTGGCCGCCATGGCGTCCGTCGGACTCCCAGTCATCACCCGAGCCGCCCGAGCCCTGATAGGGTGCGCGGCGATAGTCGTCATCGTCGGACCACGGGCGACGGCCGCCGCCGCCCGCGCTCATCTGGCCACCACCGCGGCCGCGATAGCTGTTGTCGTCATCATCGGTGAAGCGTCCGCGCTCGTCGCGCGGATGGTCGGTTTCATCATACTGGGAACGGCGATGGTTGCGATTTCTCATGGAATGCCTCCAGGTGAGTATGTTGGGGATCAAAAGTTGGACGCGCGATCAATCGATGCGCTCCGTGCTCACCAACAGGACCGGCATGGCTTCGTTCCTTCCGTGAAGCCTTGAGCGCGCCGGCGTCCGCTTGCGTACGGTGACGATGCCCAAAGGCTCCCCTGGCCGAACCAAAAATTACCATTGCGAACCAATTCAGCCCATTGACTTCGCAGGTGCGTAAGGCCGACACTCACCCTTCCAGAGCGGGCCCCGACAGCCATGAGAGTCCGCCTGAGTGGAGGAGTGACGATTCATGAAGAGACTTGCCTTGAAGCACGCTGCCATCGGGCTTGCCGCCCTGGCAGCGACGGCGCTGTCGCCAATGGGCGCAGGCGCGGTCGAATCGAGCGATCCGATCAAGATCGCGCTGTTCGACTGGACGAGTGTCAATCTCAACGCCAAGATCCTTGGCGGCATCCTTGAGAAGCTTGGCTACACGGTCGAATATCCGACCGCCGATTATCTTTCGAGCCTTACCACCGGCCTCACCAATGGCGACCTGACCGTCGGCCTCGAATTCTGGGACACGACGGCGGGTGAAGCCATGAAGGCCTCCGACGCCACCGGCCAGACCGAGAAGCTCGGCATGCTTGGCCCCAAGGCCAAGGAAGAGTGGTGGTATCCGCTTTACATGAAGGAGAAGTGCCCCGGTCTGCCGAACTGGGAAGCGCTCAAGGACCCGAAATGCGCGGAAGCCTTCTCGACCGCCGAGACGGCGCCCAATGGCCGCTATGTCGGCGGACCGGTCACCTGGGAAGGCTTCGATGACGAGCGTGTAAAGGCGCTGGGACTTCCCTTCACGGTGATCCATGCCGGCACGGATGCTGCGATGTTCGCCGAGCTCGACTCGGCCTATCAGCGCAAGGGTCCGATCATGCTGTGGATCTATTCGCCGCACTGGGCCCCCGCCAAATATGAGGGCGAGTGGGTCGAGTTCCCGGAATATACGCCGGAATGCTACACCGATCCCAAATGGGGCGTTAATCCGGACATGGCCTATGATTGCGGCAAGCCGCATGGCGAGATCTGGAAATATGCCTGGTCCGGCATGAAGGATAAATGGCCGGTCGCCTACAAGGTGGCGAAAGCCTACCAGATGGACACGGCCGAGCTGAACAAGATGTCCGGCCAGGTCGATCTCGAGGGCAAGTCTCCGGAAGACGTCGCCGCCGCCTGGATTGCCGCCAACGAAGCGAAATGGCAGGCCTGGGCCAAGTGATAACGCGCCGGCGCTGGAACCATCCGGCGCCGGCTCTCTTCTGAGCGGCAAATTCAGCGCATGAGCGATCAGAAGCGCCCGGTAAAGCTTTCTTGCCGGAATCTCTGGAAAGTCTTCGGCGCCAATGCCGATGCGTTTCTGCGCGAGCGCGGCGGCAGAGCAACGAGCGCCGAGCTTGCCGATGCCCGTCTCGCCGGCGCGGTGCGTGCCACCGCGCTCGACGTGCATGAGGGCGAGATCTTCATCGTCATGGGTCTTTCAGGCTCCGGCAAATCGACGCTGGTGCGCTGCCTCTCCCGCCTCATCGAGCCGAGCTTCGGTGAGGTGACGCTTGACGGACGCGATCTGCTCAAGGCGAGCGAGGCCGAGCTCATCGATATCCGCCGCCACAAGATGGGCATGGTGTTCCAGCATTTCGCGCTCCTGCCGCATCTGACCGTCATCGAGAATGTCGCCTTCCCGCTCGCGGTGCAGGGCGTCGACAAGACGAGCCGCATGAAGCGCGCGACCGACATGGTCGATCTCGTCGGCCTGAAGGGCAGGGAATACCACTATCCGCGCCAGCTCTCGGGCGGCCAGCAACAGCGTGTCGGCATTGCCCGCTCGCTCGCGGTCGAGCCCGAGATCTGGTTCCTCGATGAGCCCTTCTCGGCGCTCGATCCCTTGATCCGGCGCGAGATGCAGTCCGAGCTCATGCGGCTGCAAAGCGTGCTCAAGAAAACCATCGTCTTCATCACCCATGATTTCGACGAGGCGATCCGCCTCGCTGACCGCATCGCCATCATGAAGGACGGCGAGATCATCCAGATCGGCACGCCGGAAGACCTGGTGCTCAAGCCCGCGACCGACTATGTCGCCGAATTCACCCGCGACGTGAACCGCGCCAAGGTCATGTCGGCGCAGACCCTCATGCAGCCCGCATCCTCATCGGCGAGCCATGACGGCAGGGTTCCGGCCACGGCCAAGATCGCAAGCTTCGCGCCGCAGATCGTCGCGGCGAAGAAGCCCTTCGCGGTCGTCGATGGCAATGGCGATACGCTCGGCGAAGTGACGCCCGAAGCCGTGATCGACCTTCTCGCCGGGCGCGAGCAGGCGGAGCGGCGGCTGTGAGCGACATCGCGCTTGCCCGCCCGCGCGAGGCGGCGGTGCCGGGCGCGCCGCTCGTGACACTGGGCGCAGCACTCCTCGTGATCGCCGTGGCGTTCGCCCTGTCCTGGTATATCCGCGGCGCATGGGATTATCCGGCCGCATACATCATCCCCTTCGCCGACTGGATCAATGTGGTGATGCTGTGGGTCAAGTCCACCTTCACCGTCATCACGCGCGCCATCGCCGCAATCATCAACGTGCCATTGCAGATCGCCTTCGCGCTTCTCGCCAAGGGCGCCAAATTCAACATCGGCGGGGAGGTGTGGCAGATGCCGCGGCTCTCCTGGCTCGGCGTGTGCGCTGCGGCCGCCATCATCGGCCATGCGCTGGGCGGCATGCGCCTTGCCCTCGTCGGCGGACTCGGATTCCTCTACATCGCCTTCTTCGGCCAGTGGGACAGCTCCATGCTGACGCTGGCGCTTATCCTCGTCTGCGTGCCGATCTGCGTCGTCACCGGCCTGCTCATCGGCATTCTCGGCTATCTCTCGCCGGCGCTGAACCGCCTCGTCATCATGCCGGCGCTCGATCTCCTGCAGACCATCCCGACCTTCGCCTATCTCATCCCCATGCTGCTGCTCTTCGGCAACAGCCCGGTCTCGGCGCTGCTCGCCACCGGCCTCTTCGCCACGCCGCCCATGGTGCGCGCCACCGTGCTCGGCCTCACCAAGGTGCCGCAGGAGATCCGCGATTTCGCCGACATGGCGGGCTGCACCTTCCGGCAGAAATTGTGGCGGGTGCTTGTGCCCAGCGCCAAGCCGTCGCTGATGATCGGCGTCAACCAGGTCATCATGCTGGCGCTCAACATGGTGATCATCTCGTCGATGATCGGCGCGGGCGGGCTCGGCTATGACGTGCTGCTTGCCTTGCGCGCCCTCAAGCTCGGCCATGCCATGGAGGCGGGCATCGCCATCGTGGTGCTCGCCATCGTGCTCGACCGGCTGAGCCAGGCCGCTGCGGCGCGCAAGCCCGAGCAGCAGTCGCTGGCGCATCTGCCCCTCGTGCAGCGTTATCCGCATGCAGCACTCGCCATCGCGGTTCTTCTCGCAACAACGCTGCTCAGCCTCGCCGCGCCGGCGCTCAACGACATTCCTCAGTCCTGGACGGTCACCACGGCACCCGCCTGGAAGGCCGGTGTCGACTGGATCAACCTGCATTTCTTCGATGCGATCGAATATATGCGCGTCGGCTTCCTCATCTATGTGCTGAACCCGCTGCGCGCCTTCTTCGAAGGGTTGCCCTGGCTTGGCGTCGTGCTCGTACTGGCGGTGGCGGGCTACCGGCTCGGCGCCTTCTGGCTGGCGCTCGTCGTGGCCCTGCTCGCTGCCTTCTGCGCGGTGACGGGCCTCTGGGTGCAGACCATGGCGACGCTCTATCTCTGCGGCGCGGCCGCCTTCATCGCGGCAGTGCTCGGCATACCGATCGGCCTTGCCGCCTCGCGCAGCGACCGGGTGGAGAAGATCGTGACGCCGATCATCGACACGCTCCAGACCATCCCGATGTTCTGCTTCATCATCCCGGCGGTCATGCTGTTCCGCATCGGCGATGTCACGGCGCTCATCGCCACCGTCGCCTTCGCCATCGTGCCCGCCATCCGCTACACCAATTACGGCATCCGCCAGGTGCCGCATGAGCTGATCGAGGCCGGTATCGCCTCGGGCTGCACCAGGAGCCAGCTCTTCCGCCGCGTGCAGCTTCCGATCGCGCTGCCGGAGATCATGCTCGGCCTCAA
>JBFWNN010000154.1:0-4564 GCA_050251035.1 Parvibaculaceae bacterium
GCGCTCTCCTACATGTCGGCATCGCCGCAAAGCCTCATCGCCGTCGACCTCAATCCGGCGCATATCGCGCTGACCAGGCTCAAGCTCGCGGCGGCCCGGCATCTGTCGGTCTATGAGCAGTTCCGCCGCTTCTTCGCCGATGCCGACAGCCATGCCAACACGGCCGCCTATCGCGACTGGCTCAAGCCCCATCTCGATCCCGACACGCAGCGCTATTGGGACAAGAAGACCCTCAATGGGCGGCGGCGGATCGACATGTTCGCCCGGCGCTTCTATCGCCACGGCCTGCTCGGCCGTTTCATCGGCCTCGCCCATCTGGTGGCGCGGCTCTATGGCGTGCGCCCCGAGACGATCATCAACATGGGCGACCTCGCCGAGCAGCGGGTCTTCTTCGACGATCAGATCGCACCCATTTTCGACAAGCGGCTGGTGCGCTGGCTCACCGGGCGGCGGCTGTCGCTCTATGGGCTCGGCATCCCGCCGGCGCAATATGAGAAGCTCGCCGGCGGGCGCTCCATGGCGGAAGTGCTGATCGAGCGCCTGCGCAAGCTCGCCTGCGATTTCCCGCTCCATGAGAACTATTTCGCCTGGCAGGCTTTCGCCCGGCGCTACGACACGGGTGAGACGGCGGCGCTGCCGCTCTATCTGCAGCGCGAGAACTTCGCCGCGATCAAGCGCGGCGCCGAGCGGGTCACGCCTTATCTCGGCTCCTTCACCCAGTGCCTCGCGGCGCATCCGGCGGACAGCCTCGACCGCTATGTGCTGCTCGATGCGCAGGACTGGATGACGGATGACCAGCTCAACGAGCTGTGGAGCGAGATCACCCGCACGGCCAGGCCCGGAGCGCGGGTCATCTTCCGCACCGCCGGCGAGGCGAGCATCCTGCCCGGCCGGGTTGCGGCCGACATTCTCGAGCGCTGGACCTATGAGGCGGAGCGCTCGCGGCTCCTCGGCTACATGGACCGCTCGGCCATCTATGGTGCGTTCCATCTCTATCAGCTGAAAGCGGCCGAGTAGCCCATGGATGCCCGCCACGGCGATCTCATGGATCGCATCTATCGGCACCAGCGGCATATCTACGACCTGACGCGCAAATATTACCTTCTGGGGCGCGACGATCTGATCGCCGAGCTCGACCCGAAGGGCGGCACGGTGCTCGAGATCGGCTGTGGCACCGGGCGCAATCTTCTCGCCGTGCGCCGGCGCTATCCCCAGGCGCGGCTCTATGGCCTCGATATCTCGGAGGCGATGCTGCGCACCGCCAGAGCCCATTCGCAAGGCCGGGACATCACCTATGCCAAGGCCGATGCCGCCGATTTCGATCCGCAAGTGCTGTTCGGCGTAGCAGCCTTCGACCGCATCTTCATTTCCTACGCGCTGTCGATGATCCCGTCCTGGCATGCGGTGCTCGCTTCGGCCGTGAGACTGCTGGCGCCCGGAGGTGAGCTGCATGTCGTCGATTTCGGCCAGCAGGAGCGCCTGCCCAAGGCCTTCCGCGCGGCGCTGAGGGTCTGGCTCGCCAAATTCCATGTGACGCCCAGGGCGCAATTGCGCCAGGCGGTCGAGCAGCTGGCGCAGCAGGAGGGGGCCGCCGTCACCTTCGTCCCGGTCAAGGGTGGCTATGGCTGGCGATTCACGCTCAGGAAGCTGGTGGGCAAGGTGCAGGCCGCTGCGTGAGACCGTCCTTGTAAGTCCTGACGATTTCCTCTCTATTTGTTCCCGGCATGTGGGTATTCAGCGGCACGGTCGAGAGCTTTCTCATCGCCTTTCCGGCGCTGTTCTCGATCGTCAATCCGCTCGGCATCGCCCTCATCTATCACCAGGTGACGGCGGGGCGCAGCCGCGCCGAACGGTCGGCGCTCGCCTGGCGGGTCGCCGCCTATTCGCTCGGTGTCATGTTGGTCTCGCTCTGGGCCGGGGCGACGCTGATCGGTTTTTTCGGCGTTTCGCTCAGCGCGCTCAGGGTGGCGGGCGGCCTCGTGGTCGCGGTCAGGGCCTGGGAAATGCTGGCGGCGCCCGAGCAGAATGAGGGCCGCAAGCAGGAACAGGCGGCAACCGCGAGCGGCAGCAGCAACGATGCCTTTTTTCCGCTGACCATGCCCCTCACCACCGGTCCCGGCACCATATCGGTGGCTATCGCGCTCAGCGCCAGCCGGCCTCGGAGCACGATCGATCTCATTCCCTTCTTCGCCGGCATGTCGGGCGCGGCCTTGGCGGTCGCGCTCACCATCGGCTTCCTTTATGCCTCGGCCGACCGTGTCGTCTCGCTTCTCGGACAAGAGGGCTCGCGCGTGGTGACGCGCATGTCCGCCTTCCTCCTGCTCTGCATCGGGGTGCAGATCTGCCTGACCGGCGTGCAGGAGGCGCTCACCCCGCTGTTCACCGCGCGCATCATGCCCTCGCATGTCTGAATGAGGACCGGATGATGTTTCCCGCCATCACCGACTGGGACGACGCCTACACGAATGGCGCCCATATCGCCGGGGGCGACGGCTATATCGCGCGCTGGACGCAAGCGGCCCAGGATTTTCGTGATCGCATCGAGAGGCGCGGCGGCGCCAGGCTCGATCTCGCCTATGGCGAAGGCCTGCGCAACCGGCTCGATCTGTTCCTGCCCGAGGCCCCGCCGAAAGGCCTCTTCGTCTTCGTGCATGGCGGCTACTGGATGCGTTTCGACAAGACCTACTGGTCGCATCTCGCCAAAGGCGCGCTGGCGCGCGGTTTCGCCGCCGCCCTGCCGTCCTACACGCTTTGCCCGGACATCCGCATTGCCGGCATCGTGCGTGAGGTCGGTGCGGCCATCGCGTTCGCCGGGCAGGAGATCGCGGGGCCGATCCGCCTCGCCGGCCACTCCGCCGGCGGCCATCTCGCCTGCCGCATGATGAGCCTGTCCTCGCCGCTCTCGGACGTGGTGCGCCGGCGCGTCGTCCATGCCGTCTCGATATCGGGCGTGCATGATTTGCGGCCGCTCATGAGCACGCAGATGAATGCGACGCTCAGGCTTGATCGTGACCAAGCGTTGGCCGAAAGCCCGGCTTTGCTGGAGCCGTCGCCGGCCGTGCGTCTCACCTGCTGGGTGGGAGCGGGCGAGCGCGCCGAGTTCATCCGCCAGAACGCGCTCATGGCCAATATCTGGCGCGGGCTCGGCGCGGCGACGGCCTGCGTGGTGGAGGACAACCGCCACCATTTCAACGTCATCGAGGGCCTGAGCGATCCCGCGTCACCCTTGACCACGGCCTTATTCGAAGCCTGATTGCCCCTTATCTTCGACAGGTGAGGAGGTGCCGTCATGAGCCACCCCAAGCCGCAAGGAATACCGCCCCAGGAGCCGAGGCCCATGCCGGGTCCGGAACCGCCGCGGCCCGCCCCCATACCCGGCGGCCAGCCTTCCGACCCGAAGCCGCGCGCGCGGGTGATCAACTAACCGGAAGGCCCGCTTGCGCCAACATGGCGAGAAAGCGACGGTGCTGGCCGTCGTTCACATAGCGCGGCACGAAGCCGGGCGACACGTTGCCGAGATGGAGGTCGGGGATCTGGGACAGACAATAATGGATGGCGCGTGCGGCCTCCTCGCCATTTCCCGTGGCCATGGCGGCTGCCGCCCAGTACAGCGCACCGGGGATGAAGCCCGGCCTTGTGCGCACCACCTTGCGCGCGACCTCCAAGGCGTCATGGTCGTCGCCGTCGGCGAACTTGGCGACGACGATGCTGTGATGGCGCCAGAATTCGGTCGAGTCGAGAGGCCCCAGCCGGACGGCCTCATTTGCCTCGTGCAGAGCTTTTTCGGTCTGTCCCTTGAGGGCATAGAGAACGGCGAGGTCGCCATGGGCATTGGCATAATTGGGATTGAGGATGATGGTGTGACGCAATTCCGCGATGGCCTCGTCGATGCGGCCGGCGGTTGAAAGGGCATAGGCCAGGAAGCACCGCGCCATCTCGTCATCCGGCACCGCCTTGGCGGCGCCTTCAGCAAGAGACACGGCTCTGTCGACATGCTCCTGCTTCCTGGGCAGCGTGCCGAAGGACATGCCTACGGAAATGGTGACCGACAAGGTCCGCATGGCGCGAGGATTGTCCGGCTCGATCGCCAGGGCCTGTTCCGCCAGGCGCATGGCGGCCTGCACGGATGACTTGGTCATTTCGTAGTATTTCGTCAGCGCCTGATTGACCAGGCGCCGCACCTCGGGGCCGCCGGGCGGGCTCTTGTCACGCACTTTCCAGCTGGTCAGCTGCAATTCCATGCCGAGAGCGACCATGACCGACTGTGCGATCCGATCCTGAAACTCGAGGCCTTCCGGCACCCGACCGTCGAAGCGCTGGGCCCAGACATTATGGCCGTTGCCGGTGTCGATGAGCTGGATATTGACTCTGAGATCGTCGGCGACCCTCTGCACGCTGCCGTTCAACAGATACTGCACGTCATAGGTCGCCGCTATCCGGCGGACATCGAGGCTTCCCGTCTCGGTCGTGAGCGTCGGGATCTCGGCGACGATCGTGCAATCACGCCGTTGCGCGAGAGCGGTCGTGATGTCCTGAACGAGGCCCTTGGCGAAATAGTCCTCAC
>JBFWNN010000155.1:0-4559 GCA_050251035.1 Parvibaculaceae bacterium
TCCTCCGCTTCGCCGAGGAAATAGCTCATCCCCATGTCACGTCCGGCCTCGATCTCGTGCGGCAGCGTCTTCAGCATCGAATAGCAGCCTGAGACGTGGAAGCCGCCGACACAGACGGGAATTCCGGCGGCGAGGAAGGGACGCGCCAGGTCCATTGCCCGCGGGAACTGGTTGGTCTGCACGCCGACCAGCGCGATAAGCGCCTTTCCGCCGCTGCGGCGGATCTCGGCGATGGTCCGGGCCGGCACGAAGCGCCGGTTGGTTTCATCGACAGGATGCAATTCGATATCGACATCGTCGCCCAGAATGCGCCGGTTCATGGCGTCCAGGGCGAGCGCGTTGACGGCGGCGAGCGAGTTCGAGGGGATGACCGAACGCCACCACATGATCGGGTAGCCGCGCTCGTCGTAACGGGTGAGCTTTACAAGGAATAAATGGAAAACCAGTCTGCTCTGCAACGGATGACCCCACGTCGAGCCCCCAGCTTAACTTTCTGTAACCCGCCGCGCCACCGTCTTGACGATCAGAAATGTAACTGTATAACATTTCAGAATGGCGCGAGATGATCATCCATCCCATCTGCATCTGGTCGCGGAGCACGCGCATGTGCATCCCGCCCCCACCATTCATTCGATCCTGCTCATGGGGCTCGGCCAGCGGCTGGTCTTCGCGGCGGCCGCATCGGCGGTGATCATTGCAATGACCGTACTGGTGATCCGGCTGTGACGCGGGCCGCGATCGCTTTCCAGGACGTGACGCTCGGCTATGAGCGGCATCCCGCCGTCCATCATCTCGATGGTTTCGTTGCCCCCGGATCGCTGCTGGCGATCGTCGGGCCGAATGGCGGCGGCAAATCGACCCTGCTCAAAGGCATTGCCGGCGCCATCAGGCCTATGGACGGGCGCATCGATATTGCCGGCGCGCGGCGTCATGACATCGCCTATCTGCCGCAACAGGCCGAGATCGATCGCAGCTTTCCGCTCTGCGTGTTCGAGATGGTGGCCATGGGCCTGTGGCGGCGCATCGGCGCCTTCTTCACGGCGCGCGGGGAGGATCGCGAGCGCGTCAAGAAGGCGATCGCCGCGGTTGGCCTCGAAGGCCTTGAGAAGCGCTATGTCGGCACACTCTCCGGCGGCCAGCTGCAGCGCGTCCTGTTCGCTCGGCTCCTCGTCCAGGATGCCTCTATCATCCTGCTCGATGAGCCTTTCGCCGCCGTCGATGCCCGCACCTGCGGCGATCTCATGAACCTCATCAAGGGCTGGCGCGCAGAGGGCCGCACGGTGCTCTCCGTCATGCATGATTTCCCGATGGTGCGCGCGAATTTCCCCGAAACGCTGCTGCTCGCGCGCGAGAAGATCGCCTGGGGCGACACGGCGCAGGTGCTGACCGATGCCAATCTGGCGCGAGCGCAGACCATGTCGGAAGCCTGGATCGATCATGCCGATCTGTGCCGCCGGGACGTCGCATGACCTTCTATGAATTGGCACTGGCACCCTTCGCCGATTATTCCTTCATGCGCCGCGCGCTTGTGGGCTGCATCGCGCTCTCGGCCGGCTCGGCGCCGGTCGGCGTCTTTCTCGTTCTGCGCCGCATGAGCCTCACCGGCGATGCCATGGCGCATGCGATTCTGCCGGGTGCAGCGCTCGGCTTTCTCATCGCCGGGCTCGAACTTATCCCGATGACGATCGGCGGCGTTGCCGCGGGGCTCATCGTCGTGCTGCTCACGGGCCTCGTCGCGCGCTCGACGACGCTGCGCGAGGATGCAAGCCTTGCCTCCTTCTATCTCATTTCGCTGGCGCTCGGCGTGCTCCTCGTCAGCATGCGGGGATCGAGCATCGATCTCATGCATGTTCTCTTCGGCACCGTGCTGGCGCTCGACAATGCCGCGCTCATCTTCATCGCGATGGCAAGTTGCATGACGCTTCTGACGCTCGCCGTCATCCTGCGGCCGCTGGCGCTTGAATGCGCCGATGCGGGATTTCTCAAGGGCATGAGCCCGGCCGGGGGTATTGCCCACATCGCCTTTCTCTGCCTCATGGTGATCAATCTGGTGGCGGGGTTCCAGGCGCTCGGCACGCTTCTCTCCGTCGGCATCATGATGCTGCCCGCGATCTCCGCGCGGTTCTGGTCGCACAGCCTTGCCGGGCTCGCGCTCGCCGCCTTCCTGATCGCCGCCTTCTCCTCGCTCTTCGGACTCCTCGCCTCCTATCACCTGAGCCTGCCGTCCGGGCCGGCGATCATCCTGACCGCGGGCGGCTTCTATGTTCTTTCGGTGATTTTCGGCCCCATCGGGGGAATCGCCATGCGCTTCATCCCGCGCCGCCATCGCGTTGCTTAACAAGGAGTGGATCATGTTTCGCAGACCGTTGCATTTTGCCCTCATCGCTGGTCTCGCCATCGCCGGACTGACCGGCGAGGCGCAGGCCAAGCTCAAGACCGTGGCAAGCTTCTCGATCCTCGGCGACATGGTATCCCGGATCGGCGGCGATCGCATCGAGCTTGCCACGCTGGTCGGTCCCAATGCCGACACGCATGTCTATGAGCCGAAGCCTGCCGATGCGAAGCTTATCGCCGAAAGCTCTGTGCTGTTCGTCAACGGGCTTGGCTTCGAGGGCTGGATGACACGGCTTGTCGAAGCCTCCGGCTACAAAGGCCCGGTGATTGTCGTGAGCGACGGCGTCAAGCCGCGCGAGATGGAGGAAGACGGGCAGCAGATTACCGACCCGCATGCCTGGCAGGATCTGAGCAATGGCGTTCTCTATGCTTCGAACATCGCCGCCGGCCTGTGCAAAGCGGATCCGGATGGCTGCGATAGCTATCGCAAGAATGCGGAAGCCTATCAGAGCGAGCTCAAGGCGCTCGACAAGGATGTGCGCGACAAGATCGCGACGGTGCCGGCCGACCAGCGCAAGGTGATTACGAGCCATGATGCGTTCGGCTATTTCGGCGCCGCCTATGGCATCGAATTCATCGCGCCGCTGGGCGTCAGCACGGATGCCGAAGCTTCCGCCGCCGATGTCGCCAAGCTCATCGAGCAGATCAGGGCGACGGGCATCAAGGCGCTGTTCATCGAGAATATGACGGACCCGCGGCTCATCGAGCAGATTGCCAGCGAGACGGGCGTCAAGCCGGGTGGTGAGCTCTATGCCGATGCGCTTTCGGCGCCGGGCGAGGGGGCCGAAACCTATATCGACATGTTCCGGCACAATATCAGGCTTCTCGCCACCGCGATGGCCGGAAGCTGAGCCGGTTCCCTATCCGGAGGCGGGCAGGGGCTTCGCACGCTTAAATGCCGTGCAGCCCCTGTAATCCCGCCACGCAATCGTCTACATTTGCGGTCACAGAGCGCTGCCCGAGGCTCAACCGCGACAAATGACCGACGCTAGCGACCACCCCGTACTCGATCTGCCGAAAGTCTATCTCGTTCGCATGATGGTGTTCACGCTGGTGGTCGGCGTGCTTGCGGCCATCCTCTTTCCGCATATGCAGCGCGCCTTCATGGCCAATCCGGGCCTCAATGCCGTCATCATCGGCGCGCTCCTCATCGGCGTTCTCTATGCCTTCCGCATGGTCTGGCGGTTGTGGCCCGAGATCAAATGGATCAATGAATTCCGCCTTGCGGAACAGGGGCTTGAGACGGTGCGCACGCCGCGCCTGCTGGCGCCGATGGCCACCCTGCTGCGCGACCGCCAGCGCGCCACGCTGTCGACCATGTCGATGCGTTCGCTGCTCGATTCACTCGCCTCGCGGCTCGACGAAGCGCGCGACATCTCGCGCTATCTCGTTGGTTTGCTGATCTTTCTGGGTCTCCTCGGTACCTTCTGGGGACTTCTCGAAACGGTCACATCGGTCGGCGATGCCATACGGGCGCTCGACGTCACATCGGCCCAATCGGGGACTGTGTTCGAGGAACTGAAGACCGGCCTCCAGGCGCCGCTCGCCGGCATGGGCCTGTCCTTCTCCTCATCGCTCTTCGGTCTTGCCGGCTCGCTCATTCTGGGCTTCCTCGATCTCCAGGCGAGCCAGGCGCAGAACCGGTTTTACAACGATCTGGAAGATTGGCTCTCGACCATTACCGATATCGAGGCGGGCGAGGGCGGGCAGCTTGCCGTGCCGCATTATCTCCGCCTCGACATGCAAGGCCTGCAGCGGGGCATAGAGCGCATCAACAAGACCCTCGATGATGCCCTGGCTGTCGACGTCGGCGCAGCCTCGCCGCAGGCGGCGGGCCAGCCGGCTGCTCCCCTTGCCAGTCAGGACAACGAATCCATGGAGAAGCTCGCCAATGCCGTGGCGACGCTCGTCCAGCAGATGCGCGAGGAGCAGAAGATCGTGCGGCAATGGGCGCAGGCCCAGCAGGTCCAGCAGAACGAATTGCAGAAGCTCATTCTCAGAACCACCCGCCAGGCGCCGCCGCAGCCATCGCGCGGCTACAGCCAGCCGGCTGCCGTCGAGGACGAGGAATAAAAGATGGCGGGCACGCTGGCGCGGCGGCGGCGCAGCAATGCCGAACCGGGCTATTGGCCGGGTTTCGTCGATGCGATGGCGCAGCTCCTGCT
>JBFWNN010000156.1:0-4280 GCA_050251035.1 Parvibaculaceae bacterium
ACTGTTCGGCGGCGATGCGCCCTTCCACCACTATGCGGATCTCGAGCGCGATCAGCAGCAGGGCGAAAACGAAGGCGCCGCTTTCGAGGAGCCTTACCGCGTAATCATCAGCCGTCTGCTTGAACATACGTGCTGCCACGAAGAACGCGATTGCGGGGAGGCCATAGCCATAAAGCACCCACTGGCTGCCGAGCGCATGCGTTGCATCGTAACCCAGCACATAGGGGTTGAATGCGAGGCGGATGAGGATGGCCGCGGCGATGACGAGTGCCAGGCGGCGCAATTCCTTGAGGTCGAGCGACTTCTCGAGCCAGGCGAGTGCCGGAAGCTGCACGGCCAATGCGACGGTGAGCCACGCCTCGCGGAAGACGAATGCAAAGGTGAAGCTGATGCCCGCGATGGCGGCCGCCGCGTAGAAGCCGAGCGCCAGGCGATAAGGCCTTTCCTCGCGCTGCCGGATCAGCAGCGTGACGGCAAACACCGCAAGCGCCGCTGCGAAGGCAGCGACGATGGCCCACAGCGTATCGGTGGTGAAATAGCGGCTGCGCGCATAGCCAGCCGCCAGGATCAGGAACACGCCGAGAAGCGACACGCCCGCCCAGACAAAGGGCCGCACCGCGCCGCGCAGCAGCCAGAAGCCCAGGGCGGCGATGATCGCGGCGCCTGCAAGGTGAAGGAGCACGAAGCTCTGCGCTTCCGGCGCCCAGAGCGCGCCGATCGGTGCGACGATATTTCCGCCGGCTTCGTCATAGAGGATCTCGCCGAGAATCCCTGTGGGATCCCACACGCACAGCGTTGCCAGTACGATCACGGCGGCATGCGCCATGAGGCCATCGAAGCGCTGGAAGATGCGCCCACCATAGGCCAGCGCCACCGCCGCAATAGCGGCCACCCCGAAGGTGATCTCCGGTGCATCGACCCGGGCAGCAGCGGCGGCGTAGAGGACGACGCTGCCGGTCGCAGCAATCCAGGCGTTGAACTCAGGCCCCTGCGGGCTATGCGGCTTGTCCCAGATGGTGGGCGCCTCAGGTGCGATGAATCTGTGCGAAAGCCAGACCGCCGCCGCTGTGACGCCTGCCATGAAGATCGTAAGCACGATGATGTCGCGGCTATTCGCGAAGGAGAGGATCCACAGCGCCACCCACAGCAGCGCGCCGATCGTCGCGCCATAGGCAAGCCATCCCCAGGCCCGATAGAGAACGACCGCATAGGCGGCCGCGACGATGAGCGCCAGATAGCCGAAGAGCAGCCATACGCTCGGCTCGTTGGACGAGATGAGGGCGGGCGTGGCGAAACCGGCAAGGAGTCCGATGATGGCGACAATCGGCGAATGCAGCGCCGCCAGCGCGAAGGCGACAAGCGCAACAAGTGCGAGACCGATGAAAGCCGTCGTCGGACCGATCAGCCCAAGCAGCGCATAGGCCGCGTAGATGCTGGCAAAACAGATGAAGAGCCCGGCGCTGGTCAGCGCGCCCGGCACATAATCAGGCTTGAGGGCTGCGATCGCCTTTTGCAGCGGGCGGCGGCGCATCCACTCCCCGGCGAGCGTCAGCGCAATGCCGAGCAGGAGGCCGAGCCCGGCGCGCATGGCCGGCGTCAGCAACTGATTGTCGATCGAATATTTGACGAGGAAGACACCGGCGAGGACGAGCGCGACCGCGCCCAGCCACACCAGCCAGCGCGACGTCAGCCGCTCCTCGATCCCGGCCTTCTCCGGCTTGACTTCAGGTGCCGCAGCCTCAGTTGCAGCGATGGCTTCAACAGGCGGCTCTTCGACGGGAGGCTCGCCCGCCTTGGTTTCTTCAGCAGCGGTTTGCGGTGGCGGTTCCGCCGGCTCGGGTGCGGCCTCGGGAATTTTAGCGGCCGTATCCCACACCCGCTGTGGCGGCGCTTCGACGGGCTGCCTTGCCACCGGCGCGGCAGGGGCGCCCGCTTCGAAAGCGGCCAGGCGCTTGTCGAGTACCGCAATCCGCCGCTTCAGATGGCCGGTGCGGCTCATTGCAACGAGGGACAGGATCAGCGGCGCAAAGAACAGGCCGATCGAGCCAAGTCCCAGGATTGCATAGAAGACGTCATCCATCGGAATCGGACTCTACGGGATTGCCGTTAGGGAGACTAGGTCCAACTTTTCCTTATATTTCAAAGGTCTTGGACGTCTATGACGCCTGGTATCGCCTTGATCGCTCCTTTGATCTGCGGCGTAACGGTGAACTTTGTGCCCAGGGCGATCTCCACCTCCCTGCCCTGGTCCAGTTGCAGGTAGAGCTTCACCGGCGCCTTGCCACCATTGGTCAAGCGCTTCGCCACCGACTCGATCGGCTTCGCGTCCTTCAAGAAGATACTGAGCCCGGCGCTGCTCTGGCTCGCGACTTTTTCGAGATCCTCGATGCTCTGGAGACGCAGCTTGACCTCCTCGCCATCGACATCAGCCTCGACAAGCGCGATGACCGCCTTGCCCGGCTCCAGCAGATCCCGGTATTGCGCCAGCGTATCCGAGAAGCAGATCGTTTCGAACTGGCCGGTCGGATCGGAGAATCCGACAAACGCAAACTTATTGCCGGATTTCGAGCGGCGCTCTTGGCGATGAGTAATGGTGCCCGCGAGCTTTGCCGCGGACGCGCCCTTGGTCAGCGCCTTGTCGTGGAACGACGCATAGGTGTCGATGCCGAGCCTTGACAGGCGCGGCAGATAGTCATCGAGTGGATGACCGGAAAGATAGAAGCCGACGGCCTCGAACTCCTGGGCAAGGCGGTCCATGGGAAGCCATGGTTCGCGGACGGGCAGAGCGACGTCCTCGACATGCCCGACCGACTGACCGAAGAGATCATGCTGGCCGGCGGCCTCCTCCGCGGACGTCCGGTTCGCCATGGCGAGAATGGCGTCTATGCCATCGAGCAGCCGGGCGCGATTGAGCTGGAGTTCGTCGAAGGCGCCGGCCTTCACCAGGCTTTCCAGCGCCCGCCTGTTGATGACATGGGCATCGATGCGGCGAGCGAAATCGCCGAGCGACTTGTAAGGCCCGCCTTCATTGCGCTTGGCCACCAGATACTCGACCGCGCCCGCGCCGACATTCTTGAGCGCGGAGAGCGAATAGAGGACCGCGCCGTTCCTCACCGCGAAGTCGACGCCCGATGCATTGAGCGAAGGCGGGGCGATCGGCACGCCGAGACGCTGCGCCTCGCGGCGGAAGACCTGGAGCTTGTCGGTGTTGCCCATGTCGAGCGACATCGAGGCGGCGATGAACTCAACCGGATGGTTCGCCTTCAGATAGGCGGTCTGGTAGCTGATATAGGCATAGGGCGCCGAGTGCGACTTGTTGAAGCCATACTCGGCGAATTTGGCGCAGGCATCGAAGATCATCGTCGCTGTCGTCTTGTCGATGCCATGCGCTACCGTGCCGCCGAGGAAGCGCTCGCGCTGAGCGTCCATCTCGGCCTTGATCTTCTTGCCCATGGCGCGGCGCAGAAGATCGGCTTCGGCGAGCGTATAGCCCGCCAGCGATTTGGCGATCTGCTGCACCTGCTCCTGATAGGTGATGACTCCGTAAGTGTCCTTGAGGATCGGCTCGAGCGAGGGATGGAGATATTCGATCTCCTCGCGTCCGGTCTTGCGCGCGCAATAGACCGGGATGTTCGCCATCGGGCCGGGGCGATAGAGCGCCACGAGCGCGATCAGGTCCTCGAGCCGGTCGGCGCGCATCTGCCGTACTGCATCGCGCATGCCCGCACTTTCCAGTTGGAACACACCGACCGTCTCGCCCTGCCCCAGCATGTCGAAGGTCGCCTGGTCATCGAGCGGGATCTTGTTGGCGTCGAAATCCGGCAGGCGCATGCGGATCAGCGCTTGGGCCTTGTCGATGATGGTGAGCGTCTTGAGGCCGAGGAAGTCGAACTTAACGAGACCCGCCTTCTCGACATATTTCATGTTGAACTGGGTCGCCGGAATCTGCGAGCGCGGATCGCGATAGAGCGGTACCAGTTCCTCGAGCGGACGGTCACCGATGACGATGCCCGCGGCGTGCGTCGATGCATGCCGATAGAGGCCTTCGAGCTTGAGCCCGATATCGAGCATCGTCTTGACGGCCGGGTCCTTGTCACGCTCCTCCTGCAGGCGCGGCTCACCGGCGATCGCCTGAGCGAGGGTCACCGGATTCGCCGGGTTCATCGGGATCAGCTTGCACAGGCGGTCGACCTGGCCATAAGGCATCTGCAGCACGCGCCCGACATCGCGGCAGACGGCGCGCGCCTGAAGCTTTCCGAAAGTGATGATCTGCGCGACCT
>JBFWNN010000157.1:0-4190 GCA_050251035.1 Parvibaculaceae bacterium
TCAGAATCTCTGCTCCGGTTCCCCCTCACCCTAACCCTCTCCCCCGCAGGGGGAGAGGGGATCGTCAACGAATCGCGTTCGATACGATGTGTGAATGCGACAGCCGCGAAGCGGAGATGGTGGCGCGAAGCGCCGGGTGGGGTCCCACCACCCGAACATATCCGATGATTTGGCTGAACAGCTTGCAAAGTAGCTTGCGAGACCTCCCCTGCGTAGACACCCCACCCGTCGCGCGTTCCGCGCGCCACCCTCCCCGCCTCTCGCCTTCGCGAAGCCGATGCTTCGCTTCGGCGGAGCAAGGTCGGCGGCTGAGGGAGAGCTACTTCGTCACCCGGTCCCCGTGCTGCTCTTGCGTTTGAGGAAGGGCAGGCTTTCGCGGATATTGCCGAAGAAGTTCACCTCCACCCCCTGGCGCTTCATGATGTAGCCCTGCTGCAGGATGGAGAGGAAGTTGTTCCACGCCCAGTAGATCACCAGGCCGGCCGGGAAGGAGGCGAGCATGAAGGTGAAGATCAGCGGCATCCAGTTGAAGAGCTGGGCCTGGATCGGATCGGGCGGCGTCGGGTTGAGGCGCATCTGCAGCCACATGGTGATGCCCATGATGATCGGCCACACGCCCACCATCAGGAGATGCGGCGGGGTGAAGGGCAGAAGCCCGAAGAGGTTGAACAGGCTCGTCGGATCGGGCGCGGACAGGTCCCTGATCCAGCCGAAGAAGGGCGCATGGCGCATCTCGATGGTGACATAGATCACCTTATAGAGCGCGAAGAACACCGGGATGGCGATGAGGATCGGCAGGCAGCCCGACAAAGGCGAGACCTTCTCGCGCTTGTAGAGCGCCATCATCTCCTGCTGCTGCTTCATGCGGTCGTCGGGATTGGCCGCCTTGATCTTCTCCATCTCGGGCTGCAGCTTCTTCATCTTGCTCATCGACTCGTAGGACTTGTTCTGCAGCGGGAAGAACAGGAGCTTGACGATGACGGTGACGATGAGGATGGCGACGCCGAAATTGCCGACATAGGCCTTGATGTATTCGAGCAGCCAGAAGAGCGGCTTGGTCAGGAAATAGAACCAGCCCCAGTCGACCATCAGGTCGAAGCGGTCGATCTTGTATTTCTCGCCGATGGCGTTGATGTTCTGCACCACCTTGGCGCCGGCGAAGAGCCGGTCCTGATAGGAGCCGATGCCGCCCGCCGGAATGGTGATGGCGGTCTTGCCGAGATAGTCGGTCTGGTAGCTGTCGGCGCCGTTCGCCGCGATGTGCTGGAAGCTGCCGGTGAGCTCCGCGGCCTGGTCCGGAATGAGGGCGGTGGCCCAGTATTTGTCGGTGAAGCCCAGCCAGCCGCCGGTCGCGTCACGGACGATCTTCTTCTCGTCGGCTCTCTCGGCGTCCTTCAGATCCGAGTAGTAGATTTCCTGCAACTCGCCCTTGAGGACGCCGATCAGGCCCTCGAACAGCACATAGATTCCGTCGACCTTGGGCGTGCCCTGGCGCAGCAGGCGGGCATAGGGGAAGAGCGAGACCGGATTGGCGCTCTTGTTGGTGACGTCCTGCTTGACGGTGAAGAGATAGTCCTCATCGACCGAGATGGTACGGGTGAAGAGGAGGCCTTCGCCATTGTCCCAGGTGAGGGTGACGGGCTTGCCCGGCGCCAGCACCGCATCGGCCGGCGCCTGCCATTCGGTGTTGAGATCGGGCAACTTCACCGTGGTTCCGGCCGCCGCGACGAAGCCCTGCTCGGCGAAATAGCCGCCGACCGTACCCAAGGGATTGAGGAGCGCGATCTCCGGGCTCTTGGGGTCGACCGTCTCGCGATAGTGCTTGAAGCGGATGTCGTCGAAGCGGGCGCCGGTGAGGTTGATGCTGCCGTCGACGACCGGGGTCTCGATCTTGACGCGCTTGCCCGACGCGATCGCCTGGTCGCGCGGGACGATGGCCGTCTGGGCGGTGCCCGGCACCGTGGCGCCCGGCTGCTCGCCCGGATTCTGGGTCACGCCCTGGCTGGTGGTCTGGGTCTCGAGCTTCTTCTGCGTCGGCACGGCGTAGAAATATTGCCAGCCGAAAATGATCGCCATGGAGAGGACGATCGCCAGAATGAAGTTCTTGCTGTCATGCTGCATGGGCAGTTCCGTTCACCGCTCGATGGTGTGCAGCCTCTTCAAGGCTGTCCGAATGTCATTTTGAAGGCTCGAAAACGGCCGATCGAGGCCGGAGGCCCTGCCGATCAGCACATAATCGTGACCCCGTTCCGCAAGCCCGGGCAAGGTCAGACGCGCGGCCTCGCGCAGGCGCCGCTTGATGCGGTTGCGCGTCACCGCGCCGCCGAGCTTCTTCGTCACCGTGAAGCCCGCCCGCGCCGGCCTCTCGTCCTTGCGGTCGCGCATCTGCACGACGACGCCCTTGGCGGCGAAGGAGCGCGCTTGCGCGGCGGCGAGGAAATCCTGCCGCTTCAAGAGGCGATCGATCGTCGCTGCGGGGCTCAATGCCCCCGTCCGCTTAAGCGGACAGCCGCTTGCGGCCTTGCGACCGGCGGCGCGCGATCACCTTGCGGCCCCCGGTGGTCGCCATGCGGGAGCGAAAGCCATGGCGGCGCTTGCGGACCAGCTTCGAGGGTTGAAAAGTGCGCTTCACAGTCGTTCTCCGTCGTAAGCCCTCTTTCCGGCGCTCGATCCATGGACCGGGCGGCCGGCCCGGAGAGCGCCCCAGAAGGCAATTTCACTCGCTTCAGGAATGGCGCGGCATATAGGGTGAAATCCTCAGCAAAGTCAACTTTCCCCGGACGTTGCGCACAGGCGGCGGCGGCGGGCGATCCGCAGGGAGAAAGAGGACTATAAGCCTATTTCAGCTGAGTCTTTCGGACCGGAAAAACGCGCGTTTCAGGGAATATCAGGGAATAGCAGGGAATTTTCGAGAAAAGACGCCGGCCTCAGTCCTATCAACGGGTTAGAGGGCGCGATTGCGGAGAGCAGGGAATTTCCGCGCCGGACGCGGATTGATTATTTTCCTTTCTTTATCTTGAAACATCACCCCATCCGGCTCCCCCGGCTGGCGCCGGGAAGCCACCTTCCCCGCAAGGGGGAAGGATAAAATGAAGAAAAACTGAAGAGAGGGGCAAGGGAAAGGAACCTATATCCCGATCCTGATATTTCCCAATTTTCCCGATTTGTTCCAGGAAAGCAAGCGAGAAATTCTCGAGCCTCGGGCGGCGGATCAACGGTAAGATCCGGCTTCGCTTTGTCGCGGGGCCGTCCCCGGTGTAGGGTGCCGCCCGCATGACGCAGACAACGGCCAAGCCGCCCACCACCACGAGCCCGAGCCTGCTCAACGGGCTCTCCGGCAAGCTGTTGCTGCTCACCCTCCTCTTCGTGATGCTGGGCGAGATCCTGATCTTCCTGCCGTCCATCGCCAATTTCCGCCTCAACTGGCTGAAGAACCGGGTGGCCCAGGCCGAGATCGCAGCACTCGCCGTCGAGGCGGCGCCCGACCAGATGCTGTCGGAGGACCTCAAGAGCGAGCTTCTGGCCGGCGCCGGCGTGCTCGTCGTCTCGCTCAAGAAGGGCGATTCCCGCCAGCTCATCCTGCGCAGCGACAGCTACGACATGATCGACGAGAGCTTCGACCTGCGCGAGACCCGCACCTTGCCGGCGATCTTCGATGCCTTCACCGCGCTCGTCTCCGGCAACGGCCGGGTGATCGGCGTCACCGACGTGCCGCCCAACAGCTCGGGCGAGATCATCGACGTGGCGCTCGAGGAGGCGCCCTTGCGCGCGGCGATGCTGCGCTACGCGCTCAACATCTTCCTCCTGTCGCTGTTCCTGTCGGCGCTGGTCGCGGGCCTCGTCTTCCTCGCCCTCAACCAGGTGCTGGTCAAGCCGATGCGTCAGCTCTCCACCAACATGCAGGCCTTCGGCGGGGCGCCGGAAGACCCAGGGCGCATCATTGCGCCGTCGGGACGCCAAGACGAGATCGGCATCGCCGAGCGCGAGTTGCGCGCCATGCAGATCGAGCTCTCGTCGCTCCTCAACCAGAAGAACCATCTCGCCGCCCTCGGCCTCGCGGTCAGCAAGGTGAGCCACGACCTGCGCAACATGCTGTCCTCGGCGCATCTCATCTCCGACCGCCTGTCGATGGTGAACGATCCGACGGTGCAGAAATTCGCGCCCAAGCTCATCGCCTCGCTCGACCGCGC
>JBFWNN010000158.1:0-4122 GCA_050251035.1 Parvibaculaceae bacterium
AGGACGACGTGGGATTGGCTCAGATCACTTCGCATCGGGCTCTCCATCAATGCTGGAAACAACGATGGAATATATCCCCGTCGTCCGCCCCCATAGAATCTTCTCCCGCAAGCGGGAGAAGGGGAAATGAAGGTGAGCTCCGAGTCCGACTCAGAGCTGCTTCATGTGATCAGCAATCGCGGTCCGCCGGACACATCTGGGAGATTTCGCGACTGTCAGACTGGACATAGGCTTTGCGACCTTGGAACCTGACCTCGTACATCAAGTAGTCCTTGCCGTAGATATCTCTGTACACCTCAAAAATTTCTCCTTGCCGGAGTTCGCCAATCACTCTGTTTGCCGCTTTGGTTCCACGATCGAGCGGGAACGGGTCTGAAACGACGGCAACGCCGTCGACCAGAACAGAGATCTTTTCCCGTTCACCGAGATAGGGTCGGAGCTCGGACAAGCCCCAGAATGCCAATGGAACGGCGATCAGCGCCGGGAAAACACAGCGCTCCACTGTCTTGCGATCGCGCGAAGCTGACATCCCGCTGGAATGCCCGATCGGGCCTCCCTCAGAGCTGCTTCAGGATCGTGTCGGCGCCGGACACATTCACGCCCGGCTTGTCCTCGACATTGAGGGCCTTGACGACACCGTCCTCGACGATCATCGAATAGCGCTTCGAACGGTGGCCCATATGGTTGGCGGTGAGATCGAATTCGAGGCCGACCGCCTTGGCGAAGCTGCCATTGCCGTCGGCGAGCATGAGGATCTTGCCGTCGGCGCCCGACGCGCGCGCCCAGGCGTTCATGACATGGACGTCGTTCACCGACGTGCAGGCGACCGTGTCCGCGCCCTTGGCCTTGATGGCATCCACCTCCTTCACGAAACCGGGAAGGTGATTCATGCTGCAGGTCGGCGTGAAGGCGCCCGGAACCGCGAAGAGCACCACCTTGCGGCCGGCAAACACCGTGCCGGTCGTGAATCTCTGCGTGCCGTCGGCGGTCATGGTGATGAATTCGGCCTCAGGCAGACGATCGCCAACCTTGATCATGATTGCTCCTCATAGTCATTGGGGGCGCTTTCCCGTCGCCGAGGCCGGACACCTCGGGCGGAAAACGCTCCGGAAGGGAGGACAGGCTTAATCGACCACGACATCCTGTTCAAGGCGAATATCGCCGGCCGTCATGGTCAGGGTCAGCGGGCGCCCCTTGAGCTTTTGAGGGTCCTTGAGCCCGTCGATGCGCAAATGGAACAGCCCCTCCTCGCCGGCCGGCCGGGGCCCGCGGAAATAAGCGAAATCACCGCCTTCGACAAAGATGTCGAGGTCCCGGTCGAAGCCCTGGCCCGCAAGACGAAGAGCGAGATCGAATTTGCCGTCCGCCTCGGCGAGCGCGGCGCCGGCGACACGGAACGGCGACTGCGCATCGGCCCGTTGCGGCACGCGCGCGGCGAAGGCGGCAATGAGGCTCGCATCGGCCGGCGCCGGCTGCGACTGGACAAGCGCCATGTCGAGCTTCACCGGAATGCAGACGATGTCGCAGACGCCGAGAAAAGCGTCGAGCGCCAGGTCGATGGGCCGTGCCGGGTCGGCGGCGGCAACATCCACTGGGAAGACGACGCGGTCCTTATAGCCGACAGTCTCGCCGCCCTGATCGATGAAGCGCTTGGGCGCCGGCCAGAGCACCGTCGTCGATTTGACATTGCGCGAGCGTGACCAGTCGAACTGCGGCGGGACACCGGCATCGCCCGGCATGCGCCAATAGGTCTTCCAGCCCTTGGCGAGCGTGATGTCGAGGCCGATGCGCCAGCTGCCCGTTGCCGCCTCGCCGCCGATGAGCCGCGCCGAATAATGCGGTCCGGCTCCCGCATTCGCCACACTGGAGAAAGCCGGCAGACCAAGCGCGGCCAACAGCAGCTCGCGTCGCTTCATTAACGGCATGATCACAATCTGTTCTATAGACTGCGGCCAGCTTGCCGGCCAATCAACTTAAGGAATAGGGCAATCAACTTAATGTCAGATTGACTGCTTTGCGCCGGGGCCAAATCGCATTAACTTATGGACCAGCAGCAAAGGGTGGAGTTCCATGAAAAAGTCATCCTTTCTCGACGGTCAGATGCTGATCGCCATGCCGGGCATGAGCGACCCGCGTTTCGACAGATCGGTCATTTTCATGTGCGCCCATTCCGACAACGGCGCCATGGGGATCATCGTCAACAAGCGGGCACCGATGATCTCCTTCAGCGAGCTCCTGGAACGGCTCGACATCCTGCCGCAAGAGAATCGGATCAGGCTGCCGGACGATGTCCAGTCCATGCTGGTCCAGTTCGGCGGACCGGTGGAGCCGGGGCGCGGCTTCGTCCTGCACACGTCGGACTATTTCTCCGCCGACACGTCGCTGCCGATCGACGAGCGCGTGGCGCTGACGGCGACGCTCGACATATTGCGGGCCATCGCCGGAGGCCAGGGTCCGAGACGTTCGCTCCTGGCGCTCGGCTATGCCGGCTGGGCGCCGGGACAGCTCGAGGACGAAATCCACCGCAATGGCTGGCTCTCATGTGCCGCGGATGAGGATCTGCTGTTCGGCCACGATCTCGACAGCAAATATCTCAACGCGCTGCACAAGATCGGCGTCGATCCGGCGATGCTGTCGTCGGAAGCCGGACATGCGTGATCGGAGCGAACATGTCGACTCGCCTCCTTTTCACCGGAAGCGCACGGCAATTCGATTATTTGGCGAGCAGAGATCGAGCGGTATCGAATTTCAATAAGAGCGCCTGGAAGTAGGCATCATGTTTATTGATGCCCTTCGATTGGAGGAAATGCCAGGCGGCTTCGGTGGATTCCCTGCCGCTTTCGATCATCGCTTTGTCTTGCGTGCGCAATCCCAGATCGAACTTTGCCAGTCCTAAGTCTCGGCAGGCGGCTGATCCTTGGCCAGCGCCTTGCGGCGCAGCTTCTTGCCGAGGCGGGCAGACTTCGCCTTCTGCGCGGCGATCTCTTCTTCGGTCTGGCCTGACGGCTCGGTCTCATCGCCCGAGATGTCGGACTCTTCCGCCTCTCCGGCATCGTCCGCGTCATCCTGGGCAGGCGCGCGGGGCGCCATGGGGGCGCCGCCCGGCAGAGGCGGCCGAGCCGCATGCGCCGGATCGGATTTGACCAGATCGCTCGTCTCCTCGTGCACGGCTTCAGGCACGGGCGCCGCCGGCTTGGGCGGTGCTTCGGCTGCCGGCCTGTGGGGGCCGGGCCCACCACCCTTGCCGAAGACCGGCGGCGTCAGCGGTGGCAGCAGCACGATCGGCGGCTTGCCGGGCTTGACCAGCCGGCTTTCGGGAGGTGGCGGAAGCGGTGCCGCTTCCGGCCGCCGCTGCTCCGGGGCAGGCGGCGGCTCCGGCTGCTTGACCGGAGCCGGCTCGGGCGCCGCCGGCTTCACCGCCGCAGGCTGCGGCTGGACGACCTGGGGCTGCGGCTTCGGCGGCTCGGGCTTCTTTTCCGGCGGTGGTGCGGGCTTTCTTTCTTGCGGCGCGGCCTTTGTTTCCGGCGGCGGCGCGGGCTTCGTTTCCGGCAGTGGTTCCGGCACGCGCACATTCGACGTTCCCGCCATGCGCTCCCACAGCGAATCGATGGTCGTCTTGTGCTTCGCGGCGCTCAAGGGCACGCCGCTCAGCACATCGACCACCTGCTTCGCGGTCATCGGCTCGCCGATGAAGTAACCTTGGCCGAAATCGCAAGCGAGAGCGCCCAGCCGGTCGACGTCGTCCTGCGACTGGATGCCTTCGGCGACGACGGTCAGGCCCAGATCATGGGCGAGGAGGACGATCGATTCGAGAATGAGCGAGGCCTTGGCGTCGTCGGTATCCGCCTCGATGAAGCTGCGATCCACTTTCAACGTGTCGAACGGCATGCGGCGCAGATTGGAGAGCGAGGAGTAGCCGGTGCCGAAATCGTCGCACGCCACGCCGATGCCCATCTGCTTCAGCCGGTCGAGGATCTGGCTCACCAGCTCCGGATTCTCCATCACGATCGATTCGGTCACCTCGAGCTTCAGCGTTTCGCGCACCAGTCCTTCGCGCGTGAGCAGCGCCTTCACGTCGTCGATGAGGTCGGCGGCGAGGAACTGGCTCGACGACACGTTGAC
>JBFWNN010000159.1:0-4024 GCA_050251035.1 Parvibaculaceae bacterium
GCAGGATTCCGAGATCACGCTCATGTCGTGCGAGACGAGGATGATCGCCATGCCGGTCTCGCGCTGCAGCTCCATGAGCAAAGACAGGATCTGGTCCTGGATGGTGACGTCGAGCGCCGTCGTCGGTTCGTCGGCGAGCAAGAGCTTGGGTCCGCCCACCATCGCCATGGCGATGACGGCGCGCTGCATCATGCCGCCCGACCATTGATAGGGATAGTCGTCCACCCGGATCTCGGGGCTGGGGATACCGACGCGCTTCAGCACGGCGATGGCGGCGGCGCGGGACTGCGCGCGGCCGACGCCTTTGTGGACGCGCAGGCTCTCGGCGACCTGATCGCCGATGGGCCAGACCGGATTGAGGCTGCTCATCGGGTTCTGGAACACCATTGCGATGTCCTGCCCGCGCACCTGGCGCAATTCGCGCGCCGAAGCCCGCGCGAGGTCGCGTCCGGCGAACAGGATCCGGTCGGCGCGGACCGTCGCCGGCGGCGAGGGCAGGAGGCCGAGGAGGGCGCGGCAGAGCACCGACTTGCCGCTGCCCGATTCGCCGACGATGCCCAGCGTCTCGCCTGAGGCGATCTCGAGCGCCAGCGCGTTGTTGGCGGTCACCGCGCCGCGCCGGGTCTTGAATTCGACGGTGAGGCCCGAGACGGAGAGGAGGGGGGATGCGGCGGTCATCGCGGTCAGACCATGGTGTGATGACGTTCGCCCAGGCGCTGGGCGAGGCCGTCGCCGATGAGCGCGAGCGCGATGCCGGTGACGACGATGGCGAGGCCGGGCAGGGTCGCGATCCACCAGGCCTGGCGCATGAAGTCGCGGCCTTCGGCGATCATCGACCCCCATTCGGGCAGCGGCGGCTGGATGCCGAGACCGAGGAAGCTGAGCCCCGAGACCAGGAGGATGTTGAGTACGAAATCCGAGGCCGAGAAGACGATCGACGAGTTGATCACATTGGGCAGCCCGTGGCGGAAGATGATGCGCCAGCGCGGGAAGCCCAGCACCTCGGCGGCGGTGATGTAGTCCTTGGTGCGCTCGACCAGCATCTCGGCGCGCGCCAGGCGCGCATACATGGTCCAGGCCAGGATGAAGATCGAGATGTAGATGTTCTGCACTCCCGGTCCCAGGATGGCGAGGATGACGATGATCAGCACCAGGAAGGGAAAGGCCATCGCCACGTCGATGACGCGCATGAGGATGGCGTCGAAGCGTCCGCCGACATAGCCGGCATAGGCGCCGAGCACCACGCCATAGATCATCGGCACATAGGTGGTGACGACGCCGATGACGAGATCGATGCGCGCGCCATGGAGCACGCGCGAGAAGATGTCGCGGCCGAGGCTGTCGGTGCCGAAGAGATGTGGGAAGCCCGGCGGCATCAATATGGCGTTGAAATCCTGCTCATAAGGGTCATAGGGCGCGATCCAGGGCGCGAAGACGGCCGCCAGCACGATCACGGCCATGAGCGCGCTACCGATCTTGAGCGACGGGCTCCAGGAGGCGATCTCGCGAAGGACCCTCGTGGCGAGCGAGGCGTGCGGCTGATAGGCGGCGTCGCTCATCGCTCAGGCCTTCAGCACGCGCCGGTCGACCAGCATGTAGCTGAGATCGGCGAGAAGATTGACGATGACGACCAGCACGGCGAAGACGAAGGACAGGCCCTGGATCAGCGGGTAGTCGCGATAGCCGACCGAGCGCACCAGCAGCGAGCCGAGCCCGGGCAGGCCGAAGACATATTCGACGATGACGGCGCCGCTCAGGAGCCAGCTTATGTTGACGGCGAGCACGGTGATCACCGGGATCAGCGCGTTGCGCAGCACGTGCTTGATGAGGATGCGCCATTCCGACAGGCCCTTGGCGCGCGCCACCTCGATATATTCCGAGGTCAGGACGTCGAGCATCGAGGAGCGCATGGACTGGATGAGGATCGGCCCGAGGAACAGCGAAATGGTCAAGGCCGGCATGGTCAGGTGATGCAGCTTCTCCAAGGGCGTGCCGCCCAGTCCCGAGATCGGGAACCAGCCGAGCCACAGGCCGAAGCACAGCATGAGCAGGAGGCCGATCCAGTAGGACGGCATGGCGAAGCCGAAGATGCTGCCGAGGCGGATGACATGGTCGGGCCAGCGGTTGCGGTAGAAAGCGGCGACGAGGGCGAGCGGCACGGCGAGGAGGATCGAGAAGACGGTGCTGAGGCCGAGCAGCAGCAGGGTGGGCCATAATTTCTCGAGCACCAGGGTGGTCACCGGCGCCTTCTGGATGAGGCTGGTGCCGAGATCGCCGATCAGCGCATGGCGCAGGAAGTCGAGATACTGGACGATGAGCGGCCGGTCCATGCCGAGCTGGCGGTAGATCTCGGCCACCTGGGCGTCGTCGATGCGGCCATGCATCATGATGCGGATCGGGTCGCCCGGCACCAGATGGATGGTCAGGAACACGAAGATCGTCACGCCGATCAGCACGGGAATGGCGTGAATGAGCCGCGCCAGGCAATATCTGAGGACCAGCATGGGGTCTCCGGATCAGGGCGCCCGCCGGCTCGACGGGCGCCCGTGACCAAGGGTTACTTGTTCAGCCACACATCGCGCAGCCACCACCAGCCGACCGCGATGTTCTTCCAGTTCTGCACGTAGGTCTTGTGGCCGTTGACATAGGGCAGGAAGTTGAGCGGCACGCTGTAGCCGTCATTGTAGACGATGCCCTGCACCTTGGCATAGAGCTCGGCGCGCTTGGCCTTGTCGGAGGTCTGGCGCGCCTCGGCGAGGAGCTTGGTCACTTCCTCGTTCTTGTAGTTGGAGAAGAACGCGGCCGTGGCGCCGGTGCCGTCGGCCTGGATGCTGGCCAGCTCGTCATCGTCGTTGATGTCGGAGGTGATGTAGCTGACATAGGCCTGGTACTCGCCCTTCTGCGTCATGCTGAAGGCGGTGCCGACGTCGAACTCGACGATCTCGACCTTGAGGCCGGCCTGCGACCAGCCTTGCTGCAGGATCGTCGCCACGGTGCGGAACGGCGCGTTGCCGGTGTCGACCATGAGCTGGATCGGCGTGCCGTCATAGCCCGCCTCCTGCACCAGCTGCTTCGCCTTCTCGATGTCATAGGGGATCTTCTCGACCTTGTCGGACCAGAAGTTCACCTTGGGCATGTAGGAGTTGGGCACCTCGCCATAGCCGAAATAGACCGCCTTCATGATGGCGTCGCGGTTGGCGGCGTGGTTCAGCGCCAGCCTGATGCGCTTGTCGTCGAAAGGCTTCTTCGCGTGGTTGAGATAGACATAGTCGAGCCGGAAGGACGGCGAGACTTCCAGCGTCGTGCCCTCCATCGCCTTCACCGATTCCGCCTGATTGAGCGGCACCGCGAGAATGGCGTCGAAATCGCCGTTCTGCAGGCCGAGCACGCGCGAGTTGCTTTCCGGCACGTATTTCAGGATGGCCTTGTCGACATAGGGCAAGGGCTTGCCGTCGGCGCCCATGCGCCAGTAATGCGGGTTGGGCACCATCACCACTTGCGTGCCGCGCTCATAGCTCTCGACCTGGAACGGGCCGGTGCAGACCGGCTTCGAGCCGAAGGCCGCCGGGTCCTTCTCGTAATCCGCTTGCGACACGATCGAGGCCGCGAACAGCGACAGCGCCGATTCGAGCGCCGAATAGGGCTGCTTGAAGGTCATCTTCAATGTCGCGTCGTCGACCTTGGCGATCTCCTTCACCGGATCGAAGGCGAAGCCATAGGAGGCTTTCGGATCGGCGACCTTCTTGAGCGAGAAGATCGCATCCTCGACGGTGAGCGGATTGCCGTTGCTGAATTTCACGCCCGGCCGCAATTTGATCTCGATCGAGAGCCCGTCATCCGCCATTTTCCACGACTCGGCGAGGCCGGGCTCGAGCCCGGTGCCCGAGGCATCGGCCGAGATCAGCGATTCGCAGATCTGGGTGATGTTGTAGATCGAGCCGTTGTCGGACGGCGTGAAGGGATCGAGCGTCAAGGGCTCGTCGGGCCGGGCGACGGTCAATGTTCCGCCGCGCTTGATGTCCGC
>JBFWNN010000160.1:0-4010 GCA_050251035.1 Parvibaculaceae bacterium
CCCGCATCGCGCGGCAGGAGAACCTGGTCGACGCCGTTCGCCTCAGGCTCGGGCTCGGCATCGCCCGGCACATCGGGCTGGTCGGTGCCATGGCCTGAGAAATAGATGACGATGAAATCGCCCTGGTTAGCCTTCTGCTTCAACGCATCGAGTGCTGCGAGGATGGCCGCATGGGTCGGCAGCGCGGATGCCTTGGGATAGTCTGTCCCCTCGGTGACGATGTCGGAGACGACATTGATATTCTCCGGCTTGAAGCTCTGCGTCTTGAGCAGCCGCCACATCATCGTGACGTCATTGCGCGGTCCATGCAGGTCACGGATATTCGGATTGTCGTAGTCCGACACGCCGATGAGCAGCGCATGGCGCTCGGCATGGGCTTCGCCAACCATCAGCGCCATGAACGCGGCCAGCGCAACACAGAACGATCTCAGCATCGGGACTGCTCCTTGCGCATCATTTGAGCGGCACATCCCACGACAGAAGCTGGATGACCAGCCTGTCCTCAATGTCATTGCCCTTGCCTGAATCAGCTTCATCGCCGGTCACGAGATCGCCCAGCGCATTCGACTCGTCATCGCCAGTGCCCTTGCCGGTCTCGAGCGTCGTATAGAGCGAGCAGGGATTACCGGTCGGATTGGCTTCCGGAATGGCGATCAGGATGAAACCATGACGCACCGCGCTCGCCTCAGGATGCGCCGCCTTGAGATCGCGGATCATCTGCGTGCGGTAGTTGAGGGCGAGATCGAGCTTCAGGATCTGGCCGCGCTTGACCTCGCCGGTGTGCCCGCCCTGGAGATCGCAGCTTTCGGGATTGACGGTGTAGAGCTGCCAGTCGCCATCGAGCGCGAAGACGAAGGGCCGGAAGGAAATCCAGCCCTTGTTGACGATCTCGTGGATCACCGCCTGGCCGCAGACGTCCTGCGCGCCATCCGTCTTGGCCGCTTCGGTGGCGCAGCGCGTGGTGTCGATCTCGGAGGACATGGCGATGAGCGCATTGTTGCGCCGCGTGGATGGCAGCTCATCCTTAAGGTCGATCAGCCGCTTGATGACCTTGCCGCGCTTGAGCGCCGCGCGCAGCACGGGCAGCATCGCCTCGGGCGGACGTCCCTGGAGCTGGTCGAGTGCGACGGCGGGGCCGAACATGGTGTTGCCGTCGGCGAGCGCCGCGATCTGGAAGCGGAATTCGTTGCCGCTCACATACCACATGAAATCGGCGCCCTCACCCGGCCTGGCAAGGACGATCTCATCATCGCCGATGAGCCCCGCAAGTTTCTGCGCGAGCGCGAGCTGATCCTTGACCGCGGCCTCGTCCGCGAGGCCCGGCAGCGGCATGGGCGCCGAGATGGCGAGCTTCTGGTCGATGGACAGCATGGCGGGCCGCGCGAAGAGCGGCTTCTGCACCAGCGTCGGATCGCCGAGCGGGATGCAGACCGGCTTCGGCTTGCGCTTGCAAGGGTATTCGACCGGCTCGAGATCGCCCGACACGGCGCCGATCTCCACCACTTGCGCATAGCCGATGGCGTCCTTGTCGTCGGCCTCGGCCCGGTCATAGAGCGCAACGACGCTGTCCTTGGTCAGCCCGTCGATGCGGCCTGCGAGAATCTTGCCCTTGTCCACCGACCAGTTGAGCGGACGCTTGCGCAGCTCCGTGTCGCCGAAGACCGGCCGGTCGAAGCCATTGCCGAAGCGGTCGGGATTCTGCATCGAGCCGAAGACCGGATCGGTCTTGAGAATGCGCACCATGTTCTGGAACAGCTCGTCATAGCTCATGGGCTCGGGCGATTTGAGCACCTCGTCCAGCGCGCGCGTGAAGGCGGAGATCCAGTGATCTTTCTTGGGACTGAGGCGGACGGTCGGAATCTCCTTCGACACCTGATCGTCGCTCGAAGCAAAGAACGCGACGAGCTTGCCCGACATGGAGGAGAGATTGTCGAGGGCGGAGGCCTTCTCGCCGCGTCCGAGACCGGTCGGCGCCATCTCGTCGCCATCGATGAGCTTCGTCGTCACGAATTTGGGTCGCGCATCGCCGCGAAGGCCCGTTCCCGAAAAACAACTGTCGAGAATGAATACCGTCTCGCCACCCTTGGCGACGATCGCCGCCACCGCTTCGCCCAGATCGTCGTCGCGCAGATAATTCGCCGCGGGCGCGGTGACGCCGTTCTCCGCGCCCTCGACGGGCTTGAAGTCGATCGGCAGGAAGACCTCGTCATAGCCGTCGAGCTCATCGCCGTCCGGCTGGTCGCGCACGCTCGTGCCATGGCCCGAGAGATAGACGACGAGAATGTCGTCCGGCTGGCGCTCTTTCTCCGCGAGAGCCGCGAGATGCGCGCGGATATTCGCATCCGTCGGATCGCCGGCCGAGTCCGCCACCTGATCGGCGAGGATGGTGATGTCTTCCGCCTTGAAGCCATGCGCGAGGAGCGCATTCTTCATCACCACGACATCGTTCTTGGGGCCGTAGAGATGATATTGCTCTGGCAGATTGCGATAGCCCGAGACTCCGATGAGCAATGCGCGCTTCTCGCCCGCCGCCGCGGGATGAGCGAGAGCCGAGGCAATCAGCGCGAAAAGCAGAAGAGCGAGTACGCGCGCGCCGGTCACAGTATGCCTATTGGCTCACACCCATATTCTGCTCGATCCAGTCCTTGAACTGGCCAAGCCGGGCATAGACGCCGCGCACATCCGGCAGGCCGCAGCCATAGCCCCAGCTCACCACGCCGACCTGATGAAATTTGCCGTCCGCATCCGTGACGAAAAGCGGACCGCCGCTGTCACCCTGGCAAGAATCCTTGCCGCCTTCGGCGAGACCCGCGCACATCATCGTATCGTCGATGCCGCCTGTATAGGATTCGATCTGCTTCAAATAGTTCTGGTAGGTCGCATCGTCCATGTTGGTCATCTCGGCCATCTCGTCGAGCTTCTTCTTGGCCTCGTTGATCCTGAAGGTGCGGATCGCATTGTCGCACACCTTGTTGCTGGCGATAGGGACGCTCACCTCGCGCAAGGCATTGGGCAAGGTCTTATCGTCCACGAGGCCCCAGCCGATTACCGTCGTGATCTTCCCGTCGGCCGAGAGCGACGGATCGGCGGCGGCCGCCTTGTAGTCAATGGGCTTGGCCTTCCAGCCGCGCTTGGGCGGCCGGGTGAGCTGGATCAGCGCCACGTCGCTGTTCATGGTGGAAAGCTTGAACGAGCGATGCGCGATTACTTTCTTCACCTTGATGCGGTCGCCCTTCCGGAAGTTCGCCGAGCCCGTATAGACATCGATGTCCTTCGGCCCGAGATAGATGAGCTCGCCCGAGACGTCACCCTCCATGACGACGCAATGCGACGCGGTCAGCACCCACGTATCGGCGATAAGCGAGCCGCCACAGAACTGGCCGAGCCGCTCCTGGCCGGAGCCCGCCCGCGCGGCGATGAGCGCGACCTGGAAGGGATATTTGTTGCCGGGCTCGACGGTCTTGCCGCCGACGATCTTCGAGCGGCCATCCTCATCGGCAATCACGCCCGCAAGGCGCAGGCGTGCAAGATCATAGGGCAGCCTGTCCTTCGCCAAGGCGGGGACGGCACCGGCGCACACCGCCGATACGCCGACAAAAGCAAGGAACCGCGCGGCAGCAATCGTCCAGCGACGCATCGTCTTCTCCTGTTCATGCCCCGGGCAGAACTCTACCCTATGGGAAGAATCGCGCTTTTCATAGACTCAAATCGAGCAAATAAGCGGCGCCCTCATTACAGGACCATTACGCCGGCGGCGGATTGCGCTCGGCAAATTCCCGCTGATGCCAATAGGGATAAGCGAGCGCCGTCGTGCTTGCCTCGTCGAGCCGCCTGATCTGGTCCGGCGTGAGCTGCCAGCCGACGGCGCCGAGATTCTGCTTAAGCTGCGCCTCGTCGCGCGCACCGATGATGACGGTGGCGACGCTCGGGCGCTGCAGCAGCCAGTTGAGCGCGATCTGCGGCACGCTCTTGCCGGTCTCCTTGGCGATCGCGTCGAGCGCGTCCATGAC
>JBFWNN010000161.1:0-3800 GCA_050251035.1 Parvibaculaceae bacterium
TCCGCGCCGTTCGGGCGCAGTCTTGAATATTACACGGGCTTCGTTTTCCAGATCGAGGCGCAGACGAAGAATGGCCCGGCCCAGGTCGCGGGCGGCGGACGCTATGACGATCTCCTCTCTGATATCGGTTCGCCCGTGAAGGTGCCCGCGGTGGGCTGCGCCATCGACACGGGATTGCTGCTCGCCTGCGCGGGAGATCGCGCATGAAGCCGCTGACGCTCGGCATTCCCTCCAAGGGCCGCCTGATGGAGGCGACGGAAGAACGTTTCCGCAAATCGGGCCTCACGATTGCGCGCGGGCGCTCCGACCGGCTCTATCGCGGATCGCTCGACGGCGTGGACGGCATCGATGTCGCCTTCCTCTCGGCTTCCGAGATCGCAGGCTCGCTGAAAGACGGCCGCATCGATCTCGGCGTCACCGGCGAGGATCTGCTCGGCGAGACTCTGGCGCCGGATGATCCGCGCGTCAGCGTGGCGCTGAGATTGGGATTCGGTCCGGCCAATGTCGTGGTCGCGGTGCCGGAAGCCTGGCTCGATGTCGCCTCGATGAGCGATCTCGACGAAGTGTCGGAAGGTTTCTATGCGCGCCACGGAAGGCGCCTGCGCGTCGCCACCAAATACACGAAGCTGACGCGCCGTTTCTTTGCCGAAAAGGGCGTCACCGGCTATCGCATCGTCGAAAGCCTCGGCGCCACGGAAGGCGCGCCCGCCGCCGGCACGGCCGAGATCATCGTCGATATCACGACCACCGGATCGACGCTCGCCGCCAATCATCTCAAGATCCTCGATGACGGCACGATCCTGAAATCGCAGGCCGTTCTCGCCGTCACGGCGCAATGCGCGGGCGATGAGCGGGTGAAGACTCTCGTGAGGAAGCTCGCCGATGGGTGAATATCCCCCGCATTATGTCGACCGTCTCGAAATCCTGTGGGGCCGGGGCTTCATGTCGCCCGGCGGGCCGGATGAGGTGCGCGAGATCGTCAGAGGCATCGATCTCGCGGGCAAGCATGTGCTCGATATCGGCTGCGGCATTGGCGGCCCTGATCTGGTTCTCTGCGAACTTGGCGCCGCGCATGTCACGGGTATCGATGTCGATGACGCGCTGACCGACCGCGCGCGCCGCAATGCGTCCGCCTCGGGCATGACCGATCGCACGGCCTTCATGCGCGTGTCGCCGGGGCCGCTGAATTTTCCCGATGAGAGTCTCGATCTTGTCTTCAGCAAGGACGCGATCCTTCATGTCGACGACAAGGCGGCGATGTTCGCGGAAATCTTCCGCGTCCTGAAGCCCGGCGGCCGCTTCGCCGCCAGCGACTGGCTATGCGGCGAGGGTAGCGAGAATATGCCGGAATGGCAGGCCTATGCGGCGCAGGCGTCCTACACCGTCACCGCCGAGACGGCCGCCGAGGTAACGCGCATCATTGCCGGTGCCGGCTTTGTCGATATCGAGACGCGGGACCGCAATCGCTGGTATGCCGAGCTGTCGCGCAAGCATATGGCGCAGATCGAAGGCGAGTTGCGCGATGAGTTGATTAAGGCGTCGAGCCCTGAAATCTACGAGCGCTGGCGCAAGGCGCGCCGGGCGCAGCTTGCGGCGGTCGAGGCCGGCGCCATGCGCCCGACCCATCTGCGCGCGCTCAGGCCGTAGCGGATTTTACCTTGAAGCCCCGCGCATCATAGGCCGACCAGGCCCAGGCGAGGGCCGCGATCACGATTCCGGTGATGAGAACGGCAGGCGCCGGGCGCAGGCCATAGGCGATGACGAAATTGGCTTTGGCGATCCGCCACGGATCGACGCCGGTCATGAGTCCATACCAGGCGAATTCGGTGAGAGCGGTGAGAAGTGCTGCTGCGATCGCGCAGAGGATGAGCGGCAGCGTGGTGAGCGCGATGCGCCGCGATGCCGTGACGCGATAGGCCATGAGCAGGAAATAGAGCCCGGCCATCAGCGTCGGCTGGCTCACGTCGATCTTCGACTGGATGAAGAAATGCAGGATGGCGAGGACGGCGATGCCATAGATCGCATAGTGGATCTGCTTCCAGCGCCGGCCAAGCCTGCGCACCATGCCGTCGGTCGAGGTCGCGGCGAGGATGGTGAGGCCGATGAGCGCCACGAAGCCGATGGTGAGATAGATGCGCAGCGCAATCTCGGAGGCGACGAAGGCGAGATCGAATTTCTCATTCGCGACATAGAGTGTGAAGTGGAGCAGGGCGTAGGCGAAGGCCGTGACGCCGATCATGCGCCTTACCTGCGCCAGCCGCGGCAGCTTGAAGATGCGCATGGCGGGCGTCACCGCCAGCGTCAGGATGATGAGGCGCACTGTCCATTCGCCGATCTCGCGCAGTCCCTCCTTGAAGGGGAGTGGCGCCAGCGCGCCGCGCAGATAGGCGATAAAGGTCACGATCGCCGGCACGAAGAGCAGGGCAAAGGTGATGGCCTTGAGAGGAGAAAGGCGGCCTTGGCGATCAGTCCAGGGAAAGGTCATCTGCGTCTCGGTTGGGGAGGCGGTTCCTATCCCCGTGCCTGCACGCGCACCATACACATAAGTTCAACTTTCGGGGAGGAGCGGTGATCACGCAGCCGCACCGAGCCGGCAGAAGCAGGAGGCCTTGATCGACACATCGGCGCGGGCGGCTGCGATGTCGAGCCGCTGCTTGATGATCGCGGCTTCCGCCGTCTTACCCAGCCGCGTCAGGCATTCGTGGAAGCCATGCAGGCTCCAGACATTCTCCGGATGCTGACAGGCGCGCCTGAGCGTTCCATCGAGCCCGAGATCGGCGCGATAGACCGCTTCCGCCTCCGCCACTTGTCCCTGTTCGAGGAGCAAGGCGCCGAGCGCATGGCGGGTCGGCTGCATCCAGCCCCACGGCTCGTCATAGGGAAGATTGTCGTCGAGCGTAATCGCCTGCCTGAGATGGACAAAAGCCTCTTGCAGATTGCCCTTCCGGTATTCGATCTCGCCTCTCATCATCGCGGTGGCGACAGCGAGGATGTCGAGGCAGGTGTTGTTGAAGACATAGCGCGTCGGCGGCACGCGCGCATGGGCGGCCTTGAACAGCGCGGCTTCGGCCTCCGCCGCCTTGACGTTGCCGCGCGCCGCATGCGCCACCGCCTTGGCATAATGGATCATCGCGGTGGTGACGAGGAAGAGCGCCGCATCGGCGGGCAGGGGTTCCGCGATGATCTCCGCCCATTTGCCGAAGCGGATGAGCACATGCATCTTCATCGGCACGAAGCCTTCGAGCCAGTCGGCCATCGGCGGGCTTTCGATGCGCAGCAATTCCTCGGGCAAAGTGGCGATCATCTCCTCGGCCGCCTCGAGCGCCGGCGCATACTGACCAAGGAACATCGCGCCATAGATCTTGAAGTGATAGTTGTGGCAGCGATAGAGCGAGTAGAAGTTGACCGGCCCCTCGCGCTCGAGGAACTTGCGGTCAGCGACGATGGCGTCGCTGTTCGATTTTACGGTCGCCGCATAATGCCCGCACAGCACGTCGATATGGGTCGACATGTGCCGCAGATGCCCGGCATCGGGCACGAGACTGCGCAACTGGTCCGCCGCGCGCAACGCCTGCTCCGGCTGCGGCGACATCTCCATCAGATGGATATACATGTGAAGCAGGCCCGGATGTTGGGCGCCGCCGGGCTGCGCCATGGCACGCTCCAGCACGTGGATCGCTTCCATGGTGTCGGCGCCATCGGCGGGCTTTCCGGTCGCGATGTCCCAGAGCGCCCAGGGCGTGCGATTCATGATCGCCTCGGCGAAGAGCGTGGCGATGTCGAGATCGCCGCGATGCGCT
>JBFWNN010000162.1:0-3674 GCA_050251035.1 Parvibaculaceae bacterium
CGCGACAGATAGTCCCGCGTGCTCATCACCTTGTGCGGCGTGTCGGCGTTGGAGAAGTCGCGGTCCTGGTCGACGAGAATGAGCCAGCTCATCGGGCGGCGAATTTCTCCACGATAATGGCGGCCTTGAGGCGTTGGCGACCCCAAACGGTCATGCGTTCAAACTCTGCAAGGGGAATGGCGATACCGGCCTTCTGCGCGGGCGTCTCCAGATCTTCACGGCCGACCCAGGGGTCGTGGGCGAAGATATAATCCGAATCGTGCTCGTACGCCACGATCCAGTGGGGCGTCCTGTCGCCATACATCCGATGGGTGGAGATGAGGACGATGGCGATGGCGCCCCGGTCGAGCGCCGGGATGAGGTGTTCCAGATCAAGGGCGGCGTGCCGGATCGGGATGCCCAGCTCCTTTGCCTGGCGCGCAAAGATGTGCTGCGCCTCGGTCATGACGTCGAGCCGCTGAGCGCCCTGACGCTGCTGGGTGAAATAGGGGCCGGGCTGGTTGACATGGACGGCCGCCCTGAAGCCGCGCTTGACGGCAGTCACCGCCATGCCGATCGGGTCGCAGCCGCCCGGGGCCGAGATGAGGTAGATCGAGGTCGCCTCGCGCCAGAGCTGGAATTCGAGCTCGCGCGACAGGGGCTCATTGGCGCCGAGTGCCGCCATGGTCATCATGAGCGCCGAGGGGCCGCAGGTGAAATTCGTCGTCTGGTGGTAATAGGGCACGCGGCGCTTGCTGCGCGGAGGAGCCGAGACGAGCGACTTCTCGAAGCGCAGCGCATCCTCATGGTCGTCGTAATAATCGAGATGGCGGCCGAACTGGCGGTAGCCGAGGTTTTCATAGAGGCTTCGCGCGGCCTTGTTGTCGGCGCGCACTTCGAGGCGCATGAAGATTTCGCCGCGCTTCTTCGCCTCCTCCTCCGCGGCGGCGATCAGCGCCTTGGCGACGCCCTTGCCGCGCGCATCAGGCGATACGGCGACCGAATAGAGGCGCGCCACCGATGTTGTCTTGCGGAACAGGACCAGCGCGTAGCCGGCGATCTCCTTGCCAAGTGTGGCGACCACGATCCACGCGCTCTTCTTCCTGAGGAGATCGCGGAACGACCGGGGCGACAGGCGATCGCCGGGGAAGACCGCCTTCTCGATCGCGGCGAGCGCGGCAAGATCCTTCACGCGCGCCGATCGAACCTCGATCGCCTCAGCCATCACGCCGCCGCTTTCTCCTTCTGCCTGAGCGGCGGGAAATCCTCCGGCGTGATCGTTTCCTTCTCAAGCAAAATCTTCGTTCCGGCGTCCAAGTCCTTGCGCCGACTCGTTAAAATCTTCTTGGCCGCGGCATAGGCCTGATCGATCAGCTCCTTGACCGCATGGTCGATCTTGCCTGCCGTCTCCTCCGAATAATCCTTCTCGCGCACGCCGAGCACATTATCGCCGAGATAGGCCGAGCCTTGGCGCTCGAACACCGCTTGACCCAGCTCCTTCACCATGCCGAAGCGCGTCACGATCTGGCGTGCAATGTCGGTGGCCTTGGCGAGATCGTCGGCTGCGCCTGTCGAGATTTCCTTGAAGATCAGCTCTTCCGCCGCACGCCCCGCCATCAGCACCACCATGCGGTTCTTGAGCTCCTCGGTGGTGATGAGGAACTTGTCCTCGGTCGGCCGCTGCATGGTGTAGCCGAGCGCGCCGATCGAACGCGGGATGATGGAAATCTTGTGCACCGGATCGGTGCCTTCGAGCGAGGCGGCGGCGAGCGCATGGCCCATCTCGTGATAGGCAACCCGCCGCTTGTCCTCGGCATTGAGGACACGGCTGCGCTTCTCCGTCCCGGCGATGATGCGCTCCAGCGCATTCTGGAAATCCTGCATGGCGACCTTCTCCGCCCCACGCCGCGTCGCGAAGATCGCCGCCTCGTTGATGAGATTGGCGAGATCGGCACCGGTCATGCCGGGAGTCATTGTTGCGATCTGGTCGATATCGACATCGCTGTCGATCTTGACCTTCTTCATATGCACATTGAGGATTTCGACGCGGCCAGATTTGTCGGGACGGTCCATGACGATCTGGCGATCGAAGCGGCCGGCGCGCAGCAGGGCCGGATCGAGGATTTCCGGCCGGTTCGTCGCGGCAAGAAGCACGATACCCTCGCGCGGATCGAAGCCGTCGAGCTCGGTCAGAAGCTGATTGAGCGTCTGCTCCTTCTCGTCATTGCCGGAGAGATTGGGGCCTGAGCGAGCCTTGCCCAGCGCGTCGAGCTCATCGATGAAGATGATGCAGGGCGCGGCCTTGCGTGCCTGCTCGAAGAGATCGCGCACCCGCGCGGCACCGACACCCACGAACATCTCGACGAATTCCGAGCCCGAGATCGAGAAGAACGGCACATGCGCCTCGCCCGCCACGGCTCTTGCGGCGAGCGTCTTGCCGGTACCGGGCGGGCCGACCAGCAATACGCCCTTGGGGATGCGCGCACCGAGCCGGCCATATTTCTCGCGATCCTTGAGGAAGGCCACGAGCTCCTGGAGCTCGGCTTCGGCCTCATCGACACCGGCGAGATCGGCGAAGGTCACGCCGGTGTTCTTTTCGACATAGACCTTGGCCTTGGACTTGCCGACATTCATCATGCCGCCCAGGCCCTGCTTCTCGATGATCTTGCGGAAGAAGAACATGTAGAGCGCGAAGAAGAAGAGGACGGGCACGACCCAGGAGAGAAGCGTGGTCAGGAAGCCGCCATCCGAGCTGCCGGTGAATTTGACATTGTACTGGGCGAGGTCGTTCGCCACGGCCGGATCGACGCGGGTCGTGGTGAAATACTCCTTGCCGTTCTGCGGCGTCTTGAACTTGCCGTCGATCGTGCTCTGGCTGACGGTGACCTCGGTGATCTCGCCCTTCTTGAGGAGCGACAGGAACTCCGAATAGTCGAGCGGCGCGACGGTGCGATAGGTGTGCCACCAGCCCTGCGCCAGGAAGATCACGGCCATGGCGATGACCACGTACCAGAGATTAAACTGCTGTTTCTTGTCCATGGCCCCTCCCCTCCGCAATCTTTCCTATCATGCCATATGGGAGCGGCCCGGCGTAGGTCAATCCGCGAAGGGGTCGGTCATGAGGATCGTGTCGTCGCGCTCGGGAGAGGTGGAGAGCAGCGCCACCGGGCACTCGATGAGCTCCTCGAGATATTTCACATATTTGATCGCCGGCGCCGGCAGCTCGGCGAAGGAACGCGCCCCCGCCGTATTGGTCTTCCAGCCCTCGAAAGTCTCATAAACGGGTTCGACCGATTTCTGCGCCTCCTCCGCGGCGGGCAGCCGGCCGATCGCCTCGCTATTGAGCTTGTAGCCGGTGCAGAGCTTGATCTCGTCGAGGCCGTCGAGCACATCGAGCTTGGTGAGCGCGATGCCATGAATGCCGGAGACCTTGATCGCCTGGCGCACCAGCACTGCATCGAACCAGCCGCAGCGCCGCTTGCGGCCGGTCACGGTGCCGAACTCGCGGCCACGCTGGCCGATGAGCTCACCGATCTCGTTCTGCTGCTCGGTCGGGAACGGGCCCGATCCGACGCGCGTCGTATAGGCCTTGGCGATGCCGAGCACATAGCCGATGGATGATGGTCCCATGCCGGAACCGGAAGAAGCCTGCGCCGCGATGGTGTTGGACGAGGTGACGAACGGATAGGTGCCGT
>JBFWNN010000163.1:0-3344 GCA_050251035.1 Parvibaculaceae bacterium
TTCCTGCGCGAGGTCCGGGTCGACCGCATCTGGGAGGGAACCAGCGAGATCCAACGGCTGATCATCGCCCGGGCGCTCGTCAAACGGGGGCTTGAGGGGACGATTGGACCGAATTAGTATTGAATGATCATTCAACCAAGCTGGCCGCCTAGAGCCGGCATCACAGGGAGAAGACATTGCCATGCTGAACAGACGTACCGCGATCCAGCTTTTCGGTGCCACCGCGTTCGCCGCGCCCTTCGTCAGGAGAGCCACGGCCGCAGAAGGCAAGGTCCATGTCTACAACTGGGTGGACTATATCGGCGAGACCACGCTCGAAGACTTCAAGAAGGCCACCGGGATCGAAGTCGTCTACGACACCTATGACTCGGCCGAGACCGTCGAAGCCAAGGTCATGGCGGGCTCGACCGGCTATGACGTCATCGATATCGCGTCGGTCAATCTGCCGCGTTTCATAGGAGGCGGCGCCTTCGAGAAGCTCGACAAGTCGAAGCTGCCCAACATCACCCATATGGATCCGGCGATCATGAAGGTCCTGGCCGACCGCGACCCCGGAAATGAACATGCCGTGCCCTATATGTGGGGCACCGTCGGCACGACCTTCAATGTCGACATGGTGAAGGAACGGCTGCCCGATGCCGATCTCAGGTCGCTCGACACGCTGTTCAAGCCGGAGAACATCTCCAAGCTCGCCGATTGCGGCATCAACATGCTGGAAAGCCCCGGAGACATCGTGCCGATGGTTCTCAAATATCTGGGCCGCGATCCCGACTCGGAAAAACAGGAGGACTATGACGCCGTGGTCGAGGCTTTCAAGCCGATCCGGCAATATATCAAGACCTTCGATTCCGCCAACTATCTGAATGCCCTGCCCAACAAGGAGCTGTGCGTCTCGGGCACCTGGTCGGGCGATTATGCGACCGCGGCGACCCGCGCCAAAGAGGCCGGCGTCGAGATCAAGCTGCAATATGACGTGCCGGCCTCGGGATCGCCGGCCTGGTTCGATGTCTGGGTCATCCCGGCGGACGCCCCGAACAAGGACGCCGCCTACAAATTCGTGAACTACATGATGGATCCGGAAGTCGTCGCGAAATGCACGAACTTCACCAATTATGCCAACGCCAATCTGGCGGCGAAGAAGTTCATCGACAAGGGCGTGCTCGAAGACCCGGCCGTCTATCCGAGCGACGACATCATGAAGACCCTGTTCGTGCCCAAGATGCTGTCGCAGAAGGGCGAGAGACTGCGCACCAGAGCCTGGAACAGGATAAAGTCCGGCTCATAGCTCTCCAGCAAACGAACCCGGCATCGCCAGATGCCGGGTTTTCACGTTAAGGCGACAGGAGAGAGCGATGGATGTCGAAACGAAACCCCCGGGCAACAGCGACAAGCCGTGGCTCGACGCCCAAGCGAAGCCCTTCATCCGCATCGACAGGGTGACGAAGAAATTCGGCGAATTCACCGCCGTCGACAATGTCAGCCTCGACATCTTCAAGGGCGAGCTCTTCGCCCTGCTCGGCGGCTCGGGCTGCGGCAAGACCACGCTCCTGCGCATGCTGGCGGGCTTCGAGGCCCCGAGCGACGGCCGCATCCATCTCGACGGCCAGGACATGACCGAAATCCCGCCCTATGAGCGGCCGGTCAACATGATGTTCCAGTCCTACGCGCTGTTCCCGCATATGACGGTCGAAAAGAACGTCGGCTACGGCCTCAAGCACGAGGCGATGACGGAGGGCCAGCGCAAGGACCGGGTGAAGGAGCTGCTCGATCTCGTGCAGTTGACGCCGCTCGCCGGGCGCAAGCCGCATCAGCTCTCGGGCGGCCAGCGCCAGCGCGTGGCGCTCGCCCGCGCGCTGGCCAAGCAGCCCAAGGTGCTGCTGCTCGACGAGCCGCTCGGCGCCCTCGACAAGAAACTCCGCGAGCAGACGCAATTCGAGCTCATCAACATCCAGTACAAGCTCGGCGTCACCTTCATCGTCGTGACCCACGACCAGGAAGAGGCGATGACGCTCGCCACCCGCATCGCGGTGATGGACCGGGGCGTGATCCGGCAGATCGGCACCCCGACCGAGATCTACGAGTTCCCGAAAACCCGGTTCGTGGCCGACTTCATCGGCTCGATCAACATCTTCGACGGCGAGGTCAGGTCCGCGGGCAAGAACAAGATCACCGTCGCTTCGCCCAGCCTCGGCGCCGACGTGACCGTCGATCACGAAAGCGCGCTCGCCACTGGCGCCAAGGTCACGATCGCGGTCAGGCCCGAGAAGATCGCCATCGAGCGCAAGAAGTCCGGCGCCAAGACGGCCGGCAACGCCGTTGCCGGCAAGGTCGTCGATCTCGGCTATTTCGGCAAGGATTCGCTCTACCGGGTGAAGCTCGCCTCGGGCGCCATGGTCAGGGTCAACGCCGTCAACAACCGGCGGGCCGGCGAGACCGAGCGCGTCGCGGTGTGGGAAGACGACGTCTGGCTCACTTTCGCGCCTTCCTCGGTCATCATCCTGACGGAGTAATCCAATGGCCGCACTCGCTCCCGCCCCCACGGCCGCGCCAGGCGACGAAAGCCACCTGCCCAAGGCCGCCACCTGGCGCCAATGGCTCGATCGCGAGGCCTGGCGCAAGGCGATCATCGTCATCCCCTATCTCTGGCTCTTGTTCTTCTTCATCGCGCCCTTCCTCATCGTGCTCGCCATCAGCGTCGGCACGGCGCAGGTCGGCATCCCGCCGGTCGTCTGGAACGACAGCTGGCCGTTCGGCACTTTCGACAACTACATCTTCCTGACCGAGGACAACATTTATTGGGAAGGCTATCTCAACGCACTCAAGAACGCGACGATCTCGACCTTTTTCGCCCTCCTCATCGGCTATCCGATGGCGCTCGGCATCGCGCGCGCGTCCGGCGCCTGGCGCAACGTGCTGCTGCTCCTGGTGATCCTGCCCTTCTGGACGTCCTTCCTGCTGCGCGTCTATGCCTGGATCGGGCTCCTCGGCAATAACAGCTGGTTCAACCGCGGCCTCACCTCGATCCTGGCCACGTTCTTCCCGTTCTGGGTCGAGGGCGACCACATACAGATGATGAACACGAACTTCGCCGTGGTGCTCGGCATCGTCTATTCCTACCTGCCCTTCATGATCCTGCCGCTCTATGCGACGCTCGAGAAGCTCGACCGCACGCTCGACGAGGCGGCGATGGACCTGGGCTCGAAGCCCTGGCAGGTGTTCAAGGACGTCACCTTGCCGCTGTCGCTGCCCGGCATCATCGCCGGCGCCATGCTGGTCTTCATCCCGGCGACCGGCGAATATGTCATCCCCTCGCTCATGGGGCGCGGCGACAGCCCGATGATCGG
>JBFWNN010000164.1:0-3043 GCA_050251035.1 Parvibaculaceae bacterium
GCCGGAGCGCCCCGTGCCGATCCTCTTCGATTATGCCACCGCCGCTCGCGCCTATGATGCGCTCTGATCGGCACATTTTCGGGCGAGAACTCAAACATTCGACCATTCCCCAAGCTGCGGAAATATTAGGGTTATTTCGGGGGCCTAGTTCGGGACGGGCTGGATGGTGGGCGATGCTGGACTCGAACCAGCGACCCCTGCGATGTGAACACAGTGCTCTACCAACTGAGCTAATCGCCCATCAGGGATGGCCGGATATAGGGGCGGCCGGCGCGGGAAGTCAAGAATCGAGCGCGTTCACGATGAGCGGATAAGCCTCATCGAAGCGATCGATCAGGTGATCCGGGTTGGTTTCGGCAATGGGTTTCGACGTATAGCCGAAGGTCACGGCGATGATCGGCACGGACGCTGCGCGCGCGGTAAGGACGTCCGTCTCGCTGTCGCCGACCATCACCGAGGGTCCGCCATTGATGCCAAGCCGGTTGAGCGTTTCGCGATAGGGCGCGGCGTCCGGCTTGGCGATGCCGATCGTGTCGGGCCCGATGATGGCGCCGAAATAGCGTGTCATGTCGAGTTCTTCGAGGAGGCGGACGGAGAGGCCCTCGAGCTTGTTGGTGCACACGCCGAGCTTGATCCCATCCGCTGCGAGCCGGTCGAGAAGGGCAAGACAGCCGGGAAACGGTACGCTCTCCTGGGCGATGTTGTCGCGGTAATAGTCAATGAACTGATGAAAAAGCGGCTCGATTTCGGGGGCCGGCAGGGATTCGCCTGTTGCCGCGAGCCCGCGCGCAAGGAGTGTACGCGCGCCATGGCCGACAAAAGCGCGGACCTCATCGAGCGAGATGGCCCGCCGCCCGAGCGAGGTCAGCACGTGGTTGGTTGCATGCCAGAGGTCAGGAGCGGTGTCGACGAGCGTCCCGTCGAGATCGAAGATGGCGGCGCGTTGCATGGGGCCTGCGCTTAGGGTGGGAACCCCGGATTTGCAAGGCGAATGCACTGCGGGTTACGATTTGCCGCATAACGAGGGAGAGCACATCATGACGATCAGATACGCGGCGCTGGCGGCGGTTACGCTGGCTGTTCCTATATTTTTGGCCGGCAGTGCAATGGCGGGCGAGGGGCTTTTCGAGTTCGAGATTCCGAACTCGCCTGAGGCCAATTCCATCTACCGGCTCAATTCGGCGACAGGCGAGATCAATGTCTGCTACTGGGCCAAGGTGGAGGGAAAGCCCATCGGCAAGATCCAGTGCGACCCGGCTGGAGAGAATGCCGGCCCCCAGCGTCCGGGTGTCTATGGCGTGCTCAAATCACCATATAAAACGGAAACCGGCGTCTATCGTTTTGACAAGCTGACCGGCAAGGTCTGGCTCTGCTTCTCGGATAGCGGCAAGACGGTCTGCGCCGCTCAGCAATAACGCGCGGCAGCCTTGCTTTGCGGCAGGCCGCGCGGCCGTGCTAGAAGCCCGCACGCATTTGTGAAGGAGGCAGGATATGGACATCCGCAAGTCTCAGGGGTTGCGCGACATTCTGAAGGACAAGTCGCTGCTCAAGGAGAAGTGCTACATCGACGGCAAATGGGTCGAGGGCGCCAAGCGGATCGACGTGACCGATCCCGCGACCGGCGATGTCATCGCCTCGGTGCCCAATCTGGGCGCGGCCGAGACCAAGGCTGCGATCGCGGCCGCAGCCAAGGCGCAGAAGGGCTGGGCCGCCAAGACCGCCAAGGAGCGCGCCGCCATCCTGCGCAAGCTTTACATGCTCATGATGGAGAACCAGGAAGACCTTGCCCAGATCATGACGGCCGAGCAGGGCAAGCCGCTCGCCGAATCGCGCGGCGAGATCGCCTATGGCGCGGCCTTTATCGAGTTCTTCGGCGAGGAAGCGAAGCGCATCTATGGCGAGACCATTCCCTCGCCCTGGCCGCATTCGCGCATGGTGGTGATCCGCCAGCCGATCGGCGTCGTCGGCGCCATCACGCCGTGGAATTTCCCCAATGCAATGATCACCCGCAAAGCCGGCCCGGCGCTGGCCGCCGGTTGCAGCTTCGTGTGCAAGCCGGCGAGCGAGACGCCGCTCTCGGCCCTCGCCATGGCCGAGCTCGGCGAACGCGCCGGCCTCCCGCCGGGCGTCTTCAGTGTGCTGACGGGCTCTGCCCGCGAGATCGGTGCCGAGATCACATCCAATCCCGATATCCGCATCGTGACTTTCACGGGCTCGACCGAGATCGGCAAGATCCTCATGCAGCAATGCGCCTCGACGGTGAAGAAAGTCGGCCTTGAGCTCGGCGGCAATGCGCCTTTCATCGTCTTCGACGATGCCGATCTCGATGCGGCGGTCGTGGGCGCCATGGCATCGAAATACCGCAATGCCGGACAGACCTGCGTCTGCGCCAATCGCATTCTGGTGCAGGAAGGTGTTTATGATGCCTTTGTCGAGAAGCTTGCCGCCGCGGTGAAGAAGCTGAAGGTTGGCGACGGGCGCGAGGATGGCGTCACCACCGGTCCGCTCATCAACGCTGCGGCGGTGAAGAAAGTGAAGGAGCATATCGAGGATGCGGTGAAGAAGGGTGGCACGGTCGTCACCGGCGGCAAGGCGCTCAACGGCAACTTCTTCGAGCCGACCATCATCCGCGACGTGAAGCCCGACATGCTCGTGGCGCGCGAGGAGACTTTCGGCCCGGTGGCGCCGCTCTTCCGCTTCAAGACCGAAGCCGATGCCATCCGCATGGCCAACGACACCGAGTTCGGCCTCGCCTGTTATTTCTATACGCGCGATATCGGCCGCGTCTGGCGCGTGGCGGAAGGCCTCGAATACGGCATGGTCGGCATCAACGAGGGCATCATCTCGACCGAGCTTGCGCCCTTTGGCGGTATCAAGGAGTCGGGCATCGGCCGCGAAGGCTCGCGCCACGGCATGGATGAATATACCGAGATCAAATACATGCTGATGGGCGGCCTCGCCACGTGACGCCGGATGAGCAGAAGCGGGCGGCGGCTCTCGCCGCCCTCGAACATGTGCGCGACGGCATGCGGCTGGGCCTCGG
>JBFWNN010000165.1:0-3039 GCA_050251035.1 Parvibaculaceae bacterium
GCCGCTCATGCAGCTCCTTGATCTCTGTGCGCATCTGCACCCGCAATTTGGCGTCGAGATTGGACAGCGGCTCGTCGAACAGGAACACCGCGGGATCGCGCACGATGGCGCGGCCCATGGCGACGCGCTGGCGCTGGCCGCCCGACAATTCGCGTGGATAGCGCTTGAGATAGGGTTCGAGATTGAGGATCTTCGCCGCCCACGAGACCTTTTCGTTGACCTCGCTTTGCGGCCGCCTGGCGAGCTTGAGCGCGAAGCTCATATTGTCGAAGACATTCATATGCGCATAGAGCGCATAGTTCTGGAACACCATGGCGATGTTCCGATCCTTCGGATGAACGCCGTTGACGCGCCGGCCGGCAATCTCGATGTCACCAGCCGTCACCGTTTCGAGCCCGGCGATCATGCGCAGCAGCGTCGACTTTCCGCAGCCTGAAGGACCGAGCAGGACGACGAAGGTGCCGTCCGCGATATCGAGGTCGATGCCATGGACGACTTCGACATCGCCATAGGTCTTGACGACCTTCTTCACCGTAACCGATGCCATGTGCCGCCCCTTGCCTCTATTGTGGATCGCGCGCGAGAAAATCGTCGAGCAGGCCGGAATCATCGGCGAGATCGAGGAACGACCAGCGATTGCGTACGTCGCGTGCATATTTCATCGCATCCCGCCAGATCTTGCGCGGCAGGCCGAGCTCGGTCGCCGTCACCGGCCCGCCGGCGCTTTTGAGTGCCGCCTCCATTTCCTTCGGGTCCATGACGAAGGGCAGAAGCTCCTCGCGCAGTTGCGGCCACAGCTCTCCGAGCTTGGCATTGAAGTCATCGGCGCCCTTCTTGTCGAAGGCCTTCTTCTTTGCCTCCGCGAAGCACATCCGGCCCAGTTCCTCGCCATAGCGGTCGATGAACTCGGCCTCGACAATATGCGTGGGCTTGATGCGCGGCGGCTTGCTCATGGCGAGAATTTCACCCTGAAGCCGCGCCATTGCAAGCGACGCGACGCCGACCTGCTGGCCGTGCGTCGTGCCGGGATGCGCGGGGCCGGTGAACATGTCGATCCAGTGCGACACCTGGTGCTCGCCCATCGAACCGTGATGCGAGACGCCGGTGAAGCACACGCCGAGGCCGCACAAAGTGAGGACGCGATGCAGGAGCCCATTGGCGGCGATGTCGTGCTTGGGGATCATCGGCGCCGCCTTGAGCATCGGCCCCTCGTCGTCCTTCTGCAATTCGTAAGGCACCTGCGAATAGAAGGTGCCGAACAGGCGGTGCGAGGCCCACCAGTCGATCTGCGCCGTCGAGCGGCACAGGCAATCGCCGAGGCCAGCCGCCGAAAGCCAGGCGGGCGCTGACGCGGAAACCTTGAGGTCGAGGAAGATGCCGCGCGGCGCATGCGCCGCGAGCGACGTCTTGTAGCCATTGGCAAGCGTGACCGATGCGGTCGATGCGGCATAGCCGTTCATCGAGGCTGCGGTACCGAAGGTTGCGAACGGCCGTCCATCCTTGAAGGTCGCATATTTGCAGGTGTCGCTGAGCGCCCCCGAGCCGATGGCGACGAGCGCGTCGGCATGGCGCGTCTTCTCGCGCAATTGCGCGATGGTCGGCTCGTCGCATTCCATGTTGCCGGGCATCACGATCTCGTCGATCGTGCCCAGCGCTTTGAGGGATTTCGCGGCGCGGCGCCCGAGGGCTTCATGGGTGTTGATGTCGGACACGACGGCGAGCCGCTTGCCGAGCCTCAGCGGCGCCAGCATGTCGGCCTCGCCGCCATCGAGATCCTCGGCGATCATGATGGTCTCGAAGGGAACCTTCGCCGCCTTGCCGGTCGACGGGTCAACCCAGCGTCCCGCGACGACGTCCTCGATGAGCGCGTTCCAATTGCGGTCGCGCGGTGCCGCGTCAGCCATGAATGTCTCCTTGCGCGAATGCGGCAATGCGTTTGTTCCAGTCGGAGAGAGCGGGCCAGAGATCGACATAGATCGCCAGCAGCCGTCGGTATTGTTCATGCGCCTTGCGATCGGGCGTGAAGGTCTTGGCGAGCGCCCCGGCCATGGCATGCGCCGCTTTGCTGACGCTGCCATACCATCCGGCACCGGCTGCTGCGGCGACAGCGGCACCGAGCGCCGAGGCTTCGACGGTCGTCGAGCGGCGGACCTCGCGGCCAGAAGCATCGGCGAGGATCTGGCACCAGAGATCGGAGGAGGCCCCGCCGCCCATCGCCACATAATGGTCGATGGGCTGGGTCACCGCGGCGATCTTGTCGGTCATCATCGTCTGTTCGAGGGCGATGCCCTCCATCACTGCGCGATAGACATCGCCCCGCCGGTGCGAAGCGGTCACGCCGGCGATGACGCCGCGTGCATCCTTATCCCAATAAGGTGTCATCGAGCCGGACCAATAAGGGACGACCGCGATGCCATTGGCGCCGACCGGCGATGCGGCCGCTTCCTGTTCGAGGGTTCTCAAAATGCCGCGGCCTTGCGAGAGCTCGATGTTGAACAGCTTCTCGACCATCCAGTCGATGATGAACGCGCCGGTGCGGATGCAGGATTCATAGATATAGCCGTCCTCGCCCATTGCGGTGAGCGTGCGGAAAACGGGGTCATGCACATAGGCCTTGCCATAGGCGCCCGAGACGACCGCCGTGCCGAGATTCACATAGGCGCGGCCCTTGGCAAACACATCGACACCCGTGCCGGCGCATTGCCCGTCGCCGCCGCCCGCGACCACCGGCAGTCCTTCCGGCAATCCCGTTGCAGCCGACGCCTCGCGCGTGACCCCGCCCATCTTCTCTCCGGGACGGAAAAGTCGCGGCAATTGCGAGCGGGTGAGTCCCACCGCGGCGAGCAGCCGGTCAGACCAGTCCATCTTCGCCATGTCGATGAGGCCCATCGGGTCGGCCGACGCCGTTGATGTGACCCATTCGCCGGTAAGGTGATGGGCGAGCACGCCATGGACCTCGGCGGTCATGGCGGTCTTGTTCCACATCTCCGGCATGTTGGTGACGAACCAGGCGCAGCGATAGAGGCAGGGCGTCATGTC
>JBFWNN010000166.1:0-2973 GCA_050251035.1 Parvibaculaceae bacterium
TTTCTTTCGGCATCAGAAAATCACCACCCTCGACCTCAACACCAGGCAAAGCTAACATGCCAAACTGTTCGCGATGTCCTCATACACCTGTTCGCGATGTCCCCGGTCCAAACAAGCATGAGGGTAGGTCTACAATATCTTGAACGATCCCGGTGCCGGCGCTTCCTCGCGCTGGACTTCGGTCAGGGGCTTGGCCGCATAGAGTTTCTTGATGCCCTTGATCCAGTCACGCGCCCGGTCGTTGAGATCGAAATCCTCGCTCATCACCCGGCCGCGGGTGATGAGGATGCCGAGATCGGCGCCCTGATAGCGGTAGTCGCCAGGTCCGGTGATGCGCAGGAAGAAGGCCTCGCGCTCGTTCTCGATCGCCTGGCGGTTGTAGTCGAAGCGGTCGTAGGACACCGACCCGTCGCTCGCCATGCGATAGACGCCGGTCGGCGGCGCATGGGTCACGATGTCGACCACGTCGTCGGTCGACTTGATGACGAGTTGCGACCAGGAATCGATGAACTCCTTCTTCGCCCAGCGCTCATTCAGCTCCTCGACGTCGATCTTGTATTTCAGCCCTGAGAATTCGAGCAGGTGGAACAGGAAGAGCGGCGCATCGGCATAGGCGAAGGCGGCGTGATTGGTCATCGAGGAGGCGCCGCAGATGCGCGGATTGAGCTCGCCCAGATAGACCTCGCCGTCGGTTTCGTCGATGAGGAAGTCGAGATCGAAATAGCCGCGGTAACCTTCCTTGATCAGCCGGTTGCCGAACCGGAAGGCCATGTCGCGCGCCTTGTTGCGCACCTTCTCGGTGAAGGCACCGGGAAAGATCTCATTGCCGCACCAGCCGCCCTTGTAGGGCGTCAGCTCCTTGCGGCCGACGACCTCGGTCAGGAGCGGGCCGACCAGCGTGCCGGAGCGCGTTGCGCAGGCCTCCATCGTGGCGCCGCGGCACTTGATCCGCTTCATGATCTTCACTTCCGTCTCGCCCGTGATGTCCTTCGCGTGGCGGGCGAAGTCCTGCTCATTGGCGATGAAGAAGGTGGTGTGGCCGGAATCTCCGAAAGCGCTCTGCACCACGAGATCGCGGCCGATCTTCGCCTTCTCGGCGACCTTGATCAGCTCGTCATAGCTCGACGCTTTAGCCAATGTGTTGGGCACCGAAGCGACGCCCGCCTTGTTGCCGATGCGCACCGTCTCCATCTTGTTGTCGCAGCGCGATCTGAGCTTGGCTTCCGGAAACCACACATCGATGCCGAGCTCGTCGCACAGGCCCTCGGTCTCCTCGTCGAACATCAGGAAGGTGGCGGCGGGCTTGCCGCCCCGCTTCTTCACATGATCGATCACATCCTTGTGCTGGAGCATGTGGTTGTTGATGTCCTCGATCGAGGAGAACTCATCATGCGCCTGCTTCGATGGCACGAAGACATTGGGATGGCGGCCGTCGAAACAGTCGATGTAGTTGATGAATTTGAGATTGCGCACCCACTGGTCGATGCCGATGAGGTTGAAATTGGTGGCCGAGATGAAATAGATCGGCTGCTCGTTGCGATGCATGACATTGCGCAAATCCGATACGTTCCTGACCGTCTGCATCGCCGCCCTCTTCTCCCTAGCTGATGATCCGTCGTGTCTTGTGTTTGACTTCGAGATAGGCATCGAGGCCCCAGGGGCCGAGCTCGCGGCCGACGCCGCTCGCCTTGAAGCCGCCCCAGGACGTCTCGACGAAGATCACTTGCGGGCTGTTGATCCAGACGAGACCGGTGTCGATCGCATCCGCCACGCGCTCGCCGCGCTCGCGGTCGCCCGTCACCACGGTCGCGACCAGGCCGAAGTCGCTGTCATTGGCGAGCGCTATGGCCTCGTCCTCGCTGGCGAAGCTCCGCACGCACAGCACAGGCCCGAAAATCTCCTCACGCCAGAGAGGACTCAGGACCGGAACATCGCCGAAAATCGTCGGAGCGATGAACCATCCGGTCCTAAGTCCCTCCGGCCTGTCGCCGCCCAGGATGAGGTCGAGGCCGTCCGCCTTGCCGCGCGCGATATAGGACATGACCTTGTCATATTGCGCCTTGGTGGTGAGCGGGCCCAATGTGGTCGCGGGATCGAGCGGGTCGCCGGGCGTCAATGCCTTGGCCGCCGCGACGACGCGCTTCATCAGTTCGGCTGCGATCTTATCCTCGACCAGGAGCCGCGAGGTCGCCGAGCACATCTGGCCGGCATTGAAGAAGATGCCGTTGACCACGCATTCTGTGGCGATATCGAGATCGGCATCGGCGAAGACGACGATCGGCGACTTGCCGCCGAGCTCGAGGCTCACCGCCTTGGGCCCTTGCGCCGCCGCGGCCATGACCCTGGCGCCGACGCCATTGCTGCCGGTGAAGGAGATCTTGGCGACGCCTTCATGCGTGGTGAGCGGCGCCCCGACATCGGGGCCCGTGCCGGTGACGAGGTTGAGCACGCCCTTGGGCAGGCCGATCTCGTCGGCGATGACGCCCAGCTCGAGCTCGACGATCGGCGTCACTTCCGAGGGCTTGAGCACCACGGTGCAGCCGGCGGCCAGCGCCGGTGCCACCTTCCAGGACGTCGTCACCATCGGAAAATTCCACGGCACGATGAGCCCCGCGACGCCAATGGGCTCGCGCCGGAGCGTGGCGCGGAAGGCGGCGTCGGGGACCTCTACGGACGAGTCCTGCTCGCGGTCGAGCGCGACGGCGAGGCGGCCGTAATAATCGAAGGATGCGGCGACATCCTGCATGTCGATCAGCGCCTCGGCCAAGGGCTTGCCGTTGTTGAGCGAGGACAGGCGGGCGAGCTCGTCCTTGCGCTGGCGCACGCGCTCGGCGATGGCGGAAAGAAAGCGGCCGCGCACCGAACCCGATGCCCGTTTCCAGGCCGGGAAGGCGGCGGCCGCGGCCTTCACGGCAAGGTCGACATCCTCAGGGCCCCCGGCCGCAACCTGATGGATGACCTTTTCCGTGAAGG
>JBFWNN010000167.1:0-2846 GCA_050251035.1 Parvibaculaceae bacterium
CCACGTGTTACTCACCCGTCTGCCACTGATGTATTGCTACACCCGTTCGACTTGCATGTGTTAAGCCTGCCGCCAGCGTTCGTTCTGAGCCAGGATCAAACTCTCAAGTTTGAAACAGCTCTCCGGCAGAGCCGAAGCTCACCGGAATTGATCGCATTGCGTACATTGACGAGTGCCATGAGCATTCGATGTTGCCACCGAAGCTTTGGCTCTCAATAAACGCAAACGACCGATGTTTCGGTTGTCCGTGGTTTCCCACGAACCGCCAGGACACACGCCGCCTGCGTTTCTCTTTCTTTCTTCTACGATGTCAAAGAGCGGGGAGGACTTTCATCCTCCTGCATACTCGCAGACAAGAAATTCAGCTGGCCCCCTTTTGGGCGGTACCAGCTTCATTCGCTAGCTGCGTCAGGATGCGTCAAGGAGCGTTGCGCTGTCGAGCAGCGCGGCGCCCCTTCAGTGACGGGGGTTATATGAGGCGGCGGGTTCGAGTGTCAAGCGCCTTGTCGTAAAATTTTTGCATATCCACAGACATGCCGATTTTACACGGATTTCCCGCATCGGCTCTTGACCGTCCGCTTGCTTTTTCGACCTTTTTATTTTAGAAACCTTTTGGTTTCTTTATATGGTGAGGACCCGCCCCCAATGCAAGAGATCGGCGCGAGCGAGGACCGCATCCTGCGCCTCCTCAAGTTCCGCGGGCCCCAGACCACGCCCGCCATCGCCCGCCACCTGAAGATGACCTTGCCCGGCGCCCGCAAGCATCTGGGCGCCCTTCTCGACGCCAAATTGGTGAGCTTTGCCGATGTATCGGGCGCGGTCGGCCGCCCGAAACGCTCCTGGCGGCTCACCCCTCTCGCCGACAAGCGCTTTCCCGACAGCCATGCGGTCTTGACCCTCGAGATGATCGGCGCCGTCCGCCAGGTCTTCGGCGATGAAGGCCTCGACCGGCTGATCACGGCCCGCGAAAGCGAGACGGAGAGCCGTTACGGTACCGCTCTTTCCGGCCTCGGCGACATGGCCAGGAAGGTGGCGAAGCTCGCCGAATTGCGCAGCGACGAAGGCTATATGGCCGACTGGCAGGCGCTGCCCGACGGCGCCTTCCTCCTGGCCGAGAATCACTGCCCCATCTGCGCCGCGGCCCGCCTCTGCCAGGGCTTCTGCCGCTCCGAGCTCGAGGTCTTCCGGCGCGCGCTCGGGCCCTCCGCCAGGGTCGAGCGGGTCGAGCACATCCTGGCCGGCGCCCGCCGCTGCGCCTATCGCATCACCGAAGCCGCGGCTTCCCCTCGCCCCATCGGAGCTCGGCAGACATGAGCGAAGCGGCGAACCCTCCCGTCGACTGGCGGGCTTTGTGGCGATCGGGCGATCTGGCGCGCTTCTGCTTCATCAGCCTCGGCATCTTCCTGCACGCCACCAACGAGACGATGGTGGCGACGATCATGCCGGCGATGGTGCGCGACATCGACGGCGTCCAGTTCGTCGGCTGGTCCTTCGCCGTCTATGAGATCGGCTCGATCATCGCCGGCGCCGCGAGCGGACGGCTCGTCTCGCTGGTCTCGCTGCGCGCCAACATGGTGATCGCCGCGCTGCTGTTCACCGCGGGCTGCATCGTCTGCGGGCTCGCCGCCTCCATGCCCTGGTTCCTCCTCGGCCGTCTGCTCGAGGGCTTCGGCGGCGGCGGTCTCGTGGCGCTCGCTTTCGTCTCGGTCGAGCGCCTCTTCCCGCGCAATATCTGGCCGCAGCTCTTCGCCATCATGTCGGCGATCTGGGGCGTTTCCGCCTTCGCCGGCCCGCTTCTCGGGGCGCTGGCCGCCGACCTCGTCAGCTGGCGCTGGGCCTTCGCGGCATCGGCGCTGGGCGGCCTCGCCGTCGCCCTGGTGAGCTTCGTCATCCTGCGCATGCGGGCCGCCCGCACGCCCGCCCAGGCGGACGGCCGGTCGCCGCCCGCCTTCCCCTTCGAGGTCCTGGCCTGTCTCGCGGTCAGTGTCATCCTCATCGCCATGGCGGGGCTGGCCATCGAGACGCTGCGCTCGTCGCTTCTCCTCATGGCCGGTCTCGCAGGCGTAGGCCTCGTCTTCCGGCTCGATGCGCGCCGGCCGGGCTCGCGCCTTTTCCCGTCGCGGCCCTTCGACTGGCGCTCAGCCGTGGGCGCCGGCATGACCATGATCGGCGCCTTCTCCGTCGCCACCGTGTCCTTCGGTCTCTATGCGCCGCTGATCCTGACCAACCTGCATGGCATGCCGCTCATCACCACCGGCTACATCATCGCTTCCGAATCGATCGCCTGGTCGGTGCTGTCGATCCTCGTCGCCAATGCGCCGCCGCGGCGCGAGCGTCTCATCATCACGGCGGGCGCCTTCATGATCGCCGGCGGCATCGTGGGCTTCGCCTATGCGGTGCCGCAGGGCAACCTGGCGCTGATCCTGGGCTCAGCCATCCTGCAGGGCGGCGGCTTCGGCATCGCCTGGCCGTTCGTCACCCGCATGATCGTCGCGGCGGCGGCGCCCTCCGAGCGCACCATCGCGTCGTCCGCCGTGCCCACCATGCAGCGTCTTGGCTATGCGGTGGGGGCCGCCATTGCCGGCATCATCGCCAATGCCGGCGGCTTCTCGAAGGGCCTGACCGCGGAGACCGCCGCCGGCGCCGCGTCCTGGCTGTTCGTCGCCTTCCTGCCGCTGGCGGCGGTGGGCTGCGTGGCGGGCTGGAAGATCGCCAAGTCGGCCTAGATGTTTAGTCCCGGGCTTTGATGGGGCATCATTGTCCTCCGAATCAAAGGAGGCGCTATGGGCCAGGTTCTGCATGGGAGCGCCACGACGACAGAGGCAGTCCGTCGAGCGATACAACAT
>JBFWNN010000168.1:0-2832 GCA_050251035.1 Parvibaculaceae bacterium
CGGCCAGGGGAAGGGACTCTCGTGGACGAAATCAGTGCACTGATCGGCGGCTTCAAGGTCGCCTTGTCCTGGTACAACCTGGCGCTGATGATGGTGGGCATTCTGCTCGGCGTCATCATCGGGGTGCTGCCGGGTCTTGGGGGCGCGAACGGCGTCGCAATCCTGCTGCCGCTGACATTCACGATGCCGCCCACGTCGGCGATCATCATGCTGTCATGCATCTATTGGGGCGCGCTGTTCGGCGGCGCCATCACGTCCATCCTGTTCAATATTCCGGGCGAACCCTGGTCGGTGGCGACGACATTCGACGGCCATCCACTGGCGCAGAAAGGCCGGGCGGACGAAGCGCTCACCGCCGCCTTTACGTCATCGTTCGTCGGTGCGCTCGTCGCCGTCATCGTCATCACCTTCCTGGCGCCGCTGGTCGCCAAGTTCGCGCTCGAATTCGGACCTGCGGAATTCTTCTCGGTCTTCTTCCTGACGTTCGCCAGCTTCGTCGGCATGGGCAAATCCAGCCCCTGGAAGACGCTGGCCGCCATGACCCTCGGCTTCGCCTTGGGCGCGGTCGGGCTCGACAAGATGACCGGCACCCTTCGCCTCACATTCGGCCACGAGGAGCTGCTGAACGGCTTCGACTTCCTGATCGCGGTGATCGGCCTGTTCGGCATCGGCGAGATTCTCTCCTCGATGGAGAGCGGCCTCAAGTTCTCGGGCTCGCATGCCGCCATCCGGCTCGACGCCGTTCTGCAGACCTGGAAGAAGCTGATCGGCTTCTGGGCCACCTCCATCCGCTCCTGCATCATCGGCTGCTGGATGGGCATCACGCCCGGCGGCGCAACACCGGCCTCCTTCATGAGCTATGGCATCGCCAAGCGCTTTTCGCGCAACGGCGATAACTTCGGCCGTGGCGAGTTGGAGGGCGTGGTCGCGCCGGAAACGGCCGCACATGCTGCCGGCACCAGCGCCCTGCTGCCGATGCTGACGCTCGGCATCCCCGGCTCCCCCACGGCCGCCGTCCTGCTCGGCGGCCTGATGATCTGGGGCCTGCAGCCGGGACCGATGCTGTTCGTCGAGCAGAAGGATTTCGTCTGGGGTCTCATTGCGTCGATGTACATCGGCAATATCGCGGGCCTCCTCGTCGTCCTGACCTGCGTGCCCATCTTCGCCGCCATTCTGCGCATCCCGTTTTCGGTGATCGCGCCGGTGATCCTCGTCGTATGCGCCGTCGGCGCCTACACCGTGCACAACTCGATGTTCGACGTGTGGATGATGGTTCTGTTCGGCCTGATGGGCTACGTTTTTCAGAAGCTCGGATACCCGCTCCCGCCGCTCGTGCTCGCCATCGTGCTAGGCGACAAGGCAGAAGAATCGTTCCGTCAGGCCATGCTCGGAAGCCAGGGCGGTCTCAGCATCTTCTGGGCCAATTGGCTCGTCGGGTCGATCATGGCGCTGGGCCTTGTCCTGCTGCTCTGGCCGCTGGTGGATTGGCTGCGTGGCCTTCGCAGCGGCGCGGCGCGAACGGCTCCAGCCGAATAAGCAGACGGCCCCGCGTGAGGGGACATGGCGAGCACTGGGAAAGGACAAGCCGCCGATCGAATAAGAAGCCAACAATCAACCGGAGAGGAAACCATGCTGACGAAGAAAAGACGATCACATGCCGGCCGCATCGCCGCCATCGCCGCTGCCGCGTTTGCGATGTGCGGGTTGTCCCAGGCGGGCCAGGCTTGGGAGCCGACCAAGCCCGTCACGTTCATCATCCCGGCCGGCACCGGCGGCGGCGCGGACCAGATGGCGCGCTTCATTCAGGGCATCGTCACCAAGCACAACCTCATGAAGCAGCCGATGGTCGTCCTCAACAAGGGCGGCGGCGCCGGCGCCGAAGGCTTCCTCGAGGTCAAGAAGTCGAACGGCGACCCACACGTCATCATCATCACGCTGTCGAATCTTTTCACGACGCCGATGGCGACCGGCGTGCCGTTCAACTGGAAGGAACTGACGCCCGTAGAGATGATGGCGCTCGACCAGTTCATCCTCTGGGTGAACGCCGAAGAGCCCTACAAGACGGCGAAGGACTATATCGCCGCCATCAAGGGCGGCGCCGACAAGCAGTTCAAGATGGGCGGTACGGGCTCGAAGCAGGAAGATCAGATCATCACGGTCGCGCTGGAGCGTGAGACGAGCCCGAAAAAGCTGACGTATGTCCCCTACGGCGGTGGCGGCACGGTCGCCGTTCAGCTCGTCGGCAAGCACGTCAACTCGTCGGTCAACAACCCGATCGAGGCCGTCTCGCAATGGAAGGCCGGCGCGCTTCGTCCTCTGTGCATATTCGACGCCAAGCGCAGCATCTACACCGAGAAGGTCACGGCGACGATGGCCTGGTCCGACATCCCGACCTGCAAGGAATCCGGGCTCAATGTCGAGTACCAGATGCTCCGCGGCATCTTCATGGCGCCGAACGTGAAGCCTGAGGAGGTCGCCTTCTATGTCGACCTCCTCAAGAAGGTCAAAGCGACCGACGAATGGAAGAAGTTCATGCAGGATGGTGCGTTCAACCAGACGAGCATGTCCGGCGACGCGTTCAAGAAGTGGCTCGCCGCCGCCGAGCAGACCCATCATGACCTGATGAAGGAAGCGGGCTTCCTCGCCGCGGGCAAATAGAACCGCCTCGATAGCGCCGGCGGCGATCACCGCCGCCGGCCACCGATCCTGACCAACAAGGTAGCGACCGATGCAAGACGAGAACGCCGAAGACGGTCCATCGCTGGTGTCGGTTCGCACCATGGAAATTGTTGTCGCGCTGCTGTTGATGGCCGGCGCGGCAGTCGTGATCTA
>JBFWNN010000169.1:0-2664 GCA_050251035.1 Parvibaculaceae bacterium
GGTTACGACCTTGGCCTTCGTGCCTTGGGGCGCTTCCGGCGCCACCACATCGACGAGGGTGAGCCTGGTGATTTCCTGTCCGCCGATCCGTCCGTCGTGACTGAGGCGCGCCGTAAGCTTGCGGCCGATCATCCCGGCCGCGCCGATAATCAAGACATGCATGCGAAGAACTCCCTAAAGTCAGCCGGCGACCACGCGCATGACGGCATAGGCATCGAGCGCGACCCGTTGTGACTTGAGTGGCGACAGCCGGTCAAGGGCCTCCGCTTTGCCGGCGGCGGTCTCGAATTTCGCCGCATCGAGCGTCGCCGCCTTGGCGCCCTTGAGCTGGCTCGGCAGCGCCACCGTCACGGGTTCGCCGGTCAGATTGGCGAGCCACAATTCGGTCTTACCGTCATACTTCGCCGCAAGGGCCTGGACATTGCGCGGGGCGGAGATCGTCACGTCATGGAGAGCCGTCCCTTTCAGCCGCGCAAGGCCGCGCAAGACGTGAAAGACCGGATAAAGGCCGCCATGCCTGTCGTACCAGGCCTGCTTCCATTTCGTTTTGGTGTGGAGGGCGCCGAACTTGCCGGCAAGCCCGCCCAACGCGATTGATGCCGCGCCGGATCTCGCAAAGTGAGCGAAATAGCCGAGCGACCAGGCCGCATTGAGGAGGCCCCGCTGGCGCGGATCATTGCCGTTCATCGCCTGGCGGACGTCCTTCGGATTGGCGACGGGCGCCGCGCCATAGGGATTGAAACGCATGCCGATGGCGGTCGGGCCGACGGCGAAAGGTTTGTCGCCGATGAAGGCCTTCACCGACTTCGCCATTGCGGGCGTCGCCTCGATGCCTTCGGTGACAGAGCGGTCATCGCCCGAATGGACAAGTGCTGAATTGGTGAAGCTCACGAGATCGGTCAACGCCGCGGGCGGACGCTTGCGATTGATCTCGGTGAAATAGCTCATCATGCCGCCGATGACGCGGGAATTGGGAAAATGCTGGCGGGCAAGCCGATAGACATCTTCAAGCGGCGGACAGGGCGGCCAGGGGCCGCTCGGCTGGGTGCTCTTCATGTCCGGCGCAGGCGACAGCATCACCGCCGTGAATGGCGAGCCGAGCTTCGCCGCCATCTTGCCCAGCCCCGCAATCTCGTCCTCGAAGCCCTTGACCTTGGTGACGACAGCTTCGAGCCAGGCTTCCGCTTTCAGAGCTTTCGCGACCTCGACCATCTTCTTCAGCGAAGCGAGGTTGTGACCGGAACGCGAATCAAAATGACAGATGACATAAGCAGGCTTGAGCTTGCGCAAGGTCGCGATGTTCCTCAGCGCGAGTGCCGCATCCTCGGGTGCGAGACCAACACCGAGCGGCGGCACGCTGCCGATCTTTTTGCCGATACGCATTGAGACGGCCGCGCCGGCTTTCGCTTTCTTGGGTGCCGTACCCTCGACCTTGAGCGTCACGCTCTGCGTGATGCGCTCGCCCTTGCCAATTTTGTAGGGCCATGGATCGAACAGCGAGCGCACATAGGTCTTGTAGGATGCGTCCATCCAGTTGCGCTGGTCTTCCATTTCGAAGCGCTCGCCGGTCATGCGGCAGGTGACGCGGGCGCCCGGCGCGAATTCATGGGTGATGGCGCGGATATCGAAGATCGGCTGGCCGGGGCTGATGAGCTCCGGGAATTTCGATTCGACAATGCGGCCGTTCACTTCCTCGATGGTTGCGGAGGCACCGGCCACGCCGGCGATCGGGTGCAGCACTACGAAGCCCGCGCGATTGGTCACCACATCGGTAATGCCTTCGGCTTCCGCCTCGAAGGACAGGCGGCCATCGGCATGACCTTCGATCTTCGCCGCGTAGCGCAATTCCTGCTCGGCGTCGCTGACGGATGCGTCGTAGCTGACGGAGAAGCTGTCCTTGTCCTGATGGATTTCGAGATTGGAGATCGATGGCGTGTAGGTCGCCCAGTTCTTGTCGCGGATCAGGAAAGAGATGGCGCGGATCATCTCCACGCCATTGAACCGGATATAACGCAGATTGCCGGCTTCATATTCGGCCGAAAGACCGCCGGCGTTGAGGATCTGCGGCGGCTCGACCGGCTCGTCGGTGCCGAAAAGGCGGATGGCGCGCGAGGGCGATGCGTCCTTCATGAACTCCTCCCGATTACCTTGCCGCTTTCCGGATCGATCAGCAGCACATGATCCATGTCGAAAGCGACGTCGATTTTATCGCCGGGCTTGCCGGCATCATGGGCATCGAGCTCTGCCATCACCGGCTCGCCGCCGACGCGGAAGGTCACATAGGTGCGAGCGCCGGTGGGCTGCACGAGCTCGATCGCGCTGGAAAGGCGGGCACTGCTCGCGGCACCGGCGCGGTCGAGATGCTGCGGCCTTATGCCAAGCACGACATTACCGGAGCGTCCGCTCGCACTCGCGCGCTGGGCTTCGTTGAGAGCCAGTTTCTGGCCGTCGCCGAGCACAAGGCCTGTGCCGTTGAGCTGGGCTGGAATGAAGTTGATCTTGGGCGAGCCGAGGAATCCGGCGACGAAGCGCGTGGCCGGACGCTCATAAAGATCGAGCGGCGTACCGGCCTGTTCGATGAGGCCGGCATTCATCAGCACGATGCGGTCGGCAAGCGTCATCGCCTCGATCTGGTCGTGGGTGACATAGATCATCGTGGCGCCG
>JBFWNN010000170.1:0-2630 GCA_050251035.1 Parvibaculaceae bacterium
GCGCCACCGCGAGGTCGCAATAGCGCAAGGCGCGCTCGATGACGGCTTCATGCGTGAGGCGCGGCTTGAGCTCGCCCCACAGCTTTATGCCTTCGAGCAAGGTGCCGGATTCGTTCATGCGCGGCTGACCGAGCGACAGGGTCGCGTCCATGTGGAAATGCGCATCGACGAAAGGCGGCGAGACGAGATAGCCCTTGGCATCGATCTCGGCGACCCCTTCGATGGCCGGCACGGTGCCGACCTCGGCGATCCGACCTTTGCGGGCGAGGATGCTCACGCGCGTCCGCCCGTCCGGCAAGGTCGCATTCCTGATGATCAGATCACTGGCCATGTTTCCCCATCCACCCTGAAGAGCGCCATGTGAGCAGGATTCCGGCGGAACGTCCATCACCCGTGATGCATCCGCATTGTCCGGCCGGGCGACCTTCTATATCCTCGCGGGCACGGCAATCGATAGTTGAGGACATCATGAGCAGCTTCGCGCGGTGCATCTTTCTTCTCCTTATGACCCTTCTCATGGCCACAACCGCGCAGGCGGCCGAGCGCACGATCATCGTTCTCGATGCGTCCGGGTCGATGTGGGGCCAGATCGACGGCAAGCCGAAGCTCGCGATCGCCCGCCAGACGCTGAAGAACGTGCTGCAGACCGTGCCGGCCGACATGGAGCTCGGCCTCATGGCCTATGGCCATCGCACCAAGGGCAGCTGCAGCGACATCGAGCTGGTCGTGCCGCCGGCCGCCGGCACCGCATCGGCCATCACCGCGGCGGCCGATCGGATGAAGTTTCTCGGCAAGACGCCGCTGTCGGCCGCCGTGAAGAAGGCCGCGGAAGACCTGAAATACACCGAAGACAAATCGACGGTCATCCTGATCACCGACGGACTGGAAACCTGCAATGCCGATCCGTGCGCGCTCGGCAAGGAGCTGGAGCAGGCGGGCGTCGACTTCACCGCGCATGTCGTCGGCTTTGGACTGACCGAGGAGGAAGGCCAGCAGGTCGCCTGCCTCGCCGAGAATACCGGCGGCAAATACATTCAGGCCGGCGACGAGAAAACGCTCGAGGACGCGCTCAAGGTGGTGGTGGCGACGCCCGCGCCGGAACCGACTCCCGAGCCTGAGCCTCAGCCGGCAGCCCCCGAATTCAATTTCATGCCGAACACCGTGCTGGCGCCGGGCGGCGGGAAGCCTCCGATCGACGTCTATTATGAGGTGCGCAGGACGGCCACGACCGGCAGCGAAGGCGAACGCGTCAAGTCCGGCTACAACGACCTCAAGGAAAGTCTCGAACCGGGCGACTACATCGTCCTGGTCCACAGTGGCGAGGCGAAGATAGCGCAACCGCTGACCATCGAGGCCGGCAAAGTGGCGGAGCCCACATACACTCTGGATGCCGGCGTGCTCATTCTGCGCGCCCGGCCCGCCCCCGGCGCCGACATCGACGGCGATGCCCAGATCATCATCGACTATCCCGGCGAGGGCGCGTCCTACGCCAATTACGGACAGGTCAAGACCGTCGTTCCGGCCGGCGAGACCAAGGTGACGGCCAAGCTCGGAGCCGGCGAGGTCAGCCAGACGATGCATCTCGCCGCCGGCCAGACGATCGACAAGGACATCATCGTCGGCATCGGCAAAGCTCAGGCCAACGCCTTCTACACCGCCGGCGGCGAGAAGGTGGAGTCGGGCGATCTCTCATGGAGGATCTTCAAGGCCGCCAAGAAGCTCGACGGCACCCGCGAGCAGGTCACTTATGCTTATGGATCGGGCGCGCAGTTCGATCTGCCGGCGGGCGACTATGTCATTGCCGTCGACATGCAGGCCGCCACCGCCGAGCAACCCCTGTCGATCGCGGTCGGCGAGTTCAAGGAGGCGAACGTGGCGCTCGATGCCGGCGTGGTGGCGATCACGGCGCAAGGCGCCGACGGCTTCAGGATCTTCGCCGCGAAAAAGGACATCCAGGGCAATCGCAAGCAGGTCACCTATGGCTATGGCGAAAATCTGCAGACGACCATCGGCGCGGGCGACTATGTGGTCGTGACCGATTTCGCGACCGACAAGGCGGACAGCGAGACGCCGTTCAGCGTCAAGGCAGGTGAGCGGACCGAGCTCACTGTGCAGTAGGGCGTTGGAGCAAACACCGCCAAAGTTGGAGACTTTGGCGATAAGGATTGCTCCAACATTGGCGCGAACCCTTTTCGGCGAAGTGCCTCCACTTCGCCGGGACGCACGCTAGATCTTCCGCGCCGCGAGCGAGAAAGACAGCGGCAACTGCACGTGATCGGGCGGCAGCCGGTAGAGTCCGTCTGCCGATGCCGTCATGTTGGGGAAGAGCGGCCAGGTGAGCGCTGCATGCTCATGCAGCCAGTCGAGCCGCATCCCGGCCGCGATCAGGCCGTTGATGATGTCGGACAGCGGATGCTGCCATTCATAGACCCGCTTGTTGACGAGGATGTCGGCGGCGCCCGTATAGGTGTTTTCCGTCTCCTCGACGATCGGCTGGTCCTTGGGCGTGCGCCAGTCGAAGCGCGGCGCGATGCGGCCGTCCACCCAGTCGAAGGGAAGGATGTTCGGGTGGCTTTCGGCGAGATAGAGCCGCCCGCTTGGCTTGAGGAGCGATGCCACGACCTTCGCCC
>JBFWNN010000171.1:0-2608 GCA_050251035.1 Parvibaculaceae bacterium
GCGGCGCCGAGCGCGATGTCGGAGAGCGACAGGCCGCGATGCCAGAACAGGATCGTCTCGTCGTCCGCCTCGCGGCCCGGCTTCTTCCCGGCGACGATCTCGGCCAATTCGCCATGGACCGTCGCCTCGCTGACGAGACCCTGATCGATGTGAGGCCTGAGCGCGCCGAACTTCCCCGCCCGGAACTGGCTGAAATCATCGATGACGATCTTGTCCATGATCGCGGGCATGGAAAGCTCCAGAGCGCTCACCGTGCCATAGGGGATGACGCAGGCACCCTTCCTGATCCAGGCCGTCTTGAAGATCTCCTGGCGCTCCTCGAGGCGCGAGGCCTCGACCATGATGTCGGCGCCCTCGAGGCAGCTTTGCCAGTCTTCGGTGACGATGATCTTCTTGCCGAGATCACGCTCGAGCGCCGCGGCGAAAGCCTCGCGGCTTTCCTTGCGGCGCGAATGGACGCGGATCTCCTCGAAGCCGAAGAGATGGTCGAGCAGCCGGATGTTCCAATAGGACGTGCCGCGCGCCCCGACATGGCCGAGGATTTTCGAATCCTTGCGCGCCAGATGGCGGGCGCCGAGGGCCGTCAGAGCGCCGGTGCGCATCTCGGTGATGGCGGTCGCATCGAGGATGGCGACCGGCATGCCGGTCCTTGGATCGAACAGGTTGAGCAGGGCCATTTCCGAAGGCAGGCCCTTGCGCCAGTTGTCGACATAATCGCCGACGATCTTCACGCCGGCGAGCGCGAGCGGCGCCACATAGCCGCGCAGCACATTGAAATGGCCACGGAAGGCGGGATCGGGCGTCAGATGCATGCGCGGCTCGATCACCGTCTGGCCCCGGCCCTGCGCCAGGAGGCCGCCTTCGACCGCGGCCAGGATCTCTTCATCCGTCAGGCGCAAGCGGGCGATGTCGGGCCCGTTCAGCCAGGTGAAGCGGATGGGCTCCGCCATTACTGGAAGCCCGGCGGATCGGTGACCGGGACATCGGGCGTGAGCCGGCCGGCCCCCGTCAGATGGGCGATGATGTGCTGGGCGGCGTCCTCGGGCGACAGTTTCGTCGTGTCGAGACGCAGTTCCGGCTTCTCCGGTGCCTCATAGTCGGAATCGATGCCGGTGAAGTTCTTGATCTCGCCGCGCCGCGCCTTGGCATAGAGGCCCTTCACGTCGCGGGTTTCGGCGACGGCGAGCGGCGTGTCGACGAAGATCTCGACGAACTCGCCCTGGCCGACGAGTTCGCGCGCCATCAGCCGTTCCGAGCGGAAGGGCGAGATGAAGGAGACGAGCACGATGAGGCCGGCATCGACCATGAGCTTCGCCACCTCGGCGACGCGGCGGATATTCTCCACCCGGTCGGCATCGGTGAAGCCCAGATCCTTGTTGAGGCCGTGGCGGACATTGTCGCCGTCCAGGAGATAGGTCATGTGGCCGGCGGCATGCAGACGCTTCTCGACCAGATTGGCGATGGTCGACTTGCCGGAGCCGGAAAGGCCGGTGAACCATAGGACGGTCGGCCTCTGGCCGGCCTTGGCGGCGCGCGAGCCCTTGTTCACGTCCATCGCCTGCCAGTGGATGTTGGAGGCGCGGCGCAGCGCGAAATTGATCAGCCCCATGCCGACGGTGTTGTTGGAAAAACGGTCGATGACGATGAAGGAGCCGAGATGGCGGTTCTCGCCATAGGGTGCGAAGGGAATGGCGCGGTCGAGATCGATATTGACGACGCCGATCTCGTTGAGGCTCAGCGTCTTCGCCGCCACGTGCTCGAGCGTGTTGACGTTGACCTTGTATTTGGGCGCTTCGAACGTGCCGGGAAGAACGAGCGGCCCGGCCTTGATGAGATAGGGGCGGCCGGGAAGCATCTCCTCGTCGCTCATCCACAGGATGCGGGTCTCGAACTTGTCGGCGACCGCCAGCGGCGCGGTCGCCGCGCAGATCACGTCGCCGCGGCTGACGTCGATCTCGTCCTCGAGCGTGATGGTCACCGACTGGCCGGAAACGCCCAGATCGAGATCGCCGTCATAGGTCACGATGCGCTCGACCTTCGAGACGCGTCCGGAGGGCACGGCGCGGATCTCGTCGCCGGGCTTCACCTGGCCCTCGACGATGCTGCCGGAAAAGCCGCGGAAGGACTGGTCCGGCCGGTTGACCCACTGCACCGGCAGGCGGAAGGCGCCGGCGCCGTTGTCGCCGCCCACGGCCACGCTTTCGAGATGCGCCATGAGCGTCGGCCCATGATACCAGGGCATGGACGTGGAGGGCTCGATGACATTGTCGCCCTTGAGCGCCGACAAGGGAATGCAGGTGAAGTCCGTAAGGCCCAGATTCCCGGCGAAGGCGCGGTAGTCCTCCTCGATCGCCGCGAAGACGTCGTGGCGGTAATCCATGAGGTCCATCTTGTTGACGGCGACGACGATATTCCTGATGCCGAGCAAGGTGGCGATGAAGGAATGGCGGCGCGTCTGGGTGAGCACACCCTTCCGCGCATCGATCAGGATGATGGCGAGATCGGCGGTCGAGGCGCCGGTCGCCATGTTGCGGGTATATTGCTCGTGGCCCGGCGTGTCGGCGACGATGAACTTGCGCTTGTCGGTGGTGAAGGCGCGATAGGCGAC
>JBFWNN010000172.1:0-2596 GCA_050251035.1 Parvibaculaceae bacterium
AAGGGCGGCATGCGCAATGTCATCGTCGGCGCGCTGCTCATCGGCATCATGCTCAATGCGATGACCATCATCGACATTCCGAACATCTATCAGAATCTCATCAAGTCGACGATCCTGCTCGCCGCCATCATCGTCGACAGCCTGCTCAATCCGCGCGATGAGCAGACGGCGCAGCAGGGTGACATCTAACAACGGATTAATAGCGAAAGGGAAGCGAACATGAGCTGGAAGACATATTGTGCGGCATTTGCCGGTGCCGCGATGCTGATGGGATCGGCGGCCTTGGCCGATGACGATCCGGGGCCGGCTGCCTACAAGGCGGCGATGGAAGGCAAGCGCGTCGTGCTCGTGCCGATGGCCATGGGCTTCGATCTCGCCCAGGGCTGGAGCGCCATCCTGAAGCGCGAAGTCGAGGGCTTCGGCGGCGTGTTCGAGACGCGCGATCCCAACTGGAGCGTCGAGGCCGGCGCCCAGGCGATCACTGACGCCATCTCCGCGGGCGAGAAGCCCAATGTGCTGATCGTGATGTCGTTCGACCTCAACTCCTATTCCAAGTTGATGCAGCGGGCGCAAAGCGAAGGGATCTACGTCATCCTTGTCGACAACCCGGCGAACTTCAAGGCCGACGCCTATGTCGGCGGCGACTGGAACAAGCTTGGCCAGCTTGAGGCCGAGGCGGTCATCAAGGGTTGCGGCGACAATTCGTCGAAGAAGATCGGCCTGGTGCAGGGCGATCAGGTCAACGCGACGAGCCTGTTTCAATATGCCGGCATCATGGAGGTGCTGGCCAAGCATCCGGATTTCCAGGTGGTGGCCAAGCCCGATTCCAACTGGGATGCGACGACGTCGCGCAACGTGACGACGACCATGCTCCAGCAAAATCCGGACATCTGCGGCATCATCGATTTCTGGGATGGTGACGCGACCGGTGCTGCCGCGGCGATCCGCGATGCCGGCAAGCAGGATCAGATCTATCTCGTGACAACGGGCGGCGGCGAGGAAACCACCGACTGCAAGCTCTTGCAGGATGGCACGTTTGACGCCGTTGTCTCGACCGAGCTCTATAATGAGAGCGAGGCGATGGTCGCGATGATCAAGTATCTGCTGCAGAGCGGTCAGCCCCCCGGCACGGCATCGGCCTATATCTATTCGCTGCAGACGACGATCACCAAGGACAACATGCATCCGCGGAGCTGCTGGAACCTCAAGGCGCTCCAGGCAGCGGCCGGCAACTGATCGTCTTGCATGATATCGGAGCGGCCGGCACAGCGCCGGCCGCTCATTTTTGCTGACTTCAAATTCGGGATGCCGGGCAGCACGATGACGTTTCGCCAACAGCTCCAGCGCTGGCGCTACACTTTCATCCCCGATCATGTGATCGGCGAGATTCTGACGAAACGCTGGGCCGATAACGCCATTCCCTTCCTGGCCCTCGTCGTTACCGTCGCCTCCTTCGGCTCCGTCATTCCCGGCTTCTTCAAACCGTCCTCGCTTGTCGAATCGACGCGCCAGCTTGGCGAGTTCTCCATCGTCGTCACCGGCCTCACCATCGTCATGCTGGCGGGCGGCATCGATCTCGCGGTCGGCTCGATCTTCGCGCTCGCCGCCTTCGCCGCGGTGGCGACCTTCTTTATCTTCGAGATGCCGACTGTCGTGGCGCTGCTCGCGGCGCTCGCGACCGGCGCCGCTTTCGGTGCGGTCAATGGCTATCTTATCGGCTTCCTGAGGCTCCGGGCGTTTCTGACGACGCTCGTGACCCTGATCATCGGCCGCGCCATCTACGATATTCTGATCGTCGATTTCGGCGCGCGCATACAGCTCTCGAGCGTCACTTCGAAAATCTGGGACTTCATCGGCATCGGCAAATTTCTCGGTCTTTCGGTCAGCGTCATCACCGCCATCGCCATCGCGCTCATCGCCCATCTGGTGATCACCCGCACGCGCCCCGGCTGGCATATCCTGGCGGTCGGCGGCTCCAGGCGCTCGGCGCACAATGCCGGCATCAGGGTGCGCCGGACCGTGTTCATGTCCTATGTCATTTCAGGCCTACTCAGCGGGCTCGCGGGCTTTCTTTTCGCCTGCCGCCTGAGCGGTGCTGGGCCGGGCACCGGGCTCAATCTCGAAATCCTGGCGCTGACCGCCGCGGTCGTCGGCGGCAACAGCCTCGGCGGCGGACGCGGCTCGATCGCCAAGGGCATCATGGGCGCGATCATCGTTCTCGTGATGAATAACGGGCTCATCCGTCTGGGCTTCGGCACCGGCACCAACCAGATGGTGCTGGGCCTCATGCTCGCCGCCGCCGTGACGCTCGACATTCGCTGGCTCAAGAATCGCCACAAGGTGCTGAACGAGGTCTATGTCGCGCCGATCTATCACGAGATGGGCGAGACGCAGTCGGCGCTTCCCGATTCAGGCACGCCCTATGCGCTGAACAATCGTCTGTCGCGCACCGACTATATCGGCCTCGACGAGCTCGAAGGGCCGGAAGACGTCATCCTCGACCGCGACGATCATCTCTATTGCGGCACGCGGCATGGCGAGATCGTCCGTTTCTTCGCGCCCGATTATAAAAGATCCGAGGTCTTCGCACATACGG
>JBFWNN010000173.1:0-2590 GCA_050251035.1 Parvibaculaceae bacterium
AATTCGCCAAGCGCAATGCCGCTGGCACGCAGGGCGAATGGGAGCGCACCGACTATGGCCTCGACGTCAAGCTCAAGGCCGAGCCCGGCGACTATATCCTGACCGTCATCGACGACCTGGCGCGGGTCGAGATACCCGTCACCATCGACGCGCAGAAGACGCTCAAGATCGAACCGAGCCTCGAGGCCGGCATTGTCTCGCTCACCGGACAATTCAGCGAGGAGGCCGACCTCTCCGGTGACGGCGCGGCCTGGGAAATCGCCGGGCCGGATGGCAACTGGATCGCCACGAAATATGGCAGTGCCGCTTCCTTCCTCATGAATACCGGCAGCTATCTTGCACGGCTGACCATCGGCAATGCCAAGGCCGAGCAACCTTTCACGATCGCGGCGGGCCAGACGCAGGATCTCGTCCTGACGCTCGGCGCAGGCACGCTCGCCGTGACGGGGGTATTCGCAGATGGCGGGCCTGATGTCACAAAGGACCTGGCCGTCGAAGTCAGCGAGGGCGCGGCCGATATCAGCGGCGAGCGCAAATCGATCGCCACCAAATATGATGCAAACTCGATCTTCCAGCTTCCGGCGGGCAAGTATCATGTGAGCATGAAGGTCGGCTTTGCGACCGCCGCGCAGGATGTCGAGATCAAGCCCGGCCAGCAGACGGCACTGAAAATCAATCTCAATGCCGGCTACATCGCCGCCTCTTCGCCCGGTGCGGGAGACATCCATGTGCTTGCCAAGGAGAAGGATATCCAGGGCGAGCAGAAGGAATTCGGCATGCAATGGGGCGACAAGATCGACGCGGCTTTCAATGCGGGAAGCTATATCGTCCGCGCCGTGAAGGATGGCGCTGTCGTGGGCGAGAAACCGGTCGATCTGGCCGCCGGCAAGAGGGTCGAAATCACCATCCCCTGATGGATCTGACCTTCCACACGCTGGACGTCTTCACGGGCCAGCGCTTCGGCGGCAATCCGCTCGCGGTGGTCCTGGGTGCCGATGGGCTTGATACGGCGCTGATGCAGACCATCACGCGCGAATTCAACCTCTCGGAAACGATCTTCGTGATGAAGCCGCGCGACCCCGCCAATACGGCGGCGGTGCGCATCTTCTGTCCCGGAAGCGAGATGCCGTTTGCCGGCCATCCGACGCTCGGCTGCGCCATCCTGCTCGCCGAGTTGAAGAACAAGCAGACCTGCAATTTCGAAACCGAGATCAGGCTGGAAGAGGTCGCGGGCCTCGTCCCCGTCAAGGTGACGCGCATCGGCGGACCGTCACGCGGCATGTTTACCGCGCCCGTCATTCCCTTCGTCGCCGGCGAAGCGCCCGACACGAAAAGCATCGCCGCGGCGCTGGGGCTCGATGCCTCGGAGATCGGCTTCGACACTCATCGGCCGGCGGTCATCGAAGGGGGCCCGCGCTTCTTCTTCATCCCTGTCGCGTCGCGCGCCGTGCTCGAGCGCGCCCAGGTGCGCGAGCCCGCATGGGGTGATGTCACAAGCAGCGCCGATGTCGACAACACTTATGTCTATGCAAAGGGCGGCGAAGGCAAGGATGCCTCGTTCCGTTCGCGCATGTTCGCGCCGGCCGCCGGCATTGCCGAAGACCCGGCGACAGGCTCGGCGACAGCGCTGCTCGCTCGCCAGATTCTCCAGTCGGAGAGCCTCGCCGACGGCACGCATCGTTTCGTGCTGGAACAGGGCTATGAGATGGGGCGGCCGTCCGATCTCATCCTGGAGGCCACCGTTCGGGATCGCGATCTTGTATCGGTCCGTGTCGGCGGGCAGGCGGTGCGCGTGTCGGCCGGAACGATCACCCTATGATGCGGGAGTTCGCGCTCGCCTCGCACATCCTCTGTGTTGCGCTCGGCACCGGCTTGAGCTTCTCCAATCTGGTGAATGTCTTTCTGGCGCAGGGCCGCAAAGGCGATTTCGCCATGGCGCTGGCGCTCCAGCGGCGCACCGTCGCGCGGATCGGCGACGGCATCCTCACCTTCATCTGGCTTTCCGGACTGACGCTGCTGTGGCTAGCAGACTGGCCGTTCACCTTGCTGATCGGGCTCAAGATCGCCGCGGTCGTGCTGCTGACCGGCAATCATGTCATGTCGCGCCGCGTCGCCGGGATCATGTTCCGCACGAAGAATCCCGCACTGCTCAACCGGCTCGGCATTTTTATCGGCGGCGTCTTCCTGTGGGCGGTCGTCGCGATAATCCTCGCCGTCTTCGGCTTCGAGTGACACCGCTGGCTTTTGAAATTTACTCGATGTCGAGCATCGCCTTGGCTTCGGCCGAAACGTCGAGGCCTTCCTGGACATTGCCGGCGGCGCAGAGCTGGGCCGCCTGATTCTTCATGTCCTCGAGCTGGGCGCGCTCGTCACCCGAGACCTGCTTCGATGCGAGCGCGGCCTCGATCTGCTTCACGTCGTCCTGGCACTTGTCGGCGAGGGCCGGCGCGGCGAGGACGGCGGAGAAGAGCAGGGCGGCGGCAAGACGCATCATGGTAAGGGTCCTTCTGGCAACGTTTTTTGGCCGGCGCGGTGATCGCAGAACAGTGTGACCGAACTGTGCCACAGGCGGGGCGGGGACGGAAATCGC
>JBFWNN010000174.1:0-2502 GCA_050251035.1 Parvibaculaceae bacterium
CGGCCTCGGCGCTGAACGCGGGAAGGCGGTCTTCCACCTCCATGAGCTGCGCGATGTAGCCCGGCGGGCAGGTATAGACGAAATCGCCGCCGGCGAGCTTCTCGATATGCCAGCTCGAGGCGCGCGGGCCGTCGATCACGCGCATGGAGCATTGCAGCATCTTGCTCGGATGGCCGAGCTTCCTGGCGAGATGATAGGCGCGCTTCATCACGGCGAGCTCGCCATGAAGGATGTCTTCCGGCGACAGCAGAATGCCGCGTTCCTCGGCCTGCGCCTTGAGGTCGCCAATATTGCCGAGCCGCGCCGACATATGGGTGATGACCGAGCGCCAGCGTGAAAGATCGACACCGGCGGCCTTGGCGCGCTCAAGCCCGCGCGAGATGGCGTTCATGCAGGCGAGATATTGCGGGACGGTGAAGGAGGTCGTGTTGTTGGTCGATATGCCGCGTGCGGTGAGCTCCTCAATGACCTCGTAGCCTTCCTTCGAGCCCGGGATCTTCACCATCACATTGCGGTGGAGCGCGGCAAGCTCCAGCCCCTGCTCCAGCATGCGGCGCCTGTCGGCGGTGAAACGGGGATCGACCTGGCCCGAGACGAAACCATATCTGCCGAACGAGGCATCATAGACGGGCGCGATCATTTCCGCGCCGCGGCGCACGATTTCGAGATAGACTTTCCAATAGACCGTCTCGACATCGCCGTCGCCCGCCTCTTCGGCGATGCGCTGAATTTCGCCGCGCCAGAATTCGGGATCGGCCTGGATCGCCTGCAACGACAGTGGCGGGTTGGTGGTCACGCCGCGAAAACCCATCTCGCCCGTCCCGGCGATGGCCCGCGCATCGAAGAGGCGCGAAAGCTGCTCCGACCAGGATTTCTGCTTTTCGGCCGGCGCGCGGGCGAGCACGCCTTTCTTCCATCCCTCATAGACAAGCGGGGAGGAATCCCACCAGATCTCGCAATCAGGGTTGGTGGCCGCGAGCTTTTCCAGAACATGCAACGTCATGGCTTGTGTCACTGGGCGGCGATGGCGAAGCTTTTGAGATGCAGCGTGCGCTTCACGGCGGCGATGACATCGTCCTTCTGCGGCACGCTTGCCTTCTCGAGCTCAAGATTAAAGGGGATGGGCGTGTTCAATCCGGCGACGATCTCGATCGGCGCGTCGAGATCATAGAAGGCTTCTTCCTGGATGATCGATGTGATGTCGGATGCGACGCCGCCACGGCGAACCGCTTCCTGCACGATGACGACGCGATTGGTCTTGGCGACAGAGGTGAGGATCATCTCCTTATCGAGCGGCACGAGGGTGCGCGGATCGACGACCTCCGCCTCGATGCCTTCCTTCGCAAGCTCGGCTGCGGCTTCGAGCGCGCGCGGGATCATGTTCGACCAGGCGATGATCGTGACATCCTTGCCCTGGCGCTTGATGTCGCCCTTGCCGAATTCGACGATGTGCTCGCCCTCCGGCACCGGCCCCTTGGTCATGTAGAGATGCTTGTGCTCGAGGAACATCACCGGATCGTCCTGGCGCAGCGCGTATTTGAGCAGGCCCTTGGCGTCGGCGGGGACCGAAGGCATCACCACCTTGAGGCCCGGTATGTGATAGAAGAGCGCTTCGAGGCTTTGCGAATGCTGCGCGGCAACGCCACCGCCGGCGCCGCCCTGGGTGCGCATGACGAAAGGCACGCGACCGTCGCCGCCGGTCATCAGCCGGAACTTCGCCGCCTGGTTGACGATCATGTCCATGCCGAGCATGGCAAAATCGATATAGAGGATTTCGACGACGGGACGCGCACCGGCAATCGCCGCGCCGACGCCGACGCCGATCATGCCGGCTTCGGCGATCGGCGTATCACGCACGCGCTTCGGACCATATTTCGCCAGCAGCCCTTCGGTGACCTTGTAAGAGCCGCCGCGCTCGGCAATGCCTTCGCCGATGATGAAGACGCCGCTGTTGCGCTGCATCTCCTCATCGAGAGCTTCGCGCAGCGCTTCGCGATACATGATTTCCCGAACTGTCACGGCGGCTCCCGTCAATAGCTGGCGATGAATTCTCTGAACTCGGCCGGGGTGATTTCGCGGCTGTCCCTGGCGAAGCTGACCGCGTCGGCAAATTCGGCGGCGATCTCCGCCTCGATCTCATCGATCTCGGCCTTGGAGACGCCCGACATCTCGACGAGGGCGGCACGCGCCCTGTCGACGGGATCGCGCGCCTTGTAATAGGCAAGGCGTTCCTCGGGCATGTATTTGCCCGGATCGTTCACATGATGGCCCATATGGCGGAAGGTCTTGGCCTCGATGAGGATCGGACCCTTGCCGGCCCGGCATTTCTCCACGGCCTCGGCGGTCAAGTGATAGACCGCGAGCGGATCGTTGCCGTCGACCTGATGGCTTTCGACGCCGATGCTCAGGCCCCGCTTGTAGAGATCGGTCTCGCGCGTCGATTCCTCGATCGGCGTCGAGACGGCATACTGGTTGTTCTCGATGACGAGGATGAAGTTCAGA